>CAVDUV010000003.1:0-179086 GCA_963612465.1 Bacteroidaceae bacterium | reverse complement strand
ATCTCGTGCCCTTGATTTTCAAAAGCGATGCAAAGGTACGGCTTTTTTCCGAACCGCCAAACTTTTCACAAACATTTTTTCAAGGACCAAAAACGGGCCAAAAACTACTTATCGTAACCACAATCGCACGTTTCACTTTCAATCAAGCAGCATCAAACGAGACAAACGGGACGGGAACAAATCAAAACGAGTGCATCAAGTTACAATCCGCTTTTTGATATTGCAGTAAAAAAAGTTGATTTTTTATGTTGAACAACATATTTCGGCTCATTTTTGCCCCAAAACAGCACCTGGAGGAGCAACCCCAAAAGACGCACGAAAGCGAGCCTTTTTTCAAGAATCAGCACCAAATAAACAACAAGCAGGCCCAAACTGACTGACAGCCGGGCCTGCTTGATGAGATTGTTTATATTACATTATATATATCAATGAATGTCGAGAAGCTCACGCATCTTGTCGAGAGCAGCACTCAAGCCATCGGCATTGCGTCCGCCAGCCTGGGCAAAATGCGGCTGACCGCCACCACCGCCCTGGATGAGCTTGGCAGCTTCGCGCACAATCTTGCCTGCATTCAGGCCATCCTTGACAAGGTCGTCGCTTATCATGACCGTGAGCATAGGCTTACCATTATCGTGAGTAGCGGCGAGGAAAACAGTTTTTTCCACGGCATCGGCCTTAATTGCAAATGCAATGCCCTTCACCACATCGGCAAGGACAGACCCGTGCAACTTAGCCACATGCACGTCGCCCACCACTTCGGCGCTTTTGAGAATCTCATCCTTGACCGACTGAATGCGGGCCTTGACGAAACCATCGACCTGCTTGCGGAGGGAGGCATTGTCGTCAATCGACTTTCTGACAGCAGCCACAGCATCGGGAGCATTGTTGAACAAGTGCTTAATGCCATTGAGGACATCCTCGAGCTTATTGAGAGCCGACTCCACCTCATAGCCGGTGATGGCCTCGATGCGGCGTATGCCCGCTGCAATTGAGCTTTCGGAAAGAATCTTGACCATACCGATGTTGCCGGTGTTGGGCACATGCGTGCCACCGCAAAGCTCTACAGAGTCGCCATACTTGACCACGCGCACCGAATCGCCGTATTTCTCGCCAAACAAAGCCATTGCACCAAGAGCCTTAGCCTGCTCGATGGGCATATTGCGATGCTCCTCGAGCTGAATTGCCTGACGCACCATTGCGTTTGCCACATGCTCCACCTCGCGAAGCTCCTCGGGAGTGACCTTCTGGAAGTGCGAGAAGTCGAAGCGCAACATCTTGGCATCGACATAAGAGCCCTTTTGAGCCACATGGTCGCCCAGTACCTTGCGCAAAGCAGCGTGGATGAGGTGGGTTGCAGTGTGGTTGCACGATATGGCCCGACGAGCCTCCACATCAATCACGGCATGGAAGGTCTCGGTAATGTCGGCCGGAATTTTCTTTGCGATGTGCACAGGCAAGTTGTTTTCGCGCTTAGTGTCGACAATCTCGATTTTCTCGTCGCCACAAACGAGCACACCCTTGTCGCCCACTTGTCCGCCCATTTCGGCATAGAACGGAGTGCGCGAGAGCACAAGCTGATAGTAGGTGCTGTTTTTTTGCTTCACCTTGCGATAACGAAGAATATCGGTGTCACATTCAGTGAGGTCGTAGCCCACAAACTCGGTGGTGCCTTCGTGAAGCTCTACCCAGTCGCCAGTCTCAACCGAAGCGGCATTGCGGGCACGCTCCTTCTGCTTAGCCATCTCGGCATCAAACTGAGCAATGTTGACCGTCATGCCGTTTTCCTTGAGAATCAGTTCGGTGAGGTCGAGCGGGAATCCATAGGTGTCGTAGAGCACAAAAGCCTCCTTTCCGTCGATTTCCTTTACGCCATCGGCCTTAGCTTTTTCCACTATGTTGTCGATAAGCTTGATGCCAGTGGCCAGAGTGCGCAAAAAGGCATCCTCTTCCTGCTTGGTGACGTGCTTTATTAGGTCGGCCTGAACCTTTATTTCGGGATAGGCATCGCCCATCGACTCGATGAGAGTGTCGATAAGGCGGTACATAAACGCCTCCTTAAGACCGAGGAACGTGTAGCCGTAGCGCACGGCACGGCGCAAGATGCGGCGAATCACATAACCAGCCTTGGCGTTGCTAGGCAGCTGCCCATCGGCCACCGAGAAGGCGATAGTGCGCACATGGTCGGCAATCACGCGCATGGCCACGTCAACATCGGCATCCACGCCGTAGCGTTTGCCGGCAATTTCGCCAATCTTGCTGATGAGCGGCTGAAACACGTCGGTATCATAGTTAGAACGCTTGCCCTGCATCACCATACACAGACGCTCGAAACCGAGGCCGGTGTCGATCACGCGGGCCGGCAGAGGCTCAAGAGAGCCGTCGGCCTTGCGGTTGTATTGCATGAACACCAGGTTCCAAATTTCAATCACAAGCGGGTTGTCCTTGTTGACAAGCTCAGCTCCGGGCACCTTAGCCTTCTCCTCGTCGGGGCGGAGGTCGATATGGATTTCAGAGCACGGGCCACAAGGGCCAGTATCACCCATTTCCCAGAAGTTGTCGTGGCGGTTACCGTTGATTATGTGGTCTTGGGGCAAGTGAGCCGTCCAATAGCCCGCAGCCTCGTCGTCACGCGAAAGACCTTCAGGCTCATAGCCCTCAAAGACAGTGGCATAAAGGTTCTTGGGGTCGATGTGCATCACGTCGACAAGGAACTCCCATGCGAAATCGATGGCTTCATGCTTGAAATAGTCGCCAAACGACCAGTTACCCAACATCTCGAACATTGTGTGGTGATATGTGTCGTGTCCCACTTCCTCGAGGTCGTTGTGCTTGCCGCTCACCCGCAAGCACTTCTGCGAGTCGGCGCAGCGGCGCCATTTGGGAGTCTTGTTACCTAGAATGATGTCTTTGAACTGATTCATGCCCGCATTGGTGAACATCAATGTCGGGTCGTCCTTGATTACCATAGGAGCCGAAGGCACAATGTGGTGCCCCTTGCTCTCATAGAAATGCTTGAACGAATCGCGTATTTCCTTAGCTGTTAGCATATTTAAAAATAAATAATTTAAATTTCCTGATTCAGATATTGTGCAAGTCGAACAAAACGTTTAACTTTACAAGAAATATTCAGCAAAGTTACTTTTTTTGAGTTATTTATGCAAAACAGACGCTATAAAAAGCGCTAAAGCGGGCTTTGCAGCCCCGACGACCGAAACAGGAGGAGAGCCCAATGGATAAATTGGATAAGATGTATTACCGGATAGGCGATGTGGCCGAGGTGCTTGGAGTGCCCGCCTCTACCCTGCGCTTTTGGGAAAAGGAATTCACAATAATCAAGCCCAAGCGCAACGCAAAAAACGTGAGGCTATACACCCCCAAGGACATAGAGACCATAAAAATGATTTACTACCTTGTGAAAGACAAGGGATTGAAGCTGAATGCCGCCCAAGACGAGATAAGGCGCAACCGCGACGGCGTGGACAAGCGCTTTGAGGTGGTGGAGAAGCTGCGCCACGTGAAGGCGGAGCTGCAGAGCCTGCAAAAGGCATTAAACAGCATCAAAGGATAACCTAGAACGGAGTAAACACCAAGCGGCTGCCGCACGAGGCCGAGAATTGCCGAGCGACGCTAGCCAACATATCAAACAAAAACATAACAACAGCCCGCATAGGCACATGGCCAGCGGGCTGTTGTTGTTTTCTATGTG
The DNA here is from genome assembly GCA_963612465.1 of Bacteroidaceae bacterium. GTDB lineage: Bacteria > Bacteroidota > Bacteroidia > Bacteroidales > Muribaculaceae > Sodaliphilus. The sequence continues at coordinate 175,380 of CAVDUV010000003.1, read as the reverse complement.
TTGACCGCCAAATGCGCGGCGGACACGGGACTCGGGCGGGAATCAGAACGGCAGATCGTCGGTTGACGAAGCACCGGCCTCGGGCTGCGGGTTGAACACAGCGTCTGGTGCAAACGAGGCATTGTCGACCGATGGCACCGGACCAGCCTGAGCGGGAGCGGTCTCGTTGACAACCTCGGCTTTCCATCCGTTGATATTTGTAAACCAACGGCCGTTGTATTCATGGCTGTCGACATCAAAACTAAGGTTAACGGTCTGCCCCACTTCGAGGGGATATTGATTGGCGCGCTCACCGAAGAAACTGAAGAATATCTTCTTGGGATAAGTCTCTTGAGTCTCAAGCACATATTCCTGCTTGCTCCAAGCGTTGCCGCTCTTTGATGTGCCACTTACCTGAGGCAGTTTCACGATGATTTTTCCTTTAACTTCCATTGCTAGTTATTTAGATTTAAACAATTCATTAATTTGCTGACATTGCATGCCCGGTGCAGCAATTACTATGGGGCATTGCGTGCAAAGGTAATAAAATGATTCGGAATGCGGTGAGTGGAATTGCATTTTTTGCCAAATAATTTTCATTAGCAGATTCCAGTAGCAGATTCCAACAAGAAGCGCACCTTGCCTCCCCCACTCCCTACGCCGGGAAAGCCGCGCGCCGTGGGTGCTGGCACGCTTTTTGCCAAGTGATGAAAATATATTAAATTTGCGTAACCTACGAATCATGAAGTCTATGGACCGATGTCTAACATTCTCAACGGCCTACGAATTGCTGCGCGTGCCAAGCGACACGGTGGTGTATATCGAGGCCGACGGCAACTATTCCACGCTGCACCTTGCCAACGGCGAGTCGAGTGTGGTGTCGATGCAGCTGGGCCAAATCGTTTATTTGATAATGAACACTGTGGAGCCTGGCGACGAGCGCTTTGTGCGAATTGACAGAAAACTCATCATAAACTGCGACTACGTTTTCGACATTCAAGTCAATAAGCAAAAGCTGACACTGTCGCATTTCTGCACACGAGCAGTACAGCACAGCCCGTTTTACCGAAAGTGTGGTGCAAATTGGCGCATTTGGGCGTAAAAGCGTATCTTTGCCACACAATAAAACACATTTCGCACAATCAATTAATAATGACAGAGACAAACGAATTAGTAAAGAGTATAGTAGACGGAATAAGAGACCGTAAGGGAAAAGACATAACCCTGGTGGACATGAGCGGCAAGGAATATGCCACCACACAGGGATTCGTGATTTGCACCGGAACAAGCAGCATGCATGTGGACGCCATTGCCGACAGCATTCGCGAGACCGTGGAAAAGCAACTGGGCACCCGTCCGTTCAATTACGACGGCTATCGCAACTCGGAATGGATAGTGATTGACTTTGGCACGATTTATGCACATATATTCTTGCCCGAATACCGCGAGCGCTACAAGCTCGAGGAATTGTGGAACGACGCTAAAATCGAGCACCTGCCCGACGAAGATTAGTGACACAGGGCCGCACTAAAGCGACACATGCAGTTTTTTTTTAATAATTTAACCCACTATTAGATGAGTTCATCATTCAACAAGAATAGCAAAGGCAAGGGGCCGCGGTTCAACATCACATGGATGTATGCCATCATTTTCGCCTTGCTCCTTTGCATCTATTTCTACAACGACAACGGCTCGGGATCAAACGAAATGAGCTATACCGAATTCTGCGCCTTGGGCGAGAAAGGCGGCTTCAAGAGCATTGAGGTGTATACCAACACACAAGAAGCCCAAGCCACTCTCACCGACGCCATGGCCAAAAGCATGAGCAAGGGTACCCCCGGCATGGCCAACGGGCAACTGCAGAAGAAGGTGCGCACCACAGTGCCATCGACCGACAAACTTGCCGACAAAGTGGCACAGTGGAACCAGAGCGGAGTGTTTCGCGGCAACGTGACCTACACCAAGGCCAGCGACTACTCGTCGCTGCTGTGGTCGTTCGGTCCGATAGTGCTGCTCATCATCTTCTGGTTCTTCTTTATGGGGCGCATGTCGGGCAACGGCAGCGGCGGCGGCGGTGTGTTCAGCGTGGGCAAATCGAAAGCCAAGCTGTTTGACCGCGACAACAGCGACAAAGTGACATTCAAAGACGTGGCAGGCCTTGCCGAGCCCAAGCAAGAAGTGGCAGAAATTGTTGACTTCCTGAAAAATCCGCAGCGCTACACCAATCTGGGCGGCAAAATTCCCAAGGGCGCACTGCTTGTTGGCCCTCCGGGAACAGGTAAAACCCTGCTGGCAAAAGCAGTGGCAGGCGAAGCCAACGTGCCGTTTTTCTCGATGAGCGGATCAGACTTTGTGGAGATGTTTGTGGGCGTGGGAGCATCGCGAGTGCGCGACCTCTTCCGCCAAGCCAAAGAGAAAGCCCCGTGCATCGTGTTTATCGACGAGATTGACGCTGTGGGCCGTGCCCGCGGCAAAAACCCCAACATGGGGTCGAACGACGAGCGAGAGAACACACTTAACCAGTTGCTGACCGAGATGGACGGCTTCGGCACAAACTCAGGCGTGATAGTGCTTGCAGCCACCAACCGAGCCGACATCCTCGACAAGGCGCTGCTGCGTGCCGGACGTTTCGACCGCCAAATCTACGTCGACCTGCCCGAAATCAACGACCGCAAAGAGATTTTCAACGTGCACTTGCGCAAAGTGAAGCTCGATGGCAGCGTGGACCTGGAGTTGCTGGCACGACAGACCCCCGGATTCTCGGGAGCCGACATTGCCAACGTGTGCAACGAGGCCGCACTGATAGCCGCACGCCGCAACAAGAAGGCCGTGCAGCGGCAAGACTTCAACGATGCCGTAGACCGCATCGTGGGCGGACTGGAGAAGCGGTCGAAGGTGATGACCGAAGATGAGCGCCGCTCAATAGCCGTGCACGAGGCCGGACACGCCACAGTGAGCTGGCACTTGAAATATGCCGACCCAATCATCAAAGTGACCATTGTGCCGCGAGGCAAGGCCCTGGGCGCAGCATGGTATCTGCCCGAAGAGCGCCAGATAGTGCCCAAGCAGGCCCTGCTCGACAAAATATGCTCGCTGCTCGCCGGACGTGTGGCCGAGGAGAAAGTGCTGGGCTACATCAGCACCGGTGCGCTTAACGACCTTGAGCGTGCCACAAAGATGGCATACGCCATTGTCACCTATTACGGAATGAGCAACAAGCTGCCCAACCTGTCGTATTACGACTCATCGGGTCAAGCCTATGGTTTCACCAAGCCTTACAGCGACGAGAATGCCAAGGTGATTGACGCAGCCGTGCAGGAGATAATCGACGAGCAATACAAGCGCGCCCGCGAAATACTTGACCAGCATGCCGACGGCCACCACGACCTTGCCGAACTGCTGCTCACCCGCGAGGTGATCTACACCGAAGACGCTGAAAACATATTCGGCAAACGCCCGTGGAAATCGCGCACCGAAGAAATAATGAAGCAAGACGACAAAGACAACGATAAGGAGGAGGACAACAACGAGAGTGACAATGCCAACGGTGGCAACACCGACGCCGAAAAGCCAGGCGACACCGGCGGCAATGATGAAGCCGAGACGCCTGATGAAACGGCCACCACTCCCCCACCATTCCACAAGGAATAGCGCGGCACACTCTCTAATCGAGCCTTAAGCGATAAGCGGAGCGCAACTCTCACCACAATGGAGTTGCGCTCCGCTACTGTTTCCACCCGCCGCATTTCCGCAGACTTGAGCTGGCCACAAGAATCCGCATGGATTCTTCCAGACTACGTCAATGCATCACAATGCATCACCCAAATCAACTATCGCAGGATGATGGGTTGAAAAGAGGCTTTATGGCGAGGTGCCTCGGTAAGGAACAACGCTATTCGTAAAGACCGAGCCGTTTTCTCATTGCACGGAATATTGGCGTGAGCGCGAAGCGTGGTTTTTCCGCATGGGTTTCCTGCATTTTCAGTCTTAAAATATGGCAATTATATACTTTTTCGGCTGTGACGCAAGCACTCAAGACTTTCCCGTAGAGGCATAATAAAAAGCCGGCACTGCGCTTGTGGCAATGCCGGCCTTTATGTGTTGTGGGCTGCTCATTCAGAGCAAGCCAAGTAGGTTACTTCTTGACGAATTTGGTTGAGCGTGAAGTGCCATCGGCATACTTTACAACTGCAACGTAGACACCAGCCTGAACGCCCGAGATGCTGGCTTTCTCAGCCTTGGCGCTGGCCACTGTGCGGCCACTCATATCAACCACAGTGATTGCTGCGGCATTGGTGGCGCTGACATAGTTGTTGTCGATAACGATGAAGCCAGTGTTCTTGTCCTTGTTGACGTCGGTTACACCAGTGTATTGAGCACTGCCATACACGCCAATGTTGTCGAGACACAGAGCCTCGCCGGTGGTGCTAAGCAAGTTGAAGCCAATATAGATGTCTTTGCCCTTATATTTCGAGAGGCTTATTCCGCGGGTCTTGGGTGTGATGCTCTCACCCTTCACCTCGGTCTCGGTGGTATACCAGTAGTCGGCAGGGTCGCCCGAGCCGTCGGACACCTTCACGCGGTAAGTCTCGAGATAGAGCTGATTGAACGAGTTGGCATCCCAAACGAGGTAAGTGTCTTCGCTGTTGACTGTGATGCGCGGAAGAACCACCCAGCGGTCGACCGACGACACACTGTCGATCCAGCTTGTGCCGGCAAGCAGATACTCGCCAAGCATGTCGTGCTTCTCGAGGTTGAATATGCCCCAGCCATACTGGTTGAACTCATCGCCGGCATTCTTATTGATTGTGCCCTTGTCACGAACGTAGAAAGTGAAGTCGGAAGGTACCTTGCCGTCTTCGAAATCATAGTACATGAACGGCTCACCCAGCACCACGATGTCTTTCGACACCGAGTTGTTGTCGGGCTGGTTGTCGTCGTCACTCACAATGGTCACCTTCACGTTGTGCTTGCCCACAGAGAGACCGTTGAGCACACCGTTGGCAGTAAGGTTCTTGATTTCACCGGCCTTCACCTCAAGAGTCACATCGGCCTTCTGGACACTGTCGACATAGACAACCACCTTGCCGCTTGCGTCCTTGATACCCACGTTCTGGATTTCGAAGTCCACATTCTTATTGTTGGGGGTGCGCACGTAGTCATACGGTTTGCTGATTGCGCTTGCCACCAAGTCCACGGCCTCGCTCGAAGCCTTGTAGAACTGCACGTCGTCGACGGTGAGCCAGTTCTCGTCCTTGTCGCTGTAGCAGTAGAAACCGAGATACACGATTTGAGGCTTGTCAAATGTTATCACCTTGAACGACTCTTGATACTCGCCCTTAGTGACCACCTTGTCTTCAATATTGTTGGTCATGCTGTCGGGGGTGCAGGCAGTGCCCCAATACACGCCAAGCTTCTCGGTGTGGCCATCACTTCCCGAGTACCAGTAGCGCAAAATGTAGCTGCCGGCCTCCACCTTGATGGGGTCGAGAATTGCCCAGTCGTTGGCCTGATTTTCCTTGTTGTAGTTGTAGGCAAGGCAGCCATAGCCAGTGCGTGCGAAGTTATACCACGCCGAGCGGTAAACCTCCCAGTCGCCGTCGTCGTTGTTAAGATTGAAAAACTTGATATCGTCGGTGTCATCGCTTGCCTCGAAGCCTTGAGTGTAAGGCGGAACGGCAGCACCGCTGCAACGCACTTTCACGGTGCAGGTATCGTTGTCGTTGTTGATATCGTCGGCATCGATTGCCCAAGCCTTGACAGTGTAGTTATGGCGCTGGGTCGAGAGGTCGGCTTTGGCGGTGAAGGTGTATTCCAGCGATTCACCCGCAGCTAAAGCAGCATTGGGACTCTCAACCACAGGAGTGCCACCATCGACCGAGAAGGCAACCTTGAAGTTGCTCGAGGCCTCAGAGCCTGAGTTTGCCACACGCACCTTAACCGTCTCGGCATTGCTCAAGCCGAAGCCCGACGTGGGCGAGGCAATGGTGTCGACCTTGAGGTCGACGGCCTTGTTGATGTGCTTAACGTTGAACGCACACATATAGAAGCGCCATGTGTCGGCAGGACTTATGCAGCGGAAAGCCACACGGAATTTCTCGCCCTCCTTCACATCGAGGAAGAAATAGTCGGTGGTGCGCTGCCCCAGAATCTTGTCGTAGCTTGCACGCTGTGTCCAGGCTGTGGTGTCGGTAGAGTTGCCGGTATACACCACCATCTTTTCGCCATAACTGGTACCATAGGTGGTGTAGTTGACCATCACCTTGCCGGTCTTGGCTGCTGTAAGCTCGGGCGAAATGAGCCAGTCGTTGGCTTGATTGCTCGAAGAATAGGTATAAAACACATGCGACTGCGAACCGCCAGTGTCGAACTTCCAGGTAGTGCCGTCGCCATTGGCATCAATCACTGTCCATTTCTTGAACTCGTCTTCGGTAGAGAAGTCGGTCTGGTAGACAGTTTGAGCGCTCGCTCCCGCGGTGAGGGCCAGCGAGGCCAAAGTGAGTAAGAATTTGTTCATAAATTAGAAATATATATGTGAAAAAAAAATCGGGACTGCAAAATTAACACATTTTCCCATACGATGATAACTGATTGGCCATTTTTCAAGCTAAAACATTCACAATGTTAATGCAAAATAACCAAAATAACCATAAAGAATAGTGCCAGGCACGATAATAGACAGTGGATATATGGAGATTTACCGATATTCAGAGAAGTTTGCAATCTGCACCGGCTATGGTTAGCCGAGGATTTTTTCAATGCCCGTGCGGGCACAAAAGTCGTTGAGGAGCGACAACTCTGCTTCATTCACCTCATTGTCGGCATCAATAACGTCGACAAGAAGCTTTGCGACCGACATTTTCTGGTCGTCGGCCATCTGGGCAATCATTTTCACGGCATAGTCATACTTGAGGCTGCGTCCTAGCTCAAAGATGTCGTCATCGATTTTGAGCTGATAGTAGATGAAATTTTGGCGCACGAGCTCCTCATAGGCTACAGCACCATCGATGTTGACCATTTCAATCAACACGCTCACGATTGCCGCTTTTTGCTCAGATGTGAAATTTACACTTTTCATTTTCTAGACTTGACCGTATTTTTTTTGAAAGCATTGTTGCTTGCCTATGGTGCAAAGATAGCGAAAACCTGACAATAACAGCACAAAGTAGCCAGGCAAAAGCTGCGGGGATGGCTTTGCAAATGGGCAAAAAAAATTCGGGATGGCTATCAACAGTCACCCCGAACCGAAAAATAATATGTTAAGAAACTGCTTTAGTTCAAAACTTTAATTTTCATTTTGCAACTCAGTTAATGCTGATTATTTAACCACCTTAACAGTGTTGCCGTTGTATTGCAGCAGGTAAGCACCCTTGGCAAGATCCTCGGCAGGAATGATGTTGGTGCCCTGGCTGAGCTGAGCAGTCTTCACGAGCTGGCCAGCCACGCTGTAAACGTTGAGTTCACCGGCCTTCTCGCCACCCTTAACGTTAACGTAGATGTTACCGTTGGCGATGTAAGCCTGAACGCCTTCAACAACCACGTCGGCAACGCCGCTCTGGTCGTTCTGACGAACGATGTAGGTGAGGTGTGCGCCGGGGAAGCCGAGCTTAACGTCGGCACGGCGGCCACCAGCCTGAGTTGAAGGATAAGCAGCAGCCTTGAAAGTAGCTGTTACCACGCCTTCGTTGTCGCCCTGGCCATCGGCAAGAGATACCTCGAGCCAATCGGGAAGATCGCTACCATCCTCGAGAGTTACGTTCCAGTCTTCAGAAACCTTCTGAGAGTAAACCTCTACCGACTTAGAACCGCCAGCAGCGGGGAATGTGGTCTCGCCAGTCTCAGTTGAGTAGTTGTAAACGATAAACGGAGTCTCGATGTCGAGGAGGATTGACATACCGTTGTACATGTCGGCACCGCTCTTGAAGAAGTTGTGCAGACCATAGATAGCGGTAGGAACTGAACCCTCTGCAGCACCGATGTAGCAAACCTCGCCATGACCTTCATTGGTCTTGTCGCTAGTGATGGTGAATGTGATGTCGCTGATGTTGTCATCGTTGTAACCAGTGATGCAAACGAGAATCGGAGAATCGATTTCGGGAGTCACCTCCATGGGGATACCCTCGATCTCAGTAGAGAGCGGGAACTCAAGCACGGTGTTCTCGGCAGTGTTCTCGTCAACGGTGCAAGTACCGCTGGCAATGAGGTTCTCCTCAAGTTTTGCGATTTCATCGGTAGAGTATCTCACAGCAACTGTGTCATACTGCTTGAGCTCATCGAGCTTGTAAACCTTAGCGGTGAGAGTGGCAGTTTTGCCCGACTTAACCTTGAGGAGGCTAACCTTACCATAAACCTTGTTGAGCACATAGGGGTGCTCAGGTTTCTCAAATGCAGCACCGAGCAGGTTGTAGCCAGAACCGTTGCGGCCAAACCATTTACCGGTAGTGCCGTCTACATCTTTAGCACCAGTATAGTAAGTCCAAGAGTAGCTAGAAGTGGTAGAAGCACCGGCATAGTGCGATGTCACGAGCAGAGGGCTTGTGAGAGATGTGAAGTAGCCATAGGTAGAGTTATTCGAGAGGATGTAGGCAGGATATGTGGCTGTGATTGAGCCAGAAGTCCAACGATAGCCATAAACTGAATATGTGTCAGACACGTCGCCAACCTTAGCAGTGAGCGAAGGCACTGTATCCATTTCGCCACGGATTTGCTCGATAACCACGTCTTTTGCCGAAGATGAATACCATTGATAGCTCTTAGAAGAACGATCATAGAGCTGAACGGTCCAGTTGTAGGTGGGATCAGCTGAAGCTGAGGTGGTGTTGACAAAAGTGGTCTCAACAAAAGGATGGGTAACCCACAGAGGGAAATAGAAACCGCTACCAGACTGAGTCATTGAATGCCAGAAGCAGCCGGCAGGACGGCGATAAGAAGCCACCACGTTGGCTGCTGCCTTAGAGACGTTGGCTTCCTTGAGGTCTTGTGCAGTTGCAACTTGGGCAACCTCCACTGCCAAAGGCTCACTGAGAAGATTGTGAGCAGGGGCGGTGAAAGGAACAACCTGCTTCATTTGCTCACTTACTCGCTGTTGTGCGCTTGCTCCTGCTACAGAGAGCAAAGCCACTGTGAAAAGTAAACTTTTGTTCATAATTGTAGGATTTTAAAGAAAAAATATACTTAAAATTGGTTCGCCTTGAAAACTATTATTTGCTTGCAATTTTATTTTTTTATAAATGCATTGGGCGGCAATGGCGTTGACCGCCCGATGCATAAATTGACTTTTTCAAGAGTGCCGGCTTTAAAGTGCAATCATAATGCTGTCGTCGCCATTGTTGGTGCTCTTCAGTACCATCGATGTGGGAGAAAGAGCAGAATATGACGAGAACTCAAACTTATCGGCTGCTACGGCCTCGGCAAACTCCTGGATTGCGGGATAAGCCTTGCAGAAAGCAGAGGTGCTCTCGATAGTAGACACTTCGAAATCGGTGTAAGAAAGCGTGCCATCGCTACCCACAACAGGGTTGATGAAGAAGAACGGGCGTGATGTGGCACTTTGGGCCTTTCTCTTTATGGCAATCTCTATGCCATAACGCTTGTAGGGATACTTTACGCTATTGAGGTAAATGAAACGTACCGACGACAGTGTGAACACCTTGGTTGCACTGATTTGGTCGCTTAATTTATTGTAAAGCTCTAAATACTTACCGGTGCAGTAGCTGCCATTGACAGTCCAAGAGAGCGACTGGTTGGTGAACACGCCCACAAGCGGTCCGGCACTGATGGTGGCCTTGCCATCGTCGGTGCAAAGCAGCGAGCCGTCGTCCTGGCGCACAAAGCGCTGAATCTTTTGGTTGCCGTCAACTTTCAGTCCCTCGAGGAACGAGATACCGTCGTGAGAAACGATGCAGTTGGCCGACTCGGTGGTAACGATTGAGTCGGTGCCTTCGGGGAAGTAGCTGATGATGCCATCAGAGCCGCCGCTCACCACATATCGCTGACCGCTGGCAAGGGTGAGGTAGATGCGCGGAATCTTAGGGCTGAAAAGGTTGTCCTTGAGTTCCATCACCTCGTTGAGGAATGTCTCGTCCTGCACGCCCTGGTCAACGCGAGTCATAATCATGCTCAAGCCATGCTTTTTGCCTTCGAGGTAAAGAGTGTCGCCAGAATACTTCATGAGGTCGAACTCATAATCGCCCTCGTGGCCACGACCAGCCTCGTTGGTTGAGGTTGAGCCGATGTCGTTGGGGTCAGCAAAGATGTGGAACACACTGTTGAAAGTGTTGAGCGAGAGCACCGGACCATTGTCGGTGATGATTTCCCACAACGATTTGTCGGTGCCATAGGTGTTGCTCTCTACACCCGATTTCGACTCACCAATCCATTTGTTGTATCCGCTGATTTGCACTGTGCCGTCTTTGCTGAAGGTGAGCAAGTAGTCGTAGCCTTCCTCAGATGAGTTGGCAAAATACTGAAGCTCCCACTTGCCGCCATTGCTGGTGAGGATGTTGGTATAATCCTTCTTGGCCTGCTCAAGGCGCTCGCTTGCAGTCTGGTCGAAGACATCGGCTTCGTCGTTTTTAAAGCAAGATGTGAGCGTAATGCCCATACCGAGCAGTAAAGCCAAAGATATATTGAATTTCATTTTCATCTTGTTGTAGAAATTAAGCAGTTAGGATTTTATTTTACGTTGTCGATTTGCTTGCGGAGCTCGGTGATATCGACATGCTGCATGCGATACTGCACCTCTTCGCGGATTGCATCCAAGTCAACGCCAAATGTATCTTTAAGCCAGTTGCGCAAGAGCGAGACTTTGCGGTTGATGGCTTCAACGCCGTCGATGCCGTCGTTGTCTTCCACATCATAAACCTTGATGCGGTTGCCCTCGCTGTCGGTCTCCATCTTGTAGTACTTCTGCACTGCGCCGGTTGAGTCGGTCTCAGTGAACACGTCGCGCTCATTGCAATAGTTGAGCGTGCGATCGGGATTGTTGTCGGGATAGTAGTAGTAGCAATAGTAGGTGGCCTCTTGAGCGCCCTCTACCTTGTTAGATGCCCATCCACGGCCGGCAAGCTCGAGCAGGCGGGCCCACTCGGCATCGGTCAGAGTGATGTAGTTGGCTACAGTCTCGGCCACGTCTTCACGGAAAGCAGAGCTGGCATAAGGAGTGGTGAAACCGAGCGATGCGCAGACACCTGCATTACGGTCCTGCCAGTTTTGAGCGTCATACTTGCCCACACTGATGGTGTTGAACTCAGTAGGATAGCTCTTGGCCTGGTGCAGAATGTGGGTGAACTCGTGGTGCATGGTCTGCAGATACAGGTCGCTGAGTGCAGAGATGTTGCTAACGTCAAGGTTGTTGACCTTGAAAAGCGAGATCTTAACGCCGCCCTCGGCCAGACCCACGGTCTCATTGTGGCTCTGCGGGTTGATTGCAGCCGAGCCCACGAAGGCAAGGATGCGGGGGCAATACTGCTTCAAGAAATCATCGCCCACGATTTTAGAATACACGTCAAACCACAAGTACTTTGAGAGAAGAGCCAAATCCTGACTCTGACTCAGAGAGGCCGGCACCAGGTTGTAGGTCATATTGGTGCTGATGTCCTTGAGTTTGTACTGCACTTGCACATTGTAAGGCTCAAGGAAGTTCTGTTCCAGCCATTTGTCGAACTTATAAGTCACCAGAGTGCTGTCGACAGTGGTTTCAGGATCGGGGAAAATGGTTTCGGAGAACTTGTCGTCGCTGCACGAAGCGAGCGACAACGCTGCCGATGCTGCGAGCAGCACGGGAGCTGCATATGATATTTTAAAGAATTTCTTCATCTTTGAATCCAAATATTAGAGTTATTTGTAAGAAGGAACCAATTCTGCCTTGATTGACGGTTTGTCGGCAGCGCTCTTACCCTTTGCCTTCGAGAGGATGTTAGCCTTTGAATATTCGTCGTTGTTATAGCGCGGGTTGGGCGTGAATCCTGTAGAAAGCACCTCGGTAGGAATCTGGATTGCATAGCGCGAGTCGAGAGTCTGAAGCGTCTTAGTGCCATAGGTGCCAATCTTGTGAGAAATCGACAGACCCATACGCTTGATGTCGAACCAGCGCATACCATTGTGCACATTCTGGATGCGGCGATAGTGGAGCACGCACTGCAGATAAGGCTCAATTGCTGCTGTCACCTGATACTGGCCGCTGGGGCACACCTCATCGACGTGAACGTCTTTCATGATGCCATAGCCTGGATTATAGTCGCGGTTGTAGAAGCTTTCGATGAGCGCGCGGGTGAGCGGCTTCATGCTTGAAGAGCCCTTGTCGGTGTTGTTCTGACGGGCGTCGTCCCACACCTTGAGGTCTTCGAAGCAGCCCTCGATGTCGCCCATGAAGAGCTTGGCCTCGGCACGGCAGAGGATGGTCTCCTCGGCGGTGAACTCGGCACGCACATTGTGGGTGTAGCCGATACCGGCAGTCTTGTCGGTGTACTCAAATTGCTCGCCGGCAGCACCTGCAAAGTATGCGCCGTATTCCGAGCCGCCGCTCGATCCGAGCACTCCACGGAAGCAAGAGTTCATAGCGAAAGTCTCCTTGGTGGATGAGTTGGTGAACTTATTGTCCTTCCAGCTCGGGCCGGGGCCTTGGATAGTGGCACGCTTGGCATCGCGGTTGCAAGTGTAGCGGTAGCTGCTGCTCAAGCGACGAGGCCACTGCGAATAGGTGGCGAAGAGCAGGAAGTTGTTGGGGCGCGCAATGCGTGTGTAGTAGAGCGCGATGTCGCGGATATAATAGAAGCTGGTCTGCGACCAGATGTCGGACATCAGAGTGTTGGGGTCCTGACCGGCGAAAGCCGAGTCGGCATACTGCACCACCTTGGGATACTCACGCTTGAAGAGGTAGTAGCGTGCGGCAAACGCATAGGCGGCCTGCTTGTTGAAGTGGTATTTGGGCACATCATAGTAGTTGTCGTTGATGAGCGGAATACCGGCAAGGAGGTCTCTCTCGATGCTGTCATAGTCCTGCTTGAGAGTGCCACGGTTATACTTCACGTCGAGCTGAGTCTCAGGCTTGGTGATGTAGGGGATGCCCACGATGGTATCGCTGGCTTCCTGGCCGCGGTAAGGCATACAGAAGATGTTGGCCAGGATAAAGTGGTGGTAGGCGCGGCTCACAAGAGCCTCACCGCGCACGGCCTTCAGTTTGGCACGGTCGTCGGTCGAGAGATCTTCCTTCTCAAGATTGTCGGCAGCCTCGAGAGCGGCGTTGCAGGCAGCGATTGCGCCGTAGCAGCCATTCCACATCATTGAGGGAGAGTTGGTGCTGGTCGACGACTTCACGTCTTCCCAAGCAAAGAGCTCATCGTCCATCACGTCGTACGACGAGAGGTTGTAACGGACACCTTCGTCAGAGGGCGAGTTGTTGTCGATCACATTGTCGGTTGAAAGCTCGCACACTGTAGAGTAGTCATATTGGTTGTAAGCGTCGACCAGAAGCTCGCGTGCCTGTTCCACGGTTTTGATTTCCACACGTGTGTCAGGCGACTTGTCGAGGAAATCGTTGCACGAAGTCATCGAGACAAGTGCCGCAGCGGCCGTTAATGCTATATAATTGAATTTCATATTTTTCTTAAACCTTAAATTACGTGTTAATTAAAGTCCGAATCTCAGAGTGAATGTAAACTGCTTGGGGTTAGGCGAAGCCACACCGCCGCTGTTGAAGAACTCAGGATCCTGGCCGTTGAGCTTCTTGTCGGCATAGAGCAGGCAGAGGTTGGTGGTAGCCAGTTTCACCGAAGCGCTTGTAAGACGGAGAGCGCGGAGGACAACTGCGGGGATGTCGTAGGTGAGAGAAACCTCCTTCAGACGGATAAAGTCGCCGTTGGCCACGCGGGCAGTACTGTAGTTGTAGGCACTGTAGGCGCGAGAGAGCTTAGTGTCGGCATAATACTGACGGCGCGAAGCGATAACCGGGATATTGGTGTAAGCCTCATCACCAGGCATCACCCAGCGGTTCTTGAACTCCTTAGGCATTGCGGTGAGGTCGCTGTAGTAAGAAGCGAAGTCGGCGCTCAGACGCACTTTGTTGCCAAATGCATAAGTGAGGAACACATTGAGGTGGAAACCACGCCAAGAGATGTTGTTGCCGAAACCGCCAGTGTAAGGAGCATCGACGGGACCTTCATACTTAAGGTAGTCGGTGTTTTCCCAGTTCTGGAAGTTGATGTCGCTTGTAACCACGTTGCCGTCGGGATCAAGGAATTGCGGGATACCGTGGCTGTCAAGACCAACGAACGGAATCGAGAAGATTGCACGTTGCGGATAGCCTTCCTTGGCGAAACCTGAGCTTTGCACGAGGTTCATCACAGTAGAGCGAGACTGCAGCTTGGTAATCTTGTTCTTAGCATAAGAGAACGTGAAGTCGGTGCTCCAGCTCACGCCATTGGGATTCTCCTTAGGATCGTTCTGGATGTTGCGGCTCGAAATGGTGAACTCAACACCGTGGGCAGCCATCTCGGCCACGTTACCAAACTTGGTAGAGAAACCACCGACACCAGAGTTATACATACGTCCGATAAGGTCGTAGTTGTTACGCTTATACCAGTCGAACACGAAGTTCAGACGGTTGTGGAAGAAACCGAGGTCGACACCGATGTCAAGCTCGTGCTTCTTTTCATAAGTAAGGTCGCTGTTGGCGAGTGACGAAATTGAGAGGCCAAGCTCCTGAGCGTCGCTTTCCTGACGCCAAGGACGGCTTGAGTAGTAAAGTGCCTCGGCATTGGCATAGCTTGTGGGACCGCTCTCGGCAGTAAGCGAGTAGCTGGCGCGGATCTTGGCGTAGCTCAGAGTGCTGTTGCCCTTCCAAGCCTTGAACCAAGGCTCTTCGTAGATGTTCCAACCAGCCGACACGTTCCAAGTGGGAAGCCAGCGGCTCTGACGGGTCTTACCCATCTTGTTGGAGCCTTCGTAGCGGATTGTGCCCACGAGCATATAGCGGCCCATGAAGCTGTAAGTTCCGGTTCCGAAGTAAGCGAGGTTGCGGGTGTTGCCGAACTGGTCGCTGAAGTAAGAACCATTTTCCTCCTGCATCTGCTTGAACAGCTCGTAGCGGGTGAAAGGCAGACGGCCGTTGTTGTAAACGATGCCCCAGCCCTCAAATGATTCCTGGTGACGCTGCACCTTGCTGGCCTCCATACCGGCGAGCAGGTTGAGCGTGTGCTTGTTGTTGAAGATAGTGTTGTAGGTAGCAGTACCACGAAAGTCGTATTGAGAAACCGAATACTGAGTGTAGTAAAGCATACCACCCTTAGGCAGAACCGAGATAGGCAGTGAGTTAGCGTCGTCGGGGTCGGTGTAGAGGTATTTGTTGCTGCTGCGGATCAGAGCGTCCTCAGGGTCGATACCGGCACGGTAGGCCTTAGCTTGGTTGCTGTTGTCCATCACATAGTGGTTCTGGTCGCTGCTGCTGTAGCGGTAAGAACCAAGGAGGTTGATTTCGAGACCCTTGACAGGAGCGATATTCAATTCGCCCTGGAACTTGAGGTCTTGCACATTGATGTCGATGTAGTTTTGCTCAAGCTCATCGAATATGTTGAAATCGGTGTAGTTGCGAGTGTAAGTAGTGTTGGGGTCAAGCGCACGCGAAGTGTTCATTGCATAGCTGAACGGGTTGATATCAAATGAGCGCTTCACCTCGCCGTTCACAGCGTCGACGTCCTGGCTGAGTGTGCCGGGAGCCTTTTGCTTACGGTAGCTGTCGCTGGTGAGGATTTTAACCTTCACCTTGTCGGTAAGGCGATACTGAGCGTTGGCGTTGAAAGTGTAACGCTCCACACGGCTCGACTTGTACCATCCCGGATCGTTCATCAGCGAGAGAGAAGAATAGAAGTTGCCGCGGTCGGTACCACCCGAGATGCTCACAGCGTGGTTTTGCATCACGTTGTTGTTGAAGAGCAGGTCAAACCAGTTGGTGTTGCGGAACTCAGCCTCGCGCAGATAAGCGTTTTTGGCAGCGGTGGTGTTGGCCATTCCGAATGAGCCATTCTCGTAGCTGTTGATAAGGCTATACATGTGGCCGTAAACGCCGGTGTTGCTTGCCTTGGCAAGAGAAGAGAATTCGAGCCAGCCCTTTTCTTCCATTTCCTTATATATACCCATCTGCTCCTGAGAGTTGCAGATGTTGTATTCGTTATAGCTGGGTTTCAAGCGATAAGTGAACTCGCCAGTGTAGTTGATAGAGGTGTGTCCGGCCTTACCGCTCTTGGTGGTAACGACAATCACACCGGCCATTGCCTTTGCACCATATATAGATGTGGCAGAACCGTCCTTGAGCACTTGGAAGCTCTCGATGTCGTCGGCGTTCAGACCTGCGATGGCCGAAGATATAAGAGTCACGGCATCACCCGACGAAAGGTCGTCGGCATCAACCTCGACTGCATCCTCGAGAACCACACCGTCGACAACCCACAGCGGCTTTGAAGTACCGTAGATTGATGTGGCACCGCGCACGCGAATCTTAGGAGCAGTACCGAAAGTACCTGTTACGTTTTGCACCTGCACACCAGCGACTTTACCTTCGAGGCCGCGGCTGATGTCGGCCACACCCGAAAGCTTGGCCTTGTCGGCATCGACCTTAGTGGCAGCACCGGTGAAGAGGCGGCGGTCAATTTTCTGCATACCAGTTGCAACCACTTCCACCTCGCCGAGGTTCTTTGTGGTTGACTTAAGCACGATTTTCATTTGGCCGTTGGTCGAGACAGGAACAACCTGCGTCTGGTGGCCAACATAAGAAATCTCAAGATGTGACTTGGCGGACGGAACCTTCAGGGTGAATTGTCCATCCATGTCGGTTGCAGCACCAATCGAAGGTTTCTCTTTAACCTTGACCGTTGCTCCAATGACAGGTTCATTGTCGTCTGATGAAATCACGACACCCGACACGGTCACCTGAGCGAACGTGCAGAGCGAAACGAGTGACATCACCATGAGCAATAGTAACTTTTTAAGACTCATAAGCACTGATAATTTTGATTTATTTATTCTTGAACATATTATCTGTTAAACATTTGCCAC
Organism: Bacteroidaceae bacterium; assembly: GCA_963612465.1. Classification (GTDB taxonomy): domain Bacteria; phylum Bacteroidota; class Bacteroidia; order Bacteroidales; family Muribaculaceae; genus Sodaliphilus. The sequence continues at coordinate 158,352 of CAVDUV010000003.1, read as the reverse complement.
AAATGCCATAATTTTCCCATATGCACTAAAAACCGTCCATTGTCATTGAGGAGAATGGAGGTTACGTTATAGTTACAAATCAATGCAATTGTTGCAGTTTCTTAACATAAACCTAAAACAGTATGCAAAGAAAAACATTTTTTCCCAATTAGGCTAATTTTCTTTGTTAAAAATGGGCTTTTATCGAAAAAAAGTTATCAATTTGGCGCTTTTAATTAATATCATTTTATTGTTACAGCTATTAACCATATCGTTAAAATTTAACAAATAGAAAAGCCAAAGCGGCGTCATCACCTCAAAACGCGCGATTTTCACAAGAAAACACATAAACCGCACTGCAATCCAATAGCAAATTGACATTTTACAATTGTAAGCAGCCAGAAAACCAAGCAAAAGCAAAATCACGGCATAGATGCTCGTGAGCAAGCAGTTACAATCTGTAAGCAAAGATGCAACGCACCAGGATTTCGGAGCAATGAGTGAGATAGCGAGAATCGCAAAATCGCCTACGGATGGCAAGCAAATTGGCTGAATTAAAATCTGAGAGGGTTGAGCAAGCCACAAAAGCACGATAGTGCACTAAGCCACACACGGTTGCGCCTCGCCAAACGCACACACCGAATCGAGCCAGAAAAAACGCGAGCCACATCCACCGGCCATGCCAACGGCAGGCATGCAACCGGAATTTGCTACTTCGGGGCAAACACGCTAACTTTGCGTTGCAACCCGCGCAGGCCCCAACGCCGCTGCGGCAATGCACACATATATATAATGCAAAAAGGGAAAATCGATGGACGTCGTATATGAGGACAACCACATTATAATCGTGAACAAGGCTGCCGGCGAAATCGTGCAAGGCGACAAGACCGGCGACGAGCCACTTGTGGAAACTCTGAAAAAATGGATTAAAGAAAAATACAACAAACCCGGCAACGTGTTTTGCGGGGTGACCCACCGCATCGACCGCCCCACCTGCGGACTGGTGGTTTTCGCAAAGACGAGTAAAGGCCTGAGCCGAATGAACGAGCTGTTCAGCACCGGCAAAGTGCACAAAACATACTGGGCAATAGTAAAGAACCGCCCACCCAAAGACACCGACACACTGGTGCATTACCTGACATCCGTTGAGCGGAACAACAAGACCTACGTGAGCCTCCAGCCCAAGCCCGGAGCAAAAAAAGCCATCCTCACCTACCGAGTGATTGCCGACGGTGAAAACTACCACCTGCTTGAGGTGGACCTGAAGACCGGACGCAAGCACCAGATACGCGCCCAGCTGTCGAGCATAGGCTGCCCCATAAAGGGCGACCTTAAATATGGAGCGCAACGGAGCAACCCCGACGGCGGCATCAGCCTGCAGTCGCACCACATAAGCTTCACCCACCCGGTGTCGGGCAAGGAAATCGACGTCACCGCCCCCACCCCACCCGACAACCTGTGGCAAACGCTTGCACAGCAAGCTAATGAAAAAGCAAAGCAGCAACAAGCCGAGCCTTGACCCAGCCATTTTTTAGGCAACAAATTTCACCGATACGGCAAAGTTGAGTAATTTTGCATACAGACAACAAAACAAAAAACGACAATAACTAAAACACTTATTTTTCTATGGCAACAACACCCGAGTTTAAGTACGCCCCAATGTTTCAGTTGGGTGCCGACAACACCGAATACTACTTGCTCACTAAAGAGGGTGTGAGCACAGCCGAATTTGAGGGAAAGACAATCCTGAAAGTATCGAAAGAGGCTCTCACCAAGCTGTCGGAGCAAGCATTCCACGACGTTGAGTTCATGCTTCGCCGCGAGCACAACCTGCAAGTGGCAAAAATACTCAACGATCCCGAAGCTTCGGAAAACGACAAGTATGTGGCTCTGCAATTCCTTCGCAACGCCGAGACCGCAGTGAAGGGAGTACTCCCGTTCTGCCAAGACACCGGCACAGCAATTATCCACGCCGAGAAAGGACAGCGCGTGTGGACCGACTTCGAAGATGAGGAAGCCCTGAGCCGCGGCGTGTATAACACATTCACCAACGACAACTTGCGCTACTCGCAGAATGCCCCGCTCAACATGTATGACGAGGTGAACACCCGCTGCAACCTGCCCGCACAGATCGACATCGAAGCCACCGAGGGCGACGAATACCGCTTTGTGATGGTGGCCAAAGGCGGCGGCTCGGCCAACAAGACATACTTCTACCCCATGACCAAGGCAACCATCCAGAACGAAAGCACCCTGCTGCCATTCCTGGTTGAGAAGATGAAGACCCTGGGAACAGCCGCATGCCCGCCCTACCACATCGCATTCGTGATTGGCGGCACAAGCGCCGAGAAAAACCTGCTCACAGTGAAGCTTGCATCAATAAAATACTACGACAACCTGCCCACCACAGGCGATGAGACCGGCCGCGCATTCCGCGACATCGACCTGGAGAACAAGCTGATCGAAGAGGCCCACAAGATAGGCTTGGGCGCACAGTTCGGCGGCAAATACCTGGCCCACGACATCCGCGTGGTGCGTCTGCCGCGACACGGAGCCAGCTGCCCCATCGGCATGGGCGTGAGCTGCTCGGCCGACCGCAACATCAAGGCCAAGATTAACAAAGACGGCGTGTGGATTGAGAAGATGGACACCAATCCGTCGGAGCTCATCCCCGAAGAGCTGCGCAAACCGGGCGAAGGCGCCAAGGGCATTGAGATTGACCTCGACGAAGGCATCGACGCCGTGCGCAAAGAGCTCACCAAGTATCCCGTGAGCACACGCGTCAGCCTCAAGGGCACAATAATTGTGGCCCGCGACATAGCCCACGCCAAACTCAAGGCACGCCTCGACGCAGGTGAAGACCTTCCCGCATATTTCAAAGATCACCCAATCTTGTATGCCGGCCCGGCCAAGACTCCCGAAGGCTATCCGTGCGGCAGCATGGGCCCGACCACGGCCAACCGTATGGATCCCTATGTGGATGAATTCCAAGACCACGGCGGCAGCTTGGTGATGATTGCCAAGGGCAACCGCACCCAAGTGGTGACCGACGCTTGCCAGAAGCACGGCGGATTCTACCTGGGCACAATAGGCGGCGTGGCAGCAGTGCTCTCGCAAAGCAGCATCAAGAGCATTGAGTGCGTTGAGTATCCCGAGCTGGGCATGGAAGCCATCTGGAAAATCACAGTAGAAGACTTCCCCGCATTTATTCTTGTCGACGACAAGGGTAACGACTTCTTCAAGCAGCTGAAGCCGTGGACTCCTTGCGCCAAGTGCAAATAATCAAAAAACCGAGACAACGGAAAAAATCAATATAATTACACATAGTAATTAACTTAGTGCGGTTGGATGCTTTGACGCATCCAACCGTTTTTTCACCCCGTAAAATGGACTAAAAGATGCTTCCGAAGCATCAGAAAAGGGGATATTGCGGGCAAAAACATGCTGTAAAACACATTTTCTTCATTTTTTTAGTCAAAAGCTATTGACAATTCAAAAATTCTGCGTACCTTTGCAGTGCAAATCGCGGGATGGAGCAGTGGTAGCTCGTTGGGCTCATAACCCAAAGGTCGTCAGTTCGAGTCTGGCTCCCGCCACTCAGAATAGCTAAATGGTCAAGGAAAAATCTTTCTACCGTTTAGCTTTTTTTATGGTTCTATATTCCAACAAAGCGACACAACACCCGACACGCAAGCCAGTCGTAGGCAGGCAACGCACGTTGTTGATAAAGGCCATCAAGAGGCAAACAGGAAACGGATTTGCACAAACGGCCCAAAAGCATTACTTTTGAACAGCAATTAGGAAAAAACATGAAAAAAATCGCCGTTGTCTACGAGGGAGACTTCCGCAACCGATTTGGTGGCTACAACTCAATCCATAACAGGATTGTGCACTTGCGCCGATGCGCCGACTACAGCATCGACCCATTCGTTGTGCAAGTGTATGACGGGCGCCTGATGGGGCTGTTGCGCCGCAGCAGGCGGGTGACGCACCGGCCCGACGAGATGACGATTGGCGATATCACATATTCGGTGAAATGGTTTAAGCGTTCATGGCTCGATGCCCTGGCCCACCACGCCATTGACGGAGAACCGAAAGAGATGCTGCTGTTTATCGACAAACTGGCACGCACACTCAAAGATTACAGCCTAATAAGCGCACACGACCGCATCGGCGGCCTGTTGGCAATGCGCGTCAACCAGCTGTATGGCACCCCATTCTTCATCACCTGGCACGGCTACAGCATACACACCGACCCCTTTGAAGACAGCATGATACGGCGACAAACCGTGAGGCTGCTCACGGCCGCGCGGTGCAATTTCTTCGTGAGCCAGTCGCTCGCCGAAAAGGCACGCCTTCTCACGCCCGAAGCCTTTGCAGGCAAAGTGCTCCCCAACGGTGTGGCGGCCGACTTCAAACGCTATGACCACGACAAGCGGCAAGCGATTAGGCGCAAAGCCGGCGTTGAGGATTGCAAGGTGGTGGCATTTGTGGCACGCTTCAACCCCATCAAGAACACCGACTTGCTGCCCGACATCTATGAGCGGATAGCCAGCCGATACAAAGGCAAAGTGGCTTTTTGGGCCATAGGCGACGGCCCCACACGCAAGCGAGTGGAACGCGAGATGAAAGTGGCCTGCAAATTTTGGGGATATCAAGATCCCGAACAAATTCCCGACTTCATGAACTGCATCGACGTGCTTGTGCTGCCAAGCAAACGCGAAGGACTGCCACTGGTGTCGCTCGAAGCCATCAAGTGCGGCGCAGCCGTGGTAGCATCAAACGGGCTCGGCTCATGCGACTACATTGGGAAAGACAACGTGTTTGACCTCGACAGCCCCACCTTTATCGACGACATCAGCAACCGTGCCGTGGCCATACTGAACGGCGAAGCGCAGCCGCAGCAAATCAGCGACGATCTGAGTTGGGAAAAGACAGCCATAACAGAAAACACAATCTATGCCGAATGCATGGCTCAAAGCGAAAAATAGCCACACCCCACTTCGTTTTCACCCATTAATTTACTAACTTTGACCATCAAGAGTGCCACGCGGTGCCAGCCAAAGTTGTGCCACGTGCCACGCCTTATGCTTTTTCACGCTATAACAGACACAGAGACACATGCCAAAATTTGCCGAACTATTACTGCCACTGCCCATCCAAGGCTCCTACACCTACAGCATTCCGCCCCAGCTTGCCGACAAGATAGAAGTGGGATGCCGAGTGCTTGTGCCATTTGGCAGGAAGAAGATATATACCGGCATTGTGGAATCGATGCACGACCATGCCCCCGAAGGCTATGAAGTGAAAGAACTGCTCTACACACTAGACCCCTACCCCATCGTGCGGCATCCGCAACTCAAGTTTTGGAAATGGATTGCCGACTACTACCTGTGCTCTACGGGAGAGGTCTACAAGGCAGCCGTGCCGTCGGGGCTGAAAGTGGAAAGCGAGACATTCATAAGCGTGAATCCCGACTATGAGGAGGAACAACCCGGAGAACTGAGCGACAAGTTCAGAGTGATACTCGACTTCACAGCCCAGCGCGGGCGCGTGCAGATTACCGAGCTGAGCAACGCCACAGGGATGAAAAACGTGGAAGGAGCGGTGAGCAAAATGCTTGAAATGGGTGCCATTCACGTTTCGGAGCGGGTGATTGACAATTACAAGCCAAAGACTGAAAGCTGCGTGAGGCTTACCATCGACCGCAACGACGACGATGGCCTGCACAAGGCATTCGACTCGGTGAAAAGGGCAAAAAAGCAAGAGGGGATTCTGCTCGCCTACCTCGACCTGTCGGGGTGGATGCAGAAAAAAAAGCCCCTGCGCGAAGTCACCAAAGACGAGCTGCTCAAGCGGTCGGGGTGCACACAACCAGTGCTTGCAGCCGTGCGCCAGCGCGGACTGCTTGAGGTGTACAAGCGCGAGATCAACCGGTTTGCCGACTTGGGCAACACGCTGACCGACGCGCCCAAGCTCACAGCCGAGCAGCAATGCGCCTACAACGAGATTCACAGCCAAATGCGCGAGAAAAACATAGTCCTGCTGCACGGCGTGACATCGAGCGGCAAGACATCGATATACATGCACCTGATCAACGACGCGCTGCGCGAAGGCAAGCAAGCCCTGTATCTTGTGCCCGAAATAGCACTCACCACACAGCTGACCCGACGGTTGCGGCGGGTGTTTGGCGACCAGCTGCTGATATACCACAGCAAATTCAGCGACAACGAGCGCGTTGACATCTGGAAGCGCCTGCTCAACAGCAACACGCCATGCGTGGTCATAGGTGTGCGGTCGTCGGTGTTTCTGCCATTTGGCAACCTGGGACTTGTGATAGTTGACGAAGAGCACGACTCAAGCTACAAGCAGCAAGACCCCGCGCCACGATACAACGGGCGCAACGCAGCCCTCGTGCTGGCAATGATGCACGGAGCCAAGACAGTGCTCGGCTCGGCCACACCTGCCATAGAGGTCTACCACAAAGCCCTTGCAGGAATCTACGGCCTTGTGACATTGAAGACGCGATATGAGGGCATCGAGATGCCGTCGGTAAAAGTGATCGACACAAAACTGGCCCGCCGCAAGCACGAGATGAAAGGCATCTTCAGCAACGAGCTGACGAGTGAATGCCGGCAAGCCCTTGAGCGTGGCGAACAGGTGATACTGTTTCAGAATCGCCGCGGATACTCCCCGATGGTCACTTGCCGCACCTGCGGATGGGTGCCACGGTGTGTGAACTGCGACGTGTCGCTCACCTACCACAAGAACATCCGCACCCTCACCTGCCACTATTGCGGCCACACCATTGCGCTGCCCACCGTGTGCCCGGCTTGCGGCGGCGCTGAAATTGAAGTGGTGGGATACGGAACCGAGCGGATTGAAGACGACATTGACCAGGCATTCCCAGGCGAGAAGATATCGCGCATGGACCTTGACACCACACGCAACAAGAACAGCTACGACCGCATAATCGACGAGTTCTCAAGCCGGAAGACCAACATCCTAGTGGGCACGCAAATGGTGACAAAGGGACTTGACTTCGACGGGGTGAGCATAGTGGGCATACTGAATGCCGACACCATGATAAGCTTCCCCGACTTCAGATCGAGCGAGAGAGCTTTCGACATGATGGAGCAAGTGGCCGGCAGAGCCGGACGTGCCCACAAAAAGGGAGAAGTGATTGTGCAGACATCACAGCCCGACGCCCCTACAATAGGATTCGTGAAAAACCATGACTACGAAGGATTCTATGCCCACGAGATTGCCGAGCGGGAGCGATTTGGCTATCCGCCATTCACCAAGATAATCAACATCTACATGAAACACCGCCAAGAAGATGTGGTGATTGAGATGGCTGTGCGATACAGCAACATGCTCAGAAAGGTGTTTGGCCAACGGGTGCTCGGCCCCGAAGCCCCCATGGTGGCACGGGTTCAAAACATGTATATCAGGCAAATGGTCATAAAGGTAGAGAGCGGAGCCTCGATGTCGAAAGTGAAGGCCTTGCTTCGCAACATTCAAGAGCAGATGCTTGCTGCCGACAGCCGCATGCGCTCAATCAGGCTATATTACGACGTAGACCCCGTGTGAGGCCACCTCTACAGCCCAATCAACGACTTGCGTGGCCGCCCGCGTATCAGTCAAACACACCTTCCATCACATCCGACTCTTGAGTGGATTCGTGCGATTCGGCATTGCGGTCGCCTATGCGGTCGCCCTCATATCCCACATGCCCGCCGCAAGGATTGAAGTCGGCCGGGAAATCAAACTTGGTGCTCTGGCTGTAAGGGAGCGACGGGTCGTCATACACCTTTTTCATGTAAATACCATATATAGGCAAAGCCATTTCGGCACCCTGTCCATAAGCCATAGAGGCAAAGTGGATGTATCGTTCCTCACCGCCTACCCACACACCAGTGACCAAGTCGGGAGTGAAGCCCATAAACCAGCCGTCGGCATTGTAGTTGGTGGTTCCGGTCTTGCCACCCATTTGAGCCTGTATCTGATAAGCGTAACGCAGGCGGGCGCCGGTTCCGGCATCAACCACATTGAGCAGCATCGAGAGAATCTTGTAGTAGGCATCCTCGCTCATCACCTCGGTCTGTTGCGGGGTAAACTCGGCAAGCACATTGCCAGAGTTGTCGCATATGCGTGTCACAAACATGGGTTGCGCACGCATGCCCTTGTTGGCAAAAGCTGAATAAGCGCTGACCATTTCCTTCACCGACACGTCGCACGGGCCAAGGCACAGGGCAGGCACAGTGTCGAGCTTGTTGCTGATGCCGAAATTGTGCAAGGTGCTCACGAGGTTGGCCGGCTTCAAAGCATCGATGAGCTTGGCAGAAATCCAGTTGTTGGAGTAAGTGAGAGCCCAGCGCAGGTCAACCATCTGGCCTATGCGACCGTGGCCGCTGTTTCGCGGAGCCCAGCCGTTAATCACAGGCTGCGTGTTGAGCAAGCGGTCACACGGGGTGTAGCCGTTTTCCATTGCGAGCGTATAGAGAAACGGCTTCATGGTAGATCCAATCTGCCGGCGTCCGGTCGACACCATGTCGTATTTGAAGAACTTGAAGTCGGGCCCGCCCACATAAGCTTTGATGTAACCCGTCTGCGGATCCATCGACATCACGCCACATCGCAGATAGCTTTTCATGTAGAGCAGCGAGTCGAGCGGAGTCATCACGCGGTCGGTTTCACCATTGTAGGTAAACATGTGCATATCGGTGGGCGTGTTGAAGTTGCTCATTATCTCATTCTCGCTCTTGCCCTGAGCCTTCAAAGCCCTGTAGCGGTCGGTCTGGCGGATGGCATTCTTGATGAGTTGCTGGCGCTGCTTGGCGCTCACCTCCTCGGGGTTGTTGCTGTAGGGGTTGCGTGTGCCGCCGCGCTCGCGCAAGAAGTTTGGCTCAATAGTGCCTCCCATGTGCTGGTGCACAGCCTCCTCAAGATACTTTTGCATTCGCGAGTCGATGGTAGTGTAGATTTTCAGACCGTCGGAATATATGTCGTAGGTTGAGCCGTCGGCCTTGTGATTCTTGTTGCACCATCCATATAGCGGATTGTTGACCCACTCCACCGAGTCGTCGTAGAAAGCCTGTCTGTTCCACTCGGGATAGTCGCTCATGTGAGGCTCTTTTGCCATCATCATGCGCCGCAGCTCCTCTCTGAAGTATGGGGCCATACCGTCGTTCTTGTTCACCTTGTGGTAATGAAGCTCAATAGGGGTCTGCTGCAGCGATGAGCATTCGGCATCGCTCAGATAGCCAGCTTTGCGCATCAGAGCAAGCACCACATTGCGTCGCTGCTTGGCACGCTCGGGATAGCGCAGCGGATTGTAGTAAGAGGGGTTTTTGCACATTCCCACCAACATTGCCGACTCTTGCACGTTGAGGGCGCTTGGGTCTTTGCCGAAATACACGTGAGCGGCAGTCTTGATACCCACAGCATTATTGAGGAAGTCAAACTGGTTGAAATACATCTTGATGATTTCGTCCTTGGTGTAGTATCGTTCAATCTTCATGGCAATAACCCACTCGATGGGCTTCTGCAAGGCACGCTGGAACAGATTGTCGCTCTTGGGGGCATAGAGCTGCTTGGCAAGCTGCTGGGTGATGGTGGAGCCGCCGCCCGCGCTGGTCTTGCCCAGGATAATGCGCTTTATCACCGAGCGCAAGATTGCCCGTGCATCGATACCCGAGTGGTTCATGAAGCGCACATCTTCGGTGGCTATGAGGGCATCGCTCAAGTGTTTCGACAGCTGGTCGAAATCCACATAGACGCGGTTGCCCTTGCTCTTGTAGATGCGCCCCATTTCCTGCCCGTCGCTCGAATAGAGAGTTGAGGCGAATTTGTCGGTGGGGTTCTTAAGCTCGGCGATTGGCGGCATATAGCCGATTATGCCGTTGTATATGAGTACAAACAATATGACTATCAGTGCCACGAAAATGCCGAAGGCTTGCCACATGCGCCTCACTATGCGCTTGTTTCGGGCCTGGCGGGTAGCTGCATTGTTGCCGTTGTGGTTCATTACTTATTTATAAGGATGTTACGATATTTTGTTGCTGGAAATCCGCCTGTAAACTCTTACGGAAAATAAAATACAAAGATAAGCATTTTAGGCGCAAAAAGCCACGATTTTCCCGACAAAGAGCCAATGCAAGATTTTTTTCAAACTTGCGTACATTGTTATTGGGTATTTATATTAACTTTGCCACTTGAGATGACACACAGGCACCCACATACGGGCGCGGCACTATGGGGCCGCAAGTGGTCACATGCGCGCTGCTCAGCCGAGCCGCAATGTGACAGTCAGAGCCGTCACCATTATAGCCCGAGGGTCATCAGCATAAACGAGATTTCAAATGTCCAATCAGCGAAAGCGCCACACAGCAAGGCGCCGAGTGATTGGGCTTTTTTTCAATAAACAAAACAACTGCGCGCAAGCACAATCGACAATTTTTCTTACCGTTAATTATGAAGAATAAAAGCTTAGTCTCAATCTCAGACTTGAACAAAGACGAGATACTGCGTCTGCTGAGTCAAGCAGAGTATTTCGAGAAAAACCCCAATCAGAAGATTTTGGACGGCAAAGTGGTGGCAACGCTGTTTTTCGAGCCATCTACCCGCACGAGGCTCAGTTTCGAAACAGCTGTCAACCGCCTGGGTGGCAGAGTAATAGGATTCTCCGACGCAAAGACCAGCAGCCAGTCGAAGGGCGAGACACTGAAAGACACCATAATGATGGTGAGCAACTATGCCGACCTCATCGTGATGCGCCACTACCTGGAGGGCGCTGCACGATATGCCAGCGAATTCTCTCCGGTGCCTATCATCAACGCAGGCGACGGTGCCAACCAGCACCCATCGCAGACGATGCTCGACCTCTATTCAATCTACAAGACACAAGGCACACTCGAGAACCAGACGATCACCATGGTGGGTGACTTGAAGTATGGCCGCACGGTGCACTCGCTGCTCGAGGCCATGCAGTACTGGAATCCCACATTCAACTTCATTGCCTGCAAGGAATTGCAGATGCCTGAACAATACAAGCGGTTTTGCGACGAGCACGGCATCAAATACAACGAGTCGACCGAGTTCTCTCAAGACGTGATCAACAGCACCGACATCCTCTACATGACACGCGTGCAGCAAGAGCGCTTCACCGACCTGATGGAATATGAGCGCGTGAAGAGCCTCTACAACCTCAACAACAGCATGCTCGCCAACAGCAAGCCCAACCTGCGCGTGCTGCACCCGCTGCCACGCATCACCGAGATTAGCCAGGACGTGGACGACAACCCCAAGGCTTATTACTTCCAGCAAGCCCAAAACGGCCTCTATGCCCGCCAAGCCATTATATGCCGCTCACTGGGCATTGAGATTTGATGAGCAAGAAAAGACTAAAAAAGAACCGAAACTAACAAGGAGATTTCAATCATGGCAAACAAAGATAAAAAAGAACTGGCTGTGGCCGCTCTGCAAAACGGCACCGTCATAGACCACATACCATCGGAGTCGCTCTTCAGCGTAGTGAACCTGCTGGGCATTCAAAGCCTCAAGAACAGCGTCACCATTGGCTTTAACCTCGACAGCAAGCGGATGGGCACAAAGGGAATAATCAAGATTGCCGACGTGAGTCTGCCCGAGGCCACACTAAACCGCATAGCGCTGATTGCCCCAAATGCAGTAATCAACGTTATCCAAGACTATGAGGTGGTGGACAAGCACAAGGTGGTGCTCCCCGACGACCTTGTGAACATAGTGAAATGCAACAACCCCAAGTGCATAACCAACAACGAGCCCATGCGCACACGCTTCCGCGTGGTAGACCCCGCGCAAATGGTGCTCCAGTGCCGCTATTGCGAGTGCACCGTCACACACGACCAAATTCAAGTGAAATAAAAAAGCAAGACCGCCTCACGGCCCGGCAGCAATGCCCCGACCTGTGAATGGGAGTCTTGACCATAAAGCCGTTGCGGCATTCCGTGCGTCAAAGGAAACGAGATTACGGAGTGCCGCAACTCTTTTTTTGCACTCATGGCCGCACATCCATGATGGTCATAAAAAAAGGGGTACGCATCGTCGCGACGCATAGCCCCACACATTGAATCAACTTCAGTTAGAGTGTTATTATTATATGCTCAAAATTAATCGTTTTTTTCTGAATTTCTTATAATTTTCCATAAAAATCGGCAATTTTAACCATTTTCGTAGCGAATTAGAAGAAATAAGTTGCCGTCACGGTCCAGGTGCGATTCTTGGCATCGTTCTCGTCGAGCAACTTGGTGCGGAGCGAACGCCCGATGCTGAAATTGTAGCTTGCATTAATCTGCACCTTATTGTAGAGCTCACAACCGATACCGGCGTGGATGCCCACGCTCACCGTCTTATATGAAAGAGCATCGGCACACTTGTTGTGCCCGGCAAGGAACGAGAATGTGGGGCCGGCAAAAACTATGGGCATGATGATGTTTTCGATACCGTTCAAGTTGCGGTATTTAAACTTGAGATTGATGGGCAAATCGATGTAGTGCAAAGTGCAATTCTCGGTTCCGGCGCCAAGCGACGACCAAACTTTGCGGTCACCCAAGTGGAGCTTGCTGGCGCGCATGGTGTAGAGAAGCGATGCATCAACGCCGAAGCCTATGCCCGGAATCATGTATTCGCCCGTGAGGCCGGCCACAGCGCCAAATTGGCGGTCGACATTGATGATATCAGACTGCTTGAAGTGTACCTCATTGTAGTTTCCACCAAGGGTTACACCCCAGCGGCCTTCGGCTTTAGCGCCAAAGCCCAACGACGAGACTGCCACAAGGGCAGCTATTATGGTTATTTTTAACTTATTCATCGGTATGTGTAATTAAATTAGAGTACAAACTTACATAAAATATGGCCTACTGGCAAAGTTTTTCAGTTTTTATAACAATCAGGGAGCATGCAACTGTGCTGTGTTGCATGCTCCCCGTGTTGCATTTCACCTGTGCGGCTCCTAATGCCGCCGCGCAGTGCCTCAGAAGAGGTAGGCTGCCGTTACAGTCCAGTAGCGGTCTTTGCCCGACACGCTCTCGCTGCCCTTGATACCCACATATTCCATAGCCTTGGTCATGCCAATGCCATAAGTGGCCGACACCTGCAAGTGGCGGAACAGTTCGGCGCCAAAGCCCAGGTTCCACGAAGTGTTGAGGGTCTTGTTCTTATAGCCTTCCTGCTTGCTGTCGCTGACGAGGATGGCAAAATCGGGGCCTGTGAACACAAACGGAGCAAAAATGCTGCTCAAGCCCACTATGTTGAATTTATACTTCAGATTGACGGGTATGTCGATGTAGTCGCGCTTAAACACCACGTTGCTGGTCGAGCCCTTGAGCTCGGCGCTGCGGTGGGCATAAAGCAGAGAGGCGTCGACGCAAAGTCCCACTATGGGCACCTGCACCTCGGCCATCACACCGCCGGTGAATCCGGCACGGTTAGACCCTTCGGTCAGGTCGTTGACTATCTCCTTGTTGAAGTGGATGCTGTTGAGAGCCACACCAGCCTTCACGCCGAAGCGCACCTGTGCGGCCGCCGGAGCCACGGCCATCAGTGCAACCGCTGCTACTACAATAACTCGTTTGATTAATTTCATAATTCTCAATTTGACGTTAATGTTAATTTTATTCTTGTCTTTTTCAAGTGCAAAGCTATAAAATTTTAGCGAATTATGAAATTTTATTCTTTTTAGGGAAAAATACCCGTCAAAAAAACCGTCGTTGTATCTTGCTTGAAATGCAATTTAGTGTATCTTTGCCGAATAAAATCTGAAAAAGGATTCAAGACAACAACACTTTTTATTTTTCAAAAAACATTATTGATAATGAAAACAAAATTCTTTTGGACTCTGATTGCCATTGTGGCAATGGCAGTATCAGGAATGGCTTTGACATCATGTGGCGGCGACAGCAAGGATGAGCCCACGCCCTCCGAACCGACCGCCAAGACTGCAACCGCCAAGGCAACAATCTACATTGCCGCCGACATGCTTGATAAATTTGACGTGACTGCCACCATCGACGGCAAGGCTGTGACACTGACAGCTGCCAACACCACCAAAACGACCTACCAGGCTGAGGAAGTGCGCACCTACACAGTGACAGAGACCTACACCACCTTCCCAGCTTCTCAAAAAGTTTCGGTTAGTGCCAAATTCAAGAGCGACTTCAATGCCAAAACAGCAGAGCCCTCAAATTACTGCCTCTGGGTTGACGAGAGCGTGAGCAACGACATTGATAAGTGGTCGACTCACAACATACAACACCACTCTTTTGAATTCACCGGTGACCTTGACTGGCCAAACATGTCGGAGACTGACCTAGCTAGTTTCAACAACAAGACCTACAGCGCAAACACAACATTTGAAACAGCCGGCAAAGTGACTGTAACATACACGACAAACACCTATTAATGAAAAAGGGGATCGCCCGATAAGCGATTTGTCAGCATAAGGTGCGCAGCCAAGCATGGTTGCGCACCTTTCTTATTGCCCCGTCGAGGACACGATTGCAGACTATGGCTAAATTGCTTATCTTTGCATGACGGCAGCCCTCGGCACCGGCATGAATGGCCTGCCACAGACAAAAAACACAAATACCGCATGAACGACAAAGTGATAAAATCGCGACGATACTACGCAGTGCTGCTGGCGCTGCTCGGAGCCATGATTGTGATGTTTTTCGCCCGCGACCGCAAGCGCTTCTACACAGCAAGCGGTGTGGTGTGGACCACAGAATACCACATCACCTATGAGGGGAAAAACAACCTCAACGATTCAATTCAGCAAATTTTCAACCAGATTGACGGCAGCGCATCTGTATTCAACAAAAGCTCAAGGCTGAGCGCCATCAATGCCAATGCCACCGACTCGGCCGACCGCCACATCAGCTTCCTATACACGGTTGCCAAAGGCGTGTATGAGAAAAGCGGCCACCTCTACGACCCCACCGTGATGCCGCTCGTCAACGCTTGGGGCTTCGGCTACAAGAGCGGACAGTTGCCCACCGATGCCCAAATCGACAGCCTGCTTGCATTCGTGGGCATGAACAACACCAGGCTTGACCACGGACGCCTTGTGAAAAATGACAAGCGCACACAATTCGACTTCAGCAGCATTGCCAAAGGCTATGCCTGCGATGAGATTGGCCGCATGCTGGTCCGCAACGGCGTGAGCAACTACATGGTAGAGATTGGCGGCGAAATCGCAGCCCGTGGAGTGAACAGCCGCGGCGAGCGCTGGCGGGTGTCGGTCGACATGCCCATCGACGAAGACTCAACCGTGACCCACCAGTCGGCCCTTGTGCTCACAATCGACTCGGGAGGCATTGCCACCAGCGGAAATTACCGCAAGTTTAAGATGATTGATGGCCACAAAGTGGCACACATACTGAACCCCATCACAGGCCGAAGCGGAGTTTCCAGTCTGCTCAGCGCCACCATTGTGGCTGCCGACTGCGCCACGGCCGATGCCTGGGCCACAGCCTGCATGGCCATGGGCACCGAGCGCGTGAAGGCTTTGATGGAGCACAACAATGCACTTGGCGTGATGACGGTGAGTGCCGACAGCACCGGACGCATGGTGGTGTGGAGCAACCAACGCTTCGCCAGCATGGTGACCGCAACACCCTAATCCCCCCATCCTCTTAAACCACCTTAACTAAAACTTGTATTATGATCGACGATGACATTACACAGGACGAAAGATCCAATCCACCATCCTATCTCGACAATCGCGTGCTAGAGTTGATTGTAGTAATTGCGCTGGTTACGGCTATCATAATTGGCGTAGTTGCAATGGTATGCTCACGGGGAACCAGCAAAGACCCGCAGCGCACCCTTGACCAGAAAGCATTGACTGCTATTGAGAACGAAGCGGAAAAAGAGGGTGAACGCTATGCCGAAATGGCTCTGAAACAAGCAAAAATGGATTCCATAGAAGAGGCAAACCGCCCCACCTACACTGAATATGAATTAGAGGAGCTGGTGCGCAGCGTGGTGCCGTCGTATTCGATAATTGAGTTGTGGAAAAAGGATAATCATGACTGTATAATGAAGTATGAGCGCATAAAGCACAACAAAACCGCAATTTTTTTACGAACATTCGACCCAACCAACAAGACGTTCGGGCGTGAAATAGAAGTGACATCAACGTCTAGCAAACGAAACTATAGCTCCATAACAGTCTATACGCCCCAAAAAGGCAGCGGGTGGTATGAGCGTAACTATTATGGCTCACTCATATATTTCGACAAAGACGGGAAGGCGGTGAAACAGTGGAAAAACGACCGCATCACCAGCCGGCTGGAAGCGACGTCGACCCCTCCACGGTTTAAAGTTAACGACAAGGATTTCGACGATTACGATGATGGCCTCGACGGCTATGAAGATGCCGAAGACTATTTCTACGACAATGCCGAAGACTTGTACTTCTACTACAATGGCGACCATTAGCAAATAACGGCTAGGCAACATACCCAAGCTCAAATATGCCCTAAGAAAAGAGGCACCCCCAAGTGGGGTGCCTCTTGCTTTGCGTTTTGATAAGTTTGTTTTAAGAGTAATTGGCAAAATTAACAGCCAGCACTGACCGGGCAGGCTTAATCTTTGTCGTTCTCTTTCTGCTCTCGCGAGCGTCGTTCTTTTTTGCTCGTTGAGCTGTTGGTATCCTTTTCTTCTTTAAGGTCAATTTCATGACGGTCTTTGTCATACACCCTATATTCAAGGTATGCCAGGTTTTGGTCGGGGAGAATTTTGAATTTGCGGCCAAAAGCCCTGCGCCAGCGGTAATACTCGCTGAAAATACCCTTTTTGATGTAGGCATCGACGAAAGGATGGACATACATAATAAAGTCTTTGACTCCGAGCGAGTTGACGAGATATTCAAGTTTATCTCTCAACTTATCGGTAAAAAGCAGCGAAGGCTGAATCTCGCCTTTGCCTCCACAAGAGGGGCAAGTTTCGGCAGTGACTATATCGAGAGCCGGGCGCACGCGCTGGCGTGTGATTTGCATAAGGCCGAATTTGCTGAGCGGCAGAATGTTGTGCCGGGCTCTGTCTTTTTGCATCACCTCGCGCATATGTTCGTAGAGCGCTTGGCGGTGCTCGGCCTTTAGCATATCGATATAGTCGATAACAATGATACCGCCCATGTCGCGCAGCCTCAGCTGACGCGCTATTTCATCGGCCGCAAGCAAGTTGACGTCGAGAGCATTGCTTTCCTGGTCGGTCGAGTTTTTTGAGCGGTTACCCGAGTTCACGTCGATAACGTGAAGAGCTTCGGTGCTTTCTATGATTATGTATGCACCCGACTTGAATGACACAGTCTTGCCGAACGACGACTTAATCTGCTTAGTTACATTAAACTTGTCGAATACCGGGATATCGTCGGCGTAGAGTTTAACGATGTCACTGCGATCGGGGGCGATTAGGCTCACATAGTGGTGAATCTGGTCGTAGATTTCGGCATCGTTCACATAGATGCTTTCGAAATCGGGGTTGAAGATGTCGCGTATCAGGCTCACGGCTCTGCTGTCTTCCTCATACACGAGCGAGGGAGGCTCTGAGAACTGAAGCTTTGCGATACTGTCTTCCCAACTTTTGACCAGAACCTTGAGTTCTGAATTCAATTCTGCTGCCCGCTTGTTTTCGGCCGAAGTGCGTATGATAACGCCAAAGTTCTTAGGCTTAATGCTCTCGATGAGCCGACGCAGGCGCTGACGCTCGTCGGCATTCTTGATTTTCTGAGAGACTGAGATTTTGTTGTTGAAAGGCATCAACACCAGAAACCGGCCCGTGAATGTAATTTCGGTAGTCAGTCGCGGTCCCTTGGTTGATATAGGCTCTTTGGCAATCTGCACTATCAGCTCTTGTCCGGCGGTAAGCACGTCGGTTACCGAACCATGCTTGTCGATATCGGGCAAAAGCTTCATCTTCGAGATGTTCAGTTGCCTTTTGTCTTGCTTGTCGCGAGCAGCTTTGATGAATTTTGAATAAGAGCTGAACTGTGAACCTAAATCAAGGTAATGAAGAAAGGCGTCTTTGTCGTAACCGACATTGACGAATGCGGCATTAAGGCCTGGCATAAGTTTCTTCACCTTGGCAAGGTAGAGATTGCCCACTGCATATGACGCGTCGCGTGACTCCTTTTGGAGCGACACGAGCCTGCCGTCTTCGAGCAAGGCCGTGGTGATATGCGTGGGTTTTACGTCAACTAATAATTCACTTCTCATCGCAGAAGGGGTGTGTACATAAAATCAGTTATATTTTTAGAAGACCCTGCGGCTTCTGGCCACAGGTGGGGAACTAATGCAGCGCTATGCCCGAGGAGGGCGACAGCCACTGCCTAAAACACGAAGAACAAACTCATGAAGATAAGGCTTGAGATTAAGCTGTTTTTTCATTCAGTTTGTTCTTAGCGTATGACTTAAATAGAAAGATTATTTCTTAGATTTATGTCTATTCTTTCTAAGTCTCTTTTTGCGCTTGTGCGTGGCCATCTTGTGGCCTTTTCTTTTCTTACCGCTTGGCATAGTTACTTAGTTTAAATTATTATAAAATTGAATGAATTGTCGCCTTGTGTGATTTATCTTTTCGAGGGGCGCACACGGTGATAGTGTTGCTCCCGGTGAAAAGGAATTATTTCTTCACCTGATCCATGAACACCTTGGCAGGCTTGAATGCCGGGATTTTGTGCTCAGGGATGATGATGGTGGTGTTTTTAGAGATGTTACGGGCTGTCTTCTGCGAACGAGTCTTAACGATGAAGCTACCAAAGCCTCTCAGGTACACGTTCTCTCCATCGGCCAACGACTCTTTAACACTTTCCATGAATTTTTCAAGAGTTTCCAAAACTGTGGCCTTATCGATACCAGTTGATTTAGAAATTTCGCTTACTATGTCTGCCTTAGTCATTTTAATTAAATAAATTAAAAAAATTCAGTAAAATCCAATAATCTAATTTTGCTATACAAAAAACACGTCGTGATAGTTGCAAAAGCACAACGGATACACTCCGTGATGCGAGTCCAGCAACTACACCTTTCGATTTTTGCAGTGCAAATATCGCACTTTTTTTTGAATTAAGTGCTATTATTCAGCATTTTTCTTGATTTTGAGGCAAAAAAAGATTTGAGGCCCACCAATTCACATTATATAGAAATAAGTTTCACTATCAGAGTCGAAGCACTGTGGCATGAACCGATAAAAACGAGCACAAAAAGCACAAACCGGCACAGCCAAGCAGCACATCCAATGATACCAGTTGGCCAGTTCACTTTTTTGAGTTATCTTTGAATTCACAATCTGAGCAAACCACAAGTTAAAAAACAACACTATTCAAAACAACAAACTGATGAAACATTCCTTACTAAAACTGGCAGCGGCCGCGTCGCTGTCGGTGCTCCCAATGCTAAACATGCAGGCCACCGTGCACTATGTGAAGGCAGGTGCCACAGGCAACGGCTCGTCGTGGGGCAATGCCACAGGCAACTTGCAGGCCGCCATCAACTCGGCCAACTCGGGCGATGAGGTGTGGGTGGCCGCCGGCACCTACAGCCCCGACTCGCTAATCAAGGCCAGCCGCAAGACATCGAAAGCCTTTTTCATGAAAAACGGCGTCAGCCTCTACGGAGGCTTTGCCGGCAATGAGACATCGAAGGCCGACCGAAAAATGGGCGCAAGCGGCAAAGCATACGACTTTGCCAATGCCACAATCCTTAGCGGCGACGACGATGTGCCCGATGTGTGGCAACGCGCCATAGCACCCGGCACATCATACCGCTACGTGTGGAACGTGGCCGAAGGTTCCAACGGCACACAGCAAGTGCCCGGCACACAGGGCAACTCCAGCCACCTGCTATATTGCTCCGCCACCATCACCGATGCCACAGCCATCAACGGATTCACGCTGACCGGAGCCAATGCCAATGTGCCCACAGCCAAGCCCAGCGGTGCGGCCATATATGCCTTGGGCAACGTGCAAGTGAGTCAGTGCCGGGTGACCGAATGCTCGGCCTACTTCACGGCACAAAGCACCACAAGCAGCGACTCCTACGGTGGAGCCGTGTATATTGCCGGAACGGCCGACAAGAAAGCGTCGGTCACCGACTGCTATTTCGCAAAAATGTATTGCCACTCAAGTTACGGCAACGGCATAGGCGGAGCAGTGTCGGCCAGCAACGCCACCGTGAGCAACTGCGAATTCACCGACTGCGTGGCCGAGGATGCCGGCGGCGCCATAGCCGCATTCAATGCAGTGGTGACCGGATGCACATTCGCCGGATGCTACGGCAATAGCGGCGGCGCAGCCTATGTGGCTGCCGGCTCCACATTCGAGGGCAACACCGTGCTCGACTGCCGCGGCCTGATGGGCGGAGGCATTCACAATGCCGGAGGCCTGGTGCTGCACAATGTGGTGGCCAACTGCTATGCCGACGCTCCCGAATACGGCGACCAACTTGGCGGCCGCGGAGGCGGCATCTACAACCTCGACGGCAAGACGGTGGGTTGCGTGGTGTATAACAACACGGCATTCGACGGCGGAGGCATATTCCTGCGCGGAGGCCAGATAGTAAACTGCACCGTGCAACGCAACTCACTGCGCAAGACCGAGCTGAACGACACTGCCAACATCGGCTTCAACCTACCCGCACTAAGCGCACAGGTGTATAACACCATAGGCAACCCCGATGCCAACGCAACCAACTTCGTGACACCAACCGCATTTGCCGGCGTGGCCAAGACCGCAGCCGACACCACAGCTGTGCACGGCGCACTGTGGTCGCTGGCACCAGGCAGTGAGTTCATCGACCATGGCACAGTCACCGACGTGTATTCCGAGACCACCGACATCGCCGGCAACGACCGCGTGATGGGCGAATCGATTGACGTGGGCGCCTACGAGGCTAAGGCAGAGGCCAAGCCAGCCATCATCATCACTTATGCCAAAGCCGGCACAAACGTGCGCATCGGTGTGGCCTCCAACAGCAAGTTCCAAATCGACTGGGGCGACGGCACAAAAGGCGACGAGCGCACATCGGGCTATGTGAACGGCACACTGAAAGGCACCACAGTGAAAATCTATGGCAACGACGTGATTCAGCTAATCGCCCGCCAGCAAGACATCACCGCACTCGACATTGCCAATGCGCCCAACCTGATTAACGTGCAAGTGGGCATCAACCAAATCAAGACTCTCGACGTGAGCAACAACCCGTCACTCACCGGCCTGTATGCCGAGAGCAACCTGCTCACCTCAATCGACGTGAGCAAATGCAAGGCAATGCGCGTGCTCGACGTGCACGACAACCTTATTGCAGGCAGCATCGACTGCTCCGGCATGGATCAGCTGTCGAAGGTTGACTGCTCGCACAACAGACTCACGTCGCTCATTCTGCCCCACCACTCAACCCTCTACGAGGTAGACTGCGCACACAACAGCATCACCGAGCTCGACCTTAGCGGCCTCACCGGCCTTGACGAGCTCAACTGCTATGAAAACAAATTCAAGGCCCTTGACGTGAGCGGCCTCACTGCAGCCACAGCAATTTATGCCTACGACAACCAGCTTGAGAACTTCGACGCAAGCAAGTGCACCAAGATTGAGACGCTCAATCTTGCCGGCAACAACCTCAAGTCGATTGACCTGAGGAGCAACACCGCACTCACGGGACTGTACCTATATGACAATCAGATAGCAGACCTCGACCTGAAGGCCAACACCAACCTGCGCTGGCTCAACGTGGACAACAACGCCCTCACCAACCTTGACCTGAGCACGCTCAAAAGCCTCACGCTGCTCTATGCCGAGGGCAACAGCCTGCCGGCTATCGACCTCACCGCCAACACCAGCGTCTCGACACTGCGCCTTGGCGGCAACAAGCTCACCGCCCTCGACGTGAGCAACCAGAAAAGTCTGAGCCAGCTAAAAGTCAACGACAACCAGCTCACAACGCTCGACCTGAGCAAAAACAGCTACCTCTACTGGTTCAACTGCGAGAACAACAACCTCATGGCCCTCGACCTGAGCAACAACACCTACGTGCAGTGGATATCGGCCGAAGGCAACAAACTCACTGCCCTCGACTTGAGCAACAACAAGGGTGTGCAAGGACTGAGCCTGCAGAACAACAACATGGACACCGACGCCATCAACGCGCTCATAGAGCAACTGCAAGACGTGTCGAATGTGACCGTAAACGACAACAACAGCACATGGGCACGCAAGCTCAACATCAGCTACATGCCCGGCACCGAGAAAGCCAACGTTGAGGCCGCAAAGGCAAAAGGGTGGATTGTAACCGCCGAGTTCACTCCATCGTCGGTCAGCGAAATCAACACCGATGCTGAGATTGTAAGCCGCACCTACTACACGGTGGGCGGCATAAGCCTCGGCTCGGCCCGACCAGCCGGCGGAGTGTATGTGGAAAAAGCCACCTATGCCAACGGCACCGTCACTTACCGCAAAGTAATGCTGGGCAAGTAGCCGCAGCATGCCACGATAATCATTAAGCAGCAAGCTGGCACACCGCACACACGCCGATGCGCCAGCTTGCTTGTTTTTTGTTCTCACTCCACACAATCGCCTGACCCCACGGAAACGAGTCAAGTGTTTGGCACATCGCTTTATTTGCATTATCTTTACGCCAAAATATTCACAACACGCACACACATTCACGAAACAATGACAATCTACAGAACCGCAATCATGGCAGCCATGTTCATTGCCATGTCGTCATCGACACAGGCACTAGCCGATGGCTTTGAAGAAAAAGACGGAGTCAACTATTTTCTAAGCGACTCCACCCACACCGCCGAGGCAGTGGGCACAACACGAAACGAAGGGAACGTCAACATCGCCTCAACAGTGAGCATCGAGGTTTCCGACCCACAAAACCCCGAAAAGAAGATAACCAAAACGTATACAGTGACACGTGTGTCGGGATTTTCAGGCAAGGGAATAAGTTCCGTTTCAATCCCCTCTACCGTCACCGAAATCAGCCGATACGCATTCCAAAGCTGCTCTGAGCTAAAAAGCGTCAACCTGCCAGCCACTCTGCGCGATTTGGGCAGCTCGGCTTTTTCAGGTTGCACATCAATCTCAGCCGTGTCGATTCCAGCCGGCTGCACGGTGGGCGACTATGCCTTCAACGGCTGCACAGCGTTGAAAACAGTCTCATCGACCGGCGTCGACTCTATAGGCAACGCGGCCTTCATGGGCTGCACAAGCCTCACCCAGGGCATTAACCTGCCGAGCAAGTCGGGCAAGGAAATATATTCGCAATGCACATCGCTCAAGGACAAGCCCATCACCGAAAACGGCATCCCCGACCGCACATTCCAAGGATGCAAATCGCTCAACGTGCGCGAAATCAGGATGCTCAATGGAGCAAAGATAGGCGTGGGAGCATTTTCAGGATGCACTTCAATTACCGAGATTTACATTGATGGCGCACCAGTGGGCATAGGAGCTTTTGATGCCTGCACATCGCTCACCAAGGTTGAGTTTGGCGAGAGAGTCAGCGAGATTGGAGTCTCGGCATTCTATAATTGCCCGCTGAAAACGGTGATTTGCAACTCGGCGACCCCACCCACTGCCTACGACAGCGGCATAGCCGGCTCGGCATTCTCATCGCTCCACTACAGTTCGGCCACGCTCTATGTGCCGGCCAACTGGCTCGACGTGTATGCCAAAACGCAACCGTGGAAAAACTTCATTTCGATTAAAGCAATAGCAGCCGGAGTGGATGGGCCCACAGCCGAGACCATCAAGGTCATTGCCGCCAATGGCACACTGCAAGTGACCGGAGTGGACAGCGCGGAGAGCATTGAGGTGTTTGACGCATCGGGGGCATTGGCAATGCGCGCCACTGCCGACCAACTCAACAAGCAGCCGTTCCCGGCGGGAATCTATGTGGTGCGCTGCAAAGGCACAGCATCGAAAGTGGTGCTGTGAAAAACATCAAAAAAAGCAACAAAAGAAACATGAGCAACAATCCTTTCGCCAATGTGCAGACGGTTTTCATCGACCTCGACGACACGCTTTGGTGGTTTACCGAAAACAGCAAGGTGGCTTTCCGCATCACCTACGACCAGTTTCACATCGCCGACTTTTGCGGTTACGACCGATTTCACGAGGTGTACTTGGCCAAGAACCTTGAAATGTGGCACTTGTACCACTACGGAAAAATAACCCGCAGCCACTTGATGAGCGAGCGATTCCGCTACACACTGGAGCAATGCGGCTATGAGGGCGACTGCCTTGAGATGTCGCACAAGATGAACGAGGCATACCTGGGCACCTTGGGCACACTCAAGCAACTGGTGCCCGGAGCCCGAGAGCTGGTGGAGCACCTGCACAAGCAAGGGTTTGAGGTGAACGTGCTGAGCAACGGATTCCGTGGCACTCAAGAAGCCAAGCTGAGGTCGGCCGGGCTGCTGCCGCTGATCGACCGCATAGTGCTCAGCGACGACTGCGGCGTAACAAAGCCACTGCGCGGCATATTCGACTATGCGCTCGAGCAATGCAATGCCACTGCCGAAAGCACAGTGATGATAGGTGACGACCCCGATGCCGACATTGCCGGAGCCCACAATGCCGGCTGGCTCACAATCTACTACAACTGGCGCAACACGAATGCCGCCCCAGGCACAGCCACGGCCACAGTGACATCGCTTGCCGAAATCACAAAGCTGATATGAGCATGGCAAGCTTGTGAAAGACGCATAAATTGACTAATTTTGCACACGCTATGACAGAAGATCAAAGACTTAACATAGAGGAGAAAATCGTGGAAATGCTGCGCACGGTTTTCGACCCCGAGATTCCGGTAGACGTCTACAGCCTTGGGCTGATTTACAAGATTGACCTCGACGACGACGGCAACGTGAGCATCGACATGACGCTCACCGCCCCCAACTGCCCCATGGGCGACTTCCTTTTCGAAGACATACGCCAAAAGGTGGAAAGCATCGACGGAGTGAAAAGCGTGACGGTGAATCTGGTGTTTGAGCCGGAATGGGATCAAAGCATGATGAGCGAAGAGGCCAAGCTTGAACTTGGCATGCTATAACACACCCCTTGACGCCATGCGCGACAAAGCATATTTCATAAGCGACCTGCACTTGGGTGCAAGCTACATTGCCAATCCCCGCGCACACGAGAGCCGGGTGGTGGAATTCCTCGACAGCATCAGTCACGATGCCGCCGAGCTGTATATGCTTGGCGACATTCTTGACTACTGGTATGAATACCGGACGGTGGTGCCCCGCGGCCACGTGAGGTTTTTCGGCACGCTTGCACGCCTTGCCGACAGCGGCGTGCGCATCTACTGGATGACCGGCAACCACGACGTGTGGCTGTTCGACTATTTGCGCGACGAGATAGGCATCACAGTGCTTAAGGGACACACCACAGTCCAGATAATGAACAGCCGGTTTCTTTTAAGCCACGGCGACGATGTGGGCTACCAGAAACCCATTTACCGCTTTATGCGCGCTTGTTTCTACAGCCGCTTTTGCCAAGCGCTGTATGCCTCGATACACCCACGCTGGACATTCCCACTGGCCTCGGGTTGGTCGGCCGACAACCGCACATCGCAATCGCGCAAAACCCAGAAAGCGTCGAAGTCGGTGCAGCGCAGTCTGCAAAACCTTATCGACTTCTCGCAATCGGTCAACGAGGCCCAGCCGGGCAGCGTGAAGCACTTTGTGTATGGCCACCTGCACGTGGCGCACCAGCAGCAACTGCCCGACGGCAGCGATGTGACCGTGCTGGGCGACTGGATAAAGCAGGACACCTATGCCGTGTTCGACGGCAAGCAGCTCGAACTGAAGCAATACACCCCTCACCCACAACAGTAAATCGCAAAAAAACTGCGCATATTGATAGGTTTAACGTTATTTAACATTCAACCATCAAAAGTGCACAAAGATATTTAACACTCTCGCACAGTGGCGATTACATAGCACAACGGGGTAAAATGGCATTAAAGCAAATGTTAAAAACATGTTGTATAATATGTTTTAAAATTTGCAACAACCGGTTTTCCTTCACTATCTTTGTGGCGTAAACCTAAAGCGATCTTTTTACCTTAGATTATGAGTTATACCTATTAGACCCTAAGGAGCTATTTTTGAAGAAAAAGTAGCTCCTTATGTTTTTATCCCTTTCCCGCAAGCAGAAGA
Organism: Bacteroidaceae bacterium; assembly: GCA_963612465.1. Lineage (GTDB taxonomy): Bacteria > Bacteroidota > Bacteroidia > Bacteroidales > Muribaculaceae > Sodaliphilus. Next base: position 132,159 of record CAVDUV010000003.1, on the reverse strand, counting down.
ATTCCACAGCGTCCACACCACACTGCCAAGTCGCACTGCCAAGTCGCAAATGCCCAAGCAGCGCATTCTGCGCCACAGCACTTTAATGTGTGACAAAATTTGGCTACCTTTGTGTACTCACAACGAATCACAGCCATCAACCAGTTATAGCAATGACACACAACACCGTGATAATAGTGGCAGGAGGACGCGGCACCCGCTTCGGAGGGCCCGTCCCCAAGCAGTTCCTTAAAATGAGCGGCCGCCCCGTGCTGATGCACACAATCGAAGCCTTTGCCACGGCCGGCATTAGCGGCCTCAAGATCATAGTAACATTGCCGCACGACCAGCGCGACACATGGCAAGAGCTGTGCCGTGAGCACGCTTTTGCCGTTGAGCATCAAGTGGTCGACGGCGGGCAGTCACGGTTTGAATCGGTGCGCAACGCAATTGCGGCAATCGAGGCAAGCGGAGCGTGCAGTGGCGTGATTGCCGTGCACGATGGCGTGCGTCCGCTAGTGAGCACCAGCCTCATCGGCCGGGCATTCAGCGAGGCAGCAGCCAAAGGCAGCGCCATACCGGTGGTGGCAGTCACCGACTCAATAAGGCGCATCGACAGCACCGGTGACGGGCAGTCGCACATAGTGCCGCGTGCCGAGCTGCGCGCAGTGCAGACCCCACAAGCCTTTGATGCGCAGAGGCTAATTGCCGCATACCACACCGAGCCAAGCGACGCTTTCACCGACGACGCATCGGTTTATGAGGCAGCCGGACACAGCGTGCACCTCATCGACGGTGACACGCGCAACATTAAGATCACACACCCCATCGACATAGTGGTGGCCGAAAAAACGGCTGAGAATGGCTGATATCGGCAACATCGACATAAAATACCTGCACGGAGTGGGACCTAAACGCGCCGAACTGCTCGCACGCGAGCTCGACGTGCACAGTTTCCGCGACCTGCTATATTATTTCCCGTTCCGCTACATGGACCGCAGTACGGTGCACCGCATTGCCGACCTCAGCGGCGAAATGCCCTACATACAGCTGCGAGGACAATTCCGGGGGTTCACCACACACGGCGAGGGAGCCAGGCAGCGGCTGCACGCCCTGTTCAGCGACGGGTCGGGCAGCATCGAAGTGGTGTGGTTTAACCGCGTGAAGTATATCAAAGACCACTACAACACGTCGACCACCTACACGCTGTTTGGCAAGCCAAGCATGTTTAACGGCCATTACAGCATGACCCACCCCGAAATCGACGTGTTCAAGCCGGAAACGGCGCCCAAGGGGCTCGTGGGCGTATATAACGTCACCGAGAAACTGCGCAACCGCTCCATCACCTCGCGCACCATACAGCAGCTCGAGGCCAACCTGCTCCAAAGCGAAGCCGTGAGAAACATAGGCGAGACGCTCACACGCCCAATAATGGCGAAACGCAAGCTCATGCCACTCGGCAGAGCCTTGCACGCCATTCACGAGCCAGCCAACGTGAGCGAACTGCAACAAGCACAATACAGACTCAAGTATGAAGAACTGTTTTTCCTGCAGCTCAACATACTGAAAAACATAAAAGGCACCCACTCACAGCTGCCCGGGCTGACGTTTGCACACGTGGGAGAAGCATTCAACAGATTCTACCACGAAGTGCTGCCATTCCCCCTCACAGGCGCACAGATGCGCGTGCTGCGTGAAATCAGGCGCGACGTGGGCAGCGGCAAGCAGATGAACCGCCTGCTGCAAGGCGATGTGGGCAGCGGCAAGACGATAGTTGCCTTCATGGCCGCACTGCTGGCTGTGGACAACGGATACCAGGCTTGCATCATGGCGCCCACCGAGATTCTTGCCACACAGCACCACGAGAGCATCAGCGAGATGGCCGAGAAGATAGGCCTAAAGGCGGCCCTGCTCACCGGAAGCACACGCAAGAAAGAGCGCGACCACATACACGCCGCCCTGCAAAGCGGCGACGTGCAGATACTGATAGGCACACACGCCTTGATTGAAGACACAGTGAAGTTTGGCAATCTGGGCCTGGCCATCATCGACGAGCAGCACCGCTTCGGCGTGGCACAGCGCGCAAAACTGTGGCAAAAGAACGCCACCCCACCCCACGTGCTGGTAATGACCGCCACACCCATACCGCGCACGCTTGCAATGACCGTGTATGGCGACCTTGACGTGTCGGTTATCGACGAGCTCCCGCCGGGGCGCAAACCGGTAAACACCGTGATGCGTTACGAGAACGACCGGCAGAACGTGTACCGCTTCATTGGCGACGAACTGCGCAAGGGGCGTCAAGCCTATATCGTGTATCCGCTGATAGAGGAAAACCAGAAGATGGAGCAACTGAAAGCCCTCGAGGCCGGATATGAGCAAGTGTGCGACACATTCCACAGCTACCACGTGGCCATGGTTCACGGACGAATGAAACCAGCCGAAAAAGACTACCAGATGCAGCTCTTTGCAAGCGGCCAAGCGTCGATACTGGTAGCCACCACCGTGATTGAGGTGGGCGTGAACGTGCCCAATGCCAGCGTGATGGTGATTGAAAACGCCGAACGATTCGGACTGTCGCAGCTGCACCAACTGCGCGGACGCGTGGGGCGCGGTGCCGACCAATCATATTGCATACTGATGACCAAGCACAACATCACCAGCGACACACGGCACCGGCTGACCGTGATGACGCAAACAAGCGACGGTTTTGTGGTGGCCGAAGAAGACCTCAAGCAACGCGGACCAGGCGACATGGAAGGAACCCAGCAAAGCGGAATAGCATTCAGCCTGAAAATCGCCAACCTTGCAACCGACGGGCAAGTGCTGCAAGAAGCCCGCGAAGACGCACAGGCCGTGCTATGTGCCGACCCCAACCTCACATCGCCCGATGGCCAGCGGCTGGAAGCACAGATGCGAATAATATTCAACAACGAAATCAATTGGGGGCGGATAAGTTAACACACTTAACACAAGACCTTAACAAAGTTTCACTTTATAAGGCACGAGCTGCGACAGCCTCCACAAAACCACTAAAAATCAATAAGTTGAGTATACAGCTTTGTAATTTCGGAACACAAATTTACACTTTTTATATCTTACAATAAGGTCGTTTACAAAATAAATGCTTAATTTTGAACGTCTTATTAAAAAAAGAAGCCACACGGAGTGTAGTAAAGCGACCCAAGAATGCAACTGCAGCCACGACAATCAGCCATCAGGCTGACAGGCAAACGACGGCCAGGCACATTCATCCCTACAACCACTTTACCCCATTGGCTATCAAGGAACAACAAAAAAAGAAAGGATTTCTATGAATTTAAGGAATATGGTCGGTGCAGGATTGCTTGCTATAGCATCGCTTGCGCTCAGTTCAGGGGCAGCAGCCCAAAACCTTCAGTCGGTGTCGAACTATCGTAAAGCGCACGCAGCCCTACTGGCAAAGCAGTCACGCATTCAAGACCAGATACGCCTTGAAGAAGCCCAGAAATATGCCAACGACCTCTACGAGGAAGTGGAGCCGGAGCCCGACATCTACAACGAGGGTTGGGAAAGCGGCTCGGTAAACCCCTATAAGAACCTGAAAGTGCCCAACACCAAAGTGATTAACGTGCGCTCCTACCGCATGCCCGTCAGCGGCAACGTGATCACATCGCACTACGGATACCGCCCGAAATTCGGACGCTACCACAAGGGTGTGGACTTGCGCGCCCCGATGGGCGACACAGTGCGCGCCGCATTCGACGGCAAGGTGCGCCTCACCAAATATGAGCGCGGAGGATTCGGATTCTACGTGATTGTGCGTCATGCCAACGGACTCGAAACCGTATATGGCCACTTGTCGCGATTCCTTGTGCACCCCAACCAAGTGGTTAAGGCCGGCACCCCCATCGCCCTCAGCGGCAACACAGGCCGCAGCTTCGGTCCGCACTTGCATTTCGAGACCCGCTTCATGGGCTACGCCATCAACCCCGAAGCAATATTCGACTTTGCAAACCGCACCACGCACACCGACACCTACACATTCAACAAGAACACTTATACCGAAGCCCGCGACTACACCCCCAAGAGCTACGCCGCAGGCAAGAAATAAGGTCACAAGCTCTCTTGCCGAGAGCAAGACAAAAAGAATTCACAGACTGTGCCGGCATCACCAAAATGGACTAGATGCCGGCACAGTCCGTTTTTTTGCGGGCAAGCCGAAACTGCTCACCCACAGACACCACAAAGTAGCAAATTGCTCCGGCATCAAAAAAAATCCCATGAAAAACAGTGATACACGCTAAAAAAACGACAGACAAACGAGTGTTTTTATCGTTTTTTGTTGCTATCTTTGTGAACAACGACATATTCACACAAAAGAATGAAGCAAAACTGGAGACCCGGAACGATGGTGTATCCGCTGCCAGCCATACTGGTGAGCTGCGGAGCCGATGAAAGTGAATACAATGTGATGACCGCATCCTGGGTGGGCACCATTTGCTCCGACCCAGCCATGTGCTACGTGTCGATAAGGCCCGAGCGCCACAGCTACGACATAGTGAAGCGCAACATGGCATTCACGCTCAACCTCACCAACCGCGCCCTTGCGCGCGCCACCGACTGGTGCGGAGTGAAGTCGGGTCGCGACTGCAACAAATTTGCCGAAATGGGCATAACCCCGATGAAAGGAATCACCACAGCAGCCCCTTACATTGAAGAGGCCCCTATGAGCATCGAGTGCCGCGTGCGCGACATAGTGCACCTGGGCACGCACGACATGTTTATAGCCGAGGTGACCAACGTGATTGCCGACGACCGCTTCATCGACCCTGCGACAGGCGCATTCGACATGAAGAAAGCCGACCTGATTGCCTACTGCCACGGCCAGTATTACACGCTGGGCGACGAGCTTGGGCACTTTGGTTGGACGGTGCGCAAAAAGAAAACGCCTAAAAAGCAATAATCTATAACACAGCTTACCGAATTAAAATTTCAACACCAAATCAATTTTCAACTTATGGAAAGAGATAACGAAATCTTCAACATCATCGAAAAAGAGCACAATCGCCAAAAGAGCGGCATTGAGCTTATCGCCTCAGAGAACTTTGTGAGCGACCAAGTGATGCAGGCCATGGGCAGCTGCCTCACCAACAAGTATGCCGAGGGCTATCCTGGCCACCGCTACTACGGCGGATGCCAATTCGTCGACGAGGCGGAAACCCTGGCCATCGAGCGCATCAAGAAGCTTTTCGGTGCCGAGTATGCCAACGTGCAACCCCACTCGGGCGCACAGGCCAACATGGCAGTGTTTATGACAGTGCTCAAGCCTGGCGACAAATTCATGGGCCTCAACCTGGCACATGGCGGACACCTCTCGCACGGCAGCCCAGTCAACTTCTCGGGACTGGTGTTCCAGCAGTGTGAATACAACGTCACCCCCGACACCAACCTCGTGGACTATGACATGATGGAAGAGGTGGCACTGCGCGAGCGTCCCAAGCTGATTGTGGGCGGTGCAAGCGCCTACAGCCGCGAATGGGACTATGAGCGCATGCGCAAAATCGCCGACAAGGTGGGCGCGCTGCTGATGATCGACATGGCACACCCCGCCGGCCTTATCGCCGCCGGCCTGCTTAACAACCCGCTCAAGTGGGCACACATTGTTACCTCTACAACCCACAAGACGCTGCGCGGCCCTCGCGGAGGCATCATCCTGCTGGGCAAAGATTTTGAAAACCCATGGGGCAAGACCACCAAGAAGGGCGTAGTGCGCAAAATGTCGTCGCTGCTCGACTCGGCCGTGTTCCCTGGCGTGCAGGGCGGTCCGCTCGAGCACGTGATTGCAGCCAAGGCCGTAGCATTCGGCGAAGCACTGCAACCGTCGTTCAAGACATATGCCGAACAGGTGCTCAAGAACTCGAGAGTAATGGCCCAGGCTCTTATCGACAAAGGCTACAAGATTTGCTCAGGCGGCACCGACAACCACAGCATGCTCGTTGACCTGCGCACCAAGTATCCCGATCTGACCGGCAAAGTGGCCGAAGCAGCCCTCGTGGCAGCCGACATCACAGCCAACAAGAACATGGTACCATTCGACGACCGCTCGGCATTCCAGACCTCAGGTCTGCGCCTCGGCACTCCGGCCATCACCACCCGCGGCCTCAAGGAAGACAAGATGGGCGATATTGTGGAGCTCATCGACACCGTTCTGGCCAACCCGGAAAGCGAAGCCAACATCAAAGCCGTGCGCGACAAAGTGCACGACATAATGAAGGACTACCCGATGTTTGCATGGTAAACACATTAAGCAAGCGTGCCACAACGCACACCTGCAACACATAAAAAAACGACCGCCCCGGCACAAAGAGCCAGGGCGGTCATTTTTTTCTATGCAGCACATTCGGGATAGTGCGCACACCAAGAAAAACAAAAAGCCCGATACCTGCCAATGCGCGGAGGTAACGGGACAGCTTCTCTATAATAAAGAATAATGGATGACTCAGACTTCTCGCAACGTCTGAACTGCGGGGTCGATTGCTACAATTTTCCCGTGGGAGTCGAGCAGGAACGACTGGTAGCCACCTCGGTCGAGGCTCCAATCACGCACCACTTGCTGGCGCTGGGCCGAATCGCAGTGAAATTGGCCGGCTGGGTCGAGCGAGTCGAGGCGGCATGCCATGTCGCCAACACCGCTGCTGCGGTCGAGGTTAACCGAAATGTGCCGGATGTTGCCATTGCCGCGGCAAGCGCGGTCGTAGAGGCGGTTGCTTATGCGTGAGTCAGGGTTAGATGTCGACCAAAATGTAACGAGCACGTATTTGCCATTGTGGCTTGCCATTGACACATTGCCCACACCCAAATAGGGTGCCCGGTAGCCAATGCGCGCGTCGGCGGTCGAAGGGTTGTAAGCAGATGTTGTTAAAAACAGGAAAAAAGCGGATGTCACGATTGTGAACAGTGATTTCCTCATAAGAATTTGAATTAAGTTACACTTAAAGGCCTTAATGCCCAAGAGACAAATGCGGGAATCTCAACAAAGATTATGCCGCAGGCCTTTGCCGATTTTCGGCAAGCGTACGCCACGGTAAATGGTCAGGCGTCGCATTGAATGGTGCGTTGGTTTTATAGATTGCACATTCAAAATCACGGTGCAAAGGTAAGCAAAAAACTTTTTCCGTGCAAATTCAAGTGGTTTAACAAAACGTAAAATACTGAAATTTACCCGTTTGCGCACCACCGAAATCAAGGCAATATTTAATGCGACGAAAAAATTAACTTAAAATGTTAACACTGCGATTAACAAAGGATATGCGGCGCATAAAGCGGCATGGCGCAAAGAGAGAAATTTAAGATTTGGCACCTAATCAGGGAGTGTTAAAAACGCGAAGTCAAAAAACACGAAAAAAAATGGGCTTAAAGGACAAAAAGTGGCTACATTTGCACATCGAAACAGCAGCATATATATTTCAGAGCAATCAACAACATGGCATCTAAAACAGAAAACGAGCTGATTTTGATCAGCATTTCGGGGCACGACAAGCCCGGAGTGACATCAAGCCTCACTGCAATTTTGGGCAAATATGGCGCCAACATCATGGATATTGGCCAGGCCGACATACACCACACACTGTCGCTGGGCATCATGTTCATGACCACAAGCGACAAGAGTGGCGAAATCATGAAGGAGCTATTCTTCAAGGCCTCAGAGATGGGCGTGGAAATCCGCTATACCCCTATCACCGAAAACGACTACAGCGGCTGGGTGCGCGCCCAGGGCCGCAACCGCTACATAATCACCATACTCGGCCGCACCATCACGGCACAGCAGATTTCGGCCGTGACCGGAGTGGTGGCACAGCAAGGCCTCAACATCGACTCGATAAGGCGACTCACCGGCCGAATTCCACTCACAGCCGACACAAGCCGCAAGTCGTGCATCGAATTCTCGGTACGCGGCAACATAGCCGACCAGGCCGCAATGCAGAGCGAGTTTATGCGGCTCAGCAACGAACTGGGCTTCGACATATCCCTACAGGAAGACAACATGTATCGCCGCTGCCGCCGCCTGATTTGCTTCGACATGGATTCTACGCTGATTGAGACCGAAGTGATTGACGAGCTGGCCATCAGGGCCGGCGTGGGCGACAAGGTGAAAGCCATCACCGCAAGCGCAATGCGTGGCGAAATCGACTTCAAGGAGAGCTTCACCAAGCGTGTGGCTCTGCTCAAAGGACTTGACGAGAGCGTGATGAAAGACATTGCCGAGCACCTGCCAATCACCGAGGGGGTTGACCGCATGATGTCGGTGCTGAAACGCACAGGCTACAAGATTGCCATCCTGTCGGGCGGATTCACCTACTTTGGCAACTACCTAAAGGCAAGATACGGCATCGACTATGTGTATGCCAACGAGCTTGAGATCAAAGACGGGAAACTCACCGGCAACTATGTGGGCGAAATAGTAGACGGCAAGCGCAAAGCCGAATTGCTGCGCCTGCTAGCACAAGTGGAAAACGTGAACATCGCCCAGACCATAGCCGTGGGCGACGGAGCCAACGACCTGCCCATGCTGCAGACCGCCGGCCTCGGCATTGCCTTCCACGCAAAACCCAAAGTGAAGGCTACCGCCCGCCAAAGCATCAGCACCATAGGAATCGACGGCGTGCTGTATTTTCTTGGCTTCAAGGACTCATTTATGGACGACAACGTGGACGGCTGCAACAGCTAAGCACGCCCCACACAGCTAAAATAATCCCCGCCTGCCACTTTACCCGGCAGGCGGGGATATTCATTTTGCCGCTAAAGGCTTATCATCGGCAGGCTGCTATGCGTCTGACTCGGCCTCGGCTTCAATGTCATCGTCGGCCACGGGGAGATTTTTGGATGTGGTGACGCCCAACTTGCGTATGGTCTCGAAACGGCCAAGCACATTGCCGCGCCCCGTGCTGAGCTTCTTCATGGCCTTATCGTACGAAGTGGCCGCCAAGTCAAGATTTTTCTTGATGCCCTTCATGTCGTCGACAAATGCCGCCATCTTGTCGTAGAGCTTCGCCGTCTCATCGGCAATCTTAATGGCGTTTTTAGTCTGCCGCTCGCGAGTCCACAGTTGGTTTATGAGCTTAAGTACGGCAATGAGGTGTGTGGGGCTCACAATCACCACCTGATGGTCATAGGCATGACGCCAAAGGTCGCGGTCACCGCTCATGGCAAGAAGGTAGGCGGCCTCGTTGGGCACAAACATCATCACAAAGTCGGCCGAGTTTTTCACACGTTTCTGATATTCCTTTTGTGCAAGTTCATCAATGTGATGGCGCACCGACGCCACATGCTGCTTGAGAGCCGCCTCGCGCTCGGCCTCGGTCTCGGCATTCACATAGTTCACATAGGCCGTGAGCGAAGTTTTCGCGTCAATCACAAGGTTTTTCTTGTCGGGTAGCATGAGCAGCACATCGGGGCGATAGCGAGTGCCCGAGTCGCTGAGCACAGGTTTCCCGTCGACTTCAGTGGCCTGCACCAAGAAATTCACGCCCTGCTGCAGACCAGAGGCCTCAAGCAGCTGCTGAAGCATCACCTCGCCCCAGTCACCTTGCTGCTTAGAATTGCCGCGCAGAGCCACAGCAAGCTCATGCGCCTCACGGCCAAGACTTGCATTCATCTCATTCAAGTCCTTGATTTGCTGTTTCATCGACGATGCATATTCCACTTGCGACGTGCGGTATTCATCAATTTGCTTGCGCAGGGTGTCAATCTGCTCCTTCACGGGGCGCAGCACCTCGCCCAGGTGCGAGTCGTGCTGCTCCTTGACAGCTTTGCTTTGGTCGGCGAGCACCCGTGAGGCCACATCGCGAAACACGAGTTGGCTCCGCTCCATCAAGCAACCCTGCTCTTCGGTTATTTGCCTCACCTTCTCGTCGAGCTGAGCCGAGCGCACACGCTCATCGGCAAGCATCGTGTTGAGCTTGGCTATTTTGTCTTGGCTTTCGGCCTCACGGCGCATCCCGTCGGCAGCTGCAGCGTTGAGCGAATCGATCTGCGACCTGAGAGCAGCCTCCGATGCCGCAAGGGCGGCATTGTCGTGCTGCAAGCGTTCAACCTGCTGACCAAGGCGTGACTGACTGTTGCGTGAGTTGACCACAGCTGCCGCGGCAAGTGCGATAGCCGCCAGTGCGATTAGAGCTAATGTAATTTCCATTATCTATAGATTTAAATTAATATTGTTTCATACCTGTATTTGATGTTGCCATAAGCAAGTTAGACGAAACTGTGTGATTTGATTATTGTTGAATTAATCAAACCAAACCTCTATGCCTGTGCTTGCTCACTCGTCCTTATCCCACCCGAAGTTCTCGTCGGTAGTGGGTATGTCGCTCAGAATATCTTCCAGCCCGTAAAACTTTTCGTCATCATCCAACTCCATAATATCTTCGAGGAACAACGACGGAGCATTGTTACGCTCTGCATAATCTATCAATTCTTCCTTTGTCATTCCGCCTTCCCAAGGCTCGTCGGCCAGTACCGATGCAATTGTTGAACTCCAATACATAATTATTTGTTTTTTAGTGTGTAACATAAATACATTATACATTGGATTTTCCAATTAAACGAATCGAATAGGGACTTTTTTTCGCCTCCGGCCTCTGTTGCATTACAAAGTTACGCATTTTCACGCACAATGGGCCTTCGGCAAAGCGGCATACAGTCGTCAAAAAAAGGAAAAATGGCTACCTTTGCACCCGTGATGCGACAAATCTTCATTTTCAACCCCGACAACGACCTGGCTCTTGCCAGCGGCAGCAAAAACTATACAGCCCCACCATTTGCACAACAGTTGCAACTCGATCTGCAACTGCTTCCGGCTTGGTTTGCTCCGCCGGGGTCGCTGGTGGTGTGTGACCACGCCACTCAGGCACAGACTTGGCTCAACAGCCAAGGGCTCGACGTAGAGGCCGTGGAGCCCCGGCAACTGGCGTCGCTCACCGGCGAATGGCGGGTTGAGCCTTGGGGATGGAGCCCGGCCATCAGGCACTACCTGAAAAGGATGGGAGCTCTTGACAGCTGGATGCCGGCCACAGAACACATAACACTGCTGCGCAACCTGTCGCACCGTCGCACGTCGGTGGCCATCCATCAGATTGTGGCCCGCTTGGCCGGCCAGCCACTGTGTGCCTGCCCTACCGAAATTGCCAATTTGGCCGAAGTGAACCGCTTTGCCGCCAGCGGGGAATGCTACGTGAAGTCGCCATGGTCGGGCAGCGGACGTGGAGTATACCACTTGCTGCAACCCGGTTTGCGCGACTTTGAGCAGTGGTGCGGCGGCATCATCAAGCGACAGGGGTCGGTAATGTGCGAAAAGGCATACGACCGCATCATGGATTTTGCGCTTGAGTTTAGGTGCGACGGCGGGGATTGTCGCATCGACGGGTACTCAGTGTTTGCCAGCGACTTTCACAGCCAGTACCAACATGGCATTGTCGACTCGCCCGAGAGACTACGCGGCCGCATTGCCTCACTTTATCCCAGCCTCGACAAGGTGGAGGAATGGGTGACTGCGGCAGTGAGGGAAACCGTGGCCAGCCACTACACAGGATGGTTGGGCGTGGACATGCTGCTTTTCAGCAAACCCGGTGGCGAAGTAGGAATCAATCCCTGCGTGGAACTGAACCTGCGCCCCACTATGGGTCTCGTGGCCGCAGCCATGGGCAAGCGCGGGATGCGCGGCAAGATGACCATTACCGAGCCAAACCGGCTCACAAGCGCCGCCATCGCCCTCACACCCGTCGCAAAAGGCACGAGATACTGCGCGGCACTGCTGCCATAAGTCCACCACTGTCAATCATAAGCCCAAAGGAGGATTCGCTTGTTGGCCTGAGCTTCATAAATATCCTCAAGGGCCGACATGGCTCTGTGGCTGATGGTGAAACAACCGCGGCTCACAGGGCCAATTGGAATCAAGCCATGCTTAAGCCCAGAATCGTAGTCATCGACCACCCAATAGGGATGAATGAGAAGAAGGCGGCGCCGGGCATTGTTGTTTTCCGGGTCGAGTCCATCGAGCTCAAAGCAGCCGTCGGGCAAGGTGTTCATGCGGCGACGCCCTGCAATCAAAAAGCGGCCAAGCGAGGAACACTCGCTGCCCACCACGTTGCTAAACACCGGCTCTGCGGCCGTGCTGCCTCCTCCCTGGCCATGAGCGCACAACGATTGCAGCACTACTCGCCGCTCACTAAACGAATAGACGAAAAAACGTGGCTCGCTCGACGGCCGAGAAAAGTCGACCAGAACCGCCACTGCGGTGCAAAAGCCCTGCCGGGCACAAAAAGCCTCGGCTTGAGCCAGCACCCATGCTTGAATATCATAGTCATTGACACCGCTCTTTGCCGATGCCACACTCCGATTGTCCATAACACAAATTTCTTTTTTTCAATTCGCTGCCCATTGCAAAGCACACCGGCACAAAAGGCGTTGCCTATGCAGCATGCACAAATATAGCATTTTTTCCTTACCACCCTTAAGCAATGGTGCCAAAACGAAAAGGTCAAAGGACTGATTATACAAAAGAATAAAATATTTTTTCAAAAATTATTATCAATAACTGCATTTTCAAGCACCGTTTGGCACAAAAAATGAATGCAAGCAAAGGTTAACAAACATTAATTCTCAAAACGCCTCGATAGTACAAAACCATTATATTACTGGAAATGTGAATATTACCATTAAGGCAACACCTATGCAATGCCGCAAGTTTATGTATATTCACACATTTTAACTGAAAAAACTTCGATTCACCCTATCATCTTTGTGAACTAATTAAGTAATTTAGTCCACAACTTAAAATCTGCTATGCAGAATCGTGCGCAACAGCACATCCAAGACAACTATTAACCACTTAAACCCAACCACAAAAACTATGGCAGTTATCGCAATCGACGTGGGCGGCACCAAAATCTCAAGCGCCATATTCAAGGACGACGGCACAATGATGTCGCTACATAAAAACATGCTCAACGGGCGAGAAGGCCACGACGTGGGCAACCTCATAATCGAGAGCCTGCAGCGGCAATTGCAGTCGGCACGGTATCACCGCATCGACATCACCGACATTGGGGTGTGCATTCCCGGCAACGCCGACCCATGCACCGGCCGAGTGTGGGCCCCCAACATCCCAGGGTGGCAAAACTACCCACTGCGCGACATGATCAAGAACTCACTCACCGACAAGAGCGTGAACATCCATGTGGATAACGACCGCATTTGCTATGTGTATGGCGAGATGTGGCAAGGAGCTGCCAAGAATTGCGACAACGTGGTGTTTATGGCCGTGGGCACCGGAATAGGCGCCGGCATCATAATCGACGGCCATGCCCTTCACGGAGCCTCGGGTTGTGTGGGAGCCACCGGGTGGATGGCGCTCGAGCCGCCATACCGCACCGAGTACGACCCTGTGGGGTGCTTTGAATACTACGCAAGCGGGCCAGGCATAAGCAACCGGGCCAAAGAACTGGTGAAAGCCGACAAGACCTACCGCGGGGAGTTGCGCCAGACGCCAATCTCACGCATCACCACCAGCCGAGTGTTTGCCGCCTACGCCTCAGGCGACCCGATAGCCACCAAGGTGGTGGAAAAAGCCATCACATTCTGGGGCATGGCAGCAGCCAACTTTGTGAGTCTGCTCAACCCCGAGAAGATTATATGGGGAGGCGGTGTGTTTGGCCCGGCAAGAAACCTAATAGACCGGATATATGCCGAAGCCAGCAAATGGGCACAGCCCCTCAACATCAAAGAGGTGAGTTTCGAGCCATCGGTCGTGAACAGCGGCAACGCCGGACTCACCGGAGCCGCCTACATAGCCAAGATGCACGGCAACGTGTAACATCACAGGAAAAAAAGACAACACACTTACACACATCAACATAAAACAATCAGTCAATATGGCTAACGACACCGACACATTCACCACAGCACGCACCACCAGGGCATTCATTGCCGCATGCATGGGCATGGCCTTCTTCGGCGTGACAATGGTAACGCTTGGAGCCCTACTACCCTCGCTCAACGCAAAACTCCACCTCGCCCCCATGGACCAGACACTGCTTGCCGGCACCGAGTCGGTTGGAATCCTCATCGGCTCACTGGTGTTCGGCCCACTATGCGACCGCTACGGGCACAAGTGGCTGCAAATTGCAAGCTGCGTGATGGTGCTGGCCGGACTGATGGGGCTGACAGTGCTGACCACAACCGGCACACTGGCAGTGGCGGTGCTGCTTGTGGGCATAGGCGGCGGAGTGCTCAACGGGCAGACCAACGCCTTGGTGTCGGACCTCTACGACGGAGCCACCCGCGGCGCACGGCTAAGCCTGCTCGGCGCATTCTACGGTGTGGGAGCCATAAGCATCACACTACTGCTCTACCTGCTGGCCGGGAAAGCCGACTTCGAGACCACTACCCGCGGCATAGGAGTGGTGATGATGCTGTGTATCATCTACTGCGTGACGGTTACGTTTCCAAAACCCAAGATAGCCCAGAGCTTTCCCATCAAGAAAGCCATGGGCCTGCTCTCCGACAAGGCGCTGCTGATGCTGAGCATGGTGCTGTTTTTCGAGAGCGGCATCGAGATGGTGACCAACACCTGGGCCACCACATTCCTCGCCAAGAGCGCCGAAGTGAGCGCATCGACCGCCCTGCTCACCCTCACCGTGATGGTCCTGGCACTGACGCTTGCCCGCTTTGCGCTAGCCGGACTGCTCGCCCGCTACAAGGCATCGCGCCTGCTGATGTGCTGCTTCGGCCTGCTCATGTGCGGATTCATCACCATGCTCGCAGCCCGAGGCACAGCCGCCTCGATGCTGGCCATGGCGCTGATAGGAGTGGGTACAGCCGCCACTTTCCCGGTGGTGCTGGGCGTGATAGGCCAGCGCTATCCCATGCTCACTGGCACGGCATTTGGCATGGCAATAACCATCTCGCTCATTGGCAACACCCTGCTCAACAGCATAATGGGCACCGTGATAGGACAATTCAGCGAGCAGGTGATGCCTGTGGTGATGATGCTGTGCGTGGCCCTAATGGCCGCATTCTTCACCCTGGGCAACAAGAATGAGCCGGCTGGCAACAAATGACACAAGACCAGAGACATTACCGACATAATAACATAACAATTAAAGCTTAGTAACATGTACGCAAAAGATTGGTTGAAAAACGCCCGTGAAATAATGGGCAAAATTGAAGAGACACAACTGGAGAACATCAAGAAAGCAGCCACAGTGATGGCCGACACCATCGAAGCGGGCCGCTGGGTGCACACCTGGGGATGCGGCCACGCCACCATCCCATGCGAGGAGATGTATCCGCGCATTGGCGGCATTGTGGGCTTCCACCCGCTTTGCGAGCTGCCATTGACATTCTTCACGCAAATCATTGGCCAGATGGGCATACACCAGTTCCTGTTCCTGGAGCGCCAAGAAGGCTACGGACAGCAGATAATGAAGAATTACAACTTCGACTCTAAAGACTGCATCTGGATTTTCTCACACACCGGCATCAACGCAGTGAACATCGACATCGCCAACGAGGCTCACCGCCGTGGCATGAAGGTGATTGCCTATGGCTCTGCAGGCGCCACCGGCGACAAGCCCGGACGCCACTCAGGCGGCAAAAACCTGTTCCAAATCGCCGACATCGTGGTTGACTCATGCGTGCCGCTACAAGACGCATCGGTAACCACCAAGCACCAATTCGACAAGATTGGTCCGCTGTCCACACTGGGCTTCGTTACCATGGTGTGGATGACAGTTGCCACCGTAGTAGAAATCCTTGAGAGCCGCGGAGTGAAACTATATATCAACCCGTCGCACAACGTGCCCGGCGACACCACTGCCCAAGAGCGCCTTGATGCCGCCATCGATGAATACCAGAAGCGCTTGCACGTGCTCTGATTCGCGCAAGCCTACCGACCCCACCGCATGAGTCGCAGTGCCGCACCCTCTACCCTGCGGCACGCGCTTGGCGGTGAAAGCCCCATCCATAAGCCCAGGCCGCAACCCGACCCAGCGACCTGAAGGCACTGAAAAAACCAAGCCGTACTTAAAATTTAAAATTTAATCAATCATGGAGAGCTGCAAAGCTTATTTTATAATCATGGCTTCACTGCTGGCTGGCGGCACAATGAGTGCCGCTACAGGCAGTGCTGCCTTGCCGACGCAAGTGGCTGCGCAACAAGCCGCCAAGAACAACGCCGCGTTGGTTGTGAAGGGAACAGTGCTGGACCAGGACGGTCAGCCCGTGATAGGTGCCAGCGTAGTAGAAAAGAAGAATCCTAAAAACGGAGTCGCCACCGATGCCGACGGCACATTCAGCCTCAAAGTGCCCCACGGAGCCAAGCTCGTGGTTTCCTATGTGGGCTGCGACAAGTCGGAAGTCAACGCGGCGCCAACGGTCAAAGTCACCCTTGTGCCCAACGCACAGTCGCTCGACGAGCTTGTGGTGATGGGCTATGGCGTGCAGAAGAAGAAACTGGTGACAGGAGCCACCGTGCAGGTTAAGGGCGACGACATTGCCCGGCTCAACACGGTCGACGCCCTCGGCGCACTGCAAAGCCAGGCTCCCGGTGTGGCCATCACGCAAAGCAACGGATTCTTGAACTCGGGCTTCAAAGTCAACATCCGTGGTATTGGCACCATAGGCACATCGTCGCCGCTCTATGTGATCGACGGTGTGGCTGGCGGCAGCATCGACGGCCTCAACCCTACCGACATCGAGAGCATCGACGTGCTTAAAGACGCGGCATCGGCAGCCATCTACGGTGCACGTGCCGCCAACGGTGTGATACTGGTCACCACCAAGCACGGCCGCGCCGGCCACTCACAAGTGTCATATGACGGATACCTGGGATGGCAAAACCTGTATAAAATCCCTACAATCCTGAATGCACAGGAATTCATGGCCATACAAGACGAAGGCCGACTGATGGACGGCCTCTCGCCATACTCATGGAGCACCTACCTGCCCAAAGCCGATTACGACAATCTGATGAGCGGCAAGTGGCAAGGCACCAACTGGCTGAAAGAAATCACCAACAAGAATGCCATGGTGCAGAACCACTCGCTCAACTTCACCGGCGGCTCAGAAAACAACACCTATGCCTACGGCCTGTCGTACACCAAGCAAGAGGCCACCATGGGCGTGCCCAGCCAAATGCCCTACATGCAGCGCTTTAACCTGCGCGTGAACAACGACTACGTGATGAAACGCCTGCACGACTTTGAGTTTATCAAAGTGGGCGAGACACTGAACTACAAGTTCAGCGACGTGCACGGGTCGTTCGGCACCGGCGGCATTTACTGGAACGGCGTGCACAACATGCTTGTGATGAGCCCCCTCATGCATGCCTACACAAGCACAGGCGACTACTACATGTATCAAGACCAAGTGGCCGACGGCTACAAGTGGGACATATCGAACGGCTCAAACAAGAACCCGATTGCCTACCTCGACTATTTGATGAACCAAAACAAGAGCAAGAGCCACTATCTGCAGTCGAGTGCCTACATTCAGATTCAGCCCATACGCAACCTGAAATTCAAGTCGCAATTTGGCTACATAATGTCGTCGAGCGACTACCGGGCTTACATTCCCACCTATGAGCTCACGTCGAGCCTTGCCACCACACAAGACCAAGTGACGCAGTCGCAGTCGAACTCCTACCGCTGGACTTGGGAAAACACCCTGAGCTACAACTTCAAGCTGCAGAAGCACGCCATCGACGCCGTGATTGGCCAGTCGGCCGAGAAATGGGGTTACGGAAGCTCAATCAGCGGCACCAAGAAAGGGTCGAACTTCTATGACTTCGCACACGCCTACCTGAGCAACGTGACCACCACACCCACCAGCGTGACCGCCCTCTCAGGCTCACCCAACAGTCCCGGCGCCATAGCCTCATTCTTCGGACGCGTCAACTACAACTACGCCGAGAAATACATGGCATCGGTTATCATGCGAGCCGACGGCTCGTCGACCTTTGCCCGCGGCAACCGCTGGGGATACTTCCCCTCGGTGTCGGCAGGATGGGTAGTGAGCAACGAAGACTTCATGGAGAGCACCCGCTCATGGCTCGAATTCCTCAAGCTGCGCGCCTCGTGGGGACAAAACGGTAACTGCGCAGTGTCGACATTCCAGTATCTGTCGCTCATCACCAGCAACAACGGTTACGGCGGCTACACCTTCGGCGACAAGATGGACGAGGTGGGCACCGGATCCTATGCCTACCAAATCACCAACCCCGACCTCAAGTGGGAGACGCAAGAGCAACTCGACCTGGGCTTTGACGCCCGCTTCCTGCGCGGCCGCCTGAGCACTGAATTCGACTACTACCACCGCACCACCAAAGACTGGCTCGTGACGGCTCCTATCCTCTACAGCGTGGGTGCCAACGCCCCATCGGTCAACGGCGGCAGCATCACCAACAGCGGTGTGGAACTGGCCATCAAGTGGAACGACAATGTGGGACGCGACTTCTCTTACGGCATCAACTTCAACATTGCCTACAACAAAAACAAAGTGACCGAGATTGCCAATGCCGACGGCATTATCCACGGTGCCGGCAGCGTGCTTTGGGAAGGTTCTGAAGAGTGCATCCGCACTGCCGAGGTTGGTTACCCCGTGGGTTACTTCTTCGGCTACAAGAGCGCAGGCATTTTCCAGACACAGGAAGAAATCGACAACTACAAGGGAGCCAAGCTCAACGGCGACAAGACCGCTCCCGGCGACGTGATTTGGGTCGACGTGAACAATGACGGCACTATTGACTCAAAAGACCGCACCATGATAGGCGACCCGCACCCCGACGTGACAATGGGCTTCTCGTTCAACGTGGCCTACAAGGCCATCGACCTGAGCGTGACCACATTCGGAGCATTTGGCCACCAGATAATAAAATGCTACCGTGACTTCTCGACATCGCCCAACCAGAACTTCACAACCGACATCTTTGCTCGCTGGCACGGAGCCGGCACAAGCAACAAGCTGCCGCGACTGAGCTCGGCATCGAGCAGCAACTGGAACCGCGTGAGCGACATCTATGTAGAGAACGGCGACTACCTGAAGGTGAAGAACATCACCGTGGGATTCGACTTCAAGAAGCAGTTCCCGCGCATCCCGTTTGAGCAGCTGCGCCTCTATGCATCGGTGCAAAACCCGTTCACTATCACAAGTTATTCGGGCATGGACCCCGAAATTGGCTTCGGCGGTGAAAGTGCAGGCAGCTACGCCCAAGGCATCGACCTGGGTTACTACCCGAGTTCGCGAAACGTAATCGTTGGTGTTAACATTAAATTTTAAATCACAATGAAAAAGTCAATATATGCAATAATCGCAGTCGTGGCGATGACGCTGTGCAGCTGCGAGAATTTCCTGGACACCGAGCTGGTTACCCAAAAGACCTCAGAGAATTTCCCGGCAACCGAGAAAGAAGCCAACGAGGTGCTCACCGGCATTTATGCCCACTTACTGTTTGAGAGTCCAGAGACATCGTCGGAATACTACCTGGCCCAGCTTGCCAGCGACGACTGCCTGGGCGGCAACCTGTCATATTCAGGCAACTGTGCGGTCAACTTCCTCATGTATACCGGCAACCTCAACATGCTGACCGGCCTGTGGGACCGCTGCTACACCCTTATCCACCGCGCCAACACGGCTCTGAGTTCGTTTAAAAACGTGACCAAGTGGTCGAGCAAGAGCGAAGAGAACCGCCACTATGGCGAGACCTACTTCTTGCGCGGCATCACCTACTATGAGCTTGCACAAGTGTTTGGCGGCGTGCCCTTGCGCACCAAGGCCGAGAACACCAACCTGCCGCGCGCATCGGTCGACAGCGTGTATGCCCTCATTGCCAACGACCTGCAAAAAGCCATCGAGCTGATGCCCGACGCCAACTACTTTGCCGGTTCGGAAATGACTGGCCACGCCACAAAATATGCTGCCGAAGCCTACATGGCCCGCGTGTTCCTGTTCTACACCGGCCGCTACGGCAAAGAGACGCTGCCCAACGGCATCACCCGCGACCAAGTGATCACTTGGATTAACGACTGCGTGAACAACTCGGGCAACGACCTTGTGAACGACCAGCGCAACATTTGGGCCTACACCAACCCGACATCGGAAGAGGCCGAAAGCGGCGACCGCTATGACTATGTGGTGAAAAACGGGCTTAAGTGGGCCGGCAACAGCTGCATCGAGACACTCTTTGCCAACAAGCACAGCCTGAAGAGCAACTGGACCTACACATGGTTTTCCAACACCTTGTCGCAATTCTACTCACCCTCGGGCGACAACTTCAGCGCCAAGCAGAGCTACCCCTTCGGCACCGGATGGGGAGCCGGCCCAGTGTCGCCTGCAATGGTCAAGGAATGGAAGGAATGGAGCGACAGGCAGCAATTCCTCGACGGCTACACCGAAGACCCGCGCCTGTCGGGGTCGGTGTGGAGCTACCGCGCCATCGACCCCAATGCCGACGGCAAAGTGCTGCTCGATTGCCGCCTGAACGAAGACGAGCCCGACTACACGGTGAGCTACCGCTACTTTGAGCAGACCGGCTACTTTGGCAAGAAATACATCAACATCAACGCCTACGACCCCAAGGCCAAGAACTACACAGCCTTTGGCCGCGTGATGTACCCCGACGTGAGCAACTACACCTCGCAGTCGCTCACCCAAATCCAAGACTTGATACACATGCGCTTTGCCGACGTGCTGCTCATGCAAAGCGAGCTCACCCACGACCCCACAGGCCTCAACCGTGTGCGCCAACGCTCACACCTGGCACCGGTGGCCTATTCGCTCGATGCCATCAAGCAGGAGCGCCGTTGGGAGTTTGCATTTGAATCGCTGCGCTGGTGGGACCTGCTGCGCTGGTCGGGACCGTCGCTCGAAGAGGCCGGCGAGGCCCTCAACAAGCAGTCGGGCTTCAACGTGATCAACGCCGCCGTGGTGGTGCCGATGGTGCAATTCGACTATGCCGCCCGCTTGAAGAAGACTCAAGGCTACTGGCCCATCCCGCAAGACGAAATCGACCTTAGCAACGGCGTGCTCGAGCAGAATCCCGGATGGGATGCAAGCGCCCTGTTCAAGGACTGGAGCAACATGTGATTGCAAGCCCGGCCACAATCAGTGGCAAAACATTATTTGCAGAAATAAACCCACAAAACAAGATTCAATCATGAGAATAAAATCGATATTCAACATAGCGGTGGTGCTGGCTGCATCGGCAGTGGCACTCAGCTCATGCGACCCCATTGAGGACATGGACGCCCGCAACAAATATGCCAATGCCGGCACACCCATCTCGAAAGCCGACCTCACTGCCGCCCTGAGCGTGACCCAGCTGCCCAACACCGACGGCAAGGTAGAGGGCGACCAGTATGTGATAGTGAAGAACAGCAAGCCCGAGATAGGCGGCGTGTGGAAGTTCTACCGCGGCAGCGTGGGCACCACCTATGCCACCGATGCCGACACCATAGTGCTTGGCACCAACGGCGACTACAAGATAGTGTATGAGGGCATCTCGGCCAACCAGCATGTGGTGAGCGACACCATACGCATTACGGTGACCAACGTGTTCGACATCTTTGACCGTTACCTCACCGGCGCAGTCGACAAGGCCGACAAGAGCGCCAAGAAGGTGTGGCGGTTCCGCAAAGTGCAATGGGGCTCATATTGCAACATGGGTGCCTACGGCGGCTGGAAATACACATCGGCCGGCTACACCCCCGAGTCAAACTTTGCCTGGTGGAGCAACATCACCGACCTCAACCAGCTTGGCAACCAAAGCATGGTGATGAACTACAACGGCAGCTCGATGACAATCTATGAGCCCGACGGCACCACAGTGCGTCGCAGCGGATCGTTTGCCTACACCCACACCGTGGCCGACGAGCTGGTGAAAGGCGAGCTCACAATGTCGGTGCGCACCATGGGTGGCGAGTTCGACGAGACCTCAACAGCCAAGACCGACGTGGTGTACTGGATACTCACACTCGACGATAAATACATGACACTGTTCCACCCTGTGAAATACACAGGCGGAGTCGACTGGGACTCTTACGGATGGTATGTGTATTATGAATGCGAATAATACCAAGCACATATTGTAGAATAGCGTTTCAATACGGTTAGTTAGACGACAACGGGTGTGGCGGCTTCCCTGATAGAAGGGAGGCCGCCACTGTTTCGTGGTGCAAGGCCGGCAGCGTTGCATAGAGAGTGCCCGTCTTTTTCAGGAAAGTGTGATGTGGCGTGAGAGAAAATTCAGTGACGGGAGAGGAGGAACTTCTTGAATGAGTTGTAGCCCGAATTGATGTGCTCGATGCGCTGCGGGGCATTAAGGGCATCGCTTAGCTGCCGCGGCATGGCAATGTGGGTGTTGAGCACACGGTCGACAGTGTGGCGGTATTTTGCCGGATGGGCGGTGGCGAGTGCCACGCCCGTCTCACCGGGACGGAGCTGCGAGCACACGGCGCCATAGGCGATGGCAGTGTGCGGGTCGACGATGTAGCCGTCGTCGTTATAGGCACGGCGCATCCAGTCGACGATGGCATCGTCGGTGCAAGTGAACGGCTGCACATCGAGGCACAAGTCGGCATGATTTGGATAGAGGTCCTTTATGCGGCTGAAGTTACCCGGGTCGGGCAATGCGATGGCGGGGGCAATGCTCTCGATGCGCGGACGCGGACTGTAGACTCCGGTGGCCAGATAGCGTGCGAAGGTGTCGTTGACGCCGCATGCTGCCACAAACCGCTTTACCGGCAGCCCCATGCGCTTGGCCATAAGGCCGGCAGTGAGATTACCAAGGTTGCCACACGGCACCGCTATCACCGTCTGCGAGGGGTCTTGCTCACGCTGCATGAGTTGAGCCACGGCATAGAAGTAGCAGAACATCTGCGGGAGCAGGCGTGCCACGTTGACGGTGCGCGCACTGTTCACTATCATGCGGCTCGACACTTCTGGGTCGCGAAACGTCTGGTCCACTATGTTGCGGCAGTCGTCAAGCGTGCCATTCACCTCAATGGCTGTGATGTTGGGCTTGTCGACGGCAGCAAACTGCGCCCGTTGCACCTCGTCGAGACCGTGGTGCGGATAAAGCACATAGACGTTGACGTCGGCAATATCGGTAAAAGCGTGGGCTATGGCTCCGCCGCTGTTGCCCGATGTGGCCACCACCACGTTAATGTTGCGGCGGTGACGGCTGTTGTAGTATTGCAGCAGGCGGGCAAGGAACCGCGTGCCCAGGTCCTTGAACGACAAGGTGGGCCCGTGGAAAAGCTCGAGCACGTAGCGGTTGTCGGTCAAGTGGCAAAGCGGCATGTCGTAGCAAAAAGTGTCGCTCACTATGCGTTTTAGCACTTCGGCATCCACATCGCCCCGCAAGGCATAGTTGGCCACTGCGTAACTGATTTCGCCCAGCGACATCGAAGCCATGTTGCGCACGAATGCCTTAGGCAACACGGGCAACTGCTCAGGCATGAACAGTCCATGGTCGGGGGCGAGACCCCTAATGACGGCCTGCTCAAGCGTGGCCGTCACGTTATAGTCGGTTGTGCTATAATATTTCATGATTTTAATTGCGTCAGGTCAATATCTTAACTTTTTTTGCCGCGGCGTGGCTGTCAAGGCCCATGTCACCTGCCGCGGTGGTCAGCGTCAGTCGCCGCAGGCATCGATGAGGGTGCCCGGTGCATCGGGGTTAAACGTGTTTTTTACCCATATCGGTATTTGCTTCAACTCCACCGGCTTGATGGTAGGATAGTAAATAACCTTGGCTCCGGCCTGACACATGCGGCTTGCCTTGTCGTAGCTGATGTGGGGCATCACTGTGGCCGATGGGTCTTTGCGCGGGTCGGCAGTCATGAAGCCGTCGACATCGGTCCAAATCTCAAGGCTCGCGGCATTGAGGCTTGCGGCAATGATGGCCGCGGTGTAGTCGCTGCCGCCACGCCCCAGGTTGGTGATTTCGCCAGTGGCGGCATCGGTAGCCACAAAGCCCGGAGCCACTGCCACCGAACCACTGAAGCCGGCAAAGGCATCGGCTATGAGGCCGGCACAAGCGTCGAGGTCGGCTACGTTGGCCCCGCTGGCATCGGGCCGTGTCTTTATGAACTGGAACGAGTCGAAAAACTTGGCTCCGCTGATGATGGAGCTTATTATGAGCGACGACAAAGTCTCGCCGAAGCTCACCACGCGGCACTGAAGCTGCGGAGTGAGGGTGTGCATCTGCCGCACCATCACAAGGGTGGATTTCAGATTCTGCAACAGAGTTTCGGTGAGTTGTGCCACATCATCGTGTTGTGCCGGGGGCACAAGTCCACCTATCACATCATGGTGGCGGTTGGCTATGAGCTGCACAGTCTCCTCACATTCATCGGGTTTGTTGTCGGCAGCAAGTGTCGCAGCCTTGATAAGGAGGTCGGTTACGCCGCCCAAAGCCGACACCACCACAACGACGGGCTCAGACTGTGCCTCAACCACTTTCTTCACGTTGGTAAGGCTGGCCACGGTGCCCACCGATGTGCCTCCAAACTTTAATACTTTCATTCGTTGTTCTGTTATAGCAATCAATGCTGATTTGTGGAATAGAGAGGTGATGGAACTACTTGCCGCTGGGGTCGTAGATGCTGTTGAGCAAAGCGGCGAGGCGCAGTCCGCCAGTCACAAGCTGCTGCTCAATCACGGGGCGCATTTTCACCAGGTAGGCATAGCTGATGTTGGTGCCTTGAGGCGCGCTCTCATAGACCATCGATGCAAGCTTGTAGGTCTGGTGCGACCAGTCGTCGGGGGTGCCAGCCGAAATAGTGGCCACCTCAGCCGGGGTGCACACATCGATTTGCAGCTGCCACTCCGAGTAGCTCCAGTTGTGCACGCCATCCACAAGGTTGGTGTCCCACACGCTGTGCAGGTTGGTCTCGCGGCCAAAGTATTTCACTTTCCACAAATTGCCGCCCAAGTCGGTCACATGGCCCATGTGCAGAGGCTGGTGCATGTCGCCCACAAAGTGGATTATCATTTTCAGGGCGAGCGCCTCCTCGTCGTGGCTGAGGCTGTGAGTGCGCAGGCGTGCGGCCTGCTCGTTGATGGCACGCACCACGTCGCCGTCTTTGTTGGGGGTCTGCGTGTCGGGTGTCTTGCCCTCGTCCACATCCTTATAATGCCACGACTTGGTGTGTTCATAGCCGGCAATGTTGTTGCTGGCATCATCGAGCCAATTTGCCCAATAAACCATCGAGCGGCCGTCGAGAGCGGCCTCCACACAAGCTTTTGTCTTGGCTGTGAGGTGGTGTTCGGCAATGCAAGCCGTCACGTCGTGTCCTTTTTTGCCCCAAGCCAAGCACTGGCCCGCTGTGAGCGATGCCACAGCCAATGCGAGCATTAATTTTGTCTTAATCATTTATCCTGTTTTTTTATTTCTATAATTATCCAAATCGCCATCGGTGTGCAACACAAGCCGCATTAAATCTCTATAACACTGATAGTCAATATAATGCGCTACACATCAATCTTACACAAAGGTAATACAAATATCATTAACACGCAAGCAGCCCCACGCACATATTTTGCGGCTCTTAACGCCATGATTTGGAGGTCTTGAAAAATGTGAGTAAATTTGGGCTAAAACGAACAATATTTGGTTTTTTATGGCAAAACTGAAAATATGCAACGATTGGTGGACTGCCCCAGCCGAGGGCGACAACGGCCAATTGGTGATGGTGACCGGCCGACGGGCAATGGACAATGTGATTGAAAGCGGACTATATGACGTGAGAGTAACCATCACATGGAGCTATGAGCCTATGGCCGACGGCATGCCCGACTATGCCACATCGGTGCTGATGGATGAGGTGAACGAGGCCATTGCGGCCGAATTTGATGCCGACCCCGTGGCCATCAACACCGGCATATACACCGGCGACGGCAAGCGCGACTGGGTGCTCTACACCCGCAGCCTGAGCATTTTTCAGAAAAAAATCAATGAGGCATTGGCAAAATTTGACTTGCTTCCGCTCCAGTTCGAGGCCGTGAGCGACCCGGAATGGAACGAATACCGCGAGATGAGGGAAACCGAGATTGCCGACGGGGAAGACTGAAACGGCACCACTGCCCCGCCCTGCAAGCCAAGCCACACCCGAGAGAGACTCATTAATATAACACACACTATTAAAACTACAGATACCTATGGGAAAAATCATGTTTTGGATATTGATTTCGGTGGTGTTCGGAGCCATTGCAGGACTGATATCGGTGAGCTTCAGCCGACGCAAAGGCAGCAAGCGCACGTCGAACACCACGATTGAGGCCGATGCCGACGTGGCCGACGTGGAAGGCAGTGCCAACAGCAACATGCTGCTGGTGGCCACAGTGTTCAGCATCCTGGCTTTTCTTGTGATATGGCTTGTGTCGGCCGTGCTCAATCACGGCGTACAAAGCTGGTGACGTCCACACACATTCAACCGCCGTGGGCGAGCGTCGACGCCGCACACTGAGCAGCGCGAAAAAAAATCATCGCCGCAAAGCGCACTGCTTGCGGCGATTTTTCTTTATTGCTGCAAATATGCCGTCACACCTTAGCGCGGCGCCAAGCCCCACGACGAATATACAGCAGGCTGAGCACAAGTGTCACCGTGCCATAGACGATCTCGGACGTCCAGGCTATGGCTACATCGACACGCAGGTAGAACACGAGCATCACAATATAGCTTACATAGAACACCAGGGTTGTGACCTCGATGAAGAAAGCCACCCGGGTGCTGCCAGTGCCCGACACGCTCTGAAACAGCACATTCGACGGCACCAGCACCGCATAAGACGAGCACATAACCCATAGCGATGGCACCGATGCCGTGATGAGCCGCGGGATGTCGGTATAAATGGCCGTGAACGTGGTGGGAAAGACGGCAAATATGAGTGCCAGCGGCAGCACGCAGACATAGGCAAGCTTTATGTGGCGGCCTATGGCCGATGTGACCTGGCCGGCCTGACCCGCCCCTATCATGTTGCTCACTACCGAGCTGCAACACGAAGCAAAAGCCATGACCACCATAAACAGGAATCCGCCCAAGCCGCGCACAATGTTGGTAATGGCCAGCGGCTCTTCGCCCAAGTGCTCAATCAGCACAAAATAGACAAACCACGTGGACACCATCAGGAAATTCTGCACCATCACCCACGCCGACAACCCCAAAACCGACTTAAGCACACCAAAGTCGACGGCCGGAATGCGGTTGAGGCCATAGCGGGCATAATCTACACGCAGGCGCGTGTAGGCTATAAGGAACAAGAGCGACACCAGTTCGGCAAGCGACGAGCCGATGGCAGCACCTTCGATGCCCAAGGCAGGGAATCCGAGTTTGCCAAAGACCAAAATGTAGTTGAACACGAAATTTGCCAGCACCAGCACCACAGAATTGAGCGAGAGAGCCATTGTGCGTGTGGTGGCCACATAGTAGGCATTGAACATGCCACCGGCAAAGGCGAAGAAAAAGCCGTAGATGCGCCAGTGCACATAGGCCTCGGCCTTGGCAAGCACATGGGGCGACGAGATGAGCAGCGCCAGGATGTCGCCGGCAAAAAACCGGCACACCACCCACAGCACCAGAGCCAATGCCATCAGGAAATACATGCCCTGGCTGAAGATGCTCCCAATCGACTCAAATTGCGAAGCTCCATTACGGCGAGCCATCATTATTTGGGCTCCGATGCAGAAGCCGTAGCCTATCATGAATGCGATAAGATAAAACACGCCGGCGATGGCCGAGGCACCGAGCTCCACCTCGCCCACACGCCCCATGAAGGCGGTATCGGTGAGGCCCACCATCTGCTCCATGAGCAGACTGAGGAGGATAGGATACGTTATGCTCCAAATCTTCTTGTAGCTGAAATCGACTGTCATAATATTCAATCAGTTACGTTATGCTTAGTAAACGAGCGCAATGCAAATGCGCCCACATGAGTATTTATTCTGTCACTTGAACAAAAACCGCGCCAAGCCGTAGACGTAGCGGCGGAAGCCGGGCCTGTAGGCAAGCAAGCGGTCGAACCAAGCCAAATACCGGCCGGCCACACGGACCACCATTCCCACATAGACCATGGCGAAAAGCGTGCCCAAGCCCACAATGTGCCATTGCCAAGAGCCAAAAAACACATAGCTGAAAATCACGGCCAGGGTTACCAGACTAATGTCGACAGCAATCTTTGCCTTATGGAATGCCATGCCTGTCACCTCGCTGATGGCTACCGGAAAGCCCTCGCCGGGCATCGTGACCGAGCCGCAACGCACCTCAAACGCGATGCCCAAGCCCAAGATGGTGCATCCGGCCACCTGTGCCGCAATTTTAGTCCACATTGCATCGGGGACGAGCCACGAAGTGATGGCCATGTTGGCATCAATCAGCGAGCCAAACACAAAGCCCACAAGCAACTGGAAGAGCTGCACGGCCTCGAAGCGGCGGCGGAGCACCGCTATCTGTCCAAGCACGAGCAGGCCGTTCATAATGTAGGTGTACTGCCCAATGGTGAGCGCAGGAATCGACGGCATGCGCTTACCAGCCGTCTCAAACACATAGGGCAAGGTGGATATGACACTCGACCCCAACATACTGCGCACGCAAACCGCCACGCCAAGCGTCATCACAAACAATGACGCGAGCAGCAACAAATGCTGCCAAATAAATGAAATAATCTTGTCTTTTTTGCTCATGTAATCTCTTTTACAAGTGCAAAATTACAAAATAATCCACAAACGGGCATTATATGAGAGATCACAGCAGCCGCAGTTGAAGCCATTGCACCAGGGGCGCAAAAAAAGCCAATCAGCGGAGCCAGCCGCATGGCCGCCCCGCTGATTGGCATATTTTTTTGTAGATTGTGCCGATTACATGTTCATGCCACCATCGACTTGGATCACCTGACCAGTCACATAGCTCGACATGTCGCTGGCAAGGAAGGTAGCCACATTGGCAATGTCTTCCACCGTGCCGCCGCGACGCAAAGGAATGCGGTCGATCCACTCCTTGCGGATGTTCTCGGGCAGAGCCTTGGTCATTGCAGTGTCGATGAAGCCTGGAGCAATTGCATTGGCACGGATGCCACGGCGGCCCATTTCCTGGCCCACACTCTTAGCAAGTGCAATAAGACCAGCCTTAGAGGCAGCATAGTTGGCCTGGCCGGCATTGCCGTGAACGCCAACCACCGATGCCATGTTGATGATTGAGCCAGAGCGCTGGCGCATCATCACCGGAATGAGGGCATGGATGAAGTTGAAAGCCGACTTGAGGTTAACGGCAATCACGGCATCCCACTGAGCCTCAGTCATCTTGAGCATAATGGCATCTTTGGTGATACCTGCATTGTTGACCAGGATGTCGACATGGCCAAAGTCTTCCTTAACTTGATTCACCACAGCCTCGGTCTCGGTAAAGCTGGCCGCATTAGATGCATAGCCCTTGGCCTTTACACCGAAAGCGGCTATTTCCTCTTCGGTCTTTTTGCCGTTTTCGTCGATCACAAGGTCGGTGAAAGCCACGTCAGCGCCCTCGCTGGCAAACTTAAGCGCGATTTCCTTTCCGATACCGCGTGCAGCGCCAGTAATGAGCGCCACTTTTCCTTCAAGTAATTTCATTTTGTCTGTATGAGTTTATTGTGAGTGTTTTTTATAAAAATCGCAATCAAGGGGCAGTCTCGTCGGCCACGGCTATGCCGTGCAGAATGAAATCGCGGATATAGGCCCGAAGTTTCATTTTCTCAATGCCCAAGTCTCCGAAACTGTCGCGGATGTAGTGAATATCGAGACCCTGAAGGCACAGCATCATCACGCTGGCAGCCTTATCGACATGCTTGATGCGGAACACTCCGCGATCCACGCCCTCTTGCAATATCTGCGTGAGAATGGCTACCTCCCGGCCAGTGTTGGCCCTGCGGGCACGCTCCACCCGGCGCACATCCATAAAGAAACTGGCCCTGAGCGATCCGTTGCGCCCCACCACCTCTTTCACAGCCTCGAAACGGATGAAAATGAAGTTGATCAGTTTTTCCTCAGGCGGAGTGGGCATCGACGGCAATTTGCTCAAGCGCTCAATCACGATATCGGTCTCGCGCCGCACCACGGCATTGAAAATCTCGCGTTTGCTCTTGAAATAGGTGTAGATAGTGCGCCGGCCCTTGTCGCTTGCCGAGGCAATATCATTCATTGTGGTATTCTCCACACCTTTGTTGGCAAAGAGTTGCCTTGCCACATCAATGAGCTTATCACGAGTTTTAGATACCATTTTGATATAAAAAATTGCACATTTGTTTACAAAATGCGAAATTAGTAAATATTGTTGATTTCCACAATTTTTTCGCATTTCTTAAGGCCGAACCAGCAGGCCGAGCCCTACGAAAGGAGCATGCCGGCGGCCACTTCGGCTGCGGCTGCCTCGCCAAGTGACTCTTGCACTATGGCCAGGGCAAAGCGCGACGCTGCCGCCGGACCGTTGCCAGTAACCACATTGCCGTCGACAGCAACTTGGGTGGCCTGCACATCAGCACCTGTGAGCCCTGCCTCCATTCCCGGATAGCACACGGCCTTGCGGCCATCGACCATGCCGAGCGGGCCAAGCACCACAGCCGGCGACGCACAGATGGCAGCCACTCCCCTGCCCGACTCATACTGGGCGCGCAGCAGCGCCACCAGGCGCGGGCAGGCGGCAAGGTTTGACGCACCAGGCATTCCGCCGGGCATTATCAGCCATTCGGCCTCCACATCGTCGGTCAGGTCGCCGATAACGGCATCGGTAACCACAGTCACCCCGTGAGCCCCTTTGGCTTGCGACAGCGGGTTGATTGACACGGTGATGACGGGCATACCGGCACGGCGGAGCACATCGACCACACTAAGAGCCTCGATTTCCTCGAAACCGTCGGCGAAAAACACATAAGAGGTATTCATAATCCAGTTCGTTTTTTTTGACATTATCTTTCATTCCCGCCCGGTGGGCAATGGCCTAAGCCAAAGCGATGACAAGGATTTGGGCAGTGATTACCCGCAGGAACATTGTGAGCGGATAGACCGTGGAATAGCCCAGTGCGGGTGCATCGCAATTGGCAGTCTTGTTGGCATAGGAGAGTGCCGGCGGGTCGGTTGTGGATCCGGCCAACAGTCCCATGAGGGTGCAATAGTTAATCTTAAACTTGCCACGGGCAATTATGCCCACAATGAGCAGCGGCACGATAGTGATGAGGAAGCCATAGCCCACCCAGCGGGCACCGGTGGCATTAAACACCGTGGCCGCAAAGTTGTCGCCAGCCGCCAACCCCACCGATGCGAGGAACAGGCAGATGCCAAGCTCGCGCAGCAGCAAGTTGGCCGACGATGATGTGTAGGTGACGAGTTTGATTTTGTAGCCATACCCGCCGAGCAAGATGGCCACGATGAGCGGGCCGCCGGCAAGTCCCAGTTTCATGGGCACGTCCATGCCTGGCAAGGCCAACGGGATTGAACCCACCAAAATGCCAAGGAAGATGCCTATAAACATGGTGAGCATATTGGGCTCTTTGAGCCGCCTTTTGGAGTTGCCCAAGAACTCGGCAAGGCGGTTGATGTCTTCGATATTGCCCTCAACGGTGATGCGGTCGCCCACCTGAAGGGTGAGGTTGGGAGTGGCAAGGAGGTCAACGCGGGCGCGGTTGACGCGGGTCACATTGAGGCCAAACCCCTTGGGCAGATGCAGTGAACTGATTTTGCATCCGGTGAATGAGCTTTTCGACACCAGAATGCGGCGCGACACCACCTGGGTTTCAACGGCAGCCCAGTCTTTTTCCACCTTTGGGCCTATGATGCTGCCAAACAAGTCCTCGTCCTGCACACTCATCACAATGCACATAAGGTCGCCAGCCTCGACCACGGTGTCGCTCTTGGGAATCAGCACCGAACCGTCGGGCTTCTGGATGCGCGACACCACAAAGTTGCGGTCGATGATGCCGTGCAGACGCTTGAGCGACATGTTGCAGATGAGCTTGTTGTTCACGCAATAAGTAGCCTCGTGAGGCTTGAGCAAACCATGGCCGCTCTCTTCGGCAATCTTTTGCGCCTCACTATCGATATTGACTTTAAATATCACCTTTACCACTATCATCGACAGGATGATGCCCACCACACCAAGCGGATAGGCGGCAGCATAGCCCATCGACATCGACTCGTTGAGCGACTGGGCGGCATCAACGCCCATTGTCTCGGTGAGAGCCTGCTGGGCCGCACCAAGGCCAGGGGTGTTGGTCACTGCACCCGAAATGATACCCACCAAGTCGGTGGCTTTCACGTCGCCGGCCACATAGTAGATGGTGAGAGCCACCACAATGTTGAGCGCAATGATGAGCACTGCCAGCCCGTTGAGCAGCAAGCCGCCCTTTTTGAACGACGAGAAGAACGACGGGCCCACCTGAAGGCCGATGGAGAACACAAACAATATAAGGCCGAAATCCTGGATAAACTTGAGCACGTCGTCATTGACCTGCCAGCCAAAGTGGCCGGCGGCAATGCCTACAAACAGCACAAAAGTGGCACCGAGCGAGATGCCGAAAAACTTGATTTTGCCAAGAGTGACGCCAAGGGCGACAACAAACGAGTAGACCAGTATGGCATGAGCCACACCATTGCCGGTCAAGAGGGAGGTTAGCCAGTCCATTAACTTTATTACGGGGTTGTTAAAACGGTTTGTATTTTTATAATGAAAACTCTATTTATACAACACAAAGATACGAATTTGCGACCAATCACACACCACGACTCCGAGCGAATTGCGGCCCAAAACGCACATAACACGGGCTGAAAGCCACTTTTCAACTTTTTTTCACAACCTCGCACCCACGCGTCCACCCCAGCAAGGGGCGTTTTCAAGCCGACCGGGAAAAAACGGCAAGCACCGCATTGCGCCTATCATAAAGGAGCAGAGCGGTGCTTGCGGCATTAAAACCGGCACACAAGTGCCTAAGGCGCATGTGGCTAAGCCAAAGCCAAAATCAGGATTTGGGCAGTGACCACACGCAGGAACATTGTGAGCGGGTAGACGGTAGAATAGCCAACGGCCGGAGCATCGTTATTTGCCGTCTTGTTGGCATACGACAGTGCCGGCGGGTCGGTGGTGGTGCCTGCAATGAGACCCATAAGGGTGCAGTAATTGATTTTAAACTTGCCACGGGCCAAAGTGCCGACAATGATCAGCGGGATAAACGTTATAAGGAAACCATATACCACCCACTTGGCACCAGTGGTGTTGAACACAGTGGCGGCAAAGTTGCCACCCGCTGCAACGCCCACCGAAGCAAGGAACAGGCAGATGCCGAGCTCGCGCAGCAGCAAGTTGGCCGACGACGAAGTGTAGGTAACCAGCTTGAGCTTGTAGCCGTAGCGGCCGAGCAAGATTGCCACGATGAGCGGGCCGCCTGCCAAACCGAGCTTCATAGGCACAGCCATTCCGGGCAAAGCCAACGGAATTGAGCCTACAAGGATACCCAGGAAGATACCGATGAACATGGTGAACATGTTAGGCTCGTTGAGGCGGCGCATCGAGTTGCCAAGGCGTGCTGCAAGGCGATTGATGTCTTCGATGTTACCCACCACAGTGATGCGGTCACCCACCTGGATGGTGAGGTTGGGGCTTGCCAAGAGGTCAACACCGGCACGGTTGACGCGTGTGGCGTTAAGGCCATAGCCCTTAGGCAAGCGCAACGAGCCGATTTTGCGGCCAGTGAGCTCGCTCTTGGTGACAACGATGCGACGCGACACCACCGGAGCATCGGCAGCCTTCCAGTCCTTTTCCACCTTGGGGCCGATGATGCTGTCGAACACTTCCTCGTCCTGCACACTCATCACTATGCGCATCAGGTCGCCTTCCTCGACCACAGTATCGTTCTGCGGAATGAGGATTTTGCCGTCGGCCTTTTCGATACGCGACACCACAAAGTTGCGGTCGATGATGCTGTGAAGGCGCTGCAGAGTGCGGTCGAAGATGAGCTTATTGCTCACGCGGTAGGTGACCACGTGCGGCTTGAGAAGGCTTTGGTCGTTCTCATCAGTAATCTTCTTGGCCTCACTTTCAATGTTGACCTTAAAGATAGCCTTGACCACAATCATCGACAGGATGATGCCCACCACGCCAAGCGGATAGGCGGCAGCATAACCCATCGACATCGACTCATTGAGCGGACGGGCGACATCGCCACCCATGCTTTCAATGAGCGTCTGCTGGGCAGCACCAAGGCCAGGCGTGTTGGTCACAGCACCCGAGAGGATACCCACCATGTCGGTAATCTTCACATCACCGGAAACATAATAGATGGTGAGAGCCACCACTATGTTGAGTGCGATTATGAGCACCGCCAGCCCATTGAGCAACAGACCGCCCTCCTTGAACGACGAGAAGAACGACGGGCCCACCTGCAAGCCAATTGAGAAAATAAACAAAATAAGGCCAAACTCCTGGATAAACTTCAGGATGCTCGGGTCGACCTGCCAGCCAAAGTGGCCGGCGGCGATGCCCACAAACAGCACAAAAGTGGCTCCAAGCGAGATGCCGAAAAACTTTACCTTGCCAAGGATTACACCTATGGCAATCACAAACGAGTAGACAAGTATGGCATGAGCCACACTGTTACCTGTCATAAGAGTAATTAACCAGTCCATTAAATTTTATTGTGATTTATTGTTGTCGCTATGTTAAACGGCCTAGAGGCCTGCCGAGATGCCATTGTCGACCACATCGAGTATTTGGCTCGGGTCGTGGGCTATAAAATTGGCATAATGGTCGTTGAGCTCCTTTTCGGGCCTAAAGCCCCAAGTCACACCCACCGAGTCGACACAAGCCCGGCGCGCCGTCTGCATGTCTACGCCCGAGTCGCCCACATAGAGCGTGTCGCTCTTGGCCACCTTGGCCTTTGCCAGAATCTGGAACACAATCGAGGGGTCGGGTTTAACGGGCACCCCTTCCTTCTGCCCCTCAACCGCCACGAAATCGATATCGGGGAAATAGTGCGCCACAATGACCTCGACCGCTGCCTGATACTTGTTGGATGCCACAGCCACTTTCACGCCCTTGGCGCGCAACTGCCGCAGCAACTCGGGCATCCCGCCGTAGGGGCGCGTGAAGTCCATGTTGTGCTTATCGTAGTAGTCCTTGAAATCTTTCAGCAAAGCGTCGACAGTGGCTGCATTGCGGACGTCCTCGGGCAGAACACGCTCCATGAGCTTGCGCACGCCATTACCCACAAAAAAAGGATAGCTGGCTATGCTGTGAGTGGCATAGCCGTTTTTCTCGAGAGCATAATTGGCGGCATGGCCCAAGTCGTCGATAGTGTTGAGCAACGTTCCGTCGAGGTCAAAAATAACAAGTTTCTTCATTTTACTATATATATCGTTTCTTCTTTATCATTTAACAAAAGTTCCGCGGTGCCAACCCGTACTGCCACAAGCCACAAGGGTTGCATCAGAACGGATAGCCCACCGAGAAGTTAAACTCGCTGTCGCGCCTGAAGTGCGGATTAAACAGCGGCCAATGGTCTTGTCCCGATGCGGGATTGTGGGCTTTCATACCCATGTCGAGGCGCACCAGAAAATAATTGAAGTTCAAGCGCAGTCCTATGCCATAAGAGCCGGCAATCTGCTCATAGAACTTGTTGAACCGGAACAAGCCGCCCGGTTGGTCGGGATAGTCGCGGATAGTCCAGATGTTGCCGGCATCGATAAATGCCGCCATCTCTATCACCCAGAACAGTTTGGCACGATATTCGATGTTGGCATCGAGGCGAATGTCGCCACACTGGTATATGAAACTGTTCTGCGAATTCGATGCATTGAAGCTTCCCGGCCCCAGGGTGCGCACACCCCAGCCGCGCACGCCGTTGGCGCCGCCTGCATAGAAGCGCTTTTCGAAAGGAGCCACAGTGGAATTGCCGTAGGGCACAATCACACCGGCGCCCACGTGGAATGTGAATGAGTGCCGGCTGTTGAAGTTATGGGTGATTGAATAGTCACCCTCAACCTTAAAATATTGAGAGTAGCGAATGCCAAACACCTTGTAGGAGTCAGACTCGCCACGCTTTTGCGATATGGCTTTGGAGATGGCGTAGAGCAGGTTTCCGGCAGTCTCGGCCGAAGCCCTGATGGTGTAGATGTTGGACTGCAGCGGTGTGGTGAGAGCCGAACCGCTGATGCGGTTGGTGTGATAGTAAGAGTAGCCCAGGCGCATTATCAAGTGGTTCTCGTAAGAGTAGCGCAGCAGCGGGTTGGTGATGCTGTCGAGAAAGTTGGCCTTGCTCTTGGGCAAATACACATAGTTGATGTCGAGCAGGTTGAGCACATGGCGCTCGGTATTGGCTGCTGCACTCCACACATAGCGCCAAGCCCCGCCGGCAATGATGCGGGTGTATTCGGGACGCGCCTGATAGTCGAAACTGGCGGCAAACTCAGTTGATGCCTGAATGCGCTG
The DNA here is from genome assembly GCA_963612465.1 of Bacteroidaceae bacterium. Classification (GTDB taxonomy): domain Bacteria; phylum Bacteroidota; class Bacteroidia; order Bacteroidales; family Muribaculaceae; genus Sodaliphilus. The sequence continues at coordinate 95,701 of CAVDUV010000003.1, read as the reverse complement.
CTTGAAGCTTTTCTTAAGGAATGGGCACTTGAATTTCGGGTAGGCGATGCCCACCTCGGCCGAGTATTCAGAGTAGTTGTCGTTGATGAGGCCATTGAGGTTGCCCGAGATGCTCTCGTAGCTGACCTTGAACTTTGCGTTAAGACGCTCGCTGCCATTGAAGATGTTGCGGTGCTGATAGTCAAGCCCCACGCCGAAGCCCAAGTCACCCTCGGAATTGGTGCCTTCGAGCGACACCGACGCCGTCTGCAACTTTTCGCGCGTGAGCAGCACATAGGCATCCAGATACTGGCGGCCGTCGATCTTTCCCACAGGGCGCACGTCGATGTTCACCGACTTTACTATGCCCAACCGTCCGAAAGCCTGGTAGGTCTTGTCGACCTTGCGGGAATCGAACCTAGAACCCGGCTCAATATAGCAGCACTCATCCATCACCTTGCGGCGCAGCCAGTGGTCGGAGCCATAGAGAATGGTGTAGCCGTGATAGACCGATGTGTCGGGGGCTGAATAGTTGCCGTCGCTCATGGTCACCGGGTCGTAATTGGTGACAAACGTGACACTGCGCACATAGAACTCCTCATGACGGGTCGAGGTGAGTGACTCGGCATGAGGCCGCTGTCCGGGATTGGCAATATTCATCGTCAAGTCGACCGCACAAGAGCCGGCTGCGGTGTCGGCAGTGAAGGTTATGTACTCTTTGTTGAAGGCATAGTAGCCGTTGTCGCGCAGCATGTTGGTGATGAGTAGCCGCTCATTGTTGAGCACATTGTGGTCGAATATTGAGTTTTGCCTTACGCCAAGCGAAGCCGTGTCGGCAAGCACCAGCGCACGCAGCGAGTCGTCGGGAATATTGTAGGAGATGGAGCGCACACGGTAAGGCTCGTTCAGCTTCACGTCGTAGCGCACGCGCGCCTTGCGGCGTGCCGTGTCGAGTTTCACGTCATAAGCCACGGTGTTTTTCATGTAGCCCTTGTTGATAAGCGCCATCTGCAACTGGTTGGCACTGGCAACAGTGAGCGTGGAATCGTAAATCACAGGGGGATTGCCCACACGCTGCACCCAACGGTTGAACCACTTGGTGGAATCGAATCCCGACAGACTGTAGAAGGCAAGTTGCAGGCGCAACCCGCCCAGCACCTTGTGGTTCTCGGTCTGCCTCAAAAATTTGGTCAAGTCTTTGCTGTGCACGGTCGATGATGTGTCGAGCAGGTGTATTTTCACGTTGTCGAGCAGATATTGACCTTTGGGCACATGCTTTGTAAGGCTGCACGCAGTGAGGCCGGGCAGCATCACGGCTACTGCCAAGCAGAGGGATAATATATAGAACGCGGCGAACCTACTTCTATGCATAACAAGCTACATGCGTGCAATTTTCCACAAAATTAATGCAATTAGGTGGGCGAGCCAAACAATGCGAATGGTCTTTTGCTTTTTTTTGAGTTGCATTACTGCACGACCGGAGTGCGCACCAAGCGCATGACGACGGCCGGCTCTAGAAATAAAAAAGCCTGAATATGAAATCCAGGCTTAAGTAAATTGGTGGTGGGCGCTGAGGGATTCGAACCCCCGACCCTCTGCTTGTAAGGCAGATGCTCTGAACCAGCTGAGCTAAGCGCCCTTTCTTGTCGAAAGCGATGCAAAATTAGTCATTTTTTTGTTACCGCCAAAATTTTCGGGAACATTTTTTCAAAATCGTTCAACATTTTGATGTTTTTGTGGCGCCAAGCGGTGCGTTTTGATTGGAATCTGCGCTTGGAAGGCATCAAAATTGGCAATTGACAACGTGCAACCGGCCTGCGGAGCAAAACAGAGAGAAAGCGGGGCGGCCACGCTATGCGACCACCCCGCTTGATTTATCGGGCCGAGCCTTGGTTGCCCGGCTTATTCAAAAAAGAACTGTATCAGAACACAAACTTAGCTGCCTTGTCGCCAGCCTTAACAAGCACGATGCCCTTGACCGGAACTGAAATCTCAGTGTAACCGGCAGGCACTTGGCCAGCATAGAGAATGCGACCGGCAACATCGGCCACTGTCACAGCCACAGGAGCCGAAGCAGTGACAGCCACTGCGCCATTGCGTGCAGCAACGGTTGTAGAAGGCACAGCCACCTCAGCCACACCGGTTGAGAGCGACACTATAATCTCGTTTGACGGCGAGCTGTAGACGTTGGTCACATCGCCCACCTGTGTGTCGTAAGCCTCGGCATACGCGCTTACGGTGTAGGCATATTTCACATTTTCACTGAGAGGTGTGGGCAGAGTCACGTTGTAGCGTGTGGCAGTGATTTCATCTTGCACAAGCACCGGTTCGCGAAGCACATAGCCCGCAGCCACTTTCTGCAGAACAGTGATGTCGTCGAAGAAAATCTTGTGCGAGCCGCCATACACGAATTGAACGTACACGTTATCGGCACCCTTGGTGAAATCGATAAAGTAATCCTTGTAGCCGCTTTCGAGAACCACTTCCTTGGTCTCAAGCACTGCAAGCTGCGAGTCGAGGAGGTTGACAGTGACTGTGTCGCCAGTTGCCATCTGGCCATATTGTGCGCAGCACATGTTGGCCTTAACGGTGAACTTGCCGCCATCGTTGCCAAGGCTTACCGACGGTGTGCGGAGCGATGCGTTGCTGCCAAATGGAGAAAGCACAAGGTTGCCTGCTGCAAAAGCGTGATTCACCGCATGCCACGAAGGCTGTGAGGTGTAGGCGTCGAGGTCTTCTTCGAGTTTACCGAATTCCACACTTGAGAATGTGCCTTTGGTAACACCGGCAAAGTCTTCGCTGAGCACGTTGATTGTAGTGTCGGCAGTAAACTTAGTGTCGCGATAAACGGTGAGTTCATAGGCTTCGGCTTTTTCCGATGCCTCCCAGTTGGCCGTGAACGATGTTGGGGTCACACTAGTGGCAGCTGTAGCCACAGGAGGAGTCAAGCCATCGATGATTCTCACCACACGCACCTCGTCGCTATAGTCGCTCACGCCGGTGCCGTTGGTGGCACGCAGCGAGAAATAGTAATTGGTGTTCTCATCAAGACCGCTGACAGCCTTGTAGGTAGTCTTCACAGTGTCGTTGTGCAGCACATACTGCTTGTTGCCACTGGCATCCTTTGAATACACATCAAGGAAATAGGCGGTGGCACCGGTCACGCTTTTCCAGCGTGCGGTAAACGAAGTGGCGCGTGCGTCGCTGGGCTGATAGGCCTCGGGAGCTGGGAAGAATTCAGGACTCGTCTCCACGGCAAGGCTGTCGATGAGCGAGCCGTTGTAGGTGAGGCTGGGCTCAATGGTAATGGTGCTGAGCGAAGTGCCGCCACTGACCACAAGCACGAGGTCGTGCCACTTGTCGTCGGTCACCATAAGGGTTTTTGATGTGAGATAGCCAAGCGATATTTTCACAAGGGCTCCACTCTCGCTGAGGCTGCGGTAACGGCAAGTGATGCGCACCACACCATTGTTGGCGCTCATGTTGTAGCGAGTGGTCTTCAGGTTGCCACCGTCGCCAAGCTTGAGCATGCCGCCAGCTTCATACACGAGCTTGCCGCTCCAGCCGGTGAGCGTCTTTGACAGCTTGCCCGAAGAGTATGACGAGATGTCGGTTGTAGCGGGATTCTCTTCGCTACCCTCGGTGAATGCCGAGAAGCCTTCGGCGAATATTACAGTAGGCTCAGCAGCCCACATCATCGACACTGTGGCAAGTGCCATGACTAATGAAAGTAGTACTTTTCTCATCTTTTGATTGTTGGACTTTTTTTAATCGATTAATATGTTTGGTTAGTTTTCGCAAAAACAATAAATGCAAATTTAATCATTTTTGCAGAAAATAGTGTGCAAACTGCTATTTTTAACTGCATTAAACGCACGGTTTACCCAAAAAAGCGGTGTGCCTACCCGGCAAATGCGCATTTAAGCGCCATGCAGGCAGGCACACCGGTTACTTATACAGAAGCCTGAAGATGAAATTGCACAAGGCGTCACTTCACGGCAAAATTGTCGGCATACTGGTTGACAAGGTTCTGGAATTGCGGATGACGGCGCACGAGTTTCAAGTTGACATAAGGCTCTTCGCTCACGCTCACCTCAAAGGCGCTGCCAAAGCCGTTGGCCAGGGCCGCGTCGAGATAGCTGTAGGCAGCATTGTTGTCGCCTATATCGCTAAGCAGGGCCGAAGCATAGTAGTAGGCCTCGCCTCCCGACAGAGCATTGTCGGTAATTATGGTTGATGCCCACTGGCGCGCCTCATCGTCACGGCCAAGCTCATGCAAGGCAAAGCCGCGCAAGCTCTTAAGGTCGCTGCCGTTTAGAAGCACCTTTTGGAAGTCGGCAGTTGCCGCATCGGCTTGGCGCAGGCGGTATTTGTTGACCCAACCTCGCAGAAGCAGGGCCTCGCTGTTGACGGCATCGGTCATTATGGCTTGGTTGAGCGATGTGAGGGCCTCGTTGTTGTTGCGCATAGCCACATACACGCGGGCACGCTCAATGAGGGCCGGCACATAAGAGGCGTTGAGCATCACGGCCTGGTTGGCTGCAGCAAGGGCAAGCGCCGGCTTGTCGCTGCCTTCAGAGTGCGCCAGAATACGCGCCTTGAGAATGTAGTAATCGGGGTCGGCGGCGTTTTTGCCTATAGCCTTATTGATGCTTACGAGCGCATCGGCCATCATGTTGAGTTGAAACTGGCAAGTGGCCACATCGTAATAAACGCCGGCATTGTCGAGCAAATTGTTGCTGATAATCGACTGCAAGTCGTGCAGTGCCTGGCCATAGTGCAGTTGCTTCATTGCCACCGATGCGCGGATGCGGTAATAGGTGGCCGAGCGCGGTGCCTTGTCGATGGCCTCGCCCAGTGCTGCATAGACGTCGGCATAGTTGGTGCTTGCCATTTCAAAGATGTCGCTGATGGCCTGACGGCTATCGCTGCCGCTCAGAGCGTAGATGTAGTTTTTGGCGGCCGATTTGTTCTCGTTCATCATTTTAAGCACATCGGCACGGTTGACATACACCTGCGACTCAGCCGGGAACAGCTCGACAGCCTTGTCGACATAGGTTGCAGCCCGCTCATAGTTTTTGCGGGCAGCCTCCACCTTGCCGAGCCAATAGAGGGCATCGTAGTTGCGGGGATTGTCGCGCATGATAATCTGGAAGTTTTTCTCGGCAGCGTCATAGTCACCCATTTTGTAGCTGAGTTTGCCCATCATATCGACACAAGAGAGCGACGACGGGCTAATTTGCGATGCACTTTTGAGGTCGGCGAGTTCGTCGTCGAGCTTGTTTTTCTCGTCATAAATCTTAGCCCTGAGCATCAAGGCATCAAATTTCAGTTCCTTTTCCTTGTCGGGGACCACCGATATAACCTGGTTGACATCGATAAGCGCCGCAGCAAGGTCGCCATTGAAGTAATATTGGTTGGCCCGGGCAAACAGGGTTGCATAGTCATCAGGGTGCTCGCTCAGCTGGTCGTTATAGACGCCCATCACAGCCGCATTGATTTTGCGCTTTGTGGCCTCGTCGTTGCCCGACTGAGCCATTGCGGTCGACAGTGAGCCTGCGACCAGCAGCGTCAGGATGAAAAACTTGCTTAGTTTCATAATCTATAATATACTCATTAATTGTTTACATTTTATCCATCTCGTTGATTGTGCGGCGCAGCAGGGTGAGACGGCGCAGCAGGGGCTCCACGAGCGAGAGTTGCAACATGTTGGCACCGTCGCTTTTGGCAGTAGCCGGAGTGGGATGCGTCTCCATAAACAGGCCGTCGGCTCCCGTTGCGATGGCGGCGCGAGCCACAGTCTCAATCAAGTCGGGTCGTCCGCCTGTGACACCGCTGCCCTGATTGGGCTGCTGGAGCGAGTGGGTGATGTCGACTATCACGGGAGCAAACTTACGCATCACCGGCACACCGCGGAAGTCGACCACAAGGTCTTGATAACCGAAAGTGGTGCCACGCTCGGTTATGGCCACGTCGCTGTTGCCGGCGTCTATCACCTTTTGCACGGCAAACTGCATTGCCTCGGGCGACAAGAACTGCCCTTTCTTGATGTTGACCAGGCGACCCGTCTTGGCCGCGGCCACGAGCAAATCGGTCTGGCGGCAGAGGAATGCCGGAATCTGCAGCACGTCCACGTACTGTGCCGCCATTGCGGCCTCGTCGGGGGTGTGAATATCGGTCACCACAGGCACACCGAAAGTATCGGCCACCTTGCGCAGGATTTTCAGAGCCTTCTCGTCGCCTATTCCAGTAAAGGAATCGATGCGCGAGCGGTTGGCCTTGCGGTAACTGCCCTTAAACACAAAAGGGATTTTCAGCTCGGTGGTGACTTCAACGAGCTTGGCGACTATGTCGAGCGCCATTTGCTCGCCCTCAATCACACACGGCCCGGCAAGCAGGAAGAAGTTGCCGCCCGGGGCACTTGTGAGGCTATCAATCAATTTCATTATTGTCGTTCTGTAATAATTAATCAGTTAGTCACTACTTTTTTGCGGCCATGTCGAGCGAATGACACAATGCGCAGGCAAATGTGGCCGCAGTCTCGGTACGGAGCCGGCTCTCGCCAAGCGACACCGGCACAAACCCGGCTTGCATTGCTGCCTGCACCTCATCGGGGTCAAAGTCGCCCTCGGGACCTATAATCACCATTGTGTTGTGCCCTGGGCGGTAGACCTGGGCAAGGTTGAGCCGCTGCTCACGGGGAAGCGACGGATCGACGTATGCGATGAAGCGGTCGCCCTCGAAAGGCTCGGCAACCAACCGCGCCAATGGAGTCATCTCGTCGAGTTGCGGCTTCTGGGCCTTCAGGCTCTGCTTCATTGCCGAAACAAGGATTTTGTCGAGCCGCTCGGTCTTCACCACCTTTCGCTCGCTGTTGCGGCACAAGAGAGGGACAATGCGGTCTACGCCCATCTCGGTACATTTCTCGGCCATCCACTCAACGCGGTCGATGTTTTTTGTGGGCGAGATTCCTATCACTATCTGGTGTCCCCAGTGCGGCGGAACGATACTCCGTTCCACTATCTCGACCGTGCAATGCTTGGCATGGGCCATGGTGATGCGGCAAGTATAGAGGCCGCCACAGCCGTCGACCACCTCGATGAGGTCGCCCTCGGCCATGCGCAGCACGCGCGCGCAATGGCGCGACTCTTCTTCGGGAAGGGTGAGCGTGGCAGCTATTTGCGGTGCATAGAAGCGGTGCATTGAGTGAGCAGATTACTTGTTGTTATATATTTTTTTTCAAACCCTGCTGCCACGCACATGAGCCCGCAGCAGCAGGGAGGGGTAAGTAGCGCAATTATTTCTTGGCGGGCTCGTGCTTGTACCGGAACACAAGCATGAATGCCACAGCCACAGCCAGAGCAAATCCGGCAAAGATGAACCAGGCGGTGCTCCAGTCGCCAAGCAGATAGCCGTCGGTCCACTGGCAATAGTGGTTTATTATCTGTCCGGCGGCAAGCGTGCCCACTGTGGCACCAAGGCCATTGGTCATGAGCATAAACAGGCCTTGACCCGAAGCGCGCACGCTGGGCTCACACTCGCGGTCGACAAACAGACCTCCCGACACATTGAAGAAGTCGAAAGCCACTCCGTAGACCAGGCACGAGAGAATAAACAATATCACACCCGGGAAAGCCGGGTTGCCCAAGCCGAAGAAGCCGAAGCGGAGCACCCAAGCAAACATGGCAATGAGCATAACCACCTTGATGCCATAGCGCTTGAGGAAGTACGGAATGAGCAAGATGCACAAAGCCTCGGCCACCTGCGACAGCGACACAAGCATTGTGGCATTGTTGGCGCCAAAGGTGTTGGCCATTTCGGGGATACCCTTGAAACTGGTGATGAACGGCGTGGCGTAGCCATTGGTCACCTGCAGCGACATGCCCAAAAGGGCCGAGAAGATGAAGAATAGCGCCATTCTGCGCTGCTTGAACAGCTTAAATGCGTTGAGGCCAAGCATTTCGCTAATGGATTGCGACGGTTTCTCCACGAGCTTGCACTGAGGCAATGTGAAGCAATAGAGGCAAAGGATGACGCCTAGCACACCCGACACAAGGAACTGCATGTAGGTGTACTGGAACTTATTGGCATTGTCGGCCAGCGAGAACGAGAACCCGCCATCGTCCCAGATGGCGCAGTTGACAAACCACATGGTGACAATGAATCCCACAGTGCCAAACACCCTGATGGGCGGAAAGTCCTTGACAGTGTCGAGCCCGTGGTTCTTGAGGATTGTGAATGCGGCAGTGTTAGACAACGCAAGCGTGGGCATGTAGAACGCCACACTCACGGTGTAGAGCGTGATGAAGGCGGCCTTGTCGGGCTGAGGCGAAGCCATGCCCATGCAGCAAAGGCCTATCATGGCTGCGCCGGCCACCAAGTGGCAGAGGCCGAGCAGGCGTTGAGGCTGAATGTATTTGTCGGCAATGATGCCCATAATTGTAGGCATGAAGATTGACACGATTCCCTGTATGGCATAAAACCAAGAAATCTCGGCGCCCATGCCGGCCCTTCCCAAGTAGTTGCCCATGCAGGTGAGATAGGCACCCCACACGGCAAACTCGAGAAAGTTCATTACGATGAGTTTAAGTTTTAAGTTCATTTTCTATCGTTTACTGGAAGATTAATAGATTTGGTTTATTTCTCAGCGTCGTGGCCACCGCTGCCTTGACCGGCAGTGCCAGCGGCCTTACGCTCGTTAATTATCTTTTGAATTTTGGCTGCAAGCTCATAGCGCTCGGTCTGCACGGCTTGCTCAAGACGACGCTCAAGCTTGCTGAGCGGCATGTCGGTCAGGTCGACGCCGCGATGCGACTCACCGCCCGACTCACCGTCGACCTTGAAGCCTGTGCGCTGAAGCACATCGGGAGTGGTGTATATAGGCGAACCAGTGCGCAAAGCAAGCGCCACCGCATCGCTCGTGCGACTCTCAAGCTCCACCTCAGTGCCCTCGGCCACAAGCTTTATGCGCGAACAGAACACTCCGTTGTGAAAACGGTAAATCATCACCTCGGCAAGCTCGATTCTAAAGGCATGGAACATGCTCACCATCAAGTCGTGAGAAAGGGGGCGCGACGGAATGATGTTCTCGAGCCTTGTGGCTATCGACTGAGCCTCGCCCACGCCCACCACCACGGGGATGCGGTAAGGGCCGTCAACCTCGCCAAGGAGCAAGGCGTAGGCCCCGCTCTGCACTTGGCTGTGGGTGATTCCCACGACTCTCAATGCGATTTTATCATCCATTATCGGTATCTCCTTTCTAAATTAAAATTCCGCTGCAACGAGCCCGCCCCACCGTGATCACAAAGGCTGCCCAGTGATTACGCCGCTGCCATAGCACAGGTGGCCAGTGGCATCATATATCACAGCAAACTGGCCTGGGGCTATACCCTGCACGTCGGCCTCGCTCTCGAGCATCCACTCGCCACCCTGCAGGTGGGTGAATCTGGCCTTGAGCATCAGCGGAGTGTGGCGGTTCTTAAACATCACATCGACCGGACCCGTTGCATCAGCCCACGGGTTGCCCGAGATGAAGTGCATCTCGTCGAGGTGCATCAGACGGCCATACTGCTTGGCTGTGCCATAGCCGTTGCTCACGTATATCACGTTGTCGGCCACGTTTTTCTTGACCACATACCACGGCCCACCGCTCAGTCCGAGACCTTTGCGCTGACCTATGGTGTGGAACCAGTAGCCGTTGTGCTCGCCAAGCTTGCGGCCCGTCTCAATCTCTATTATCGGACCTTTCTTCACGCCCAAGTGGCGGCGGATAAAGTCGTTGTAGTTAATCTGACCCAAAAAGCAAATGCCCTGGCTATCCTTGCGCTTGGCATTGGGCAGATTCACCTCGGCAGCAATGCGGCGCACTTCGCTCTTGGGCAGGTTGCCGATGGGAAACATCACATGCTTGAGCTGCTCATAGGTGATTTGCGCAAGGAAATCGGTCTGGTCCTTAACAGGGTCGACAGCAGTGGCCAGGTATTTAACGCCGTCGACCACCTCGGTAGTGGCATAGTGGCCGCTGGCCGTGATGTCGAAGTCCTTTCCCCAGCGTTGCTCAAAATAGCCGAACTTGATTATGCGGTTGCACATGATGTCGGGATTTGGCGTCAGGCCAGCCTCAACGGTGCGCAAGGCGTAAGCCATCACATTGTCCCAGTATTCGCGGTGCAGAGTCACCACGTCGAGGGGCAAATTATACTGGCGTGCTATGAGGGTGCACATCTCAATGTCTTCCTCGGCTGCGCAATCGCCCTCATCGTCGTCCATGCCAATGCGAATGTAGAAAAGGTGCATGTCATCGTGATGGCCTTCCTCCACAAGTTTGTGGACAACCACAGCGCTGTCGACGCCTCCTGATATCAATACTGCTATACTCATTGATATATCTTAATGCTGTTTTTCTGTTTCTTTTCGTGTTTGGGGGTAGTTGGTTTCAGTTGTTCAGGGCTTGCACATCAAGCCTTGTCGAGCACTGCGCTCTCCTCGTCGCTACGGTCGGGAGTCACGTGCAAAGCCAGCAAGTAGTCTAGCGAGATTTTGCCCGGCCCGGCCAGCAGCATAAACACAAAGATGCCCATGAACATGAGCGGATAGCCCGGCGAGAAATTAAACAACTGGTCGGTGACCGCTCTGGTCGAGCTCATTATCACATCTTCGGCATGCCACATAAGCGCCATCGACGGCACTATGGCAATGCGGGTGAGGAACCCGAGCATTATAAACACCGCGCACATGATTTCGACCACCACAAGCGCCACAATCCAGCTCTCGGCCGAAGCACCCTGCATTTGCAGCGTGATTTCGTCGATGTGAAGCGACTGCCTTATGGCAAGCTGAAGAAACATCACACCCGTGAACATCCGCAAAAACAGGCGGGAAAGATTGCTGTAGGTGTGACCTGCGCTGTAGAGAAACAGGTTCTTAATTCCTTTTGGTACCATAGCACAAGCTATATTTATTGCTTTTAATTGAACATTTCCTTCACCTGGTCGACGCTGAGGTTCTTGCTCAGCACACGGTGCTGGGCATCAAGCAGAAACACACACGGCATGCGGCGCAAGTCGATTTCGTTGGCCGCATTCTGGTAGTTGCCCACGGTCCACGTCTGAGCATAGTCGGCACTTTCCTTAGCCCAATCAGAGCTCGTGCGGTCGATGGTGAGGTCGATCACCTTGAGCTTGCCCGACGCTATGGCGGCATTGATGCCGGCATCGGTGCTGAGGCGAAGGCGCGCAAACGAGCCATCGCTGTCGTCGCGCGAGAACAGCAGCAAGTAGTTGGCGCAAGTGTCGGCCTTGTCATAAAGATGCCGCTTGCCGCCGCCAAGCTCAGCGAACTCAAAATCCACAATGGGGGCCGTCAGCTTACTGGCCTCAATCAGCTTCACCTGCCGACGGAAGTGATTACGCACTTCTTTGTCGACACCCGTAGCATCGGCCACCGACTTGGCGAAAGCCAAATACACGTCGTCGATCACGGTGGTGGGCTGCATATACAGCAGCATCTCAGCCGCCTGGGCAAGCTTCAGGAAATTGGTCTGGTTTGACTGCGCCTTAAACATAAGATTGCGCACCGAGGCCAGCGACACGTTCACATTGGCGTTCATCATTATTTCCAGATAGTCGCGCACGGCCATAAGCAGAAGGCTGTCGTTCTCGGCCTTGACAGGCTTCGACAAGTCGCAGCCGTTCCAAAATCGCTGCACCAGGTAGTTGCATCGTGTTTCGAGTGTGCGACAAGTGTCGGGCGCAGTGGGATAGGCAAACAGCGTGGTCTGAGCCTCAGCCTTGAAAACAGACATCGACAAGCACATGCCCACGACAGCAATCAATGCTATTAATTTATTCATTACGAGTGTTTTATCTATATAATTATTCAATCAAATAGTAAAATTAGTGTTTTTGGCTCATTGCTCAAAATTTAAAGCCTCAAAATGTGTTCATTTCAGTATTTTTTCACAAAAGCAAGCGGCCGGCCAAGCACTTGCACGGCAGCAGCGGATTCACTACCTTTGCCATGCCACCGCCCTTATTCGCAGGCGGTGCCAGACTACGACTAACAACATGGACAAAATTGGCGACAAAACGTTTCGATGGCTAGGCACACAACAGGCACTATGGGTTTGGATTGCCGTGATGGCTACCACAGAGGCCCTGCTGTGCATGCAGGGCCTGACGGTGCACGATTCAGGCGTGTACCTTAACGGATACCTGCACTTTGCCCAAGAGCCCATGGTCAACAGCTACCTGGGGCAGTGGCAACTGTCGTATCTGAGCATGGGCTGGCTGTGCAGCCTGCTGGGCATAAGGTCGTTTTTAGGCCTGCGCATGGTGCATGTGGCCCTTATGGCCGCAGTTCAGGCGGGCATTTACTTTTGGGCCACACGCGCACTCAATGCCAAGCCACAATGGGTGCTGGCGGGGCTAGTGCTTGCCGCTTTGTGCCACGTGCAAGGCTACAGCGAAGTGAACTACAACGAGCTGAGTGCGTTGCTGCTGACCGGAGCAGCCACAGCCTTGACAAGCGGTGTGCGGCGCAAGCGACCCTGGCTTGTGGCAGTGGCCGGCGCAATGGTGGCCACAGCAGTGGCTGTGAGAGTGGTCAACGTGTGGTTTGTGGCATTGCCCGCAGCAGCCTGGCTTGTGCGCGACTGCAATGACGGCTGGCGCAAAACGTGGGCAGCATGGCTCGCCGGCGGACTGTGCGGCGCAATAGCAGTGCTGACTCTGCTGTGGGCCAGCGGCACAATCGGCGTGCTGGAAATCACTGCCCGTACCATGACGGGGATGGCTTCGGCCGGAAGCGGCACCCACGGAGTGAGTGGGCTGGCATGGCTCTATGCGGGCAACATGTGGCACATGTGTGCCAGCGGATGTGTGTTTGCCTCAGTGGCTGCAATCGTGACCGCGGCCATGTGGGCCACGAGGCGCAACAGCACCGCGGCAGCCGTCACCGCCGCGGTGTGTGCCGGAACCGGTGCAATAGTCCTGTGGAAGCTGAACGACGGCCCAGTGTGCAACTACGCCACATTTCTGTCAATCGTCACATTGGCTGTGACGGCCACTCGCTGCCATGACCAAGCATTGCGCACGGCATCGGCGCTGTGGCTTATGGTTATGATGCTGTACCCGTTTGGCAGCGCGGCTTCAAATGCAGTCAACGGCCCATACTTCATCCACCTTGCCATGCCGCTGGCGGTGGCCGGCATTGCCTGCGGCATAGAGTCAACGAAAGCCCAGTTGCGGACCGTGCTCACACGAGCCGCAGCCGTGGTGGCAATAGCCCTTGCGCTGGCAATGGTAAAACTCAACGTGACACACGGACTGTTTCAAGACCAAAAACGCACCGCCTGCCGCTATGAGATTCACAGCCCGGCAACACGCGGAATATACACCAACGAGGCCAATGCCCGACTGCACAATTGGCTCATAGGCGAGCTGCAACCACATCTGCTCCCGCAACAGTATGCGATATGCAACTTCTCGCTGCCGCTTATCTCAATGCTCGACTGCCGCCCCTATGCCTATGCCGAGAGCGAGTGGGTGGACAACGAAGCCGCACTGATCACCTATGTCGACGAAGCCCGCAAAGCCAGCGGAAGCCTGCCGGTGTTCATCATCGACTCACGACAACTCAACAAATGCGACACGGCAGTGATTAACCACTGCAAGCAACTGTCGCCCTACTCCACCGTGTGGAGCGACGGCCCTTACAGCCTGATTATGCCTCAAGCCGACGCAGTGCGGTGACGCAAACCGCATTTTCACATCACTGATTTTTGCACTACATTTGCACAAGAAAACAAGAAACACAACAAACGATGATGATATTTGAAGTCACTTTCAGCTACTTCAGCGACGGCGAGTCGGGGAACGACAAGTTCAGCTTTGCCGACAAAGACGAAGCCACGGCCAAGTTTAACGAGCACCGGGAAGCAATCGAGCAGGAGTTTGGCAACTGCACCAACACCGACCGCATAAGCGAAGACGACACATTCGGCATCATGGACTGCAACAGCGGCTCATGGGCAAGAGTGAGCATTATCACAAAAACGAAGTAAGCCCCCCCACTATGACATCAAAACTGAAACTGGCAATTGCCGCATGGGTAATTGCCGCGTCGGCCATATCGGCAACAGCCGCCACAACCAACGACAAACAAGCCGACCCCGAAGATCGTTTCCGGCACTGGAGCATATCGGCCAACGGACTCATCAACAACGACGTGTGGGGAGTGGAGGCCACAGCCAACTATCACATCAACCCTTATGCCGGTGCCGGTGTGGGGGTATTATACTTAGGCACCATGAGCGCCGACACGCAGACGGGCACCCTGCCCGACGGCAAAACCGACTGGGTGGCCGAGACAGGACTGAACTCCACTGCCGCACTGCGCGCCGAGCTGCTGTTCACCACGCCGCAACTGAAACTGGGAAGCGACCGAGAATACGGGCTTGCCCTACGCGTGTCGCCTGGTATCGACATTCCCATTCCGGTCAACCGCACGGTATCGGTGGACTATATCCCGCATCAGCCGGGAAGCTATGACGTGAGCCGCAGCGAGAGCAAAAGCGTGACCAACCACGACGGCAAAGCACTGTATGGCCACTGCAAGGTGGCAGCGCTGCTCACCATAAACCGCCTTGAGGTGAGCGCAGGATATGAATGGAGCAACTTTGACGTGTATGGCAACGCGCGCAACATAAGCATCGAAGGCCAAAAACTCATAAGCAGCGACCGCAAGCAAATCCATGCAGCCTTTGTGGGACTCGGCTACAAATTCTGATTTTGCGTCGCCAGCTCAACCCACATTCCGGAAAAACAGACCGCAAAGTTTATATCCACGTTATAGAAATCCCCGACAGGCATCATGCCGGCCGGGGATTTATCGTTGTGGTTTCTGCTTTTTTTCAGGATGCTACTTGACGTAGGGTTTCAAGGCATCGCGCCACACAATGTAGGCTTGCCCCATCAGATGCAGGCCATCGTTGGTGAACTCGCGGCGCAACTTGCCTTCGCTATCGGCCATGAGCGGATAAAGGTTGATCCACGTCACGCCTTGGCGCTTTGCCACCTGCTCAAGGGCGGCATTAGCTTCGGGCACCACTTGCTCGCGCCCCACGAGGCGCTTGTAGCAACCAAAGTCGTTGTTAAACGGCAACAGGCTCTGCAGATAGATGCGCGTGCGCGGGCTGCGCTCCTTGATGAGCATAATCAGCTTTTCGGTGACACGGGCAATGCTGTCGCCACTCACACCGTGCGAGATGTCGTTGACACCGCCCATGATGAATATTTTCTTGGGTTGCCCCTTGAGGATAGGCTCCATGCGGTCGATATAACCTTGCACTATGTCGCCCACAATGCCACGGTTCTTTATGTGTCGGTTATCGAGCAGTTCGTTCCATTCGGCACCATCGGTGAGACTGTTGCCAAGAAACACGATATCGCTCTTGGTGATGGGCAGATAATCAAATAGAGTGGCACGGCGATAATAGTAGGCGTCATATTTCTCGGCCGCCGCGTTTTGGGCCATGCCCGTTGCCGCCGAAGCAAGTGTGATAGCCATAATCAGCAATAAGCGTTTCATAATTATTAAGTTTACGTGATTGAGAATGCACGGGGGGAGCGGCACAATGCGTGTGTGAGCGTGCATGTGTGGCGCCCGCGCAGATAATTCAAAAAAAACGGGAGCCGCGTAGCGCGGCCGCAATTCGGCACCGCCCTCGGGCTCCCGTTCTGTGGTTACAAAAGATTGAAGTCTTGACAGTCTACTTATTTTCGGCCTTATAGGCGTCAACGGCCTTCTTTACCGAGCCGTGAAGCAGAAGCAGACGCTTGGCCTCGTCGTAGTCAAGGCCAAGTTCCTCAACTACCATGCGGGTGCCGCGGTCAACGAGCTTGATGTTGCTGAGCTGCATATTGACCATCTTGTTGCCTTTCACGCGGCCCATCTTAATCATTGTGGCTGTAGAAATCATGTTGCAGATGAGCTTTTGACCCGTGCCCGATTTCATGCGAGAGCTACCGGTCACATATTCAGGACCCACAATCATCTCGATGGCAATGTCGGCAGCCTGTCCGGCTGGAGAGTCGGGATTGCTGCTGATGCTGGCAGTAAGGCAGCCGTTGGCGCGTGCAGTCTTGATGGCTCCAATCACATAGGGAGTGGTACCCGAGGCTGCGATGCCTATCACGGTGTCTTTGTCGTTGACATTGAATGCCTGCAAGTCTTTCCAGCCTTGCTCGGTGTCGTCTTCGGCGTTCTCCACGGCGTTGCGCAGAGCTGTGTCGCCACCGGCAATGATTCCGATAATCCATCCCGGATCCATGCCGAATGTGGGCGGAATCTCGCTGGCGTCAAGCACACCAAGACGGCCAGAGGTGCCGGCGCCCATATAGAACACACGGCCGCCGCGCTTCATTCGCTCTACAATGCCGTCGACCAGTTTTTCGATTTGCGGGATGGCTTTCTCCACAGCATCGGGCACCTTGTGGTCCTCCTTGTTGATTTCAGTGAGGATTTCAAGAGTGGACTTCTGCTCCAGATTGTCGTAAAGCGAGGATTGCTCGCTGATTTTCACAAATGCCATAAAATGCTTTTATTATTCAATTAAACTTTTTTGAGTGTGTGAGTGTGGTGTATCACTCTTCAGTTGAGTGATACTTGATGAGGCCTTCCATGGGGTCTTGGATGATGGTGCCCACGGTGATGCCCTGCGACTTGGCTGCCTCGAGCAGAGTGGCCTTCTCGAGCAGAGCGATTGAGCCTACGAAATTGCAAGGGAGCTCCTTGTAGTTGTCGTAGTTCTCAACGTTGCGCACAAAGAAGTCGATAAACGAGTGAAGCACGATGCGGTGAATTGAAGGTTCCTCGATGTTGTGCTCAAGGAACGGAGCAAACTGTGCCAGGAAGCGGTTGGCGGCAGGCTTGCGGTAAACGGCATCGATGATTTTGTTACGGTCGAGGTCATACTCCTTGAGGAATTTCTCGCACAGGTGTTCGGGAAGTTGCTTCTTGAGCACGTCGCCCACGAGGTGCTTGCCCAGCACGGCGCCACTACCCTCATCGCCGAGGATGTAGCCAAGCGGCGAAACGTTGTCGACCACCTTCTCGCCATCGTAGTAGCAAGAGTTGGAACCGGTGCCCAGGATGCAGGCGATGCCGGGCTTGCGGCCGCAAAGGGCGCGAGCGGCAGCCAGAAGGTCGGTGTCGACCTCAATCTTTGTGGCGCTGGGTATGTTGGCCTTGAGTGCGTTGATCACGTGCGACTTGATTTCGTCGCTGATGATGCCGGCACCATAGTAATAAATCTCGTTAATCTCATAGTTACTGATGTGGGGCAACAGCTCCTCGGCGATGCGTTGAGTCATCTCCTCTTGAGTCATCAGCAATGCGTTCATTCCGGTAGTGAATATCTGCGCTACCTTCTCTTTTCCGTTAAGCAGACACCAATCGATCTTGGTTGATCCGCAGTCAGCAATTAAAATCATAGTTGTATATTAAATCTTTATAATTATGTTCTTGCGGTGCAGGACCACGCCCACGCACCAGTTAATGAAAATGAATATCACAGCAAAGACGCACGAGGCGAGAGTCTCGTCGCCAAGCACGTTGCAATAGAAATTGTAGACGGCAGCCTTGAACGACAATGCGCCGCCCTCGGCGTCGACTCCCACGGGGACAGCCCCGAAGACTATCGACAATACCGACCCGCAAAGATAAAGAAACAGCGGGTTAACGCCAAACACATGGAAGAATTTGCACCACTTGTGGTGACCCTTGACGTCGATCACATAGATGAGCAGTGCGAGCACACTCGAAGCCAGGCCGCAAGTGATAAGCACAAATGTGGCCGACCACATTTTTTTGCCACAAGGCACGCCATAGCTCAGCAGCCAGCCGCCGAGCAGCATCGAGAATCCCACGAGCATAAGGCGGTTGATGCGCTCGCCATTGTCGCGGTGCTCTATTATCATTTTGCCCACCATGAAGCCGATGAGCACATGGGCAATACAGGGAAGAGTGCTGAGCAGGCCCTCGGGGTCGAAAGCGAGCTTGAGTCCGTCGACGGTGTCGTGATACATGTGGTCGGGGCCAAGCACGGCATTGTCGATGCGGCAAATTATGTTGTCGGTACTCCACTCATATCCGTGTCCGAAATAAAGAATCACGGAATAAACGACCAAGATGCCGCCAATGAGCCAGGGGAAAATCTTATGCTTGCAAGTGACAGCCAGCATTGAGCCGAAGAAATAAGTGAGCGCAAGCCGAGGGAACACCCCCAGAATGCGAAGCGTGTCGAGGTTGTTGACCGATTCGAGGAATGTGCTGTCGGGCTTAAGAATGTGGCGCAAGAAGAAACCGAACCACCCTATCGCCCATCCGATGAGAAACAGCAGGATGGTGCGGCGCGCAATCTTCATGAACACGTGCCCGCTAAGCTGGAAGTTGAACTTGCGCAATGAGAAGTACATTGATACACCCATCACAAACATAAAGAAAGGAAACACCAGGTCGGTTGGTGTGAGACCAATCCACTCGGCATGCTCAAGCGGCGCATAAATGTGGCCCCATGAGCCTGGGTTGTTGACGAGCAGCATGCCCGCAATGGTGATACCCCGCAGGATATCAAGGGACAGAAGTCGTTTTGATTGTGTTGCCATTTTTTGGTTATTGATAATGATTTTTATTTTTCACTTTTGGCCTTAGGCGTTGTGCACTCGTCGAGCAGATACACCAGTGACTGGTAAGGCACGCCACTGTTGGTGGTGAGTCCTATCTCGCACGTGCGGCTGTTAGAGAAGCCCCGCTTTATGCCGGCTTTCTCGATTTGCGGGCGCAGCTTGCGCAGAGCAAAGGAGTTGAGCTCGGGGTGGGTGAATCCCTTGTCGCCGGCAAAGCCGCAGCAGCCCACGCCTTCGGGCACGAGCACGCGGGTTGAGCACCGTTCTGCCAAGTTGAGCATCTTATCGGTGAGGCCCATGAGTCGTGTAGAGCAGGTGAAATGCACTGCCACAGGTTCGTCGGTGGGATGGAAATCAAGCGACGGGGCCACCTGGTCGTGAATAAACTCAAACAACTCAAGGGGCTTGATGCGTGTCATGTGGTCGCGCATGCGGTGCATGCAGGGACTTTGGTCACATATCACGGGATACTTGCCGCCTTGCGAGGCTGCCCAGAGGGCATTCTCAAGCTCTTCGGTCTTGCGGTTGGCCACGTCGGGCATTCCTTTGCTCTCCCATATCATGCCGCAGCACATGTTGGCCATACCCTCGGGGAACACCACTTCCCATCCGGCCTTGGCCAAAAAAGCCACCACCTTGTCCACAAGGTCGGTCTTCGGTCCCTTGCTTGCATGGCCCATGATTTGGTTCATGCAGCTCGGGAAGTATACCACTTTGCGCGACTGCGGCACTTCCACAGCGGGTTTCATGTTGTGAGGCAGAGGCAATGCAGGCACCATCAGCGGAAATCCCACCGAGTGCAGGGCCTTTCCGGCCCAAGTTATGCCCTTGTCGCCCAAAACGGCATGGGCTGCGCCCGCCATGTAGAGCGTGGCCTTGACGCCTGTCTTGACCGCCGCAAAATCGCGGGCCACAAAATCGCCTATCTTGTAGCCCAAGCTGCCAGCGGGCAAAGCCTCGGCACGCAGGTCGTGGGTGAGTTCGCCAGTGTTGATGTGCATTGGGCACGACGTGCTGCACAGTCCGTCGGCGGCACACAGGGCATTGCCGTGATAGCGGTATTGCTTTTCGAGGCGGGCAAGGCGGTCGGGGTCTTCGCCGGTGGTGCGCAGACGAGTGATTTCGCGCTGCACAATGATGCGCTGGCGCGACGACAGTCCGAGTCCGTAGCTCACACAGTTCACCTCACAGAATCCACATTCAATACACTTATTGATGTGGTCGTTGGTGATGGGCATGGGCTTAAAGTTCTTGATGTAGCAATCGGGGTCGTCGTTGAATATCACGCCCGGATTGAGTATGCCGTTGGGGTCGAAAAGCTGCTTGATGCGCTTCATCAAGTCGTAGGCCTTGGCACCCCACTCTTTTTTCACAAACGGAGCCATGTTGCGCCCGGTTCCGTGCTCGGCCTTAAGCGAGCCGTCGTACTTGTCGATCACAAGGTCGACAATGGCCTTCATCAGCTTCTCGTAACGGGCCACCTCCTCAGGCGTGTCGAACGACTGCGAGAGAATGAAGTGGTAGTTGCCCTCAAGGGCATGGCCATAGATGCAACTGTCGTCGTAGCCATGCTCGACCAGCATGCGCGCAAGGTCGTCGGTGGCATCGGGCAGGTCGTCGATGTGGAAAGCCACATCCTCGATAAGCACTGTGGTTCCCAGTGGGCGGGTGCCGCCCACGCTGGGGAATATGCCCGAACGGATTGCCCAGTATTTGCCATATTCCTTGGGGTCGGAAGTGAACTTGGCAGGCACGTAGAGCTCATAGCCCTCAAGCGTAGTGAGGATGGCCGCCACATTGGCATCCAGCTCTTCCTGGCTGTCGGCCGAGGTGCGTATGAGCACGGCGGTGAGGTCGGGGCCGGTGTTGTCGTTGACCGATGCAAGCGACTTCTTGTCGAGCATCTCGGCACACTCTATAGGGCCATGCTTCATTGCCACAATGGCCTCGCAGGCGGTGCGCATGCTCTTGAAATAAAGCATTGCGCTGGCCGAGTGAGAATACATGTGACCGGTGGCCATGGTGAACTGGCTGCCGAATCCCAATGTGCCCTCAGAGCCCACCATGAGGTGCGTGATGATGTCGAAGGGGTCGGTGAATCTCACAAATGGTGCCAGGTTCAAGCCCGTCACATTCTTGATTGAATATTTGTAGTTGATTCGCTCAACCAGTGCCTCATCGGCCATCACCTCATCGCGCAGGTTCTCAATGGCCTCTATGAACTCGGGATGCGTCTGCACAAACTCACGGCGACTCTCGTCGCTGCCGGTGTCGAGCACAGTGCCGTCGGCCATGACTATGCGCATTGAGCGCAGCTCGCGGTCGCTGTTGGCGTGTGTTCCGCAACTCATGCCCGAGGCATTGTTGAACACAATGCCGCCCACCATTGCCGAGTTTTTCGAAGCCGGGTCGGGGGTGAAGACACGTCGGTAGGGACGCAGAATGTCGTCGACACGCTTGCCCACCAATCCCGGTTGCATGGTTATAGTGGAGGCATCGGCCGACACCGTGTAGTCTTCCCAGTTTTTACCGGCCACAATCAAGATTGAGTCGGTGTTGGTCTGGCCACACAAACTTGTACCCGCCGCACGGAATGTGACAGGCAGTTTCATGGCGTTGGCCAGCGACAACAGCTTCGACACTTCCTGCTCATTCTCGCTGCGCACCACTATTTGCGGGATGTTGCGATAGAAACCCGCATCGGTGCCCCAGGCAAGGCAGCGAAGGTCGTCGGTGTAGATTCGTTCTTGGGGGATGAACCGCGAAATGGCCGACAGATATTTCTTATATTGTTCGTTCACTTTTTAATGTTGTGGAGCTAATGCGTTACTCCATTTCTTTTTACTAAAAACAAATAGGATTATTATATAAATTCATCGTGAAGATAGCGGGACGCGCGATGCCCGCCTTCGTTCCGTGTATCAGTGATACAGGTAGTATTTGCTTGACTGGGCCTTGAATGCCGCAACGTCTTTGTTGAAATAGTCGATAATGTCGGCTACCTTATAGTTCTTTGAAAAACGGATGCGGATTTGGTCGGTACCCATCACCTTGTCAAACATGCCATAGCCGCGCTTGGCATTGGCATCGAAGATTTTAGCATTGGGATACATCTGGTGCACCACTTGCATGAAGTAGAATTGGCAAAGGGTGAGACTGGCCTTGTCGAGGTCGGTGATGTAGACTTGCACACCATGCACCTCCTTAAGCTCCTTAGAAGCCTCGGGGCCTACCTTGAAGAACGGCTTGTAGTTGATGGGGCGGAAATTGTAGCCGGGGAGTTTGAGCGCATTCATGGCGTCGGCAAGACTGTCGGCATTGATGTAGGTCTCGGCAAAACACTCAAACGGGAGTGTGTAGCCAATGCCGGTGTTGAAGGCATAAAGTTCACCCACCACGCCCGACACGGCGTAGAAGGCAGCATGCTCGGGAGTGGGCACTTGCGGCGAGGGCAACACCCATGGCAGGCCAGTGTCGCGATACTTCATGCTGCGGTTCCATCCCTCCATGGGAATCACGGTGAGTTTTGCCTTTTTGGCAATAAGTCCTTCCTCGTTGAGGTAGGTGGCAAGCTCACCGGGCGTGAGACCGTAGAGATATGGAATTTTATACTTGCTCACAAATGAGTAGAAGCCATCTTCCACAAGGTTGCCTTCCACCTTGTTGCCGCCAAGCGGATTGGGGCGGTCGAGCACCATAAACTCCTTGCCGTTCTCGGCGCATGCCTCCATGCACACACCCATGGTGGCATAGAATGTGTAGCTGCGGCAACCAATGTCTTGAATGTCATACACAAGCACGTCGATATCCTTGAGCATATCGGCTGTGGGCTTGAGGGTCTTGCCATAGAGCGAATAGACCTTTACGCCTGTTTTGGGGTCGGCATCGTTGCCCACTGCATCACCCGCATGGGCATTGCCGCGCACACCGTGCTCAGGGCCATAGAGGGCCACAAGTTTCACACCCGGAGCCTCATTAAGGATGTCGACTGTTGACTTGAGAGTGTGGTCCACACCCGAGGGGTTTGTCACCAGGCCCACACGCTTGCCCTGCAGTTGCTTGAATCCACCGTCGCGCAGCACCTCGATGCCCGGTTTCACAGCGGCGCTGCCGCAAAGGGCTATCACTGCAGCCGCAATGATTAATATATGTCTTTTCATTTTGTTGTTGTCTTGGTTTTGTTGAAATCTAAACAGTAATGCAATCTATCACTTGCGGCCGTACTCGGGATCGATTTTGCGGTCGACAAGGTAGGTGACCACGAGCGTGGCAATACAGCACACCATCACCATCCAGAAGAAGTTGACGTAGCCTATGGCCTCTTGGATGTAACCGGCCACGAAACCGGGCAACATCATGCTCAGTGCCATGAATGCGGTGCAGATTGCATAGTGCGAGGTCTTGAACTCGCCCTCAGAGAAATACATCATATAGAGCATATAGGCCGTGAAGCCGAAGCCGTAGCCAAACTGCTCGATGCACAAAGCCACTGTGATGATGATGTTGCTGGTGGGCTGTTCCAGAGCCAAATACACAAAGGTGAGGCAAGGCAGAGTCATACCGGCTGCCATCCACCAAAGCGATTTCTTGAGGCCAACCTTAGAAGCATAAACGCCACCCACAATGCCACCGGCGAGCAGGGCAATGACACCGAATGTGCCATACACGATGCCCACCATCTCGGTGGGAAGGCCAAGGCCGCCTTTCGCCTGGTCGGCAACAAGGAACGGCATACACAACTTGATGAGGAAGCCCTCGGGCAGACGATAGAGCAGCATAAAGGCAACGGCAAGCAGGAAGCCGGGCTTCTTGACAAACGACGCAAACGACTGGAAGAACTCACTCATGCCATTGTTGGGGCCGTCGGCACTCACACGCGGATGATCGTCGGCCGAATGAGGCAACACGAAGATGTGATAAAGGGTGATCAGGAAGAACACCACTGCGCTCACACCGAGGGTTACTTGCCACGACATGGGCACCTTGGCGGGATCGCCAGCCTCAATATATCCGGCAATTGCCACAAGCACACCCTGACCAAACACCGACGCGATGCGGTAGGCCGTGCTGCGGATGCCGATGAATGCGGCTTGACTGCTGGGGCTGTGTGCCAGCATATAGTAGCCATCGGCGGCAATGTCGTGAGTGGCCGAGGCAAATGCTGCTATGATGAAGAGCACCAGCGTGAGCGTAAACATGCTTATAGGAGTGGTGCCCGCCTTGATACTCTCGAGCGAGGGAGTGGGCAAAGTGAGTGTGAGAGCCACGAGCAGAGCGGTCATGAGAATCTGCATTGTGACAATCCACCAGCGTTTGGTCTTCACCACGTCGACCATCGGGCCCCAAATGCCCTTAAGGAACCAGGGGAAATAAAGCAATGTGGTGAAAAACGACATGTCGCCGTTAGGGACACCCATCTTGGTGAACATCATCACCGAAATGTTGTTGACCACAAAATATGGCACACCCTCGGCAAAGTAGAGGGTAGGCACCCACCACCAAGGGTTTCTGTAATTACTTATTTGGTTGTTCATTGAGTTTAATATTGTTTAATGATGTTAGCATTAATGAAGTAGTGGAGCAAAATCTCCTTGTAGCCGTAGCCCTTGGCGCCCATCACGGCGGCACCTATCTGGCAGAGACCCACACCGTGACCCCAGCCGGCTCCGCGAATCACGAATTTGGCGGGATAGCCGTCGGCATCAACGTCGTGCTTCTCGACCACAAAGGCCGAACTGTAGAGAGCGCTCTCGCTCAAAGCATAGCGGATGGCCAGCTCCTTGCCGATGGTCTTGGTGAGGTTTTCACCCACGATGCGCAGTTTGTAGAGGCGACCCGAAGTGCCACGCGCCACAGGCTGCAAATCCTTGATGCGGCCATAGTTGTCGCCGGTGCGGCGGCTCACGAGGTCGGTTATCTGCTCTTGGGTATACTCAACAGTCCAGCGGTAGAAGTCCTTGGTTTCCTGGTCGTAATCGTTGAGCACCTGCGACAGGATTGCGGGGTCGGTGGTGTTGCAGTAGGCTTGCGGCGACGAGAGAATCCACTCGGCGGCATTGTCCTCGCGGGTAAGATCGGGATAATCATTCTCAGCCTCGCTGTCGCGACGCACCTCAAGGTAAGGATAATGCGTGGGTTCCCAGCAGTTTTCAAACTCCTCCAGCACACCGCCACACGATTTCGAGAAGCGGGCGTCGCATAGCTGGCCGTCGTACATGAGCACTTGGCCCCAAGTGGCCTCGATGGCCTGGCGCACAGTGTCGGTCGACTCGCGGGTTATGCCCTGGTAGCGCTGGCAGTGGTCGTCGGCACACACGTCGAAATTCACATGGTCGTCACGGTCCCACCACTTTATCTCCTCGCCAGGGAGCTGCTCCTGGGCAGTCTCGCCCAGATGCACATGAGCGTGCTGCACACCGTCTTGCTCATTGGAGTCGCCCTTGTGTATCTGGGCAAGCAGCCAACTGCGCGAAATCACAGCATGAGCCTTGAGCAACTCGAGCGATGCCTTGGCGCTCATTTCAGATGATATCACACTCAGCAGATATTCCTCGACGGGCAACACATTGACGGGAGTGAGTTTGCCGTTCTCAACGATGAAATGGAGCGAGCCACGGAAACTCTGGTCTTCCTTGCGCTTCCAGTGGAAGCTGACGCCTATGGTCACGCCCTTGAGAGTGAACGAGCCATTTGAGGCATCCACCGGCTCGAAGAGGAGCTGGTCGTAAGTGTTGCCGCCCCACTCCACCTTGCCGTCGACGCATCGCGCCGTGTGCAAGCCAGAGCATACCGAACCGTTTACTTTATAATCGCCGTTGAGCACAAACTCAACTTCGGGCTCATTCATGATGCCCACTCTCACTTGAGGTTCACATGTCGTAGCATTCATAGAAGCTGAAAATTTATGGATGAATGTATATTAATCTTGATAGCAGTTTAGTTTACTGATCACATCTTCGGCATAGGCTTCACCGGCGCAAAGCTCGTTGAACATCGATTGCACTATGGCCGGAGTGAGGTTGCTGAAATCGCGTTCGACCGGTACGGCCATCACGCCTCCCATGTCGACCGATGCGGGACTAAGGGTGAATTGGCCCTCGCCAGCCCCATAGCACGACGGGCGGTGACGCACGCGCGGAAACACCATGATGTGAAATTGCGAGCCATCGTGCCAGCACAGAATGTTCTGCATAGGCTCCTGGTCGCCATCGGTCAGCGGCATGGCTTTCTGCAACAGGTCAAACGCCTTCTCGGCATCGGCGGCATCGGCGGCATCGACAATGAACAGCCGCCTTGCAAGGCTGTCGACAAGACTCACCGTGCACGTGCCCGTGGAAAACACCGTGCGGCATGCGGCAGCCGCCACTTCGTCGACAATGGGCATAAAGCCCTTGTTGCCGGCTTGGAAATGCATGTGGTCGGGGGCCGATGCTCCACACTTGGGTCCATTGTAGAACAGCACATAATCGGGCAAATCGGCTGCAAGACGCAGCATGTGGCCAATGCGCCCGCCAATGAGCTGCGGAGTGTGCACAACGCTTGCAATGGTGAGATGACGGGGGAAAATGGGATATGGGTTGACTTGTATCTTGTAGAGGTCGTGCCACATTATTTTCTCCTGCTCGGCAGGCTGGTTTTCGCAACACAAGAAGCACTTGCGCGCCTTGAGGGCTGCCTTGTCGACCGAAGCGGCCGACGAGCGGATGCGCTCGGGGTTGAACTGAAGCACCACCTTAGAGCCACCCACACTTAGAGTGCGAGTCGACACGCGCTGCAGCGCATCATAGTTGCGCGTTACCGTGGGCCAATTGGCCAGTTGGCGCTCAAACAGAGCCTTCACCTGTGTTGAATAATCCTTGTTGTCTACCGGAGTCATACCATCAAGCATAGTGTGTTGAAGATAAAATATCAGAATAAGAAACACGGTTGGGCACTCACCGGCCCAACCATTGTTTCTTATAAAACAAACCGTTTTTTTGCGTTTATATTACTTTTTCTTGTTAAGAGCAACGCGAGCTTCGAGCTCCCAAGTGCGGATGCGGTCTTTGTAGAGGTTGTTGTTGTTCATCTTAACCACATCGAGCGAAGCATCGCTGTTGTCGTCCCAACGACGGCACATGTAGACCGGAGTGTAGACACGTCCAATCTGGAATGTGCGTGAAATGTTGAGGCCAAGTGCATAGTCCTCACCGTAGCTTGTGTTAGGAATCTTCACGTCGCGGAGCACCGGAGTGTAGAATGCGCGAGGAGCACCGAGGCCGTTGATGCGGAGAGCGTTGTTACGGCCGTTCTCGGGAGTCCATTCCTTGTGGTCGATGATGCCCGGGGCAATCATGTTGCAGTTGATGTCGGTCATGATATAAGTGCCCACAACCATTGCCACGTTTTGCTCATAGAAAGCATTGACCATGGTGGTGAGAGTGTTCTCGTCCTTATACATGTCGTCGCTATCGAGTTGCACGATAAATTTACCAGCCTTCTCGTGGTGAGCGGCAAGGTTCCAGTATCCGCCGATGCCCATGTCGTAGTAGTCGGCGATGATGTGGATCAGGCGTGGGTCATCCTTAAACTCATCGATAGCCTCGCGGGTGCCATCGGTCGAGAAGTTGTCGACAACCATGAGGTTGAACTTAAAGTCGCACTTCTGGTTGAGCACCGACTTGATGGCATCGCGGATGGTGCGGATGCGGTTGCGCACGGGAATCATCACAGTTGCCTCAACCTCAAACTCGCCGCGGTTGAACTCGATGTGCTCGAAATTGGGAACTTCCTTGCCGTCGACAACCTTAGTGGGAGCAAGGTAGCCACCGATTTCCTTAAGGTGCTCGGTGCAAGCAGCCTCCATCTCGATTTGACGACCGCGGTTCTTGGGATCCACATAGTCG
The DNA here is from genome assembly GCA_963612465.1 of Bacteroidaceae bacterium. Classification (GTDB taxonomy): domain Bacteria; phylum Bacteroidota; class Bacteroidia; order Bacteroidales; family Muribaculaceae; genus Sodaliphilus. Next base: position 68,151 of record CAVDUV010000003.1, on the reverse strand, counting down.
AAAATCTTCTCACCGCTCTTGCGGGTATCGAGCTCAACATCGCTGTAAAGGAATTCGTTGATGTGAGTGATTTTGCCAAACTGCGAGAGTTTGAGGCGGTGGTCATAGAGACCGGCGAACTCATAGTCGGCCTTCATTGCCTCGGCAGCTTTCTTGAAGCACTTGCCGCAATAGAAAAGCACTGAGCCGAAATCGAAGTCGTCGCGAAGGGCGCCAAACTGATAATCAATCACGGGAGCCTTGTCAGCGCCCTTGTCGGTCACATTGTAGTGATCGGCATAGCACAGAGCCGACTGGCTGTCCTCGGCAATCTTCACAAAACGCTCGATTGCAAACGGGGCAAACTTCAGAGTGTTGTATTTAGTGTAGAAAAGCACAAAATCGGCATCGGCTTTCTCGGCAATTGCCTTGAGAGTGGCCGAAGCGGTAAGGTTTTTCACATTGATAATCTCGCAGCCCTCAACCGAGCCTTCGGCCTCGGCATTGGCAAGCAGATAGATTTTGTTTACGAGTTCGTTGTTTTTAAGATTCTCTACGGTTTGGCCCACCTGTGCGGCATTGGCAAACGGAATGAAGCAATTAATTCTTCCCATAATTGTTTTTGGAATTTGTTTCGTTATGTAAATTATTTGTTTTTGTTCTTTTGAATTCGAGCCTTCACCTCCCAAGTGCGGATGCGGTCTTTATAGAGGTTGTTGGCATTTTCCTTGTTGATGTCGAGGTCGGCATCGGTGTTGTCGTCCCAGCGGCGGGCGAGCGTCATCACATCGTAGACGCGGCCTATGCGGTAGTTGCGCGACACCATCAGCCCCATGGCGTAGTCTTCGCCATAGCAAGTGTTGGGCAACTGCAAGGCACGGTAAACCGGGGTGTAGAATGCGCGCGGGCCACCGAAGCCATTGACGTGCAATGCATTGTTGCGGCCGTTGTCGGGAGTCCACTCGTGGTGGTCGATAATGCCGGGAGGTATTTCCTCGAGCTTAAAATTAACCATTTTATAGGTGCCACACACCATAGCTGCGTTTTCCTTATAGAACTGAGCTATCATGGTGCGCAATGTGGCCGGAGTGGCATAGATGTCGTCGCTGTCGAGTCCTATCACAAACTTGCCGCAACGCGGGTCATTGGCTGCAAGATTCCAGCATCCGCCTATGCCTAAGTCGGTGCGCTCGGGGATGATGTGCACCAGGCGGGGATCATCGCTAAACTCGTCGATTGCCTCCGAAGTGCCATCGGTCGAGTGGTTGTCGACGATAATCAGATTGTATTTGAAATCGGCCTCTTGCGACAGCACCGACTTGATGGCATCGCGAATCACCCTCACGCGGTTGAGCACAGGAATGATGACCGTGGCCTCAACGTCGAACTGCTGAGATTCGAAATCGATGTCGCAGAACTGGTCGGGCGACAAATAGGCACCAATGGCCTTCAAGTGATTGGTGCAGGCCTCTTCCATTTCTTTTTGCGAGGCATTGTTGCGCGGATCGCAGTAGTCATATATCTTTTGGCCGCTTGAGCGTGTGTCGTGCTCAACGTCGGTATAGAGATATTCATTGATGTGCTCTATCGCATAGTTCTGCGAGAGCTTGAGGCGAAGGTCGTACAGACCAGCAGCCTTGTAGCCGTCGGACACGCGCGATGCGCTCTCCTTGAGGGCTTCTGTGTCAAACACCAGCACCGAGCCAAAGTCGAAATCGTCGCGGAGCGAGCCCTTTTGGTAATCAATCACAGGAGCCTTTGCCGTAACTCCAGCCTTGATGTGGTAGTGGTCGGCATAGAGCATTCCGGCTCCGCAGTCGCTTGCCACTTGTGCTATGCGCTCGAGAGCCTGATAGCCAAGCACAAGCGTGTCGGGCTTAGTGTAAAGCAGAGTGTATTTCGACTTTGCGGCAGCGGCCACGGCCTTAACCGTTGCCGAGCTGCTGATTGAGTCGATGGCTATAGTGCTGCAACCATTATCCTCTACCTGAAAGCCCTCGGGCACAAGCATCGTCACCGAGCCAACAACAGGGCAAGCCCTTAGACCGGCAACAGTCTCGGCCACATTGGCCGACGCTATGACAAAACAATCTATTTTATTTGTATTCATTTCCTTATTTGTATTCATTTCCTTATTTGTATTCATTTCCTTATTTTTCATTGAAGAAGTTGAGGGCAGAACTTATCACGCCGTCGCGCTGAGCCGATGAGCCTATCACCTCGACCGGGAAGCCGAGCACCACTGTGCGGTAGCCGCTGCGCTGAGAGGCAATGGCTGCCGGGATGTTGCTCTCACGATAGCGCATGATGGTAGCGCCGTTGGCATCGCTTGCCTTTATGGCATCGGGCGACTCAACCGCATAAACCACACTGTTGAGCTTCTGCACAAAGCTGAGGCTCTTTCCGGCAGGAAGCTGCGGGAAGCGGTTGGCCACGGTGTAGACGTCGCCGTCGACTGCGGCCTGACCCTTGAGGTAGGTGTAGCCGAGCACCTTCTCGGCAAAGCGAACCTCATCGGCATTAACGCTGTCGCGGTCCCAAATGTCGCTAGCCACATAAGCACCGCTCACGAGCAGATTGCCACCTGCGCCGGTAAACGATTCTATGGCGCGGCGCAAAGCCGGAGTGAAAGCCTTGTAGCGGTTAGGATAGTAGCCGCGTCCGTTGAGAGTCTCCTTCTGCTTGCCCAATATAAGGTCAACCGTGCTGAACTGGCCGAGACGGACAATGCTGTCTTCCACAGCCTTCACGCTCGACGACACAAACGAGTAACCAGCCTTGAGAATCGACTCGCCGTGAATGCTGGGATAGTCGAATGTGTTACCTGCCACCGTCTGAGTCTCGTAGGTGGAACGGCTATCGCCGAAACCGCTGGCATCGTCGTCGCGCCAGGGGAGCTTGCGGCGGAACTCAAATTGCGGGCCGATATAGTTGATTTGCTGAATATAGGGAACTCCGTGATCCTTGGCATCGTCGAAACCGGCCATTTCGCCAGAGTCAAACCAATCGGGAGCGCTGATGCGCGTGAAACCGTTGACCACCATCACCGTGCCTTTGCTGTTGGGAGCCACACCAAGCGAAAGCACCTCGCTCGGGAAACTGCGGCCACCATCGTTCATTGCCACGATTTGATAGCTGTGCACCTCATTATCGGTAACCGAAGCCACATACTTAGGCTCCTTGACCACGGCGATTTCCTTGAATCCGTTCTTGCGGCCCACACGCTCGAGCACCAGATACTTCTTGGCATCGGCATTGTCGCTGAGATCGTCGTGAGTGGGTTTCCAAGTGAGGAGGAAATTCTTGTCGCTGACCTGGCTGATGGCAAACGAGTTGACAGCCAACGGCTGCACCTCGTAGTCGCGGTGGTCGCGCGCTGCTATAAACTTGAGCATGCCCTTATAGACGGCACGGCTCACGGTGAAGCGGAAGTTGGGGTCGAGACCATATTTCATGTCGGCAAAATTCTGGTGCGACAACAGCTCGAGTAGCATAGCCGGAACCTCAGGCACACGGGCCTCATAGTAAGAGGCGTCCCACATGCCGCGGCGAGTCCAGTTGGGCTCAAACTTAGCGCGCACATCATTCACAATCTCGCTGAGCACCATGTTGGTGAAGTTGCGCGACAACTCGCGCGGAGTGCCATTGGCATACTTACCGAACTTTTTGCCGTTCTGCTTGGTGCAGTAGATGCCAAGCGAGCCGATGATGTCGTCGTTCATCGTAGTGCCGGCATCGGTGTGGAATGCAAACGAGAGGTCGACAGGCAAATTCAAGCCTTTGCGTCCGGGCAGAGCCTGCGAGCCGCCTGCAAGATAGTTGACCCACTCGGCACGGCAGCAGTAGTCGTCGTTATAGTCGTTGATGCCGCCTGTGGGCGAGTAGACGCTGTCGGGGAAACCAGACCATTGCAAGAAGTAGCGTGCGCCCTCAGTGAAGCGCATGCGGCGGCTGGTCACGTAGTCATAGTCCACACCTTCCTCTTGCAGATATTGGGTGTTGTTGCCTGCGAGTTTGATGTTCTCGGGAGTGCGAGCTGCCGGCCGGCGGGCAATGTTGCCCATGCCGCCGCCCACTTTTATTGCATCCACAGTCACCACTCCGCCCTTCTGCTTAGAGAAGTTGCTCACGGTCACAAGGTTCTTGTTCAGACCCTTGTCGAGCTTGAAGTAGCCAAGGAACACCCACACGCCACCGGCCATGGTCTGGTCGATTTTCATCTGGCGCTTGCCGTCAAGACTGTTGACAGTCACAAGGGCATCCTTAACGCTATTGGGGAGTGATTTGTAGCTTATATATACCGCATAGCTGCCGGGAGCAGGCATTTCGGCGTCGAAGCTTGCCTCGGTGGCCTTTTTAAGGTCGCGCTCGGCATCGGCCTGACGATAAGTACCCTCGGCAAACGGATTCTCGAAGTCTTTATACACGTCGCGCATATAGGCAAAGCCAGTGCCTACGCCCTGCTTCCACTTGCCAGCGTCACGGTAGCCGTTTTGCGCTTTGCCGCCGTCGGCATCTACTATCACCTCGATGGGCGAAGTGTCGCGGTCGCGCGGATCCCACACATAGGCTCCCGCATTCTCAAGCATAGGGTTAAGGAAAGGAATCACATAGCTTTGGGTGTACATATCCTCCACCGTCTGGAACATATGGGCACGCTGCCACTCCCAGCGGTTGAGCTTTGGCTCGAAGTACCATCCGTGGCTTTGCCAAATGGCTATGATGTTGCCGTCAAGGCCCTTGCGGTAGTGGCGGTTGGGATTCAAGTCGGTCACAAACGCGCTATGGCTGCGCTTGTAGGCAGGTTCAAAGTCAATGAAGTATTTGTCGATGTCGTTGCCGTCGATTGTGAGCTTTACGTTGTAGTTGGAATAGTCCGAGCCCACGGCATTGCGGATATCAGACTTCAGCTTTGCCACACTCTGCTGAGTGAATGGTATGTCGGAAAAATTATTACTGAGGTCAACCACGATTGTGTCGCCCGACAGGGCAACCTTTTGGGCTTTGAGGTTTCCTATGCCCATCTTTGATGGCAATTCGGAAGCCACCACAGTCTGCACCTTGGCGCACTGGTCCTGAGTGAGAGCCTGCTGAGCCGCAGCAGAGCCACAGCCTAAGGCCGAGACAGCTGCCAGCATAGCGAGCGCCGTATTCCTTTTCTTCATTGTTTGATGTTATTGTTAATCAAGTAATATGCTTGGCCACAAAGCATGGCTACGCAACTACAAAGTTAGTACAAACATTTTGCATGAAGAAACAATAACAATGCCTTTTTGGCCCGATAAACACTTTTTATAATTTAGATACATCATTTTAATATTAACAACAACTCACAACAAAAGCCGGCAACGTGCCCAATGGCAGCGTGCCGGCCTCTAAGCTTTATTCACAGCAAGCGAAGCTGCCTATATCATTTAGCCTTGCGCGATGTGAGATAGTTGAGCAGACTCGCCATAAACAGGTTGCGGTCGGCATCGTTGAGAATTGTCTCAAACGGGAATCCAACCACAGCAGTGCGGTAAGCCGAGCGGTCGCACACCACACCGGCAGGCTTGTTGTTCTCGCAATAGCGCAGGAACGTAGTTGACGATGCATCGGCAGCATAGACGGCATCGGGCGACTCCACGCAATACACCGAATCGTTAAGTTCGTTGCTGAACGCGATTTTATGGTCCGACGGAATTTCAGACGCCACAGTGGCAACCGTGTGGGCACGGCCGGTGACACTCGCGCGGTCGGTGCCCCAGCGGTAGCCGAGCACACGCTTGGCAAAATTCTCGCCCACAGTGTCGGGCACAGCCCGGTCAAACACATCAGAAGCCACATACGACCCCGTGAGCAGCACATTGCCGCCAGCCTTGCAGTAAGCCTCAACAGCCAAGCGCAAAGCAGGAGTGAACACAGGGAAGCGGTCGGGGTAAGCGCCACGCCCATTGGGGGTGGTCTTCTGCTTGCCCATCACCATATCGACCACCGAGTAGCCCGAAAGCGGTGCTGAGCCCGACTCAACAGCCTTCACACTCGCCGAGACGAAGTTATAGCCAGCCTTGAGAACCGACTCGCCATGCACGCGCGGATAGTCGAACGTGTTGCCAGCCACCACACGGGTTTCCCAGTTGCCACGCGAAGCGCCCCATCCGCCCGAGTCGTCGTCGCGCCAGCGGCGGCTGCGCTTGAGCTCATACTGCGAGCCAATGTAGTTGACCGTGCTCACGTAGGGCACGCCATGGTCAATCTCATCGGTGAAGCCTGTTATGCCACAAGTGTCGACCCAGGCAGCCGCGCTCACGCGAGTAAAACCGTTGACAACCATCACCGTGCCCTTGGCCTCGGGTACGAAGCCGCACGAGAGCGTCTCGCTCGGGAAACTGCGGCCACCCTCGTTGATGGCCACAATGCGGTAGCTGTGGAGGCGCGAATCGGCAGCGACCTTAGTGGTGAATGACGTGGCAGTGACAAAAGCCAGCTCCTTGAATCCGGGATCATCACCCACCCGCTCAAGCACAGCATAGCTTGTGGGGCGAGCCGAGGCCTCGAGCGAGTCGGCAGTGGGCTGCCATGAGAGGCGCACAGAGCCGTCGGGCAACGGAGTGATGGCAAACGAATTGACAGGCAACGGCTGCACCACATAGTCGCGATGGTCACGCTTGGCGATGAAGCGCAGAATGCCTTTATAGATAGAACGGCTCACAGCAAACTGGAAGTTGGGGTCGAGACCGTAGCGCATATCGGCAAAATTCTGATGCGACAAGAGCTCGAGAAGCGTGGCAGGCACCTGCGGGACACGAACCTCATAGATGTCGCGATAGAAGATGCCGCGGCTGTTCCATTCCGGCTCAAACTGAGCACTGACATCACGCATTATCTGTTCGCTCACTATCTGCGTGAGGTCGCGTGAAATCACTCTGGGAGTGCCATCAGGCAGAGTGCCGAAATGACCGGTGTTATAAATGCTCATAGTTCCTATCACACTGTCGCCCGGAGTGACGCCGGCATCGGTGTGGAATCCGAAGGAGAGATCGATGGGCACATTAAGTCCCGGTTTGTCTGGGATGGCCTGCGAGCCGCCAGCCAGCCAGTTGACCCACTCGCTGCGGCTGCGGTAATCGTCGTTGTAGTCGTTGATGCTACCTGTGGTGGAATACACCTCATAAGGGAAACCCGACCACTGCAAGAAATAGCGCGAACCCTCGGCAAAGCGGGGATAACCGCTGACCGTGGTGTCGTAGGCCACACCCTGGCGGGCAAGCATGCGCGCGCTACTGCCGGCACGGGCCACATTGGCCTCGGTGCGCGCGGCAGGACAGCGGGCAATATTGCCCATGCCACCGCCTATCTTGATGGCATCGGCAGTGACCACGCCACCCTTGCACTTCGACACATTGCTCAAGGTGACCACCGAAGCGTTAAGGCCCTTTTTAAACGGAAAAGTGCCCAAATACACCCACACGCCGCCAGCCATCGTCTGATTCACCTTGAATTTGCGGCTCTGACCGTTGCAATTCACGGTATAGACGGCATCGGTCACACTGTTGGGCAAAGTTTTGTAGCTCACATACAGAGCATAATCGCCGTCGGCCGGAATTTGCGCCGACCATGACGCCTCCGACACATCGAGACGCCCACTCTTGGTAGTGGCGTCGACCTTACGATAAGTGCCGTCGGCAAACGGGTTTTCACCATCCACATAAGTCGACTTCACATAGGCAAAACCGCCATCAGTGCCAGTAGACCATGCGTTGAGCACGCCTTTGTCGGCATATCCGGCCTGAGCCAGGCCACCGTCGTTGTCGACTATCACCTCAGAGGAGTGAGTGTCGCGCTCACGCGGGTTCCACACATAAGCCCCGGCATTTTCGAGCATGGGCATCACGAATGGCACCACATAGCTGGTGGGGAAAAGGTCTTCTACCGTCTGGAACAGGCGCGGACGCTGCCACGACCACTGCCCTGCCCCGCCATCATAGTAGCGTCCGTGGCTTTGCCACATTGCCACAATGTTGCCGTCGAGGCCCTTCTCGAAACGACGCGACTGGCCCACCTCACTCACAAACGGAGCATGCTTGCGGGCATACTTGCGGTCGTAGCCGAACACATAGCGCTCAGCCCTCACGCCCTCTATGCTCACGGCCACACCCTTGAAGTCGTTTCCCGACTGACGCAAAGCCTGCTTAATGCTTGCCTTGAGGTCGGTGAGCGAGGCGGCAGTGATTGGCACATTGGCATACTGGTTGTTGAGATTGACGCGCACCGTGTCGGCATCGGCCACACAGCTAAGAACCTTCACCGGATGGTAAAGCGTGAGCCGCTGAGGCACCGTGGCACGCACAGCGCGCTCGACCACGGTCTGCATATGCGACTGCGCTGCGGCGCCCAGACACACAGCCATTGCCGACGTCAAGGCCACGAGTCGAGCCGATTTGCTTGAGTAATGTTTATTCATCGTTTTATTCTGAATTTTATTGGTATAGTCTAAAAAAGCACAAAGCGCCACTCGGCGCAGCCGGTGCGCCAAACGGAACACAGAAGATATTATGCGGGTACGGGCAACCCGTCAACCCTTAGTCGACATCCACCTTGTGGTAGGTGATGAGGCCGGGCATGGAGTTGCGCACTATTTTCCTGACCGTGGCACCATAGTTATGCGCCACATGCAACAGAATCTCGCTATACATGCAGGCAACCGACCCGACGAAGCACACCGGGTATTTCTTATAGTCGTACTGACAGAGGTTGCGCTCAAAGAAGCGTGAAATCTCGTTAGTCACCAAATTGCGCACATAGTCCACATCGAGGTGCTTGGCAAGGAAGAACGAGTATTGACGCAAGTTGCGGTTAGCCAATGGATTGTTATACACCGAGTCGAGGATTTCGTCGGCGGTGATTTTAAACTCGTCGAAGAAAGCCTCAGTGAGGTCGGCCGGGGCAAGGTTTTTCAAGCAGTCGCTTAGGAAAATGCGCCCCATAGCGCCGCCGCTGCCCTCATCGCCGAGAATGAACCCCAGCGAGCGAACGTTTTTAACGATGTTAGTTCCATCATAAAGGCATGAATTGGAACCGGTGCCGAGGATGCAGGCCAAGCCAGGCTCGTGAACGAGCAGGCCACGGGCCGCACCGAGCAAGTCGCTCTCAACCGTGACGGGCGTCTTGAACTGCGCCACAAGCGAAGCCTCAACTATTTTATTCTTTTCAGGACTCAAGCAACCTGCGCCGTAGAAATAGACGTGATCCCAACGACGCTTAAAAAACGCGGGCGACAGCTCAAGACGTATGCTGTGGCTGATTTCGCGCCTGGTGAGGAACACAGGATTCAAGCCCTCGGTAAAAGCCTGCTCCACCACTTTGTTGTTCTCTACAAGGCTCCACTCAGTGCGAGTGGAACTACTTTCTGCTATAACATTAATCGTCTTATTGCTGCGCATGATTATGCCGATTGACCCAAAAATTCAATAATTTATGCAAATATACCTAGTTTATGCGTAAATACGCAATAGTACACATATTTTAACACATGAATACACCAATTAACTCATTTACTAAAATCGCTAAAAAAGCTGCCGCAGAAAATTGCGGCAGCCTTTATAATGTATCAGAGAGTGAAAAGCAGAGCGTCAGCGGTGCGACACCACAATCTTTTTCACTGCCACAAGTCCGGAGACATATACCTTTGCCACATAGGCTCCGGCTGCCATTGCGCTAACGTTGACATAGTTGCCACTGCCAGCGGCAGCAAGTCGGCCATCGGCCGAATAAAGTTCAATGCGCTGAATGAAGCCATCGGCACTGGCAACCACATAATCGCCTTGGGCAGTAACTTTTACTCCAGCGACATCAACCTCGGCAATGCCACTCGACTTGGCACGCAGCAAATTGTCGAAACGCATTGTGCCGCTTTCCCCCATCACCGAATGGTTTTTCGCAACCACAAGACCCTCGAACTTATAAGTCTGGCCGCCTTCAAGGGCAGTCAGCGGCACATCGCAATAGCGCCAGCCGTGATATGTGACATCACTGAGCTTAACGAGTTTCTCATCAGAGGCCGAAACAAACCTGCCATAGACAGGATTGAAACTCATATCGCCGTATATGTGGATGCCCACATTGTCGGCACTGGTGAAGCCCTCGTCGGCAGCAGTCGAGAGATCAATCGCCACCTTACTGTCGTTGTCGGTAAAGGCATAGGCCAACTGCAGAGCCGAGTTGTCAAACAGCTTGTTGGTGCCCGTGGCCGATGTGAGAGTGGCCTTAGAGTAGCCCGAGCTTGCAGCCTCATTCACTTGGAATTTGGTTGCATCCTCAAACCCCTCGACAACGGTAGCCCCCTCTTTATCAGCCCCTGCATCAACAGCAGTGAACGTGCATTCAATGGCCTGCGAAATCTGCAGACCGGCAGTGTCGGCCACATCCTTTCCGTAGGTCACCTTGTAAGTGCTGCCCACGGTGAGATTTGGAGAAATGGTGAGGCGGGCCGACCCGTATGGCTCACCTTTCTTGTTGTAGCGGAAGCTGCGCCGGTTGTAGCTCACCTCGTTGCCCTGGTCGTCGGTAACCTTGATTTTGTTCATGATGCCGGCAGTGTTCATAAGAGAATCGATGCGCAGCTCCACATAAGCACCCTTGTAGTGCACTTGGTCGCCCTCGGCCGGGAACATGGCTATCACATTCGAGTGGTCGCGCGACTGGGTGGTAAACTTAAACGAGAAGTCGGCATCCATGCAAGTGCCGCCAGCGTGCTGGGCACTCTTCTTGAGAGTGACGGTATAAAGACTATTAGCCTTGTAGGCATCGGTGGGAGTGAACACCAGGCGATAGTTGGTGTCTTCCCAGGTGAGCGAACCGTCGACAGCCGGAGAGATTGAGAATGCGCTCTCGGTGCTGGCCTGATCCATGTCCCAATTGAACTGGAGCACGATGGGCTCGTTGCACTTCACAGCCTTGTCGCCCTCGGCCCACACGGGCGAGTAACTGATGACCTCAGGCGGCGTGTTGCGCACGCGGTTAAGGTCGAAGTTGCAGTAGGTAATGCCATTGGCTGTGACCACCACATCCTTGGTTTGCTCATAGTGCGTGGCTTCGGTCACACGCACCTTGTAATTGCCCGGAGTGATGAATTTGAATAGGTAGATACCATTGTTCAGGCTATCAATCTGGCAAGTATCAACAGTCACGCCACTGGCATCGATGAGATAGGCAGTGGCATTGTTAACCGGTTGCCGCTTGTCGTCGCCGAGCATCACATAAGACGCATCGCGCAACAGACGCGAGTCGCGCACGTTGCCGGTAACGAACCCCTTGTCGTACTTGTCGAGACGGTGGAAATAGCTGTCGGCACCAAGCGAGAAGTTGAAACCCTCGACCCAGCAATAGTATGGGTTGATAAGGCGGTAAGTCTCGGGGATATAGTCGTGGAACGACCCTTCATTGAGCATCGACACCGTGTTGTTGCCACGAAGCACGCCAAGGCCCTGTGTACCCCAGTCGGGATAGAAAGTCCAGTCGCCATAGGCAGTGTATTCATTACGGCTCCACACAGTGCTTTGGTTGGCAAGCAAGAACGGGCCAAGGCACTTTGCCAGCGAGTCGCTGCCCGGCACTTGAGGCGAGCCGGTGTAGCCGCGGTAAAGTCCAATCGGGAAGTTCACGCGATAGCCCTCGCCCACTCCGGTGGCATTGCTGTGAATGGCATAGAACACGTCGGCGCCGCTCTGGTTGCACAGAGCCACGATGGTCGACAGGGCCAAATCACTTGCCTCGTCGTTGGTCACACGGGATATGCTTGTCTTGTAGCCCTTGAGACGCAGCATCTGCTGCAAGGCGAAGCCCTTCTTCAAGCTTGCGTTTGACTCCCAAAAGCCGGCAGTGTCGCCAGCGGCAAACGGAGGCACCACCACGTTGCGGTCGTCGCTTTCATGGCCTCCGTGGCCAGGGTTGATATAGACGTGCGGCGTCTGGGCCAGAATCTGGCCACAAGCTGCAATCAGCAAAGCCGCTATGGGTAAAAGAATCTTTTTCATAATGGTTGCACACGGTGTGATTAGGGTTCGGTAATATTAATCTTCATCTCGTAGAGGTTGCCGTCGATGGTGGTGTAGACGATGCGTCCGGCAGCAGCCGTGGGCTGCATGGTCATCGACGCAGGAGTGGTCAGGGCCGTGGAAAACGAGCCGTCGGCCTTGAGGAGCATTATCTGCGACGACACAAACTGATGGCCATCGTCCTTGGCATTTTGCGCCACAACGTAATCATTGTTGTACCACGAGGGCATCTCGTAGTTGCCCAGCATGGCAATGACTCGGCCATTGAGGTCGCACACCACAATTCCCTTGCCGGCTGCAAAAAAAGCTATCTTTGTTCCGTCGGGCGACAGCGATGCCCACAGATAACCGGCAAACGATTCAACGGGCGAAAGCTCACGCTGCTTGCCGTTGACAGTGAGCACAAGTTTCGAGCCGGTGGTATAGACCGAATTTCCTAAATTAGATGTGCTCTTGAAAGCCTTTCGGGGGCCGTTGATGGCCACCCCGAGAGTGCCCACCTGCGGAAGCACAGCTCCATGCTGCGGTTCGAGCACCACGCTGCTGGCAGCTTGCGCCACATTGTAACGGTAGCCGGTGCGATACACCAGATTGGTCTGCTCATCGCGCTTTTGCGTGACGTAGTACACATTGCCATCGGGGGCAAAGCGGGCATCAATGCCCGACCCGTTGCCGTCGCAAATGCGGCTCACCACATTCATGTCGAAGTCATAGATTTTAAGACTCACCTGCTCGCCACTGGCAAACAGGAGTTTATTGCCCGCACTGTTGAGCACGGGATAGTAGGCAGGGCCTTCCACGCCCTGCAGCAGCCGCGACTGCTCGGTCACGGTTACGGTCTGGGCACCGGCAGAAATTGCACAAAGGCCAAGAGCCGCCACTAAAAGTTTTCCTATCATAGTTGCTGAAAAATGTTTTGATTGTCGTTAATGATTTTCATGAAGCGAACACGCAGTGCTGCGCGTCGCGTCAGAGGTTGAAGTTGTGGTAAGAGCTTTGGTTGGCTTTCACATCGACCTCTGCACTGCCGGTGAGCCCTTCGCTGGAGCTGACGCTCACGGTGTAACGCCCGGGCTTGAGCCCACGAAAGAGATACACGCCATTGTTAAGGTGGTCGGTAACAGTGGCAGCCACCTCTTGGCCAGTGTCATCGGTGATTTTCACCGTTGCGCCATTGACCGGCCTGCGGTTGTCGTCGGCAAACTTTATTCCTTCGTCGTTGGCCTCAAGGAGAGCATAGCGCACAATGCCAGCCACCACGCCAAGTCCATAGTCAGACTGACGGCCAAAATACTCGTCGATACCCACTGATTGGTTCCAAGCCTCAAGCCAGCAAAAGTCGTCGTTCATCAATCGGTTACGCTCTGGAGCATAGTCGTGAAACGAGCCTTCGCTGAGCATGCCGGGCAGCTTGTTGTAGCGCAGCACGCCGAGGCCCACCTTGTGGCCCCAGTCATAGAATGACCAGTCGCCGGCAATCTGCAAGCCCCGCGTCCACACGGTAGCCTGGTTGGCCATCAAGCTGCGCATCAGGCAAGAGGCTATTGAGTCGCTGCCAGGAGCTGCCGGACTGCCTGTGGTGCCACGATAGAGAGCCAGCGGATGGTTGAAGCGGCGGGCAATTCCGGTGGCATTGCTGTGGATGGCAAAAAACATGTCGGCACCGCTGTTGGCTGCAAGGCACACTATCTCAAAGAGGTCAAGGTCGTCGGCAGTGGTGTTGTCCACACGGGTTGTGGCGGTCTCATAGCCCTTGTCGGCCAGAATTTTCACGATGGCGTTGCCCTTGCTCTGGTTAGAATTCGACTCATAGTAATGCACCGTGTCGTTAACGCCGGGGTTATAGTAATGGTCTGGACGGTCATCGCTGTCGTGGCCGCCGTGGCCAGGGTTGATAAACACGCGTGGCTTTACGGCAGTGCGGGCACCGGCATCCACGGGGCATGAGGCTGCGGCGATGCATATTGCGGCCGCAAATATGGTGATAGCTTTTATGTTCATGATGATGCGGGGGTTATGGTTTGACTTCTATTTGCTGCATGGTCACTGTGCCGCGACTTGTGGTGTAGACCACATTGCCCACAGTGGTGCCGTCGGGGGCGATGCTCACAGTCTTGCACGACGGCTGGATAAAGCCACTGGGGGTGAGCTCATGTGCATACTTGCCATTAGCACTCAGCAGCATTATCTGATAGCCATTAAAATGCTTCACCACGCTATTGTTGTTGGTCATGGCCACTATGTAGTCATTGCCCAGCCACGACGGCATGAGGTAGAAGCCGATGTTGGTAATAGTGTAGCGTTTGAAGTCGATTATATAAACGCCCTTTGCCACCGCCTCAAACATAAGTTTGGTTCCGTCGGGACTGTAAGATGCCCACAAGAGGCCCACTGTGCCTTTAATAGGAGATTGCGATGTTGACTGCTTGGGGTTGCGGTCAAAGGTGACCACCGTTGCCCCCGATGTGTAAGCACCGAAGCCAATGTTGCCGCCGGTGGTGAAACTTTTGTGCTCACCCACGAGGGCAAAGCCACGGGATGCCTGCACGGGGCGCACGGCTCCATGCTGCGGCTTGAGCACAATGCGGTGGTTGCGTGTGGCGGGATCATATTCATGCCCTGTGCGGTAGATGAGGTTGCCGTCGTGGCGGCGCTGCGTCACATAGTAGACCTTGCCGTTGGGAGCGAAACGGGCATCAAATCCCGGAAAGTCTTCATTGCTCACTATGGTTGTCTGCCCGGTGGGAATGTCGAGCATCGACAGGCTGCTTGCCTCGGTGTTGGAATAAAGCAGGCGCGTGCCGTCGTCGCTGAGTTGTGGAAAATAGGCCGTGCTGTCGACGAGCTGCACCGAGCTGCGCACTGTTACCGTCTGTGCCGATGCTCCCATTGCCGCAAGTGCAAGAAAGGCCAAAACTGCGTTTTTTTTCATTATTTGTTGTTGTGTGTATATGTTAACTGGTTTGGTTTTTACATTGCACAAATATAACTATTTTTTCGCATTCGGCCGGCAACCGACCAGCAATTATAAAATCGTAGTGACCGCCTTGGCATACCAAAAGAGCGGGAACTCCGTGAAATACCGGAATTCCCGCTCTCGCAAGGTTTAGGTTATATATTAATAGTATTGGTTAAATCATTGCGAACAGGGAGCTCACGCTTTCAGTAATCTGGGTGAGACCGGTGTAGACGCAACTAAGCAATCCAATAAAGATTATGCCTAAAACACATACCACCATTCCAATTTTCTCGCTCAAGGCCGACTTGATGCATGGAATCACGCACTCGTCCTGACGAACGAACATTGCCTTGACCACAAGCAGATAGTAGTAAAGCGAGATGATGGTGTTGACAAGTGCGATGAGCACAAGCACATAAATGGCCACGCTGCCAGTGTGGCAAGCTCCGACGAAAACGAAGAACTTGCTGAAAAATCCTGCAAACGGGGGGATACCGCCAAGTGAGAACATAGCAAGCATCATTGTGAACGACAGCCAAGGATTGGTCTTGAACAGGCCGTTGTAGTCGTCGGTGGTGACCTTTCCGGTCTGACGCTCAATGGCGGCAATCACTGCGAAGGCAGCCAGGTTGCTGAACACATAGACCAGGATGTAATACATCATCGAGGCCATTCCAAGAGTGTTGACCGCAATCACGCCAAGCATGATGTAGCCGGCTTGCGAAATCGACGAGAACGCCAGGAAGCGCTTGAGATTGCGCTGGCGCACGGCGAAGAGGTTGCCCACGGTGATGGTGACCACAATCACGGCATAGAGCATCCACTCCCACACTTGAGCGTAGGCAGCGCCAAACACCTGGGCCATGATCACGAGGAACGCATAGGCTGCGGCACCCTTCGACACCACCGACAGATAGCTGGTGACTGCCGTGGGGGCACCCTGGTAGACGTCGGCCGTCCACAAGTGGAACGGCACGAGCGACAGCTTATAGCCCACACCTGCAATGACAAACGCTATTGCAGTGATGAGCAGAGCGCTGTGAGCATTGACCACGCTGTAAGCGATGTCGCCGAAGTAGAGCGAGCCACTAAGGCCGTAGACGAGCGAGACGCCAAACAGCAGAACTGCCGACGAGAACACTGCCGTAAGCACATATTTGGCTGCAGCCTCGTGCGACTCATAGTGGCGCTTCTCAAAGGCGGCAAGCGCTGCCATGGGGAGAGAAGCCGTCTCGAGGCCGATTATGAACAGCAGGAAGTGACGTGCCGACACCATGAGGAACATACCGAACAGGGTGAGAAGCAGCAACTCGTAGAACTCGCCGCGACGCACGCTTACAAACTCGCTGTTGGCCCACTGGATTGACTGGAGCAGGACTATGAATGTTCCCACATTCAGGATTCCCTTCATTGCCCAAGTGGCGCCATTGGTCTCAAACATGCCGCCGAACGACTCGCCACCGGGGAACGGAACGAAGCTGAATATGGTGTAGATTGCAAAAATCAGTGTTGCAAATGCCGGGAGAGCCTTCTGCGCTTTACTGGGCATGAAAGTGTCGTAGAGGAACACAAGCAGGAACACCACCAGGAGGCCTATTTCTTGCGGCATCATTAAAAATTGCGAATAATCCATTTTCTTAAGTTATCTTGTTTTTAATTCAACACTTGATTTCAATTACATGGTGACCATCTGGATGGCTTTAACCACGGGGTCGAAGCTGTTGCGGATGATGTCGCCAAAGAAGTTGGGGAAACAGCCGATTGCAGCCACGGCAATGATGAGAGTGGCTGTAGAGACGCGCTCAAACCACTCGGCATCGGTGAGTTGGCGGTGCTTCTCGTTCTGCACCTCGCCAAAGAGGAGCTTGCCCACAACGCGAAGGATATACACAGCCGTAATCACAATCGAGGCACAAGCTGCAACTGTGAACACACGGTTGAGCAGCGCCGACTCCTGGAATGAGCCGAAGAAGATTGTCATCTCGGCAGCAAAGCCGCTCAAGCCCGGCAGACCGAGCGAGGCGAGACCAGCAATCACATATCCCACTCCCAAGTAGGGCATGATGTGCATCATGCCGCCCATCTCGCGAATGTCGCGGGTGTGGGTGCGGCCGTAAATCATACCAATCAAGGCAAAGAACAGGGCCGTCATCAAGCCGTGAGAGAGCATTTGGAGCACGGCACCGGTCATTGCAGTCTGGTTAAACATGAGGATGGCAAAAAGCACCATGCCGCAGTGGCTAACCGACGAGTAGGCGTTGATATACTTGAGGTCGGTCTGGACACAGGCGCTGAATGCACCGTAAACGATGCTGATGCCGGTGAGGGTGATGAATATCCAGCCGAGCTGCGTGGCAGCATAAGGCATGAGATAGATGGCAATGCGGAAACAGCCGTAACCACCAAGCTTCATGAGCACGCCGGCGTGGAGCATCGACACTGCCGTGGGGGCAGAGGCGTGACCGTCGGGCGACCAAGTGTGGAACGGGAACATGGCCCCCAGCACACCGAAGCCCACAAAAGTGAGCGGGAAAAGCACCGTCTGCCAGGTGTGGGGAATCGCATTGTTTTTGGCTATTTCGAGCACGTTCATAGTGAGGTTGGCAGTATCGGCGCTAGAGTGGAAGTAGATGCCTATGATGCCGAGCATCAAGAAGGCCGAGCCACCCATGAGCATCAGTGTGAGCTTCATTGCCGAGTAGTTCTTGTTGCCGCTACCCCACACGCCGATGAGCAGATACATGGGGATGAGCGCCACCTCATAGAACATGAACATGGTGAACAGGTCGATAGAAATGAAGAAACCAAACACACCCGTCGACAACAGATAGAACCAAAGGAAGAACTGCTTGGGGAGCGGATTGATTTTCCATGACGCAAACACTCCGGCAAACACGATGAATGCCGACAGCAGAATCATGACCACCGACACGCCGTCGACACCAAGAGCGAGCTTAATGTTGAGCGGTGCATACCAAGTGTAGTCAGAGCGAAGGAGCATCTCGCTCGTGTCGCCGGCTCCGCGAGCCTGAAGGAAATAGGTGACCAGATATACGGCCAATGCCACAAGCACAGTGGCACCGGTGAGTGCAACGGTTCTGATGGCTTTGACGCCTTTGTTGCTGCACAAAGCCAGGCCTCCGAGAGTGAGCAGAGGCACTATCACAAAATAAATTAATATATTATCCAAAATCATAATCGCTTAATTTAACTAACCGTTGGTGAAAATCAAATGAGCACACACACTATGGTGGCCGCAGCAATGAGCAGGGCACCCATTAAGTAGACAAGCACGTAGGTCTGCACGCTGCCCGACTGGAGCTTGCGGATGGCAAACGAGGCCGAGTTGGTGAGGTCGGCCAGCACATTGAACGTCTGGTCGATGACATGGCGGTCAAACCACGCTATGGGCTTGCATATACCTTGGAAAATCACCTTGTGGGTGATAAACTGGTAGAACTCGTCCATATAGAAGCGGTGATAAGCTGCTGTCCACAAGCCGCGGCACGAGTTGGCCATGCGCTCGGGCAGGTCGTTTTCCTTATAATACAGCTTCCAGGCAAGGCCGATGCCCACAAGGGCGATTGCCACGCTTGAGCAGGCCACCGTCCAATTGGTGTGGGTTACGAGCGGGCGGCAGTCGGCGCTGACGAGAGAGCCAAACGGCACAAGGCCGCACACCACCGACACCACAGAGAGGCACACGAGCGGCAGGCTCATGGTCCAAGGCGCATCATGCGGCTTGTGCTTGCCCTCGGGAGTGACATGCTCGCTCCAGTGGAAGATGAGGAAATAGATGCGGAACATGTAGAATGCCGTCATACCGGCCACAAGCGACATCCAAAGGCCCCACACGAGACCGTGCTCGTAGCAGGCCACCAGAATCTCGTCTTTAGAGAAGAATCCGGCAAACGGCGGAATGCCCGATATGGCAAGGCAGCCAATGAGGAACGCCCAGCTGCAGATGGGCATATACTTGTGAAGGCCGTGCATGGCCGAGTTTTCGTTGCTGTGCACCGCATGGATGATTGCACCTGCGCAAAGGAAGAGCAGAGCCTTGAACATGGCGTGGGTGAACAGGTGGAACATTGAGGCCATGTAGCCGAGGCCGCCTTCGGGGCCGCTACCGGCAGCAGAGCTCACGCCGAGAGCCGTCATCATGTAGGCAATCTGCGACAGTGTGGAGAATGCCAGAGCACGCTTGATGTCGCTCTGCACACAGGCCACTGCGGCAGCATAGAATGCCGTGAACGCGCCAGTGACTGCCACCACGTTGAGCGCGATGCCATCGGTCACATAAAGCGGGAACAGGCGGGCTACCAGGAACACGCCTGCCACCACCATGGTGGCAGCGTGGATGAGGGCCGACACCGGAGTGGGACCTTCCATTGCGTCGGGCAGCCAAATGTGGAGGGGATACATGGCCGACTTACCGGCACCGCCGATAAAGATGAAAATCAACGACCATGTGAGCACAGGCAAGCCCAGGAACGACGTGCCGCCTGCAGCAGACAAGGTGGCAACAGGATCGCTGAGGATGCCCGAGAAATTAATGTCGTGGGCATAGTAACCAAGCAGAATCACGCCGAGCAGGAAGAAGAAGTCGGCCAGACGGGTGACAATGAAGGCCTTCTTAGAGGCGTGGATGGCTGCCGGCGAGCTGTAATAGAAGCCGATGAGCAGATAAGACGAAACACCCACCATCTCGAAGAACACGAAAATCTGGAACACGTTGGTGGCAACCACCATGCCCAGCATTGAGAATGTGAATAAAGCCAGATAGGCGAAATAGCGCTGGAATCCCTTTTCGGGGCCTTCCTCATTGCTCATGTAGCCGAGCGAATAGAGGTGCACGAAGAACGAGATAGTGCATATCACCACCAGCATCATTGCACTAATGGGATCGAGCTGGCAGCCCATGTTGGCCATTAAGCCATTGTCGCCGAGCTGAAGCCAGTGCCAATCCTGAAAAACGAGCGTCTGGCGCACACCGTCGACCACCTGACCCTGGCCAGTGCCAAAGAAATAGGTGATTGCGGCAGCATAGGCTATCACTGTGGTGATGCCTTGGCCAATCACGCCCAACACGCCTGTGGTTATGCGACGCATCTTCACGCCGGCAAGCCCCAGGAAAAGAAACATAAACAGCGGTAAGGCTACTACTGCTATAGTGTATTGTAAAGGCATAACTCTTAAAATTTCAGTTTAGTGATATGATTGATGTCCACGTTCTTGGCAATGCGGTAAACATTGATTATGATTGCGATGGCCACGGCCGTTTCGGCTGCGGCAATTGCAATGGCAAACAGCGTGAAGAACATGCCGTCGAGCTGCCCCGGGAACAAATATCGGTTAAACACTACAAAGTTGATATCAGTTGAGTTGAGCATTAGCTCAAGAGATATCAGCATTGATATCATATTCTTGTGGGTGATGAACCCAAACACGCCGCAGCCAAACATTACAAGACTGGGAACAAGATACATCAACAGGGTCAAATCCATAATTTTCTCTCCTTTCCTTTTCTTTTAATGTGATTAACGACGGCGGGCTACCACTAAGCCGCCAATTATACATGCCAATAACAGGATGCTGATTGCCTCGAAGGGTAACAGGTATCCAAACTTGTCGGTGCTCAAGAGGAACTGGCCGATGGTGTCCATGCTGACATCGATGCCGTCGGTGAGTTTCTTGGAGCAGAAATCGGCGTAACTGAACAGTGAGTATCCGCACACTGCCACACCGGCTATTGCTGCCGTGAGCCCCATGGCGCGCTTGTGGCGCGTGAGAGCCTCGGCATTGCTACCCGGCTTGTGGGTGAGCATGATTGCAAACACAAACAGCACCACAATGCCGCCCGCGTAGACCGCAATCTGAACCGAGCCCAGAAACTCGTAGCCCATTTGGAAATAGACCACGGCTGTGGACAGCAGCACAAACAGCAGATAAGTGGCCGAGCGCAAGATGCGCTTGGTAGTCACCGTCAGTACCGAAAACACGATAATTGCGATTGCAATTATGAAATACAAAATAATATTTCCTACTGATTCCATTGTTTATTTTATTTTTCTTTATTTTCTGAACTTGGTTGCGGCGCAGCTTTTGCGGCAGCATCAGAATTGTCGTCACCACCTTCTTTTGCAGGAGCCGGAGCGGCGGGCTTAGCAGCCGGAGCAGCGGCAGGGGCCGGAGCAGCGGCGGGCTTGGATACCGGAGCTGGAGCGGGAGTCTCTTTCTCGGGAAGATAGTTGAGTTGCTTCACCAATGCCTGACGGTTAAACACGGCCTGCTCGAAATCGTTAGAGAACTCGATGGCGTGAGTGGGGCAAGTGAGCACACACAGGTCGCAGAAAGTGCAGCTTCCGAGGTCGTAGACATACTTGTCGAGCTTCATTTTCTTTTTGCCGTTGGGCAGATCCACCATCTTGGTTTTGACCTGGATTGTGCCGTTGGGGCAATTACGCTCACACGACTTGCAGGCTATGCACTTGTGGTTGCCCTCTTCGTCGTAGACAAACTGCAGTGTAGCTCTGAACCTCTCTGGAATTTTCAGAGTAGCCCTATTTTCGGGATACTGTTCGGTTACCTTTGGAGTCACAAGTTCCTTTCCCGTGACTTCCATACCCTTGATAAGGCTGTAGATACCCTTAAAAAGAGATGAGAAATACTCCTTAATGCTCATAAGTGGTAGTTATCAATTCTGTTTCTATTTGCTATGCCAAAATTTCTTTTAAAAAACGTCTATAAACCGAAAAGCGGTCTATAATGCAAAAAATTAAAAAGGAGTGTGGCGGCATAGAGCCACAGGCTCCTTTCTAATATGTTATGTAGGTGCTATCGCTCTGCTTGACCTCCCAGAATGTCGAGCAACTCAGTTGTGATGCCTTGCTGGCGCAACTTGTTGTATTCAAGATTCAGGTCGTCGAGCAGTTCTTTAGCGTTGTCGCTTGCAGCTTGCATTGCCATCACTCTGGCGGCTTGCTCGCTTGCGGCGCTCTCGGTGAACACAGCTTGCATGGTTGCACGGATGTGCAGCGGGAGCACGCTGTTGAAAATCGAGTTGGCGTCGGGTTCAAAGATGCAAGGCGAGTTGGCTGCACTCTTGTCGGCGCTGCCGGCGAGTGCTGCGCTGCTCACGGGGAGCAGCTGCTCGCTCACGAGCGTCTGGTGGCTGGTGCTCTTGAAGTGCATGTACACCACGTCCACGCGGTCGAACTCGCGGCCAGTGAAGCGTGTGCGGAGCATGTGGGTGAAATCGTGCAGGTTGTCGGCGGTGCTGCGTGTGTGCATATAAGGCACCTCGAGAACATGCAGGGTGCCCCCTTCGATTTTGCGTACCGCCTTGAGCAGTTTCTTGCCCACGGGAATTACGGTGATGTCCAACTGCTGTCCAAATTCGGCGCGTGACTCGTCGATGAGCTGGAGCAGGCGCTTGAAGATGTTGATGTTGAACGCACCGCAAAGGCCGTCGTCGGAACCAAACACGACCATGCACAGGTGTTTCACCTCACGGGACTCGATGAGCGGCGACGAGAACTCTACATCGGTTGCAAGCAGGTGGCCTATCACACTCTGCACCATGGTGCGGTAGGGCGAAAGGCGCACGAGGCGCGCGCTGGCGCCGTGCAGCTTGGCCGATGAGATCATTTTCATCGCGCTAGTGGTCTTCTGTGTCGACGACACAGAGCCGATTCTTTCTTTCAGTTCACGTAGTGTTGCCATATGAAATCCCGTTTATTGCTTCGCTCAGGCACTGTATTTCCCGGCAATCTCGCGCGCTGCCTCGGCCAGTTTGGCCTTGACCTCGTCGTCGATTTTGCCCGATTTGAGCACGTCGAGCACATCGGCTTGGTGCTTTGCATGCAAGTATTGCACGAAGAGCTTTTCAAACTCAGCCACCTTGTCGATGGGCACCTTCTCAAGAAGGCCGTTGACACCGCAGTAGATTATGGCCACTTGCTCCTCAACGGGCACGGGGCTGTATTGCGGCTGCACGAGCAGACGCTCGTTTTTGCGGCCAGTGTCGATGGTGCGTGCAGTCACGGGGTCGATGTCGCCACCAAACTTGGTGAACGACTCAAGCTCGCGGAACTGTGCCTGTGCGATTTTGAGTGTGCCTGCCACCTTCTTCATACACTTGATTTGTGCATTGCCACCCACACGCGACACCGAGATACCCACATTGACTGCGGGGCGGATGCCGTTGTTGAAGAGGCTGCTCTCAAGGTAGATCTGGCCGTCGGTGATTGAAATCACGTTGGTGGGGATGTAGGCCGACACGTCGCCTGCCTGGGTTTCGATGATAGGCAGTGCGGTGAGAGAGCCGCCACCCTTGACGCGGCCTTTGAGCACCTCGGGCAGGTCGTTCATAGCGGCTGCCACCTCGGGGTTAGAGTTGATTTTTGCGGCACGCTCGAGCAGACGGCTATGCAGGTAGAAGATATCGCCAGGATAAGCCTCACGACCCGAAGGACGCTTGAGGATAAGCGAAATCTCGCGGTAGGCGACAGCCTGCTTCGAGAGGTCGTCGTAAACAACCAGCGCATCGCGGCCGGTGTCGCGGAAGAACTCGCCGATGGCTGCTCCGGCAAACGGTGCATAATAGCGCATCGAGGCCGAGTCGGCAGCCGTGGCTGCAATCACCACAGTGTAAGGCATTGCGCCGTGCTGGGTGAGCTGGTTGACGAGAGCTGCCACAGTAGAGGCCTTCTGTCCGATGGCCACATAGATGCAGTAGACCGGATGGCCGGCTTCATATTCGGCCTTTTGGTTGATTATGGTGTCGACTGCGATGGCAGTCTTACCGATTTGGCGGTCGCCAATGATGAGCTCGCGCTGGCCACGGCCGATAGGAATCATCGAGTCGATGGCCTTCAAGCCAGTCTGCAGAGGCTGGTCCACAGGCTGGCGGAAGATTACGCCAGGAGCTTTGCGCTCGAGCGGCAAGCGCACGAGCTCGCCGTCGATGGGTCCTTTGCCGTCGATGGGCTCGCCGAGCACGTTTATCACGCGTCCGAGCAGGCCCTCACCTACGGGGATAGAGGCGATTTCACCTGTGCGGCGCACTTTCATGCCCTCCGACACAGTGTCGACCTTATCGAGAAGGATCACACCGACATTGCTTTCCTCAAGGTTCATGGCCACGCCAGTCACGCCGTTCTCGAACTCAACGAGCTCGTTGGCCTTGACATTTTCAAGGCCATAGACGTGAGCCACGCCGTCGCCCACCTCGAGCACTGTACCAACTTCCTGGAACGACACCTGCTGTTGGGCGTCGGCCAGTTGCTGTTTCAGTATGTCAGATATTTCACTTGGGTTTATCATCTCGCTTTTATATACTTAGGAGTTTCAAACGCAATTTTTCAATTTCATTCTTAACCGAGGCATCAAGTTCAAGAGAGTCGACCGTGATGCGGAAACCGCCGATGAGGGCAGGGTTCACGGTCTGCGTGAGCTCGAGCGTCTGTCCGCCGAGCTGTTTCTTGACCAGATCCACGATTTTCTGGATTTCGGTGTCGGGCAGCTGAGAGGCTGTCTCGACCTTCACCTGGGCTATGCCATTGAGTGTGCGGTAGAGCTTGGAGTAGCTCAGCGCCATGGCACGCAGGAACTCAACACGATTGTTCCTATCAACAAGCAATATGAACTTATCGAGCGGACCGCCAGGCTGTGCGCCAGCGGCAGCAAGCAGCACACCCTGCTTCTTCTCGACGGGCACGAAGGGGTTGTTGACCACCTGCTTAAGCTCGCGCGAAGATGCGAATGCGGCTTCAAGGCTCTTCATCTGGCCGTAAACCTCGGCCTGCTGACCGGATTGTGCGGCAAACTTATAGAGCGCCTTGGCGTATCGATTAGGAATTAGTCCGTCATTCATAATTCACTTAGTTTTTAGACTCAACCTCGTTCAACAACTTATCGACCAGCGACTGCTGAGCGGCATCGCCTTCCATGTTGCGCCTGATCACCTTTTCGGCAATCTGGAGTGCATAGGCACCCACCTGCTGGCGCAACTGGCGCTCGCTTTCCTTGCGGGCCTGCTCGATGGCCAGCTGAGCTGCGTCGGTCACTTTTTTGGCTTCAACCGATGCCTGCGACTTAGCCTCCTCAATGATTTGAGACTTCATTTTCGCGGCATCGCGCAGAATGTCGGCCTGCTGCTTCTGGGCTTCGGCTATCACCTCGGCGGCTTCGGCCTTGGCGTTGTCGAGGTGGGCCTTGGCCTCCTGGGCATACGCCACGCCTTTGTCGATGAGGTCGGCCCGCTGCTCCATCGACTTAATGATGAAGGGCCAGGCCGCCTTGGCCAGGATGAGATAGAGGCACAAGAATGCCACAAACATCCAAAAGACCAGGCCAAATTCAGGCATGAACAATTCCATTACAAAACTGTTTTATGTGTGTTGACTTAATAATCAAATTAACTCACTCGCATGTGTGCGGATTGTGTCCTTTGCGGGTTGAAGCTTATACGAAGAGTGCAAGAATGCAGACGATCAGAGCGAAGAATGCAACACCCTCGATAAGGGCTGCAATCACGATCATGTTGCTACGGATGTCGCCTGTCGACTCGGGCTGGCGTGCGATAGCCTCCATTGCCGAGCCACCAATCTTACCAATACCGATACCAGCTGCTATTGCGGCGATACCTGCACCTACACTTGCTCCAAGTTTTGCCAATTCGGCTGCTGCTAAAATCATTGCTAACATAATCTATAAAGTTTTAAATGTGTTGTTAATAATCTTTGTTTGTTTATAAAAATGTGTATTATTTACTTTTTTTCGGCTGGTTGCACCTGTTCGCTCCCATGGTGGTGAACATGCGCCATTGAGATGAACATGGTGGAAAGGATTGTGAACACGTAAGCCTGAATGAAGCTCACGAGCGTGTCGAGCACGAGCATGAACAGCGAGAACGCCAGCGAGAACACTGCGGTGAGTGAACCGATGACCAAGCCGTAGGCTCCAAAGATGAAGATGAGCAGGGTGAATACGATGACCACCATGTGTCCGCCCATCATGTTGGCAAAAAGACGAATCATCAATGCAACCGGCTTGGTGAACACGCCGAACAGTTCGATAACCGGCATCAGCGGCACCGGGCATTTGAGAGCTACCGGCACTTCGGGCCAGAAGATCTCTTTCCAGTACTCGCGCGTACCCGTAATGTTGGTAACCAGGAATGTGCACACCGCAAGGGTGAGCGTCACTGCCAGGTTGCCGGTGAGGTTGGCTCCGCCGGGGAAAATCACGGCAAGGCCGAGCAGGTTCATCGTGAGGATGAAAAAGAACACGGTGAGCAGGTAGGGAGCATATTTCGGCGCCTCCTTGCCCATGATGGGCTTGATGGTGTCGGTGTAGACAAAGTCGACACACACCTCAAGCGCCGCCGTCCATTTGCGCGGGGCCTTCATTCCGTTTTTCGCATACCAGTTGCGCACCTTGAATATCATGCATATCACCACAAGGGCCGCGATGAAGATTCCAGCTGCGTTTTTGGTGACCGACAGGTCAAGTGGCCTATATTCATTGCCCTGGTGGTCGGTTCCCACAATCTTGCCGCTGTGGTCGCCGCCATTGGCAATGCGGAAGCCCTCAAACTCTTGCCCGTCTTGCACACGGCACGACATGAAGCAGTGCCATGCGCCGTCGCAGTCGCGCACTATGACCGGCAGGGGAATGCGGAGCTCATGAGAGAACGGCACCTCCCAGCCATATGCGTCGCCAAGGTGCTCAAAGATGATTTCCTTGGGGTCGAGTTTTCCGGCCTGGCCCTGGTGATGCGAGGCCTGCCCATAGCCAAGAGCCATGAGAGCCACTATCACGAAAGCCACAACTGCTGTTAAAACCTTCTTCATGTTTTGTCCTGTTTTGTTAATATAAGCACACCGACACCACATTATCCTTGATATCAGCCACACCGCCCGCGATTTCGCGGGTCTCGGTCTGTCCGGGGGCCACGGTGTAGGCCACCGTGCCCGGCACGAGCGACGAGATGAGGGCTGCGTGGCGGTCAAGCACTTGGAAAGAGCCCATGGCTCCCGGCAGTGTAACCGACTCAACAGCGCCTTCAAATTCTATCTTCTCGGCCGATATGATTTTGAGTGTCATTTTCTAAAAATGGTTGAGTGTGTAATCTCTAAAAATAAATCTCATTACTTAGCCAGTGCTGCTGCGGCCGCTTGGGGCGGCTGGGCGGGCACTGCTCTACATCAGCCCACCTCGGCGAGCATCTTCTTGCCCTTGGCGATGGCATCATCAATGGTGCCAACGTTGAGGAAGGCCTGCTCGGGATACTCGTCGACTTCGCCGTCGAGAATCATCTTGAAGCCACGGATGGTCTCGTTGAGGGGAACCATCACGCCGGGAACGCCAGTGAACTGCTCGGCCACGAAGAACGGTTGCGAGAGGAATCGCTGTGCACGGCGTGCACGCGACACCACAAGCTTGTCGTCGTCGCTAAGCTCATCAACGCCAAGGATTGCGATGATGTCCTGAAGCTCATTGTACTTCTGCAGCAGGTGAATCACGCGCTGTGCCACGTTGTAGTGCTCCTCGCCGATGATGTTGGGGTCCATGATTCGTGATGTGGATGCCAGCGGGTCAACGGCCGGATAGATGCCCAGCTCGGTGATTTTGCGGCTAAGCACGGTGGTGGCGTCGAGGAAGTTGAACGTGGTGGCCGGTGCGGGGTCGGTAAGGTCATCGGCAGGCACATACACTGCCTGAACAGATGTGATTGAGCCGTTTTTGGTAGATGTGATGCGCTCTTGGAGCGTACCCATCTCGCTGGCGAGCGTGGGCTGGTAACCCACAGCCGACGGCATGCGGCCCAATAGTGCCGAAACCTCGCTACCTGCCTGGGTGAAGCGGAAGATATTGTCCATGAAGAGGAGAATGTCCTTACCGCCGCCATCCTGGTCGCGGAACTGCTCGGCCACGGTGAGGCCCGACAGGGCCACACGCAAGCGTGCGCCCGGGGGCTCGTTCATCTGTCCGAACACGAGTGTGGCTTGCGACTGCTTGACTTGGTCCATGTCGACCTCGTCGAGAGCCCATTTGCCTTCGGCCATTGACTTCTTGAATTTGTCGCCATACTTGATGACGCCGCTCTCAATCATTTCGCGCAACAAGTCGTTGCCCTCACGGGTGCGCTCGCCTACTCCGGTGAATACCGAGAAGCCGTTGTGACCTTGCGCGATGTTGTGGATGAGTTCCATGATAAGCACTGTCTTGCCGACGCCGGCACCTCCGAAGAGGCCAATCTTACCGCCCTTGGAGAACGGCTCGATAAGGTCGATGACCTTGATGCCGGTGTAGAGAATCTCTTGCGAGATCGACAGATCAGAGAATGAAGGTGCCGGCTGGTGAATGGCGCGGCGGTTTCCTCCTTTAAGATCTGTGAGGTGGTCAATGGGCTGCCCGATAACGTTGAGCAGACGTCCTTTGACCTGTTCACCTGTCGGGACCGAGATGGGGGTACCCAAGTTCTTGACTTGAGTGCCTCGCTGCAGTCCGTCGGTGCTGTCCATAGCAACGCAGCGCACGGTGTTCTCACCGATATGCTGCTCTACTTCGAGAACCAGTTCGCTGCCGTCCTCGCGCTGCACGGTGAGAGCCGTGTAGATCTCGGGGACTTTGGCGTCGGTTCCCTCAAAAGTAATGTCGACCACAGGTCCGATTACTTGAGTGATTTTTCCAAAATAATCATTCATAACATTCAGAAAAATTGTGTATAGGGTTATATAGTCTAAATAACTCTCTTAGTTAAAAATGCCACTGCAGGCTCACCACCACTGCCATGAGCACAAGGTTGCACAGGCCGATGGGCATGAGGTAGCGCCATTCGAGCGCAAGCATTTGGTCGATGCGCACGCGGGGGAACGACCACTTGAACCAAATGATGATGAACGAGATGAATATGGCTTTGCCCAGGAACCACACCACCGAGGGGATGTAGTCCATAATGGCGTTGAAGCTGTCCCAGCCGGGCACGTGGAATGGCATCCAGCCGCCCAGGAAGAGCAGCGAGGCGATGCCCGAGACGATAAACAGGTTGAGGTATTCGGCCAAGTAGAAGAAGCCGAAGTGAATACCTGAGTATTCGGTGTGGTAGCCGGCGGTGAGCTCATGCTCGGCCTCGGGAAGGTCGAAGGGGCCGCGGTTGGTCTCGGCCGTGGCGGCTATCAGATAGATAATGAATGCGATAATGGCAGGAATGTGGCCACGGAATAGGAACCATCCGTCGGCCTGGGCATTGACGATGCCGCTCACGCTCATGGTGCCAGCAAGGCACACGATGCACAGCATCGAGAGGCCTATCGAGAGCTCATAGCTGATCATCTGGGCACCGCTGCGCATTGCGCCGATGAGCGTATACTTGCTGTTGCTCGACCAACCGGCCAAGAGGATGCCGATGACACCGAGCGACGATGCAGCCATCATGAAGAACACACCCACATTGAAGTCGATGACCTGCAAGCCGTTGCCCCAAGGCAGGCAAGCAAACACCAGGAACGAGGCTACAATCACCAGGTAGGGTGCGAGGGCAAACAGGAAGCGGTCGGTGCCCCACAGCGCGATAAGCTCCTTGAGCAGAATCTTAATCACGTCGGCAAACACCTGAAGCACGCCCCAGGGGCCCACACGCATGGGGCCGAGGCGGCACTGAAACCAACCGCACACTTTGCGCTCATAGAAAATATAGAAGATGGCGAGCAGCGAATACATCACCAGCAGCATCACGCCCACGAGGGCGCACTCCACTGTGGTGGCAAGCCACGACGGCATGAAGCCGTTGAGCAAGCTGTCGATCCAATTTGTTACTGTTCCGAAGTCGAACATAATATTCTTTATCTTATTGTTTTTTTGATGATTTGTTAAGATGGGTTGTGAGTGTCGCGCTTAGCGGTCGATGTCGGGAATCACATAGTCGATCGACGCGGTGATTGTTATCAAGTCGGCAATCATGTTGTCCTTGCAAGTGAGGTCGACCACGCCGATGAGATTGAAGCACGGGGTCTGGAAGTGCATGCGGTAAGGCTTCTGGAACGGCTTGGTGTCGCCGTCGCTCTCCAGATACACGCCAAATGCTCCACGGCTTGCCTCCACCTGCTGGTACCAGTGTCCGGCAGGGAGCTTGATGAGCTTGGGCACCTTGGCGCAGTATTCGCCTTCGATGCCTTCCTTCTCAAGCATGTCGCAGCACTGGCTGAGGATGCTCACGCACTGCTCAATCTCCTTCATGCGCACCATGTAGCGGTCGTAGCTGTCGCCGGCAGTGAGAATCACCTCGTCGAAGTCAACCTCGTTGTAGAGCGAGTAGGGATGAGTCTTGCGCACGTCGCAGTGCACACCCGAGGCGCGTCCCGACGGGCCAGTGACTGCATAGTTGATGGCATCTTCCTTGCTGAGCACGCCCACGCCCTTCATGCGGTTGAGCGCGATGACGTTGCCGCTGAACAGCTTGTGGTATTCCTTGAGCCGCTCGGGCATTATCTCGCACAGGTGACGCACGTCTTTGATGAAGTCGGGGTGAACGTCGGCCGAGACGCCGCCTATCACGTCGTAGCTCATCGACATGCGCGCGCCGCAAGTCTTGTCGAAGATATCGTAGATCAGCTCACGCTCGCGGAAGCCATAGAAGAAAGCGGTGGTGGCACCCTGGTCCATGGTGAGGCAGCCGTAGCTCAGCAAGTGCGACGACAGGCGCATGAGCTCGTCCATCATCATTCTGATGAGCTCGGCGCGGTGCGGCACTTCGATGCCGAGGGCTTTCTCGATGCACAGGCACAGGCAATGGCGGTTGATGTGTGCGGCCATGTAGTCCATACGCTCGGGATAGAGCAGAGTTGACTGGTAGGTGAGGCCTTCGCACAATTTCTCGATGCCGCGGTGGATGTAGCCCGACATCACGTCGACCTTCTTCACTATCTCGCCCTCGAGCGACACGCGATAGCGCATCACGCCGTGGGTTGAGGGGTGCTGCGGGCCCACGTTGACCACATATTCATCGGGGCCGAACACTTGCTTGTCGATACGCTTCACCGAGCCGTCGGGCTGTTCCTGCAGTGTGTAGGTGTCGTCCTCGTTGATCTCGTCGGTAAGGCGCAATGGGTTTTTATCCTCGCTGTCGTCGTAGTCTTTGCGCAGCGGGTAGCCCACCCAGTCGTTGCGCAGGAAGAAGCGGCGCATGTCGGGGTGGTTGATGAATTCAATGCCGAAGAAGTCGTAGACCTCGCGTTCCTGATAGTTGGCCACGGCCCAAATGTCGCTCACGGTGTGGAGCATGGGCTTCTCGCGGTCGGTTGTGGCCACTTTCACGTGAATTATGTCTTGTGTGGCGGTGTTGGTCAGATAGTAGACGCAGCCAAGCGAGTCCTTCCAATCCATGCCGACCACGGCAGTCAGATAGTCGAAACCGAGCTGTGAGCGCAGTTTCACTGCCAGGTCGTGCCACTGAGGGTCGCCGACGGTAACCAGCAGATACTCGCCCGTGGCATCAAATTGGGCCTCGGGACAGAGCGCACTGATTTTTTCTTGTAAGTCTGCCATATTTTTTAGTGTATATGTGCTTGATTGTGATGTAAAGTCGTGAATTTATGTGTTGCTTTTATAAATCAAGGACAGGTTTATTGGCCTTGCGTGCGGTTTCTGCAGCCTGCTGGTCTTGAGCGGCGGCCTGCTCGGCCTCCTGACGTGCGGCAAAGAATTTCTCGCGGTTTTCCTTGCGGTTGGTTCCGCCAAAGAACTTCGACACCTTGATTTTGCGCTGCAGCTGCATCAGTCCATAGAAGAATGCCTCGGGACGCGGCGGGCAACCGGGCATATAGACGTCGACCGGAATTATCTGATCGATGCCCTTGACCACACAGTAGCTCTTCTTGAACGGGCCGCCCGAGATGGTGCATCCGCCACAGGCAATCACATATTTGGGCTCAGCCATCTGCTCATAGAGGCGTTTCAGCACCGGTGCCATGCGGTAGGTGATTGTGCCCTGGCACATGATGTAGTCGGCCTGGCGGGGCGAGTTGCGCGCCACCTCAAAGCCGAAACGGGCCATATCATAGCGGGCGGCTCCGAGGCACATAAACTCGATTGCACAGCAGCTAGTGCCAAAGGCAAACGGCCAAAGCGAGTTGCTTATACCCCAATTAATGAGCTGGTCGAGCTTGCCCACCACCACATTAGTGCCTGAGGCGCGCAATTCCTCTACCAGTTTCTCAATCGACTCATTGTCCTTGAAGTCGCTATATTTCATCGATTTGATTTTCACTTCCATCTCAACGCTCCTTTCTTCCATGCATAAGCCAAACCTAAAGCAAGAATCAGCAAGAAGGTGCCCACTGCTGCAAGTGCCGATGTGCCGAGTTGCTTACACAGTGTTGCCCAGGGAAAGAGGAACACGGTCTCGACATCGAACATCAAGAACAGGATCGCAAACAGATAGTAGCCTACGTGGAACTGCGCCATGCTGTCGCCACGCGTGGGAATACCGCACTCATAGGGCTCACCTTTCTTGGCCGTATAGGAACGAGGGCCAATTAGCCACGCAATGATTAAGGCCGCCGCCACCAGAACCACTCCGGTGAGGGCTGCCGTAACCGCCAAGGTCGTACTTTGAATACCGATTAAAACCATAAAAATTAGTATGTCAGATTTTTTTAATATTTTTTCTGTTGCATTACGTTGTGACAAAAACCACTATAAACAGCAAGAGCCGCAAAGGCTTTCGGGACTGACACCGATTGCCGTCGCAGCCCGTCACGACCACATCCAGCATTATCGCCTCCACCCGTTTCACACAACGAGCGAAAGCCATCGAGCACCCATCGGGCACACGACAACGACATTTCGATTATCAATTTAAAAGCCATCATAGCAAGCTGTTGCCACTAAAATCCAAACCTTCTAACCAGCAAAGAATCTACAATTTGCCAAGTTTGAACTTTTGCGGTTGCAAATATAGTAAATGTTTTGTTTATAACGAAATTAGTATCCAATATTTATTAACATTTTTAATATTCCAAAACGGCACAACTGTGGTCACAGTCCAATTTTGCACAGGAAGCCAGAACAGGGATTCCCCCTCAATGGGATAAACAGGCACACCAATTCTCAATAGCGACAACATCGAAAAACACATGTGCAACAATTTGTTTCAAAAAAAACAATCTAAGTCATTGATTTTAACAATAAATATCTATACATTTGCGATGTGGATACTTCCTGCAACAAAATTTCATAATAGCGCACCCTTATGAGAGCAAGATTCGCACCGCATTAACACACTGCCATCGGCACTTCAGGCCATACCCGGCCCCTTGTGCCGCTATGATGTGCATGCATGAACCTCAAGCAAGTAACACAACAAACCATCAAATAAAAAAACAACAAACAAAAAAACAGCATTATGAAAATCAGTAAACAACTTATTGCATTGTCGGCAATCACCCTGACAACAATTTTTACTGCCTGCAATAAAGACAATGAGGAAGAGCAGCAGACCCCACGTGTGGAAATCCAGTTGACGCAAAGCCAGAAGCAACTAGCCGAGAACGGCAACGAATTTGCCGTCAACGCATTCAAGGCCGCGAACCAGCAAAGCGAGAACGCGCTCATAACTCCATACAGCTACCAGCTTTCGCTTGCCATGCTTGCCAACGGAGCCCAAGGCGAAACGCTCAGCGAAATCGTCGATGCGCTACACATCGGCACAGCCTCGGTCAACGACCTGAATGAATTCTACAAGACTGTCACAGCCGGGCTGACGGCCGCCGACAGCAAGGTCAGCCTAAAAATAGCCAACGCCATCTGGACTGCAAAGACAATCACGCCACGCACCAGCTACATTGAAGCCCTTGAGCACAACTACAGCGCCAAAGCGGCCAGCATCGATTTCAGCAGTCCCGACGCACTGGCTACAATAAACAAGTGGACCAGCAATGCAACGGCCGGTAAAATAAACAACCTTTTCAAGCAAATTGACCCGACTTCCTCCATGTGCATTGTCAACGCCATGGCGTTTGAAGGCAAATGGGCTAAACGGTTTGAGGAAAAATCCACTCATAACGCCACATTCAAGAACTGGAAAAACGAGCAAGAGCAATGCCAAATGATGAGCGGAACTTTTGACGTAGGCATAGCCACACAAGACGACGCCGACATGCTTGAAATGGATTACGGTAACGGCTCATTTGTGATGGACATCATTCTGCCTAAGGACGGATGCAAGATAAACGACTTTGTGGCCAGCCTAACGACAGAACGCATCAACAGCTACATAACAGCCGTAAAACCCACAAGTTCAGTGGTTGTCAAATTGCCCAAATTCGAGGCCAAATACAACTACAATCTGATTGAGCAACTCAAATCCCTTGGAATCAACAAGATATTTGGCGATGCTGACTTTGGCGGAATCGCTGATAAAAAGATGGCCGTCACTCAGTATGTGCAACAATCATGGATTAAAGTTGATGAAGAGGGGACTAAGGTCACCACAGCCACCGGGGCGGTAACTGGCGACATTGCCTACATCGGTGGGGCATTCACGGTCGACAGTCCATTTGTGTATATGATTCGCGAGCGGTCGACAGGCGTGATTCTGGCCATCGGTAAGGTTCAGACCATGGCCGGAATGCAGTGACAATCAGCAACTGATTAAAGCAGAACCAACACCACGGAAGGATGACATAAATGAATCCTTCCGTGCTTTTTAGTTACCAAGCACCTTGGATTTCAATCCTTGAATAAAATCCCCCCCCAAAAACAATCTAAATCATTGATTTTAACAATAAATATCTATACATTTGCGATGTGGATGCTTCCTGCAACAAAATTTCATAATAGCGCACCCTTATGAGAGCAAGATTCGCACCGCATTAACACACTGCCATCGGCACTTCAGGCCATACCCGGCCCCTTTGTGCCACTATGATGTGCATGCATGAACCTCAAGCAAGTAACACAACAAACCAAAAGCATTATATGCCTATGTAACATTAGCTCAACAAAAAACAGCATTATGAAAAGAAAATTACTATTATCCGCTGCCCTAATCGGCATCTTAGGAATGGGCATGGGCTCATGCAGCCATGACCAAAACTATGAACCTTCGGGGCTAAAAAGCGACTTATCCATCGAAGACCCGTTTGCCGTGTCGAGGGCCGACATTCAGAATGTGCTGAACGGACTCACGGCCAACAAGCCATCATGCCGCAAGATGCGGGCAAAGACACAAAACAAGCAATATACTATAGCGACCATAATCGACAAACTGGGAAATCCGGCCATCTATGTGATAAATTATGCCAACGACGGAGGTTTCGTGCTTGTGAGCGCGACCAAGAAGTACACACCGGTGCTGGCTTACGCGCAAAGCGGCAGCTACAGCATTGCGGGCGTGGCCCCCGAGGGCGTGAGAAGCTGGCAAGACGGCATAGTAAACGCCATAGCAGCGGCAGGAAGCCTACCCAGCGACTCGACCGACAGATATGTGGACCAGTGGAATGGATATACGCAGCTGGACACCTCAGCCACTGCAGAGGTCAACCCGGGCATCGGACAAGAGGATTTCGACCCCGACAAGGTGTACCAGCAAAAGGAAGCCGAGTTCATCAAGGCAGGTTACATCATCCACCACATTGGAGATGAGGAGATAACCGGCAATCAAGCCATCGACGAGCAATTGCGCGGCGAGGCAGAATACGACACATACCCCGACTACAGATGGCAGAACTATGCCATAGTCCTCGAATGGACCGAGTCGACCGACGAGACTGTCGGCAACTTCATGCAGTTGAAATGGGGACAAGGCTCATCTACGATTCCTGCAATATACAACAACGACTACAACCAATATTGCCCCATCATCGACGGCAAGTGCGCATTGACCGGATGCGTGCCTGTTGCAATAGGACAAATTATGCGGTATTATGAATACCCCGGCAATTTGGGTGACTGGAACGACATGCCATATCTGTATGCCACACCCACAACCGCAAAACTACTCAGGGCAATAGGTGACGGGGTGAACGTGCAGTATTCACTAGAAGGCTCCGGCGCCACTTTGAGCTCGGCCGTGAGTTATTTGAACAAATACTTCTCAACCCAAACCTACAATTATAGTTTTGATGTGGTATTTAACCACATTAAGGATAAAGAGCCTGTATTCCTAGGCGCAAACGTTACAGACACTGTAGGAAATTGTTCAGGGCATGCGTTTCTGTGTACCGGAGGGTCTAAAAGGACAAGCGTGACTTACTATGCGCTTTACACATTTGTAGGCAAGTACACATACAGCAAAGTGTATGGCCCAATTTGCATGAATCAGCAACATGAAGGATATGCTTACCTTAATTGGGGCTGGAGCGGATGGTATGACGGGATGTACAGCTCCAACAGCTTCGTCATCCCTGATTTCCTCACAAGTGTAAGTAACATCAAAGCGGTTTATATAAGTCTCAAATAATCAAATCCAACAAATAAAAAAAACAGCATTATGAAAATCAGTAAACAACTTATTGCTTTGTCAGCAATCACCTTGACAACAATTTTTACTGCCTGCAATAAAGACAATGAGGAAGAGCAGCAGACCCCACGTGTGGAAATCCAGTTGACGCAAAGCCAGAAGCAAATTGCCGAGAACGGCAACGAATTTGCGCTAGATGTTCTAAAAGCCATTAACGGGGCTAAGGACAACACCTTGGTTGCCCCTTATTGCCTACAACAAACCCTTGGGATGCTTGCCAACGGAGCAAAAGGCGAGACACAGAATGAAATAATCAATGCGCTACATACCGGTGCGGCCTCCGTTGACGACCTAAATAAATTCTACAAGACTGTTTCCGACGGCTTAATAGGAGCTGACAAAAAGGTGAATATGACATTTGTCAATGCCGCATGGACAGCAAACTGGGTGACACCATCAACCGATTTCGTGGCCAACCTGAATAACTACTATAACGCAGAGGCAACAAGCATCGACTTCAGCAGCCCAAACGCACTAGCTACGATAAACAAATGGGCAAGCCAAGCAACCAATGGAAAAATCAGCAGTCTATTCAAACAGTTAAGTCCAAGTACTGTTTTCTGCATTGCAAACGCCATGGTATTTGAAGGCAAGTGGGCAAAACAATTCGAAAGCAAAGCAACCAAAAAGGGCACATTCACCAACTGGTTGGGGCAGAGCGAAGATTGCCAAATGATGTGGCAGAGCAATACTGTGGGCATTTCAAATGCCGATGATGCCGACATGCTAGAGCTAGACTACGGCAACGGCTCGTTTGTGCTGGACGTGATACTACCCAAAGACGGCAGCAAGATCAACGACTATGTTGCAAACCTGAGCATTCAGCAAATCAACAGGCTTGTGAACGGAATAGTTCCTAAAGCCGAAATTCGCGTAGGTCTACCTAAATTCGAGGCACAATACTCTCACGATCTTATTGATGGATTAAAAGCCATCGGAATAAAGAAAATATTCGGCGGCGGAGACTTGAGCGGCATTGCAAACGCAGAGTTGGCCGTAACGCAATACCTGCAAAGGCTTTGGGTAAAAGTAGACGAGGAAGGCACTAAAGTAGCCGCAGCCACAGCATCAACTGGAGAGTATACGGCTTATTTCGGTGGGGCATTCACGGTCGACAGCCCGTTTGTGTATATGATTCGCGAGCGGTCGACAGGCGTGATCTTGGCCATCGGCAAGGTTCAGACCATGGCCGGAATGCAGTGACAAGCAACACGGGCATAGCACCATCGCATAGGCGCGGGTCGGGGCACCATCAGCCCCAGCCCGCGCCTCTGTTTACTAGAGAGAGAAACGTGAGACTGGACATCACCAACATATCACCACCATTAGTGATTGCACAAAGGGCAGAGTGTGCGTAACTTTGCACCGATGAAAAAAGCAGCTATAATGTGCATGGCGGCAGCAGTTGCATGCCTCGCCACCCAGGCCGGAGCCCAAGAGACAACCGACACCGTGACACTGGGAGGCGTCACCGTAACCGCCATCAAGCAATCGGCCAACCTGCACACACAAGCCACAGCATCGACGGTGATCGGCCGCAACGATGTGGAACGTGGCGACATTACCGGGGCACGCACCGCATCGGGGCTTGTGCCCAACCTTTACATTCCCGACTACGGGTCGCGCATGACATCGACCATCTACGTGCGCGGCATAGGCGCGCGCATCGACCAGCCAGCCGTGGGGCTGAATGTGGACAACGTGCCTGTGCTGTGCAAGGAAAACTACGACTTCGACCTGCTCGACATAAGCCGCATTGAAGTGATGCGCGGGCCGCAAAGCACCCTTTACGGACGCAACACCATGGGCGGAGTGATAAACGTGTATACCCTGTCGCCAATGAGCTACCAAGGCACGCGCCTGATGGGCGAATACTCAAGCGGCAACAGCTACCGTGCAGGAGCAAGCCACTATGCCCGCCTCGGCGAGCGCTTGTGGCTGTCGGCCGGAGCCTACTTCACATCGTCGGGCGGATTCTTCACCAATATGCACAACGGGCGCAAATGCGACTGGGAGCATCAGGGCTACGGACGCGTGAAGCTCGAATGGCGCCCCAGCGAACGTGTGACCGTGGCCAACTCGCTGTCGCTGACCATGAGCCGCCAAGGCGGCTATCCCTATGAATACATGGCCACGGGCGAAATAAGCTACGACGACACCTGCTTCTACCGCCGCAATGCCCTGCTCGACGGCCTTACCGTCATGGCCGACATGGGCCAATGGACACTGTCGAGCATAAGCAGCGTGCAGTGCATCGACGACAACATGACAATCGACAACGACTTCACCCCCATGCCCTACTTCACGCTCACCCAAAAGCGCAAGGAGTGGAGCCTGACCGAAGACCTTGTGGCACGCAGCCACAGCGGCAAGGCCTACCAGTGGCTGATCGGGGTGTTCGGATTCTACCGCCACATCAGCATGGATGCCCCCGTCACATTCCTCGACACCGGCATCAGCAGCCTTATAGAGAGCCACCGCAACCAGGCCAACCCCGCCTACCCCATCAGCTGGGACTCACGGCAATTTGAGCTTGGCAGCCACTTCACCATGCCCTGGTGGGGCGTGGCACTATACCACCAGTCGAGCCTCGAGGCCGGACGGTTCACCCTGACGGCTGGTGTGCGTGCCGACTACGAGCGCGTGTCGCTCAGCTACACAAGCGCCACCCACACAGGATATTCAATTATCGACAATGCCACAGGCAATGTGTATCGCCACGTGGCCATCGACATCGATGACCACGGCAGCATGCACAAGGATTTTGTGCAGCTACTGCCAAAACTCACGCTCACCTACCACCTTGCAGGCAAAGACGCGCCCCACACGCTCTATGCCTCGGTGAGCAAGGGATACAAAGCCGGCGGATATAACACGCAGATGTTCAGCGACGTGCTTCAGCAGCGGCTTATGGGCATTATGGGCATCGGCGCCAGCTACGACATCGACAAGATAGTGGGATATAAGCCCGAAAAAGCCTGGAACTATGAAGTGGGCGGCCACTTCGAGTGCTGGCAACACCGTGCCAAGAGCGACCTGGCACTGTTCTACATCGACTGCACCGACCGTCAGCTCACCATTTTCCCCGACGGCAACTCCACAGGCCGCCTGATGACCAATGCCGGCAAGACCCGCAACTGGGGCTTCGAGGCCTCGTTCAGCGTAGCCCCCACAGCGGCAAGCGGCATTAAGTTGAGCTATGGCTACACCAGCGCAAAATTCGTGAGCTACAACGACGGCAAGGCCGACTACAGCCACCGCCATGTGCCCTACTGCCCCAGCCACACGCTCTATGGCGAGGGCTACTACACAATAGGGGTGAACGGCGGCAAGTGGCTCAACGGCATCACACTCGACGCCAGCGTGCAAGGCACCGGACGCATCTACTGGAACGAGAGCAACACAGCATCGCAGCCATTCTATGCGTTGCTGGCCGGCAGCGTGACACTGCGCGGCAGCCACTACTCGCTGCAGGTGTGGGGACGCAACCTCACAGGCACCGACTACCGCACATTCTACTTCGTGTCGGTGGGGCACGAGTTCCTGCAGCGCGGAAAGCCACGCCAAATAGGCGCCACACTGCGAATCAACATTTAATCACATACACGCAATCAGTTTTCAAAAAAAGCAGAAACCAACATCAAGAAAGTGATATGAAAAAGTCATTAATACTGGCGGCAACAGTGCTTGCCCTGGCCGCAAACTCATGCAGCGACAAGTCGAACGAGCCAACAACGCCCGAAGTGAAACCCATCACCGACGGCAAGGAATACACCTTCAGCCACTCAGTGGCACTACTGAGCACCGACAGCACAGTCCTTGCTCCCACATTCAAATTTGTGGTCAGCACCGACGGCAAGACAATGGACATCTACAACAACGCGCACTCAGCAGGCAACCTGCCCACCCAGCCCAACGTGACGGGCCTCGCCACCAAGTCGCTGGCCGACGGCATCTACTCGTTCGGCAACAAAGCAGCATCGGCCACAAGCAGCACCTTCACCGGCAACACCGAGACAGTGAACGGATGCCTCGACACAACCAACGGCACCTACTACATAGTGACCCAACGAGGCGACCGCACAGTGAAGTCGACATCGGCCAAGATACTGTCGGCACTGCCCGACCTGGGCTATGACTATGCCCACACAACCGAGCGCTACTACGAAATCAGCATCAACGACGACCGCACCAAGGCCGATGTGTACGTCTACAACATCGCCTTTGTGAAACAGATGCCCAAGCTGGCCAAGATATGCATCCCGGGCGTGACAGTGAGCTGCAAAGGCACATTGCTGACCCTGACGGCCGACAAGGTGGTGCCACTGAACTATGAAGGAGGCCAGGGCACTCCGATGACCAGCCGCGAGGTGACCGACCTGACCATTGTGGTAGACTGGAGCGGAAGCACTGCATCGACGGTGAAATTCACCTGCTTCAACTATCCGTTTACCGACCAGTTCACCACTCAATTCGGATCGCTGATAAACTGACACACGTAGCCATAAGCATTCCACGGGGCCGGGCACTTGACAGAAATGCCCGGCCCTGCGGCATATAAGCCAGCCAAAGAAATCCACATAAAAAAATCAAAAAAAGCGGGCAGATGATGCAATAAAGCATAACCGCATTGTTTATTATTTGTAGATATATGGCATTTGCACTAATTTTGACACCAAATATGCAGCAGGCTCACGCCTGCCGACAACAGTAAAAAACAAACATTTCATCAATCAGCACATGAACAAATTAGCGACAATCCTGCTTTTAGCTATAGCCGCCATCGCAACGGCAAGCTGCAACAACAGCAACAACGAGCCCCAAGAGCGCACCGTCACAGCCACCGAGGCAATCGTGACCCACGTGCTCGACGGCAACGACAACAAGGCAACCGCCTCGCTTGGGCAGGCCACGGTGAAAATCAACCGCACCGCAATGACCACCAGCCTCACCACCGAAGCCACAATAGGCGGCAGCACACAGAGCATCAGTCTTGAAGGGCTTGCCACCACGCTCAACAGCGAGAAAGGGATCTTCACATTCACAGCCGAAAGCGCCAAGAGCGGCAGCGTGACAATAACCAACCTCACCGGCACCTACAACTACTACCTCGACGTGGTGACCCTGAGCTACACCGTCGACTCGCGCTACCGCGTGAACGCGATGAACAACGCCATCACGTTCCAGTATGGCACCACCGAGGCAAAATGCGACACTGCCACATTCAAGCAAAGCGGCGCAATCTACACCTTCGACCTGAAGCAGGGGTTGGCCAAGG
This sequence comes from Bacteroidaceae bacterium, assembly GCA_963612465.1. Taxonomy (GTDB): domain Bacteria; phylum Bacteroidota; class Bacteroidia; order Bacteroidales; family Muribaculaceae; genus Sodaliphilus. The sequence continues at coordinate 26,374 of CAVDUV010000003.1, read as the reverse complement.
CCGACCTGAAGATGGCCGAGATGCGAATCAACAAGAGCCTGGGAATGATCGACAACATGGACTATGACAACGTGGACGTGGCAATCACCGCCAACGGATTTGAAATCACGGCCACCGACTGCCCCACAGTGACCGACTTCAAGAATCCGCAAGACTATCTGCTCAAAAGCGCCAAGTATGAGATCAACATGGCCGCAGCCACACTGAGCGGCACGTTCAGCATCCCGGGCTACACCCTCACCACCAGCGGCACACTCTACAAGTCCACCGCGACCGACGACTCTAAATGACAGCAAGGCAACAACACATAGCAAAATGAAAAAAATATTGATTCCACTCATTGCAATAGTGCTTGGCATGCTGAGCACCGCTTGCATCAAAGACGGCACCGAAACCAACCGCACCACCGAGGGCGTGCAGCTCTATAACCGCGCCGTTAACTCAGACAACGGCACCATCACATTCTCAAAGTCGTACACCACAGTGGTGATTGACCTCAGCGGCATGAAAATGGCCATTGCATCGAGCGCAAAGCTCAGCAGCGGCGCCACACTGAAATTCGAGGCCGAGGAAATAGACTTGAAAAACAGCAGCAACCCCTATGAGTTCTCGGTTTCGAGCCTCAAAAGCACCAACGGCACCATCATCAACGGCCTGCAAGGAAAAATCGACCTCAGCGGCGGCGTGATGTATATGCAATACCGCGTTGATGGCGGTAAGGGCGAGGAGACTGTGTATGCCACAAGCATCATAGCCTTCCCCTACACCGAGTTCACCGCCACAAAAGACGGCAAGAGCGAAAACTCGACCAAGGCTGTGATGCTGTTTACCGTCAACGCAAAAGACAGCACCAAAGCCACTATGGAGGTGCGCAATCTGCAATTGGCATCGAGCGTGACCAACATCGAAGATGCCACCTTCGACACCGTGCAAGTGGTGCCCACCACCGAGGGCTACAAGCTCACCGGCAGCCACTTGAAAAGCAGCAGCATGGGCTCAACCTTCGACATCACCGACTTTGATGCCAATGTCACCAAACAAGGCCGCCTGCTCAACGCCACATTCAAGTGCATGGGCTATGACGTGAAGTTCACCGGCCAGATGTTCAAAAACGAAGACTGACACACTGGCGGCAGCTTGCACCTGCCCACAGACCCATAACCATCACAGGCGGCAACCGCGCAATTCAAAGCAAGCGGTTGCCGCCTCTTTGGTTTGGCATCGCTGACCATCGCCGTTTTTATTAAAAAAAGAAAAATCGGCAGGCATTGGCCTATGAAGATGTGAGCAATGTTGAAAAAAAAAGGTAACTTTACGGACATTTTAAAAACTTAATGAGCTCAAAATACACATACGACGAAACCGAAATCATCGACCAGCTGCACCAGCAAAGCACTTGCCGTGCCGCATTTGGCCGAGTGATACAGCACTATTCGCAGCCACTATACTGGCAGATACGCCGCATGGTGATTGACCACGACGATGCCGACGACATCTTGCAGAACACATTCATCAAAGCCTGGACCAACATCGACAACTTTCGTGGCGACGCCAAGCTCTCGACATGGCTCTACAAGATAGCCATCAACGAATCAATCACATTCATCAACAAGAAGAAAGCCGTGAGCAACGTGTCGCTCGACAGCGACGACAGCCTGCTTGTCAACAACCTGGAGTCGGACGAATGGTTTGACGGCGACGAAGCCCAGATACTGTTGCAAAAAGCCATAGCCACACTGCCCGAGAAGCAGAAGCTGGTGTTCAACATGCGCTATTACGACGAGATGAAATATGAGGACATGAGCGAGATTCTGGGCACATCGGTGGGCGCGCTGAAAGCCAGCTACCACCATGCCGTGAAGAAAATCGAGAGTTTTTTTGGAGATGCCAATTAAACTTTCAGCACACACACAAGTCAAAGGAGCGTAATGAAAGAAGAAAAATCACAAATACTGAAGAGATTGGGCAAAGAGCCCGGGTTCAAGGTTCCCGAGCACTATTTCGACGACTTCAACAAGAAGATGGCCGAAAGCCTTCCCGAAATCACAATCACCGACGAGAATGCAAAGCCGTCGATGTGGCTTAGGGTGCGACCCTACGTCTACATGGCCGCAATGTTTGCAGGAATCTGGTGCATGATGACGGTGTTCAACAACTTCAACGGCGAGAGCAGCCGCGAGCAGCAGGCGCATCAAATCTCGGCAGGCGTGCAAAACGAGCGCAACGCCGACGAGGTGATAATGCAAGGCGACGTGAGCGACTACGACATCACCACTTATGAGGACAGCGTGGCAGCCAACGAGAGCCGCCAGCAGCCCGAGCCGTCAAAATAAGCCCAACCCGCACGGCACCAAGCGGTGCCGGCTCAGTGAGGTGCCGCAAAACCGGCACCCGAGACAAGAAAAAACCGTCACCGCAAAAAGTGGCGTAAGCCCATTCGGCAAATTCAAAAAGAGACAGCAACGATGAAACTATCACGACTATGCATGGCGGTGGCAATTGCCACCATGATCACAGCTCCGGCCAGCGGTGCAGCGCAAGCAGCCAGTGGGCAGCAGCGCAGCGGATGGGCCACACGCATGCTCGATTACAAGCACCAGCTGATAGTGGAACAAGTGAACATGACTAAAGCCCAGCAGCAGCAATTCATGCCGCTCTATGAGGCGATGGAGCAGGAGATTTACAACGCCAACAGCAATGCCCGCATGCTTGCGCGCAAGGTGGAAGCCATGTCGAAGCCCACCGACGAGCAGTATGCCCAAGCAGCCGAAGCCCTGTCGCGAGCAAGGCTTGTGGAAGGGCAAATAGAGCAGCGCTACTATGACAAATTTGCCAAAATTTTGAGCAAGAAGCAACTGTTCCTGCTCAAGCAGGCAGAAATCGACTTCACACGCAACATGCTGTCGCGCGGCCGTAACGGAGTAAAGAAGAGCAAATAACACACATCATAAGTAAAAACTTGTTAACACATGCCATAGAAAACACGTCCCATTCATAAGAATACACAAAAAACGAGTCCCATAACATTTTTGCATGCAGTATACAAGAATGTTATGGGATTAACTATTAGAGATGTGTGCCAATGCCGGTGTCATTGCCCACACAAGGCACATCACCACACATGAGCGACAAAAGAAATTCCAACAAGACAAATATAGAGACATGCACAAACAACTGAAAACAGCCGTTGCAGCGTTGCTGCTAGCCATGAGCGCACTGCCTATGGCAGCAGCGGTTCAAAAGCCCGACTTCAACTATCCGCAGACCGTGAGCAAGAATGCCGATGCCGACCTCAACAAGGCTTTGCGCAGCGGCGACGGCGAGAAAGCCGTAGACGCACTCGTGCGCTATTCCATTGCCCAAAGCATGATATCGAGAGAGAACATGAGCCGCATCGTGAGCCGCATCGACTCGGTGAAACGAGTGGAGCGCCGCCCGCAATTCAAATCGATGCTGTGCTACTTTGAGGCGTTGGTGCTTATGAGATACAGCGACAACGGCTCTCTCCCTGTCAAGGAAGCCGAAGGAGGCCGGCCAGCCGACTACACCGAATGGACAAAAAACCAATTCAATGCCGTGGCCGACAGTCTGATTGTGGAATCGGTGGCCAACGAAAGCGCGCTTAAAGCCCACAAGCTGTCGGAATTCGGCACCATCATATCAAACAACACCGACGACGCACGCCTTTACTGCCCCACACTGCTCGATTTTATGCTGCAGTGCGGCTCACGCCTTACCGCATCGACCACGCTCAGGCAGAAACTTCTTGAGCGGCGCGTTGCCGTCAACACCAAAGGGTCGGCCCCTTACATGGCAGCAAGCCTCGAATGCCCCTACGATGCACTGGAGCTCTACCGCGACAACAAAGACTCGGAATACAGCGCACTGGTCCTGCTCAACGCCAACATAAACGACAATGCCAAGGAATATGCGGCACTGCAAGAATATGCCCTCAAGTTTCCCGGCTCAAGATACATCAACGGCATCAAAAACCGCATCAAAAAGATAGAAACCAGAAACGTGACCATAAGCTATCCGTGCGACCTATCGCCCCGCGACTCGGTGACGGTGGCAGTGTTGCTTAGCAACATCAAGGACTTCACGCTGAGCGTTTACCGCCTTCCCGACGGACTGAAGACACAGGGATGGCAAGTCGACAAGTCGAAACTGAAACTCGTGGCCACCACCAGCCACAGCAGCCATGGCGGCACGGTGCCTTATGATGACAGCATCACGGTGAAACTGGCGCCACTCCCCTACGGGCAATACCTGATCACGCCGTCGTTTGACAATGACGGCCAGGCTGTGGAGCGCACAACGCTGAACAAAAACGACGTGTTGAACATACACACCATCTCACTCATCAGCGTGGCAGCCGACAACGGCAACACCACGTTGCTGGCTACCGACATCAACACCGGAGCCCCCATGAAAGGCGTGAAAGTGAGCTGCAAAGGATTCAGCGGAACCACTGCCGCCGACGGCTCACTGGCCCTGCCCAAGAATCTGAACTACGGTCTTAAGGCCACCCTTGGCGATGACAAATACACCCCGCTATACTATGCCAGCAATTACTACAGCAACAGCCGCACAACCAACAACCGCGCCGAGCTGCTTACCGACCTGGCCATATACCGTCCGGGCGAAAAGCTGAAATACACCGCCGTGGTCTACACACAGACGCAAACCAGCCGCACGCCCCTTGCCGGAACAAAGGTGACCGTAGGATTCTACGACAATAACAACAAGCAAATAGACTTAGACAGCACACTGACCTCCGACGACTACGGCCGCGTGACCGGCGAGTTTGCCGTGCCCACCGACCGCATGAACGGACGGTTCAGCCTGAAGATGAAATACGGCCAGCAAGACTGGTGCTACGCCTACGTGCAAGTAAGTGAATACAAAGCACCAACCTATGCAGTGGAGCTGACCGGCATGAAGACGGCCTACAACAAAGGCCTGCCGGTGAAAATCAGCGGAAAAGCAACATCCTACACCGGAACACCCATAGCAGGAGCCACGGTGAGGATGAAACTATACCGCAACCAATGGTCGTGGTGGGCAAGAAGCAGCAACCAAGGCACCCTTGTGGCCGATACCACAGTGACAGCCGACAACAGCGGCAACTTCCACGTTGACTATCAAGCAAGCACATTTGCCACCACTGCCAGCAGCCAGGGCGAGGTGGCACCTTGGCGCAGCCTGGGCTACAGCTACTACATCGAAGCCACATGCACCAATGCCGCCGGCGAGAGCCAAGAGGCAAGCGCAAGCTTCACCATCGGGCACAAACGCAGTGTGAGCCTTGTGGGCAGCACACACGACTTTATTGCCAACAAGCCAATCAAGCTCCCCGTCACCTACAACTCAACCGCCGACGGCGACACGCATGCCCAATGCACCTACAAGCTGACGCAGGCCAACGGCAAAGCCACTGTGGCAACCGGCAATTTCGACTCGGCCAATCCCACAGTCGACTTCACAAACGTGCCGTCGGGCCAATACCACATAGAGATAGGCATCCTTGCCGACACCGCATCAGAGCCGTCATCGGCCACAATAACCATTTTCCGCCTCACCGACAAGAAAGCCCCCGTAAACAACTGCCAACTGTGGACATCAGCGACAGCCAACTGCGTTGACGATGCCGATGTGGCACACATCACCATAGGCACATCGGTAGCCGAAAGCCACATTTTCTACATTGCCTCCGACCGCACCGGCGAGGTGACACGCGGATGGCTCAAGTACAAGCCGGGAATGCACAAGCTCGATATAAAAATCCCCGCCAAAGAAAACAACGAGATGCAGGTGCAATTGATTTCGGTCTACAATCGCGACATACGCAAAGCCACGTTTAGATTCAAGACAAAGGCCTGCGAGCACACGCTGAAGCTGAGTAGCAGCAGCTTCCGCGACCGCATCACCCCGGGCAACACCGAAAAATGGACATTCCGCCTCACCGACAACAAAGGCCGCGGAGTGGCTGGAGCCATGATGCTTGAGGTGATTGACAAAGCCGTAAACAGCATTGTCCCCAACCAGTGGCAGTTCAGCCCCACATACGGCATGAGCTACCGCCTGGGCATAAGCAACTACAACTATCAATGCCAGCATAGCGACAACGTGTCGTGGTGCGGCAAGATGCTGAGCTACTCGGGCAACTGGGCCGTTCCGGAGCTGAACACCTATGGCCAGACGCTGTTTGCCTCGGTTAGCGACCGGGCATTTGGCAACCTGATGCTCTGCAATGCGATGTCCATGCCGGCAAAGAAAATGGCAAAAGCCAATTTCTCGGCAGCCAACGATGCCATGGCCGAAACAGAGGCGGCCGACGCGGCCAGCACAAAACTCAGCAACATCAGCGTGCGCGAGGGACAAGTGAAAACAGCCCTATGGAGGCCGATGCTTGTGAGCGACGCACAGGGCAACGTGAGTGTGGAGTTTGAAGTGCCAAGCCAAAACGGCACATGGCTGATGCAGTCGGTAGCCTACGACAAGAGCCTGGCCTCATGCACAATGCAGCGCGAGATTGTGGCACAAAAGACCATCATGGTCAAGCCCAGCGCACCACGCTTTGTCCGTCAAGCCGACAATGCCACTCTCACAGCCACAGTGCAGAATGCCGGCCAACAAAGCGCCAGCGTGACCGCCAAAGCCGAAATCTTCGACCCGCGCACCGGCAAGGTTTTGGCAGAGCGCACCACAGAGCGCACAATAGCACCACAAGGCACCGACACCGTGGCAATCACATTTGCCGTGACAGCCGAAGTGCCGTATGTGGGATTCCGCATCCGTGCCACCGACGGTACTCACACCGACGGCGAGCAGTGCATGATTCCCGTGCTTGCCTCGCAGTCGCCAGTGATTGAGACCACACCGTTTTTCATCGATGCAGCCAAGAGCAGCTTCAGCCTACAACTGCCAGACTTCAAGAAAGACGCACGCCTCACACTTGAATATTGCGACAACCCCGTGTGGTATTGCGTGACAGCCCTGCCCACCATCTATAGCGGCGGCGATTCAAAAATAGCCACCAGCATAGCCCACGACATCTTTGCAGCAGCAGTGGCCCAAGGCACCGTGAAGAGCAATCCCGAGCTGGCAACCGCCATAAGGCAGTGGACCGAGGGCGGGAATGCCGATTCCACATTGACATCGATGCTCGAGCGCAACACCGACCTGAAAACAGTGACACTCATGGCATCGCCATGGATCAACGATGCCGAACGGCAAACCCTGCGCATGAGCCGCATTGCCGACCTGACCGACGAGCAAAAAGGAACGGCAACCATCAGCAAACTCATCGATGCCCTGGCCAACGTGCAGATGGGCGACGGAGGCTTCACATGGTTCCGCTATCCGGGCTGCAGATCGTCAATCACCACCACCGGCATGATGCTTGAGCTGATAGGCGAGACACAGCAACTTGGCTTTCTTACCGGGAACAGCAAACTCAACAGCATAGTGCGCCGTGCCTTGCAATACTACGACTACAAGATGCTTGAGGCATTCAAAGAACAGACCAAACGCAACCCGAAGAACCACAAGGGATTTTCAGGCTATGCCTACGTGCGGTCGCTCTTTGCCGACGTGAAACCAGGGAACGCCAATGCCGAGATGATGCAAAAAGTGCTTAAAAGCCTCGCCACAGAGTGGAAAGGCGCATCGCTCACCGACAAGGCATACATAGCCATGACCCTCAGCCGAAACGGCAACAAGGCCGAAGCGGCACGCGTGGCCGAGTCGATAAGGCAGTTTGCCATGACAAAAGCCAGCACAGGCATGTATTGGGACAACATCGGCGGCAGCGGATGGTACCGCCCCAACAAAGTGGGCACAACGGCAGTGATCTTACGCGCCCTCAACGAGGCCGACCCGCGCACGGCCGAGATTGACCAAGTGCGCAAATGGTTGCTGCTGATGAAGCAGAGCAACGATTGGGGTTCGTCGAGCCTGGCAGCCGACGCCGTTCAGGCACTGCTGTCGACCGGCAGCAATTGGACCGGCAAGAGTTCAGCCACAGTGACAATCGACGGCAAAACAGTTGAGACCAAACAGGCCGACCAATACCTGGGCTACAGCCGAGTGAGCCTTGACGCATCAGCCGCAGGCAAGACCCTGGCGGTGAGCCGCAGCACTGCAGGCCCGGCATGGGGTGCGATATACGCCCAATACCAAGCCCCCATGGCAGAAGTGAAAGCCTACAAGACCGACGACATAGAAGCCACCAAGCAATATCTGAGATATGACGCAGGCGACAAGCTCACACCCGCCACCACACTTAAGGTGGGCGACAAGGTGCAAGTGCGCATCACCGTCAAGCTGACCAAAGACGCCAGCTACATCACCCTGACCGACGAGCGGGCCTCGTGCCTTGAGCCTGCCGACCAGACATCGGGATACCGACACGGCAGCGGCGAATGGTACTACCTCGAGACCAAAGACTCGCAAACCAACGCCTTCTTCTGCAGCCTGGCCAAAGGCACGCACGTGATCACCTACGATGCCTACGTCACTGCACCAGGCACCTACAGCACCGGCATAGCCACCGTGCAGTGCCAGTATGCGCCGCAAATAACGGCCCATTCCGCAGGTGCGACATTGACGGTAACGCGATAGGCAACCCTGCAAAAAAGAACTGACACCCATGATTCCCGGCCATGCGACATCATAGCCGGGAATCATCATTTTATTTGCAATCAGCCAGCAACAGACACAAAAGAAAAATATAACGACACCAATATTGTGCAAAATAACTAAAAATCGTAATTTTGCAACAAGACGTCGACACAACGACACCCAACCATCGTCAAGGAATTCAACAAATACTACTTCAATGAGAAAATTTTTACTTATGGCGCTGCTGCTGACGGCAGCGTTTGCAGCCAAGGCAGTACCCGCATGGCCCGAGCCATTTGAGGTGACACAACCCGACGGGACCACACTCACATTGCGGCTCTACGGCGACGAGTGGCAACACATCACAATCACGACCGACGGATACACAGTGCTCAAGAACGAGCAAGGCTACTATGTGTATGCCCAAGTGAACAACGGCCAACTCGAAGAGAGCAACCTAGTGGCCCGCAACGCCGAGTCGCGCTCGGCCAGCGACATCGAGTTTCTGGACAGCGTGGGCAAGATGGCACACGCCGAAGCCATTGCCGAATCAACAGTCCACAAAGCCCCAGCCCATAAGATGAGCGGCCTGCTCGACATCAGCAAGTTCCGCGGCCTGGTGGTGCTTGTGGAATACAACGACCGCAAGTTCACCGTGTCGGACCCCCACAAGCTGTTTACCGACCTCGTTACCCAAGAGGGCTACACAGGATATGTGGATGAGAACACGGGCGAGAAGAAAGAATACACGGGCAGCGTGTACGACTTCTTCAAAGAAAACAGCAACGGCCAGTTCAAGCCCCGGTTCGACGTGGTGGGACCGGTGACGGTAAACTATCCGCAGACTTATCCGAGCGGAAACAGCAACTACACCGTGACACGCTGCACAGCCATGTTTGGCGACGCACTGCGCCAGCTCGACGACAGCATAAACTATAAAGACTACGACACCAACGGCGACGGAACGGTTGACATGGTGTTTTTCGTGGTGGCCGGAGGCGGCGCCAACTACGGCGTGAACAACACCAACTACCTGTGGCCCCATGCGAGCCAGTTCTCATCGCTCAAACTCGACGGCGTGAGCTTCGGCCGCTACGCCTGCTCAACCGAGCTCTACGGCCTGCAGCGCGACAGCATCATCGATGGCATAGGCACCATCTGCCACGAATTCTCGCATGTGCTTGGTCTGCCCGACCTCTACGATGTGGACTACTCGTCGAACGGGTTAAGCACCACCCCGGGCAAATGGTCGATAATGGCCGGTGGCAACTACCTGAACAAAAGCCGCACCCCCGCCGGATTCGGCAGCTATGAGCGCTGGTCACTTGGCTGGCTCAAGCCCGAAGTGATTGATGCAAACGGAGAACGACTGGCAACACCGCTACAGACCACCAACAGCGCCTACCGAATCAACTCACAGGTGAAAGCCGAATACTTCTTGGTTGAGAACCGCGATGATTCGCGTTGGGATGCCTACCTGCCGGGCCACGGACTGCTTGTGTGGCGAGTAGACTCAACAAGCACCACATCGTGGACCAACAACAAGGTGAACATCAACCCCAAGCACAACTACTACGAGCTAATCAGGGCTTGCCAGAAAGACAGCACCTACACCACCACGAGCGGCCTAACGACCACCACCATCGACTGGGGCGGCGACCCGTTCCCGGGCACAGCCAACGTGACCAAACTCGACAACAGCGACACGAAGCCCACACTCAAGTCGTGGACCGGGCTCAAGACCGAATACACGCTCGACCAGATTACCCCCGCCTCCGAGGGCATCAAGTTCAATGTGGTGAGCGATCCGGTGCTCACACTCTACGAGCCATTTGAAGACATGCCCACCACTCAAGCCGACACCACCGACGTGCAGGGCACATTCGCCCAATGGTCGCTCACAAAGGCACGGATTGTGGTTCCCGACTCCGGAACCTGCAACGGATCACGGGCCGTGGCCATTCTTGCCAAGGGCGACATACACACCACCACCCCCATCGACAAGCAAGTCAACACAATCAAGTTCAGCTACTACAATCCCACATCAAAGTCGGCCATAGTGCGCGCCTACTACTCAATCGACGGCGGCATCACATGGCTGGTGGCATCGCCATTCGACGGACAGCAATACTTCCGCGTGTCGGCCGGAGAGACCAGCGACGGTGAGTTCCGCGTCAATAGCGGCAGCAAACAGAAGACCTACATCAAAATCAGCGTATTCTCGGGCAGCAGCACTGAATATGCCTACATCGACGACCTGATTGTAACCTGCGCCGACGAGTCGGGAATCAGCCTCGTAACCAGCGACAAGAATCAGTCACTGAAGGTGAGCCGAGACGGCAACACACTTGTGGTGGCCACGCCATCAGACGGTGAAGTTAGAGTAATCGACGCCACAGGAGCCATTGTGGCCACGGCACACAGCTATGATGGCCAATGCACCATGGAATTGCCCGGACGCGGGTTCTATGTGGTGACATCGGCCGGCCACAGCGCCAAAGTGATATTCTAAGGCACCCAAAGCAACCAACAAGGCAGGCGGGAAACGGAACGGTTTTCCGCCTGCTATCGTTTTCGCTTCGATGGGGGCGGGCATGCCCCCGCAACAGTTGCGCTTTTTTTGCCAATCACGACCACTTATTGTGGCATTCGGCATATTTTAGCTCTTGAAAATGCTGCCATTAATTAGTAACTTTGCTTAGTGGCACGATTATTGAAACACTACCAATAGTAGGCAAATAGCGGCAAGACCCTGCCCTACCGGCCACAACGCAAGACAAAACATAAATACCCTCAAAAAACATCAACAAGAAATGGACACCATCAACATCAACTCACTAATCAGCGACCTTGCGCTGATATTGATTCTTGGCTCGGTGGCCACGGTGCTATTCAAAAAGCTGAAACAGCCCGTAGTGCTTGGCTACATTGTAGCCGGATTCATCGCCAGCCCGCAGTTTGCATTCTTCCCGTCGGTAGTCAATGAAGCCAACATTGAGTTCTGGGCACAGATTGGCATTGTGGTGCTGCTGTTCTCGCTGGGTCTTGACTTCAGTTTCAAGAAACTGCTCAACGTGGGCGGGTCGGCTGCAGTGACGGCACTGATTATAGTGACGGGCATGATAGGGCTCGGATTTGTGGTGGGCAGGCTTATGCACTTCTCCACAATCAACTCGATGTTCCTGGGCGGCATGCTGTCGATGTCGTCGACCACAATCATCATCAAAGCCCTGGGCGACCTCAACATGCGACAGCGCAGGTTTGTGCCGCTGGTACTGGCCGTGCTCATTGTGGAAGACCTCTTTGCCGTGGTGCTCATGGTGATACTGTCGTCGCTTGCACAAGAGAATGTGGCAGGCAGCGAGCTTGCCGGCAGCGTGCTCAAGTTGTCGTTCTTCCTAATCATGTGGTTCACTGTGGGCATTCTGCTGATACCCACCCTGTTCAAGCGCTACCACAAACTCATCAGCGACGAAGTGATGCTCGTGATTTCGATGGCACTATGCTTCTTCATGGCAGTATTCTCGGTAAAGTCGGGATTCTCACTTGCCCTCGGAGCCTTTGTGATGGGCTCGATACTTGCCGGCACCGTTGAGGCCGAACGCATCGAGCGACTGGTGACCCCGGTAAAAGACCTGTTTGGAGCCGTGTTCTTCATCTCGGTGGGTATGATGGTTGAGCCCAACGTGATTTGGGAAAACGCCGGAACCATTGCACTGCTGTCGACAGTGGTGGTTGTGGGCATGATCACATTCGGCACATTCGGCATGCTCGTTATGGGCCAGCCTCTGAAAATAGCCATGGAGTCGGGGTTCTGCCTGACCCAAATCGGTGAGTTCTCGTTCATCATAGCCTCAACGGGCATGACCCTGGGCGTGCTCGCCGACAACATATATCCCATCATAGTGGCCGTGAGTGTGATTACCACATTCTTCACGCCATTCTTCATAAAGAGCGCCGTGCCGTGCTACAATTTTGTGAGCAAGCACATGCCCAAGCAATGGCGGCACCTGCTCAACGGCTACAGCAAAAGCGCCGCCGAGAGTGAGTCGAGCGAGACAAAGCGCATGTGGAAAACCGTGGTCAAGCGCTACCTGCTGCGCACAGTGCTCTACTCGGTGCTCATCATTGCCCTGATTGTGGCAAGCCACACCCTGATAGTGCCCTTCACCTGCCAGTGGATTGGCAACGAGTGGGGCCGGTTCTTGGGCGTGGTGGTTACACTTATCATAATGGCGCCGATGCTGGTTGCCATCATCGTGCCGAGCATCAAGTCGGCCGAGCGCCAGCATCTGGTGGAGGTAAACGGCCGCATAACGTATGTGCCGGTGATACTGATGACGGTAGTGGGCGTGCTGCTGTCGATGATATTTGTCACCCGCGAGCTCTACGGCTTTTACCAGGGCACCACATCGGTGATGGCAGGCGTGGTGCTGACACTTGCGTGCACAGTGCTGCTGTCGCCCAAATTCAGGCGGCGAATGAGCGACGTTGAGCACAAATTCATCGACAACGTGAACGAGCGCGAGAACCACCGCACCGGCCATGCCAACAATCTGGTCAGCGACCTGCACCTGGCCTACATGAAAGTGGGCTACGGATGCCCATTTGTGGGCGAGACGCTGAAGCGAGCCGACCTGCGCCGCAAGTATGGCGTGAACGTGGTCAACATTCAGCGAAACTCAGTATTGCACCCCGTGCCCACGAGCGACATGCGCATATTCCCCGGCGACGTGATAGGAGTGATAGGCACCGAGGAGCAGATACAGAACCTGCTGCCACTGGTAGAAGAAAGCGGCGACACCCCCAATGCAGAGCAAGGCGAAGCCCGCTTCCTGCACTTTGCCATTAGCGAGAAGTCGCCGCTGGTGGGCAAGTCGCTCCTTGATGCCCGGTTACGCGAAGATTATGCGTCGCTGCTGGTATCGGTTCAGCGCGGCGAGGACAACTTCTTGAATCCAACGCCCGACCTGACGTTTGCCGACGGCGACGTACTGTGGATTGTGGGCGACCCCAAACGGCTGTCGGAACTCAAGAAATGACACCGGCTCACGCCACAGCAGGTTGCTGGCAAGACGCAGGTTAGGACTGCCACTATTTGCTATTGCGCCCAACTTACAGTAACTTTGCAGATTGAAGCACGCGTGCCGGCCCGCAACATGTGAGGCCAGCACTCGGCTATTGATTGACAGAATAACGAAAAAAGGAGATTATTACATGCCAAGAAATGATAAAGAACTCGCCGGAGTGACCTTGCTGGGCAACCAGCACACACAATATGCCACCGACTATGCGCCCGAGATGCTTGAGACATTTATCAACAAGCATCCCGAGAATGAATACTTGGTGACCCTCGACTGCCCGGAATTCACCACACTGTGCCCCAAGACCGGGCAACCCGACTTTGGCCACATAATCATCAGCTACATTCCGCGTGAGCGAATGGTTGAGAGCAAGAGCCTGAAGCTGTATCTGTTCAGTTTCCGCAACCACGGCGACTTTCATGAGGACTGCGTGAACATAATCATGAACGACCTCATCAAGCTCATGGATCCCAAGTATATCGAGGTGACCGGACTGTTCCGTCCACGCGGCGGCATTTCAATACTGCCATTTGCCAACCACGGCGACGCCGACCACCAAGAAATGGTAAAGACCCGCTTGCTGGCAAGTTTCAGAAGCAAATAAAAGGACAACACAAAACAAAAAAGGAGCAAACAAACTATGGCAAAAGACGCTGTGATAGTGATTTCGGGCGGCATGGACTCTGTGACGCTGCTGAATGAATACAAAGACCAGATAGGACTGGCAATAACATTTGACTACGGCAGCACGCAAAACGACCGCGAACGCCAATATGCCGTGCTGCACTGCCGCCGGCTGGGCATAAAGCACATCATCATCCCACTCGACTTCATGCACAAGTATTTCAAGAGCTCACTGCTCGAGACACCCGACGACATTCCTGAGGGCAACTACGACGACGAGAACATGAAATCGACCGTGGTACCCTTCCGCAACGGCATAATGCTGGCCATAGCATGCGGCATAGCCGAAAGCAACGGGTTGAAACGCGTGATGATTGCCAATCATGCCGGCGACCACACCATATATCCCGACTGCCGCCAGGAATTCATCGACGCCATGTCGCACGCAATGCACGCCGGCACTTATGAGGGTATCGAGATACTGGCTCCCTACACCGGAATAAGCAAGACCGAGATTGCCCGCCACGGCAAAAAGATAGGGATTGACTACAGCGAGACCTACTCGTGCTACAAGGGCGGAGAAAAGCACTGCGGCAAGTGCGGCACATGCCGCGAGCGCCGCGAAGCCCTGCACGATGCCGGCATCGACGACCCCACCGAATACCTTTGCGACGAGGAGTGACCGCACGCACAGGCAAAAAATTGAATTCACACACTGCAACACCACTTATTTTTCAGCAATGGGAATGTATTACGTTAAAAAGACGCTTGAGGTGTCGGCAAGCCATCAGCTCAAGCTTGACTACGACAGCAAATGCGAGAACCTGCACGGCCACAACTGGGTGATTACCGTGCACTGCCGCGCACGTGAGCTCGACATCAACGGCATGGTATGCGACTTTTCGAAAATAAAGTCGCTCATCAAGCAGCACATGGACCACTGCAACCTTAACGAGCAGTTCAGCTTCAACCCCACTGCCGAGAACATTGCCCGCTGGATAGTGGACAATGTGCCCAATTGCTTCCGCGCCGACGTGCGCGAGTCGCAAAACAACGAGGCCAGCTATGTGGAAGATTAACGAGATATTCCACTCACTTCAAGGCGAAGGCTTCAACACCGGCACAGCGAGTGTGTTTGTGAGGCTGAGCGGCTGCAACTTGCACTGCAGCTTTTGCGACACCGACCACAACCGTGGCACCATGATGTCGCTGCCACAAATAGTGGCCGAGGTGATGCGTTGGCCCAAAGCCCCGCTTGTGGTGCTCACTGGCGGTGAGCCAAGCCTGTGGATCAACAGCGAGCTGGTGCATGGTCTGAGACTAATGACAGGCAAGCTGATTGCCATCGAGACCAACGGCACACGCGACTTGCCCGAGGGTATCGACTGGGTGACACTGTCGCCCAAATTCACATTCAGCGGCGGCGACACGCTGCCATGCGTGGTGAGGCGCTGCGATGAGCTGAAAGTGGTGTATTGCGGCCAGGACTTGAGCCTTTACGACGGAATCGAAGCCACCCACCGGTTTCTGCAACCATGCTTCGTGCCCGACGAGGAAGAATGCAAGCGCAACGTGCAGGCTTGCGTGCAGGCCGTGCTCGACAACCCCGAGTGGCGGCTGTCGCTGCAAACGCACCGCATGCTCAACATCCGCTGACGCCAATTCCAGCTCCCCATTGCTCACTGGCTACAGGGCAAGAAACCCCAAATCAAAAAAAACATTCCAGTGAAAAAACAGTTGCCGTTTTACCAATTTAGCGGTAAATTTGCCTTGCTAAGCAAAAGAAACGACAAATGACCACACTGCAACTGCTGATATCGACCATCGACGACGGGATAAAACTCGTGAGCGACATGGTGCTTGCGCCCATCAACGGCGTGGGCTATGTGATATCGTGGCAGATTACGGGCGACATGACGATAGCCGATTGTCCGCAACAACTGCTCATGCGCCCCGACGTGAAAGTGGCCACTATGCGCGGCCGCGGACTGAGCCGCAACCGCAACAATGCCATTGCCCATGCAAATGCCGACGTGTGCCTGATTTGCGACGACGACTGCCGCTACACGCCCGAGCAACTGCGGGCAGTGACCAGGCAGTTTGAAGCCGACCCGACGCTCGATCTGGCCACATTCATGATGGCCGACAATGTGCCCATCCACAAGGTGTATCCCAAAGAGGCTACAGTGCTCAGCCACAAAATGCCCAAGCACTATTATCCGTCGTCGTTTGAAATCGCATTCCGCACCAGCTCAGTCGACGGCAA
Organism: Bacteroidaceae bacterium; assembly: GCA_963612465.1. GTDB lineage: Bacteria > Bacteroidota > Bacteroidia > Bacteroidales > Muribaculaceae > Sodaliphilus. The sequence continues at coordinate 9,775 of CAVDUV010000003.1, read as the reverse complement.
AGTGAAATTCAATGAGGAATTCGGCCTCGGCAGTGCCACGCTGTGGTGCGGCGAAGAAGAGCTGCTCGTGCACGATGCCATCGGGGCAGGGCTCAAGTGCGTGTTTTTCCCCACTGTGGTTGTTACCACCGGCAAGCCCACCACAAGCACCACACGAAGCGCCATGCCGCAAGTGCTGATGGGCCGCGGCGCCTACATGAGCATCGCCTACCCGCTGACGTGCCGCCTAAGAGCCGTGAAGATAGCCCTTGAGCTGAAGCGCGACACGGGGCAACCTGCCATCTACAGCCTGCGCCACATACTCAACGGCATAAACTACTACCGCAAAATCAAGTCACACCGTCACAGCAGCGACTGCTCGGCGAAATAGCGCCACAGCGGAGCGGCCATCAAGGCTTGCCTCATCTCGTTGTTGACGAGCATCGACCGCAGCTCGGCGGCCGAGAGCAAAACCACCTGCACATCCTCAGTGGCATCCAGGTGCTGCCCACTCACCTTGTGCACCCCGCTTGCCACAAAGCAGTGGGTGAGATTTGTGCACGAACTCGGATTTTGCCCTATCGTCATTATCTCGCTCCACTCGCCGCCGGCATATCCCGTCTCCTCGAGCAGCTCACGCTGCGCAGCCTGCAGCGGGGTTTCGCCGTCTTCCATCACGCCGGCACACAGTTCGGTGGCAACAATGCGCATTGCATAACGGAATTGCCGCACCATCACAAACCGGCCATCGGCAGTGACGGCTATCACATTCACCCAATCGGGGTATTCGAGCACATAGAATTCGGGGTGTATCTTGCCGTTGGGCATACGGGCTTGGTCGCAACGCGCCGTGAGCCACGGCCTGCGAATTATGTAACGGCTGCTTATGGTGGTCCAGGGTTTTATATCCATAGTAATGTTTTTTTCAGAATCATGACATGTAATGGTACAGGCGGAAAGGATGCCACACGGCACATAACCATACAACAAATGCCGTCATGGCCATCATTGTGGCCGCAACGGCTATGAGTTGTGACGGTTGTCATTGTGGTCACCGTCCACTAAGGTCCAGTGGCTAACGAGCCACCGTCCTGCCAGTGATTAGTGCTTGTAGACGGTATCGCTTACAGTGAGGCTGTAGCGGCCCTTTGCACGACGGCGAGCCAATACCTTGCGGCCATCGGCAGTGGACATACGATGACGGAAACCGTGCTTGTTAGCTTTCTTTCTGTTCGAGGGTTGGAATGTTCTTTTCATCTTTATCTAACTTTTTTATTTTTTGCAATTTGGTCTGCAAAATTAGTCACTTTTTTGAAATTAAACAAGCAAGAGCACATTTTTGCCCGAAACTTTTTGCAAATTTTCTCTAATTCAATTAATTTTGCACCGTTTTTGAAGAGCATACAAGCAACAACAAAAGAACAACAACATAACACATTTTTAAAAGAATATGATTAACGCTCAAGACATTAAAATTGGAACATGCATCCGCATGGACAACCGCCTTTATTTCTGCATCGACTTCCTTCACGTGAAGCCGGGCAAGGGCAACACCTTTATGCGCACCAAGCTCAAAGACGTGGTTGACGGCCGCGTGCTCGAGCGCCGCTTCAACATCGGCGAGAAGCTCGAAGACGTGCGCGTGGAGCACCGCCCCTACCAGTACCTCTATGCCGAAGGCGAGGATGCGATTTTCATGAACCAGGAGACCTATGAGCAGATTCCAATCAACCGAGCTGTAATCACTGGCGTAGACTACATGAAAGAAGGCGACGTGGTCGACGTGGTTACCGATGCCTCTACCGAGTCGGTGCTCTTTGCTGAAATGCCCGTCAAGACCAAGCTCAAAATCACCTACACCGAGCCTGGAGTGAAAGGCGACACAGCCACCAACACACTGAAGCCTGCCACCGTAGAGACCGGAGCCACAGTGCGTGTGCCCCTGTTCATCAACGTCGACGAGACAATTGAGGTTGACACCCGCGACGGTTCTTACGTGGGACGCGTGCGCTAATCAAGCCGCGACTCAGCCATAAAGATAGTTATGCACAGCGCCATCACCCTTGCGGAATGGCGCTGTGTGTTTTTTTGCCGGCAGCCGCCGGGCACTTGTCAACAGCAACATGTGGATAACTTGCCAGCCCAAGCATGCCGGCCTGTGAGGCAAAAGCAGTATATTTGCACCACAAAACAATTAACGAAAAACAGACGCGCATAATCATGGCATTTGACGACTTAGTAACAGAACACAACAAGCGGAGCAACACACGCCGCCCGCAGCACACGCCCGAAGTGGTGTCGGAGCTCGGGAAGAAGCAACCACAAGACACCGAGGTGGAAGAGGCAGTGCTTGGCGCCCTCATGCTTGAGAAAGACGCCTACGCCGAAGTGGGCGAGATATTGAAGCCCGAGTCGTTCTACGACCCGGCCAACCAGATGGTGTATGACGCCATACAGTCGCTGGGCGTGCAGCAGCGCCCCATCGACATGCTCACCGTGACCGAGGAGCTGCGCAAGAAAGGCAACCTGGAGAAAGTGGGCGGTGCCTTGCGCATCTCGGAGCTAACCGGGCGCGTGTCGTCGGCCGCCAACATCGAATACCACGCCCGCATCATAGCCCAGAAATATCTGGCACGGCAGCTCATCACCTTCAGCTCGCAGATTGGCACCATGGCATTCGACGAGTCGATCGACGTGTGGGACCTCTTGCAGGAAGCCGAGGGTAAACTCTTTGAGCTTAACAGGAGCACACTCAAGCGCGACGTGACGCAAATCGACCCCGTGATCAGCGAGGCCCTGAAAAAAATCGAGGAGGCGGCAAAGCGCGAAAACGGCTTGAGCGGACTGCAGACCGGATTTACCGACCTCGATAAGCTCACGTCGGGTTGGCAAAACAGCGACCTTATCATCATCGCAGCCCGCCCGGCAATGGGTAAGACGGCCTTTGTGCTCTCAATGGCTAAAAGCATGGCCGTAGACCTCAACGAGCCGGTGGGGGTGTTCTCGCTCGAGATGTCGAACCTGCAGCTTGTGAACCGCCTAATAAGCAACGTGTGCGAAATCGAGGGTGAGAAAATCAAGAGCGGCCAGCTTGCCCCCAACGAGTGGGACCAACTGATGGGACGCATCAAGAACCTATATTCGGCACCGCTGTATATCGACGACACGCCGTCGCTGTCGATATTCGAGCTGAGGTCGAAGGCACGCCGCCTTGTGAGGGAAAAGCACGTGCAGATAATCATCATCGACTACCTGCAGCTGATGAATGCCACCGGACTCAAATTTGGCAGCCGCGAGCAGGAGGTGAGCACCATCTCGCGCTCGCTCAAGCAGCTGGCCAAAGAGCTCCAAATCCCCATTATCGCACTGTCGCAGCTCAACCGTTCGACCGAGACGCGCGACGACAAGCGGCCACAGCTGAGCGACCTCCGCGAGTCGGGAGCCATCGAGCAAGACGCCGACATCGTGTGCTTCATTCACCGTCCGGAATACTACGTGCGCTCGGGAGTTGATGCCGAGGGCAACGACATACGCGGCCTCGCCGAGTTCATTGTGGCCAAACACCGTAGCGGTGCCGTTGACACGGTGAAGATGCGGTTCCGCAAAAACTTCGCAAAATTCGAGAACTGGGAAGACTCGCTGCTTGGCGACGAGGTGGGCACCTACGAATCGAGCATGAACTCACAGAGCAGCGCTCCCCTGCCCCCACTTGAGGGCGACAACTTCCTGGCCAACACCGGCGAGAAGCCCGTGTTCTGACCATCGCGGCGCGCTTTCCACGCACCAAACGCACAAGCATGCCTCACAAGAAAATTGTGGGGTATGCTTTTTTTGCCACACGATTATGGCCGCAACGCCCTGCACGGACACCACGCACGGGCGGGAATAAACAAACGGGATGGCGTGCGCAAGCACGTCATCCCTCTATGTTTCTTTGGAAATCTAATTAGTTCAGCAGGGCCATCACTTCACCACCACCTTGCGCGACCACTGATTGTTGTAGCGCACCACATAGAAGCCCTTGGGCACGTCTACGCTGGTGTGTGTGTCGGCTTCAAGCTTCACTTCTTTCAATAGCTGGCCCGTGATGGAATAGATTTGAAACACCGCACCCGTGCCGCTGGCTGCCGTGAGGGTTATGCGTCCCACACCGCCTTCAACGCGAGCCACACCGGTCGAAAGCTCAATGCGCGCTCCGTCGGGCTCGGCCACAACGCTGAATCCGCCCCCTGCAAGGGCTGCTACAGCGAGTAATATTATCAGTCGGTGTCTCATATCACGGCAAAAGTAAGGCACAATATTCACTTTTCCTAATTTTTTTGTTTTTTTTACGCCACCGCACACAATTTAGGGTGTTTTTTGCCGTTTTAAGCCGCTCAAGGCATAAGCACCCCAAAAAAAGAATCTGCACGCAAAGCGTTGCAAACAACGTCATGCGCGCAGATTATGCTAAAATATCGTGCAGTCAAGTGGACTTAAACAGAGCCCACACCGACTCGCTTGGGCTTCATCACTTCACCACAAGTTTTGCCGGACGAGAGCTGTTGGCCGCAGTGACCACATACACGCCGCCGGGCAAGAGTATGCGGTCGTCGGTCTGCAACGAGCCGTAATAGGCCACAAGAGCTCCGCTTGCGTTGTAGACGCGCACAGCCTTCAGCGGTTCGCCACACTTCACAAGCACTCCACCGTCGACAGCGATAAACGACACCGGCCGGCTAGCCTCAACGCCGGTGATGCCACTTGCGTCGATGGTGATCACGTTGCTCTCAGGCGATTCATAACCGAGGCGGCAGGCACGCACCGAATAGGTGTGGACCTCGCCGGCGTGGCGGTCGTTGAAGGCGCAGAAAGCCTCGTCGGAGCGCACCTCGTCGCGGCTCACTATGCTGCCGTTGCTGCCATAGACGGTGCGGGTGACTATGTAGTAGTCTACCGTGTCGGCACACTCAGTCCAAGTGGCCACATAGCTCGAATCGGTGATTTCCTGTGCCGGCAGTGCAGTGACAGCCGACAGCGACGGCACAGGCTTGCACTGCGCGTTAAGCTCCACGCCCACGCTGCCCACCAGTCCGCCGTCGCTCACGAGCAACTTGGCACGGTGCTGACCCAGTGCGGTGGGGGTGTAGGTGATGGTGAGCGGGTAGCCGTCGGCCGAATTGGCCTGTGAGCGGTCGACCGAAGTCACCGGGATTGAAAACATCTGGTAGTCGTAGCGGTAGAGCTGCAGGCTCAGGCTGTTGCTGATGTCCTTGCCCTTTATCCACAAGGTGAGGTTGAGGCTCTTGCCCAGAGCCACCTCGCCAAAGTCGAGCACAGTGCCTTGGGTGGGCGTGATGAGTGTGGGCTCGCCCTGGATTGATGTGGTGTCGTCGACGTTGTAGACCTGTCCGGCCTTGTCGCCCCAGATGTATTCAATCAGTTCTGGGTGGTCGATAAATGGGTTGCGGTTGTTCTGAATGCGATACACGGCATCGTTGCGCGCCGTCTCCTTGTCGCTCACGGGATCCTGGCGCGACCACTTGAGCAGCAGCTTTATCGACCAGTCGTTGAGCGTGAGCCAAGAGCTGTTGCTCACCATGTAAGTGTATTTCCACTTATAGTCTTGATAGCAAGTGGCCATATAGAAATAGGTGCGCGCAAAGTCGCCCTTGTAGCGGTTGTCGGGTTCAAACACCGATCCGGCGCCGCCGCCCTGGCCGCTCACAGGCGAGCCCACGCGCGTCACGCCGTTGTCAAACGAGGCTGTCGAAACCTCGCCCAGCGGCCAGTTGCTCTTGGCCATGTTGGCAGGGCCGTCGGCAGGATATAGATGGTTGAGGTCGGTATAGGCGTCGACCACGGCGCCGCCCCACCAGCTCTTGGGGAAAGAGTGCTCACGGTTCATGCCGCTCACCGAGCGGGTGCCGTTGAAGTAATAGGTGTTGTCGCTATACATGTCCCACACGTGCTGCTTGTTGTCGGGGTAGCAGTCGGTGCTTGGGTAGTAGGTCCACATGTTGTCGTAGCTCACCACGGTGTGGTTGGCCACAAGGTCGTGCACGGCATTCTTAAGAGCCTGGCCCGACTTGCCGTTGAGCGAGGAGTAGTATCCTGCGGGCACGGCTGCCTGGGCCGCTATCACAGCCGTCAGAACCGCACAGGCGGCCAGCAGGCGGCGAAAGGTTGATGTAAAATCACGTTCAGTCATCAGTCAAAAAGTTATATATTTATGGATATCAATTTCTTAAAGCGCCCTTGCGCCATGGCTGCCTCACCGGGTGCCAGAAAAAAGCGCAAAGTATGCAAAGGTATGCAATTTTTTTCTACAGTGCAATAGCCATCTTCCTTACTAAGGCATGACACATAGTGATTTAAGGTTGCCACGGGAAGGCTCGCAGCGGGTGGCAAGCGGGCTTGTGGCGGCCGCAGCGGCCATGCTATTGCGGGAGTGGGTGGATTTTATTAAATTTGCCTGAAACAAAACGCAAACTGACGATATGCCATACTTTTCAGTGATAGTGCCGGTGTATAACCGGTGTGACGAGGTCGACGACCTGCTCAAGAGCCTTGCAGCCCAATCGTGCAAGGACTTTGAGGTGATGATAGTGGAAGACGGCTCCACCCAGCCTTGCCGCGAGGTGGTTGAGAAATGGGCCGGCGAGGTCGACGTGCACTACTACTATAAGGACAACGAGGGGCGCAGCATAGCCCGCAACTACGGCATTGAGCGCGCCAGCGGCAGCTACTTCGTGTTTTTCGACAGCGACTGTGTGATTCCGCCCGACTATTTCACTAAGCTCAGCTCGGCACTCAAGCAGCACTACGTGCCCTGCTTCGGCGGCCCCGACGCGGCAAGCAGCGACTTCACGCTGGTGCAGAAAGCCATCAGCTTCTCGATGACGGCATTTCTCACCACTGGCGGCATACGCGGCGGCAAGGTGCAGCTCGAGAAGTTTGTGCCACGCTCGTTCAACATGGGCTATTCGCGCCAAGTGTGGGAAAAGGTGGGCGGCTTCCGCGAAATGTTCAGCGAAGACATCGACATGAGCACCCGCATCCGCAAGGCCGGGTTTGCCATCAGCCTCATCCGCGAGGCGTTTGTGTATCACAAGCGCCGCACGAGTCTGAGCAAGTTTGCCCGCCAGACCTACGTGTTCGGCATGTCGCGTATCACGCTCAAGCTGCTCTACCCCGACTCTCTCAAGCTGGTTCACTGCCTGCCGGCGGTGTTTGTGCTGGGCTGCCTGGCACTGGTACTGCTCTCGGTGCTGTGGCACTGGTGGGCCATCCTGCCGCTGGCACTCTATGTGGCCATGCTGTGGGTGAGCGCACTGGCATCGACCCGCAGCCTTGTGATTTCGCTGCTTGCCGTGGTCACCAGTTTTGTGCAACTGGGGTCTTACGGCGTGGGGTTCATCCAAGCCTTCACGTGGAAGATTCTGCTGGGCCACGGGCGCAACATTGAGCAGGAGATAGCAATGCGCAAAGGAAAATAGCCACACACCCCAAAACGCCAACCGCCATGGACCCCAAAACCGACCACACCGACAGCATGGAGCAGCCCAAGCCTGCCGACGAGTGCAAATCGCTGAAGACCACCACCGCAGCCGAAGACCGCCCGCGGGAGAAGGCCCTCACGCAGGGATTCCAGTCGCTCACCAATGCCGAGCTGCTGGCCACCATCATAGGCACCGGGGTGCGCGGATGCTCGGTGGTCGACTTGTGCCAGCGCATCATGACGAGCACCGACAACCGCCTCTACAACCTGGTGCGCCTGTCGATGGCCGAAATCAGGAAGTTTCCGGGCATTGGCGAGGTGAAGGCCATCCAGATATGCTCGGCACTCGAACTTGCACGCCGCTACCAGAAAGAGCCCTTTGTCGACGGGTTCCAGATTTGCAGCAGCGATGATGCCTACCGCTACCTGCGGGCCGACATGGACTGCCTGGACCACGAGGAGATGTGGATGGTGCTGCTCAACAGGGCCAAGCGCGTGAAGGGACGGGTGCGCATCAGCTCGGGTGGAGGTTCGGCCACGGTGGCCGACGTGAAGCAGATATTGCGGCACGCGCTCGAGCGGCAAGCCGACGGCATAGTGCTGGCGCACAACCACCCCAGCAACAACCCCACTCCCAGCCGGGCCGACGACGAGCTCACCAAGCGCATGGCCGCCGGATGCCAGGCAATAGGCATCGAGCTTGTGGATCATATAATAGTGTGCCGCCAAACGCACTACAGCTATGTGGACCACGGCAAACTGTAGTGAGTCCTCAACAGTGGCAAGCGCACACATAAGATTATAATCAGAAAACGAAATAAAAAAATCACCCCCCCAAAAAAACCGAGGCAAGCGTTATGCATTACTTGTTTTTCCTCATTTCACTAACCCTGTTTTTCTTCTTCGAGACCTGCGGCCGCACTTTTTTCCTGACCGCCGCGCTGATAGCGCTCGCAGTGTGGGCATCTGCATCTTTCCTGAAGTGCAAGGCCGACCCGCAAAGCCAAGGCCGCCTCTCGCGGAGCAACATGTGGCTGTGGGTGGAGTGTGCGGCTCTTTTGCTGGTCACGCTGACTGTGTGGCAATGGGGGGCCATCAGCTATTTCTACCACAAGCATAGCACCGCATTCGTTTTTTCTGACGAGGACGAGAAGAATGTGGCCAGGCTGCCGATATTCCCCTTCAAGGCCAACCAGCCCATCGACTCAATCCGCTACAAGCAGGTCGACGACAGCCTTGAAAATGCCGCCACCGACGAGTTCTTGGGCCGCATAAAGGTGGGAGCCACGGTGTTTACGGCGGTGTCGAGCATCGAGTCGATGTTTGCCGGCAACGGGCCTATCCCGCTCGGGTGCGGCCGCATCACCAACATCGAGGGCATGTATGCGTCGCAGTTTCCGCGTCCACTGTTTGGCATCTATGTGACCATCGACCCGGGATGCGCCACCGACACACTGCCCGCCGACGTGCGCCGCCAGCGGTTCCGCGCCATCGAGAACCTGCTTGCAAGCCACTACGGCCAGCCGCACTATGTGGCAGGCGACACCACCCTGCTCTCGGCATGGAAGTTCCACAGCCGCCTTGTGGCCGTGACCTACGTGGGGCAACGCAACGAGTTTGAGGGCGACCGCTTTGCCATCATCCAGTGCTCTGCCGACGGCTACAATGAGCTTTGCGCACTCGCCGCCCACAGCGGCCAAGGCACACAGGCAAGTGGGGATAACGGCACCCTGCAGCCACAGGAGAAGGCACGGAAAAAGCATCAGGCGGCCAAGGGCGACAGCGGCGAGTTTGTGCAGCGCCACCTTTGATTTCCCGCCATAAGTCATAGGAGGAAGCCAAGCAACAGCCAAAACTGTTCCAAAAGGCATTTATTATGTGCCTATGCACACCATTTGCCTAAAAAAGTGCGCCATGCGTTTGCAAAAAACACATAAAAGCATTACTTTAGCATCGTTATCAAATAAGGACAAAAATAGTATCAGGAACCAGAACAGACAAACCGCGAGAACCCAAACGGCACTTGGCTCTTTGTCGGCTGACACCGAGGCGCAGCACCCGGCCCAAGCAATAAGACGAAACATTGAGCCACTCAAAATCCCTGATATAAAGCAGAAGCTTGCATGCCCCACCATGGCGTGAGGTCACACTCATTGTGCGCGCTGGAACGCACGCGCCACGGCATAGGCCAAGACAACACCCGGCAGCCGGGTTAGGAAACCGGACTGCCAGTCCCAAAGAGACAGTAACATATTTTTTTTTATTGCTGTCCGCTAAAACTCAAAAGAGCATAAATATCCTGCCCGAAGCCTTGTA
>CAVDUV010000002.1:0-183208 GCA_963612465.1 Bacteroidaceae bacterium | reverse complement strand
AATTCTCTTTTCGTTGGTTCTGAATAGCTTCCCAAAGAAAAGGCTTCGAAGTTGACAATTTGTGTACCCATTGATAATCAATAGGATAGGAAGAATAAAAAGAGGGATACTGTAGAACAACGCAGATACAACGCCGAAAGCCTCGAGGCTTATGATGGTTGGTCGGTGTCTACGGACGCTATGTAGGTATACGACAATGATAGGTAACGAACCGCTTGATTTTGCAATCATCTTGCTCGCACCTATGGCGTGAAAACCTTGCCGTAATGACTACGTCATTTTACAGATGACGGAAAAATTCTTAATTTATTGCAAAATAACAACAAAATCTACACATTGGGGCGTTTTTATCCGGAAATGTAGAGTCCAACAGCAAGTCCAACACCGAGGTATTCTGAATGGTTCTCAAAGGTTTTTGTGTTACGCACCACGGTTTTTGTTGAATATATAACAACAATGTCAAACTAAAATGTTACCTTTGTGCATAGTTTTTTCATAGGATTAGATTTTTAAGGTTTGATACCGCCAGTCGTTGGGAAACGATTGGCGGTTTTATTTTACTGATAATCATCTAATTATCAACAGCATACCGCAAGTAGCAAACGCTGCAAGACGTTTCGGGGCACTGAATGAATTTGCACGTGCACATGTATAATTCAAGGGGGCTGCATTGCGCTATTGCAATGCAACCCCCTTGATGTGACAGTTGAAGCTTTATCCTGATTAACGGATAATCATGATTTTTGTAACGGCTGACTGGTTGCCGTCGCTATCGCCTTGCGAGGCCAGCACGAAATACACGCCTGTCTTGACACGAGTGCCGCTTTCGTTACAGCCGTCCCAAGTGGCCATGCCGCCATTCGACTTGAGCTGCTTCACCACGTTGCCCGACGGGTCGGCGATTTTCACAAGTGAGTTGTCCATAAGTCCCTTTATGGTGATCAGGCCCGTGAAGTCGGGGCGCACAGGGTTGGGATATGCATAGACGCTGCTGTAGTCGTCCTCGGCCGGTGTGGAGTCGCTCATATATTCGAGGAAGCCACTGCTTGTGACCACATACACCGAATTGCTGTTGGGGTTGCAGCACACGCTATAGATGGTGTTAGACGACAAGTAGCTGTTCGACGTGTTGAATTGCTTGATAATCTGAGAGCCGTCGGCGCTGACGAGGAACAGACCCGAGGCGTTAGTACCAATCCACTTGCGGTTTGAGCCGTCGACGGCAATGCAATTCACCTGCTGTCCGTCGAGCAGATAGTCGGCAAGGTTGGTACCATCGTTGCGCGGCACCTTTATGTGGTTGATGCGGAAGTTTGACGCATAGGCGTTTTTGGGGTCAAATGAAATCACGCCGTTGTCACTGCCCATCCACACCTTTCCGTTCTGATCTTCGGCAAAGCAATAGATGTAGTTCCACGAATACACCTTCTCGTCTTGGTCGGTAAACTGGCTATAGCTCACGCTTTTGATGGTAGAGCTTGGATCGCCACCATCGTTGAAGAAAATCACGGGATTTTGATAGTCGCCGGCAGTGAACACCTTGTCGTCGGTATATTTCGACGCAACCACACAAGCACGCTTGTTCGACGACATGTTGGCAATGTTGGGTGTTATCCAGTCGCTCTTGGTCACCGTGGTAAGCTGTCGTTTGGCTTTGGGCAGGGCCACGATGGGAGCAGTGGTGTTTGATGTCTGTGTAATCCACAATGTGCCGGCGCGGTCAATCACGGGCACACCGTGGCAAAAGTAGCCACTGACGTTGAGGAGCGGGCTGTTGTTCCAGTTATAGGCTTGAATCACCTCATTGCCTTTCACCTTCAGCACGCCATACCACCATGAGCCCAGGTAGTAGGTATCGGCATCATCGGGGTCGCATGTAACCCAATATGTGCCAGTGCCGTCCTTGATACTGCTATGTCCGGGTATCACAGTGTTGTAGTTACTTGTCGATGGGGTTATATCGGCCCACGTGGTACCATCGTAAGTGTTGATGGCTGTGGGTGTGAACTGATACGAGAAAAACGAGTTGGTGCCGGCCGAGCTGACGTACAGTTTGTTGTTGAGCTTATTGAACGTAGTGTAGAACGGCAGGGCAATGTCGATGCAGTTTGGCTTGAAGTATTCACCGGCTGTTCCGTTGTCGATAAGGCGCAGACCGTTGTTGCCCAGAGCCCACCACTTACCCTCGGAGGCACTGCTGAGCAATTCGTTCGATGAGTTTGACACCTGCTTTTCGTTGTTGCCATCAGCATCGAATGTGAAATAAAACGACTTGGCCGGAGAAAAGTTGGCAATGAATCCCGACGGGGTCTTCTGCAATGTGGTGGGAGCGGCATTGCAAATGCTGTCGGCCGAGAATGTGGCGTTGCCGTCGGCATCGAGAGCCATCGAGAACCTGAACAGGTAGCCGGTGGTGTAGAAGAAGCGGTCGTTGCTGATTGGGAAAATGCTTCCGGCCTCAACTGCGAAGCTCTTGAATGTGCCCAGATACTCATGAGCCTCGTCTACTCCGCCATAGTAGAGAGTACCGTTGTTGCAACTAAGCAGCAATGTGCTACCCACCACTGCCACCGACTTCATCGACAGGTTGTAGATGCGCGACTCCTTCACCTCATATTTTGTGTCGTTGAGTACCAGATAGCCAAACGATGTGGCAAGGTAGGCAGCCTTTTGCGTGAACGTCACGTCGTTGATTGCCTTGTCCGACGTGAGGATTGCATCCTTGATGTCGGGGATGTTGACCACTTTGCCATTGCTGTCAATCACATCAATGTTGCTGTTGTCATACACCACCATAAGATATTTCTTGTAGCTGTTGTAGTATATCTGCTTGATGAGCACATCGCTCAGGTAGTTACGCTTGTTGAGTGCCTCGTTCTCCTGCGTTTCCTTGTCGTAGCAGAAGAGGTTGTTGCTCACCAGATAATACACTTTGTCGCCAGTGTCGATAACGTTCTGCACATTCTGGCCCGAAAATGTGGCATGGATTTTCCAGTCGCCCACACCATACTGTGCCTTCACCGTGGCGGCAGCGCACGGCAGCAACATCAGCAGCAGCAAAAATAGCTTCTTTATCATATCGTGTTGTCTTTATGTTTTTTTCAACAAATACTATCTTATGTTTTAACGCATTTATTCCTCTTAAATTGTGCTGAGGGGGCTTTAATTGTGCCTGGGGCCACAACGCGCCGCCGCTTTATCGTGTAGCCATGGCTCACAACGGCCGGAGCCGTGTACGTTCGCACGCCTATTGATGGGGGATGTCAGTATTTCAACTCAATGCGTGCCACACGGCCATCGGCGTTTGCCATGACGCACGTACCCCACTGCCCCGTCAGCTCACTCTCATAGCGCACGTGGAACTTGCGCCCTGCGCCCCAAAAGCCGAGCACAGCACGGGCCTCGCACTGCTCGGGCCACACGGCAACCGTGGTGTGCGTGCCTTGTTTCTCCACAATCTTCAGCTTGTTGTCGACCACAGTGGCTACAATAAAAGCCGTGTCGCCCGGCCGCAGGCTAAGGCCCGTGCGGGTAAGCGTCACCTGCCCGTCGGGTGTGGCGGCAAGCATCACCACCGAGGGTGCCTCATCGGCCGATTGCGGCTGCGGCATTGCGGCATGTGGCCATTTCAGGTCAAGCGGCACAATATCGGTTGTGGCCGGAGAGTGAGTTTTCTCTCCAAATATGAGTCCTATCAATGCCACTGCCACAAAGAGGGCTATGGAGTAGAATTCTATTGAGTTTATGTCAATCATCTGTCACCGGGAAACAGCCTTGCCACACACTGGCAAGAGGCCTTAATATGCGCATGCGCCGGCAAGTGTGAAATCACACCGCCGACGCATGGCTAACTGTGTTTCGCGCCAAAAGGCTGTTATGCCTTAGCGGCCTTGGCGGCATCGACCCACTGCTTCACCTCATCGGCTGTGGGGGTCTTGTAGCCAAGTTTGTATTTCTTGTTGATGTCGAGCAAATCCTGGAAGAGCTTGCCCGGACGGTCGAGTGCCGCAAGCGCATCTACCGTGAGCACACCAGCTTTCTGAATAGGAGCCACCCACTCGGCGGGAATGCCCAGTGCGGTGAACGCCTCTTCCTTGTCGCGCTTAGCCACCTTTTCGGGACGCATCTGCGGGAACAGCAGCACGTCTTGAATGGTTGAATGGCCTGTCATGAGCATCACCAGACGGTCAATGCCAATACCGATGCCGCTTGTGGGCGGCATGCCGTATTGCAAGGCGCGCAAGAAGTCCTGGTCGATAATCATTGCCTCGTCATCGCCCTTGTCGGCAAGGCGCATCTGCTCCTTAAAGCGCTCTTCCTGGTCGATGGGGTCGTTGAGCTCGCTGTAGGCATTGGCCAGCTCCTTGCCGTTGACCATGAGTTCGAAGCGCTCGGTCAGCCCGGGCTTGCTGCGATGCATCTTAGTGAGCGGCGACATCTCCACGGGATAATCGGTAATGAAGGTGGGCTGAACGAATGTGCCCTCGCAGAACTCGCCGAATATCTCGTCGATGAGTTTGCCCTTGCCCATGGTCTCGTCGATTTCCATGTTGAGCTTGCCACACACTTCGCGTATCTGGGCCTCGTCCATGCCGTTGAGGTCATATCCGGTCTTCTCCTTGATGGCGTCGAGGATGGGCAGACGGCGATAAGGAGCCTTGAAGCTGATGGTCTTGCCGTCGATCACGCTCTCGCACGAGCCGTTGACGGCAATGCATATCTTCTCGAGCAGCTGCTCGGTGAAACTCATCATCCAATTGTAGTCCTTATACTGCACATAGAGCTCCATGCAGGTAAACTCGGGGTTGTGGGTTCGGTCCATGCCCTCGTTGCGGAAGTTCTTGCCTATTTCATACACGCCCTCAAAGCCGCCCACAATAAGGCGCTTGAGATAAAGCTCGGTGGCGATGCGCATATACATATCGACGTCGAGTGCATTGAAGTGGGTTATAAACGGACGGGCACTTGCGCCGCCGGCAATGGCCTGCAGCGTGGGAGTCTCCACCTCGGTATAACCTGCGCCGTTGAGCACGCCACGCATGGTTTCAAGCACACGGGCACGCTTCAGGAAGGTGTCTTTCACACCATCGTTGACCACCAGGTCGACGTAGCGCTGACGGTAGCGGAGCTCCGGGTCGTCAAATGAGTCATAAGCCTTGCCGTCCTTCATCTTGACCACGGGCAGCGGCTTGAGCGACTTGCTGAGCAGCTTGAGCGACTTGGCGTGGACAGTGATTTCGCCCATTTGGGTGCGGAACACAAAGCCCTCTATACCCACAAAGTCGCCAATGTCGAGCAGCTTCTTGAACACCACGTTATACAGGTCTTTATTCTCTTCGGGGCAAAGGTCGTCGCGGCTCACATACACCTGCACACGGCCTTTCGAGTCTTGAAGTTCGAGGAACGATGCCTTGCCCATAATGCGCCGGCTCATAATACGGCCGGCTATGCTCACCTGGCGCTGAGGCTCATCGTCGCTAAAGTTGGCCTTGATGTCGTCGCTATA
Organism: Bacteroidaceae bacterium; assembly: GCA_963612465.1. GTDB lineage: Bacteria > Bacteroidota > Bacteroidia > Bacteroidales > Muribaculaceae > Sodaliphilus. The sequence goes on along the minus strand of CAVDUV010000002.1, from coordinate 177,702 downwards.
TGCTGTCACCACATACTCGGCTGCGGGATAGGGGTCGATGCCCATGTCGCGCAATTGCTGAAGGCTGTTGCGCCTTACAATCTCTTGTTCGCTTAATTCTAAGATATTCATTATGTAGATTGCGTGTAATTTGTTTGCTTATTGAATATTGTGTGCAAAGTTAGTGAATTATCCTCTCAAATCAAAACCACGGCCGCAATGCGCCTGTGCTGTCGGGCCCCGCACGTGCCGCCATAGCGGGAGCATCCCCCCCTAGAGCCACATGGCCATCAACAGGATTTTTTTGGCAAAAAATCTGTTTTTGTTTACACATACGCAATAATTCGCTATATTTGCAGTAATTACCATGATCTCATGAGCATTTATGAGAATCGCCAATGAGATTTTGACGCGGCATGCGTTTTTTAAACATTACTAAACAACTCAACGCTAACATTACTCTATTATGAATTACGACAACCCCCAAAGTCCAGCCATGCACATAGGCAAGAGAATCAAATTTGTTCTCAAGCAAGACGGACGTACGGCACGCTGGCTTGCCGACAACATACCATGCGAGCGTACCAATGTGTACAACATCTTCCACCGCAAATCAATCGACACGCGCCTGCTTCAGCGCATTTGCGAGGTGATGCAATACGATTTCTTCATCGACCTGTCGCGCGACACATTCCAAAAGCCACCCATAGGGCTATAGTCCCCAGGCAACTGGCCAAGGCACATCACGGCTTGCCACAGTGAAAACTGTGGTTCATATTCCTTCTCCTCTTTGCAAAAAGGCGGAAAAGGGCTTCTATTTTTGCATAATGGCCGCAAAAGGAGTAATTTAGCAGTTCGTTTTGGTACAGCAATGGTAAACATTGCCATGACACACTCATAACCAACACTTTACAAGCACATGGAACAGCTGATGCAATACGTGTGGCAACACCGACTGTGGCTCAGTGCCGAGATGCACACCAACGACGGCCGCAAGGTGCGGGTGATTGACCCCGGGTTGCTCAACACCGACTCTGGCCCAGACTTCTTCAACGCAAAGGTGGAAATCGACGGCCAAATGTGGGTGGGCAACGTGGAGATTCACGTGCGCGCCAGCGACTGGCGACGGCACGGGCACGACACCGACCGCGCCTACGACAGCGTGATATTGCATGTGGTGGAAAAGGACGATGCTCCCGTGCGCCGCAGCAACGGCGAACGCATTCCGCAAATGGTGCTTGAGGTGTCGCCACGGTTCAACGAGCGCTATACGTCGCTGGTGGGCTCGCGGGTGCAACTGCCGTGCGCACCGCAAATCCCCCACATTCCACACATCACCATCACCGAGTGGATTGAGCGGCTGGCATTTGAGCGGCTGCACCGCAAGGTGGAACGCACCCACTCGCTCCTCGACCTGTATCACGGCAGTTGGGAAGACGTGTGCTATGTGACACTGGCACGGGCACTGGGATTCGGAATCAACAACGAGGCATTCGAACGCCTTGCGCGTCGCACGCCGCTGAGACTGCTGGGCAAGCACAGCGACTCGATGCTGCAAATCGAGGCCCTGCTCATGGGTCAGGCCGGACTGCTCGACACAGCGGTCGACGCCACCGACGCATATTGCAGGCAACTGGTGCGCGAATACGCATTCCTGGCCGACAAGTTCCAACTGAAGGCCATGGAGCCCGAAGCCTGGAAACTGTTTCGCATAAGGCCGCAAAACTTCCCGTTCAGGCGCATTGCCATGCTCGCCCACTTCGTGTATGGCGGTTTTAATCTCATGGCCAGCATACTCGATGCCAACGGCGAGAAAGAGATGAGGCAGCTGTTCACCGTCAACCTCGAAGGTTACTGGAGCAGGCACTTCACATTCGGCAGCGAGCAGCCAAGACAGACGCCGGCATTGGGGCAAGGGTCGATTGACATCGTGCTCATCAACGTGGTGGCGCCGCTGCTTTATGCCCGCGGTGAAATCACCAACGACTACAACCTCATTGACCGCGCGGTGAACCAGCTCGAAAGCCTGAGACCCGAGCGGAACTCAATTGTGAGCGCTTTCACGCAAGCCGGCATCAAGGTGCCCGACGCCCTCACCTCACAGGCCGTAATCGAGCTTAAACGCGAATATTGCGATGCACGCAAATGCATCTACTGCAAAATAGGCCACTGGCTACTGTGCCAGGCCGCATCGAAATGACTACAGACGACAAAGAACAAGACAGAATAGGACAACATAAAAAACAAGGTTTTGACAATTATGAAAAAAACAACTTTAATAGCAGCTGCGGCTCTAATGGTTGCAGGTGTGCAAAGTTTCACGGCAAGCGCGCAACGCGTGCAGCAAATCAACTACGGCAACTTTGAACAGTGGATTACCCGCAACATCAAAGAATCGAGCGTGATTGGCGGCGACACAAAGACAATCTACGCCATCGGCCCCACAAAGACCATCAACGGCAACATAGCATATTCCAATCAAGGCGGCTCGCCATGGGCCACCTGCAACGTCTACGCTAAAGTGATGGGCGTGGTGAAGACCAGCAACGCTGTGTTCCCCGACAAACACGGAAGCGGCAAATGCGCCAAACTCACCACCTTGCTTGAGCATGTGAAGGCCCTTGGCATCATCAACATGGACGTGCTGGTGAGCGGCAGCATATTCCTCGGACACATGTTCGAGCCGATATCAAGCACCAAGAACCCCTACAGCAAAATGGAAATGGGCATCCGCTTCACAGGTCGCCCACGCTACCTGCAATTCGACTACCGCATGGTGGCTCCGCGCGGCAACCGCATCTATTCGAGCGGATTCGGCTCCAAGAAGACCCTCAGCGGCCGCGACTACGCCGAGGTGTTCATCATCCTGCAACGCCGTTGGGAAGACGCAAAGGGCAACCTGCACGCAGCCCGCGTGGGCACCGGCCGGCAACGATTTGGCACCACCACCAGCGGATGGGTTAACAACCACCGCATCCCGGTGTGGTATGGCGACATCACCCACCACAGCGGATACCAGAGCTGGATGGGACTCATCCCGAAGGCAAAATCATATTATGCCCGCAACAGCAAGGGCAAAATGGTGCCAGTGACCGAAGAAAAATGGGACGATGCCAACGCCACACCCACACACGTGCTGGTCATGGCCTCGTCGGGCTGCGGCACGGCCTATGAAGGCACAGTGGGCATGACCCTGTGGGTCGACAATTTCGCATTCGTCTACTGACGCACCCCACCCGACGGCCAAAGCCATAACGGGACCGGTAGCCACCACAACGGCTTCGGTCCCGTTTCTTTTTAGGAATATCGCAAAAATGACACCTAATATTTACCCTCGCTTTGCATCTCATTCAATAATAATTGATTAAATTTGCAACATTGGGGGAATATACGGACAATCCTGCGGGCTGTCCATAACTCCAACCAACGAGCGACAAAAACACAGAGAAAATACACTTATCAATCAACACTTTTATTTTATGAGAAAAGTTTTTACTAAACTTCTGCTTTGCCTTGCATGCTTAGCATGGGCAAGCACGGCATGGGCCGATACCGAGACTATCGATATCGCAAACAACTATGCCACACTGTTCCCAACCATCAAGGGACTTTCGACTTCTACCTCAAGCGATGGTGACTTCACCACAACCGTGACATCGACCGCACAAAACGGTTTCACGCTGACCGTGACACCGAAAACAAGCGGCAGCAACGCCAACCGCCTGTGGAACTCGGCTAACGGCCGCCTGCGCATGTACAGCGGCACACTCACCATCAATGCACCCGAGGGTGTGGTGATGACCAAAGTCACTTTTACCACCGTTAAATTTGCCGGCACCACAACCGTGGGCACTCTCTCAGGCACTGAGTGGACCGGAAGCAGCAACACACTGCCCATCACCATCACCGGCAACTCTCAATTCAACACAATCGTAATTGAATACACCGGTGGCTCGTCGACATACGTCAGCGCACCTGAGTTCACCCCCAAAGCAGGCAAATACTACGCTCCCATCAACGTAAGCATCGCTTCGTCGAGCACCGGAGCTGCCGTTTACTACACGACCGACGGCAGCGAGCCAAGCAGCGCATCCACGCTCTACAGCACTCCTATCGCACTTAGCACCGACGCCACAATCAAAGCCATTGCCATCCGAGACGGCAACGCCAGCGACGTGGCCACAGCTGCCTACACCTTCGGCACTGCCACCAAGGTGGCCAACATCGCCGCCTACCAAAAGGTGGCCGACAGCACAAAGGTGCAGTTTGAAGGCGGCGTTACAGTGATTGCCCAATACGGACAGGCTCTCTACACCAAAGACGCATCAGGCTATATGCTTGTGTATGGCAACACCGGACAAACCTACAAGACCGGCGACAAGATTCCGGCAGGCTTCCTCGGCAACAAAATCACCTACAACGGCGAGCCCGAGCTTAGCGTATATAACACCGACGGCTTCCAGGCAGCCGAAGACAACGAGACCGTGACTCCTGAAACCGTGCAAGTGAGCGATATCGACGCTTCTATGTTTGGCCACTATGTGCTCATTAAGGGCGTAACCTTCAGCGGCGTCAGCGGCAAAAACTTCACTGCAACCGACGCTTCGGGCAAGGTTGCCGGCTACTCAAGCATGGGCGTGACCGTGAGCGACACAACCAAGGCCTACAACCTCACAGCCGTGGTTGGATCTTACGGCAAGACATCAACCGTCTACCAACTCCTGCCCTTGGCGCTCGAAGACCCCTCGGCCTCACAGGTCAACGAGGTTGAAAACATCAAGGCATTCCTGGCTCTGGACGATAATGCAAAGGTTAAAATCACGGGCAACGTGAAAGTTGTTTACCAAAACGGCCGCTATCTCTACATCACCGACGCCACAGGCAGCACGCTCGTGTATGGCGATCTTGACGTGAAATACAACAACGGCGATGTGATAAGCAACATCGAAGGCTCGAAAAAGACTAACTACGACGTGCCTGAGCTGATCCCCACCGCATCCTCATTTGTGGCAGGCACAGCAGGCGAGGCCGTAGCCCCCACTACCCTTGCACTGGAAGACGTGTCGCAAGACATGATCAACGGCTTTGTGAAGGTTGAGAACGTGACTCTCTCGGCCGGATCGGGCAGCAACAACTACAACATGAACGACGGCACCATCGACATGGTGTGCCACAATCAGTTTGTGAACCCCGAGGGCAAGAGCTACTACAGCCCCGAGATTGTTGTCCCCACCGACTACACAAAGAAGTATACCGTCAAGGGATTTGTGAGCATCTACAAGAGTGCCCTCCAATTGATTCCTATTGAGTTTGCCGACGCCAGCGGTGTTGAAAACATCAATGCCGATGCAGTGAAGGTGGCCGTGGCCAACGGCACCATCACCATTACAGGTGCAAAAGCCAACGTCTACACCGTGGCTGGAGCACAAGTGGCTGCCGGGGTTGAGAGCGTGAGCGTTCCGGCCGGCATCTATGTGGTGGTGAGCGGCAACAAAGCCACCAAGGTAGTGGTTAAATAACACAAGGCGCATCACACGCTTGGCGCGAATTGCGCTAAGCACCAAAAGCTTAAAAGGGGCTGTGCAGATTTGGATTCTGCACAGCCCCTTGTCTTTTTTAAGCCTTGCGGTGTGAGTGTGGCTCAGAACCGGCCACCGGGAGGCGGTCCCATTGGCGGACGGCCTCCTTCGCCCCGTGGCCCGCGGGGGCCATCGCGACGAGTGTCCTTAGGTTCCTCACCTTTCTTGAAGGTAGTGAACCGGTAGGTGAACGTCAGCATGCCGTAACGGGCAAGTGAGTTATACGCCACATCTTCGATATAGCTCGCCGTGACGTTGCGGCTCACGCTCTTGCGCTGATTGAGAATATCGTAGACCGACAACTGAACCGAGGCCGTCTTGTCCTTCAAGAACTGGAAGCCCACCGAGGCATTCCACAGCCACTGGCGGGTGTTATAGCCTGCCGCATAGCCCGATGTGGCACTATAAGAGAGGTCGCTGCTCAGAATCAAGCCAAAGGGAGCTGAGTAGTTGGCGTTGAACTGGCCGCCATAGGTGTGTATTTCCCTATTGCTCGACGTCTGGACTGAGTTGTGGGTGAGCTGATAGCTGTAACGCGGACGCAACTCAATGTCGAACACACCATTGCGGAATGCCAAGCCTGGAGCCTCACTCACGTTGAGTGTTCCGCTCTTGTTTTGCAGGCCGTTGGTGTAGCCTATGGCTTGCGAATAGCGCGCCGAGATGTGGTTGGTGAAGAAGAAAGTCTTGCTTGCCGTGAAAGGGAAACTCAGCATGTTCATTCCCATTGCATTCCACACGCCGTTCACATTGGCATAGGTGGTAGTGCGGCCGCCAGTCGTCGGGTCGGTGGTCTCGGTGCGCACAATGCTGTTTTGCTCATAGTTCACGTTAAGCATGGCCATCACGCTGCGTTGGGCACGCTGATTGAAGTCGCTATAGCGCACATTCATGCGGTGCGTGAATGTGGGTTTCAAATCGGGATTACCCACCACTATGTTAAGCGGATTTGACTCGTCGGCCACCGGTTGCAGCTGGGTGAGCGACGGCTGGCTTGAGCGCATGCGGTAATCAACGGCTAAATTGCGCGTCTTGCTGAACTTATATCGCAGCCGGGCATACGGAGCCACCGACCACACCCAATGCGACGGGATGTTGCGGGCCGAATTGATGAGGTCGGTGCTGCTCGACATTGCCGATTGCACAGAGAAGCCCACATTGAGGTTATATTCCTTGCGCACCTGGCGGAAGCCGAAATCCATCGACTGGTTGAGATAGCGGTTGCGGAAGTCGTTGCTGAGGCGCTCGTTGAAGGTGCGGTCAATTTCCGGGCCGAGTTCCTGGCTCACGATTTGGGCCAGGAGCACACCGTCGGTCAATGCATAAGAGCCATAATAGCCGGCAACGTAGTCGGTGAAATTACGGTCACACAGCAAGTCGAGAATCACACCGTTCATGTCGGGTGCAACCGGAGCGCTTTGACTGCGGGTGATGTCGTACACCGTCTTTGTGGCCTTGCTCACTTTGTAATTGGCACTGTAGGCAATGGTGAGGAAACGGGCATTGCGCACATTGCCAAGCGGCTCGGTCCATGTGAGGCGGCCGTTCACGCCGTTGGTCCGGCGGTGGTTGTCATATATTTGGTCGATAGTCTCGTCGGCATCGGCCTTGAGATAATAATTATTGCGGGTGTAGGTGGAGCCGTCTTCATCGACGTTGCTGTAGCTATAGCGCACCTGTGCGCTGAAACTGCGGCCTGGATGCGACTTCACCTTGTGGTTCCACACAAGCTGCCCAGCGGCCTCATAGCTGCGGCCTTGGCTCGACTCCGAACTTATGCTGCGGTTGACCGGTGTGAGGGCCGCATCGGCCATGCGGGTCAACGAAGAGTCGCTCTTCACGCTGTTGTTGAAGTTAAACGAGAAATTCGGCCTGAACTCGATGGTGTTTTGAGAGTCAACCTCCCACTTGATGCGAAAATCGCCGCGCACGTTGTGGCCCTTGTCGCGCGACTGCGACGTGGCGTTGTAGTAGCTCACGCTGTCGGTGTAGAGATATGTGCGGTCACGCGACGAGTGCGAGTCGCGGTCGCTGTGCGAGTACATTATGTCGCCGCCCACTCGCAGGCGCTCACTGTCGCGCGTGCCCACATTGAAGTTCACACCCACATTTTGCGACGTGGTAATGCCGTTGGAGCTGCCAAAGCGCTGAAAACGCGATGCGCCGCCGTCGGTAAAGCCCAAATTGTTGGTGTTGTTGCCGCCGCCCATTATAGTGAGCTGATTGCCGCCGCTGAAATAGTTGGCCATCAGGTTACCGGTATAGCGCTTGTCGGTGCCGTATCCGGCTGTGGCAGTACCAAACCAGCCGTTGTTCATCCCTTTCTTCACCGTGAGGTTGATCACGGTCTCGTCCTCACCGTCGTCCACGCCAGTGAGCCGCGCCAAATCGCTCTTGCGGTCAATCACCTGAAGCTTGTCGACCATATTGGCCGGGATGTTTTTCGAGGCCACTGTGGGATCGTCGCTAAAGAACTCCTTGCCGTCAATCAGCACCTTGGTGACCGACTTGCCGTTGGCCGTGATTTTACCGTCGCTGCCCACTTCCACACCCGGAAGCCGCTTCAGCAGGTCTTCCACCACAGCGTTGCTTTGGGTCTTGTAGGAGTCGGCATTGTATTCCACGGTGTCTTCCTTGACGGTTATCGGGGTCTTCACGCCCACCACCACGGCCTCTTTGAGCCGCACCGAACTTGATTGCAGCCCCACAGCGCCAAGGTTCACGTCGCGGCCGTCGGCGCCCACAGTCACGTAGCGCACCACATCGGCATAACCGAGGTAACTGAACTTTATCTTATAGCGTCCTCGAGCCACTCCACTGAGGTTAAACACTCCATTCACATCGGTGGCTGTTCCCGCCACAAAGGCACTGTCGCGGGTGGCGCGCATCAGTTTCACCGTGGCACCTACCAGCTCGGTGGTGTCGGCCACATCGACCACAATGCCATTGATTGTGGCAGCGGCCGACGTGGCTGCAGTGAGCAGCATCAATGCCAGTACCACAGTTGCTAAAAATTTCCTCATTTACATCTCATTTTATTTAGTGAGGGGCTGTTAGCCCGTAATCGTCCACTATAAAGTTAACCCCAAAAAATCAGTTTGGTCAAATCAAATATACCACAAACGCTTTTTTATAGACAAATGCGGCAGTCCATGCACATTCAGTTGAAACTTGACGGCTACGAGCATGACCCTAAAACGTTGCGGGAGGCTACGTTCCCTCTTCTTGGGAACGAGCCTCCCGCGCTTAAGTTTCAAGCCTCTATCGATATCAGTCAATGATGTCGAAGCCGGTGTATTTTTGCAGCACCTTGGGCACGCGTATGCCGTCGGGAGTCTGGTTGTTTTCCAAAATCGCAGCCACAATGCGCGGCAAAGCCAGAGCCGAGCCGTTGAGGGTGTGGCACAGGTGGGTCTTCTTGTCGTCGCCACGGTAGCGGCACTTCAGGCGATTGGCCTGGTAGCTCTCGAAATTGCTGACCGAGCTCACCTCGAGCCAACGCTTTTGGGCAGCCGACCACACCTCGAAGTCGAATGTGATTGCCGACGTGAAGCTCATGTCGCCGCCGCAAAGGCGCAAGATGTGCCACGGGAGCTCCAGTTTCTCAAGAAGGCCTTGCACGTGGTCTTTCATCTCCTCAAGTGCGGCATAGCTGTTCTCGGGCTTCTCAATGCGCACGATTTCCACCTTGTCGAACTGGTGCAGGCGGTTCAAGCCACGCACATCCTTGCCATAAGAGCCAGCCTCGCGACGGAAGCATGCCGAATAGGCGCAATTCTTCTTGGGAAGCTCGTCCTGCGGTATAATCTCGTCACGGTAGATGTTGGTTACAGGCACCTCAGCCGTGGGTATCAGGTAGAAGTTGTCGACCTGGCAATGATACATCTGTCCCTCCTTGTCGGGAAGCTGTCCTGTGCCCAGGCCAGAAGCCTCGTTCACCACATAGGGCGGCTCAATCTCGGTATATCCGGCCTTGTTGGCCTCATCGAGGAAGAACTGGATAAGAGCACGCTGCAGGCGAGCACCCTTGCCCACATAGACGGGGAATCCGGCACCGGTGATTTTCACGCCAAGGTCAAAATCAATTATGCCGTATTTCTTTGCCAAATCCCAGTGAGGGAGAGCGTCTTCGGGCAGCTCGGGCATCGGGCCGCCGGTTTTCTCAACCACGTTGTCGGCAGCTGTCTTGCCCTCAGGCACGCCCTCGTAGGGCACATTAGGCACCGATAGGAGTATCTCGGTTATCTCATGCTCAATAGCCTTGAGCTTGTCGTCAATTTCCTTGTTGGCTGTCTTGAGCGAAGCCACTTGCTCCTTTGCAGCTGCGGCCTCGTCTTTTTTGCCCTGTTTCATCAAGGCGCCTATCTGGGCAGCCATCTTATTTAGCCCGGCGGCATTGTCGTCGCGCTGCTTTTGGGCCGCACGGCGCTGCTTGTCGAGTTCCACAACCTTCATGATGGGTTCGCGGCCATCAAACTGTTTCACGGCCAAACGGCGAATCACCTCTTCAGGATTCTCGTTGATTAATTGTAGTGTAAGCATTTATGTAAAAAACTTTGTTTTTTCGTTATTAAAAAGCCTGCTGTGCGACTCTCACTGCGCAAGCAGTTGTTTCACTTTGGCCGATATGGCTTTACCCTCAGCCTGTCCGGCAAGTTGCTTTGTAGCCAGGCCCATCACCTTGCCCATGTCCTTCATTGAAGTGGCACCCACTTGGTCGATTATGGCCTTAATGGCTTGCTGCAGCTCAGCATCCGAGAGCTGCTTCGGCAAGAATTCTGAAATCACGGCAGCCTGTGCGAGCTCCACATCGGCAAGGTCCTGACGATTTTGCTGAGTGTAGATTTCGGCACTTTCCTTGCGCTGCTTGTTCATTCTCACAAGAGCCTTCACCGCATCGGCATCGGCCACCTCGCCATTACTGCCGGGTGCTGTCTTCAGCAGCAGCAGTTCAGCCTTTATTCCCTTAAGGGCCTCAAGCCGCTCGTGGTCACGGGCTTTCATTGCCGTGCGTATGTCGGCGCTCACTTGATCAAAAATGCTCATTCTTGTTACCTCCTATTATTTTTAGTTCAATTGGATTTCAAGTGCAAAAATACACAATAATTCGCTAACCGTCAAGCCATGTCGCATCACACGCGGCAAGCCTGTGCGCTATGAGAACATTATGCTGCCCGCTGTGCCCGACAGCGACTGGGGCGTCGTGGCCTTTTGCGGCTCGGGAGCCGGCTCGGCATGCTTGCGGGCCTTCAGTTGGGCTTTCAATTTCGGGTCGCGCTTGTAGGCCGGAGTCTGCTCGATTTCGCCTATCACCTCATCGTCGTCCATTTCGTTGACATCAAACACATAGTAGTTTCGAGTCTGACGTTCGATTTCCTGTTGCTCAGCCGTTTTGCCATAAGTCTGGCGCAGCTTGTCTTCTTCCTTTTTTTGAGTATGGCGTCTACCAGTCCCTTGCAAAAGGGCCTCAGGAGCCTCATCCTCAATCGACAGATTCTCGGAGAAACCCGAAGCGAGAATTGTGACCTTTATTTTATCGCCAAGCGACTTATCATAGGCAGCACCCCAAATAACCTTAACCTCTTCGTCGAAGTCAAGCATAAACTCGTTCATTTCGCTGATTTCAGCAATCCTAAACGGCACATCGCTCTCAGGCGAGAACGAGAAGTTGAACAGCACACGCTTCGACCCGTAGACGTTGCGGTTTTTAAGCAGAGGCGACTCAAGTGCATCGTTGATGGCCTTAGTCACACGGTGCTCACCCTCGCCATATCCAGAACTGATAATGGCCACACCACCATCACGCAATGTGGTGTTCACGTCTTTAAAATCGAGGTTCACATAGCCGTTGACGGTGATGATGTCGGATATGCTCTGTGCGGCCACCGAAAGCGTGTCGTCGGCCTTGCCGAAAGCGTTTTGGAAATCGAGGTCGGGGTACACCTCACTTAAGCGCTCGTTATTAATCACCAATTGTGCATCAACATATTTCTTCATCTCCTCGGCTCCGGCAAGAGCCTTAAGAATCTTGTTCTTGCCCTCAAAGAGGAACGGGATGGTCACGATGCCTATAGTGAGCACGCCATGCTCTCGGGCGATGCGTGCCACCACAGGCGCGGCTCCGGTGCCGGTGCCGCCACCCATACCAGCAGTGATAAACACCATCTTGGTGCTGTCCTCAAAAAGCCGGCCAATGTCTTCGGCGCTTTCCTCGGCAGCCAGCCTGGCACATTCGGGCTCATCGCCGGCACCAAGTCCACAAGTGGTTTCAGGGCCTATTAGCAGGCGATTTGACACGGGTGAATGCTCCAGTGCCTGACGGTCGGTATTAATCACGACAAACGACACGCCTTGTATGTTTTGCGCATACATGTGGTTAACGGCATTGCTGCCACCACCGCCCACGCCCACCACTTTGATAATGGGCTGCTCTTTTTCAGTGGTTTCGAATCCCGAATTCGCACCAATCGTTTTCAGCATATCGCGCATGCTGTTGTCTTGCGGAGTATTTAATTTATCGTTTTCTTCCATAATCGTAGTCGTTTTTTATGGTTTTAAATGCATCTCGCTTTATTCCTCTTCATTCATAAACTCTCCAAGTTTTCGCACCCAAGCACCCCAACGTCCCTCTTTCTTTTTCTTTTTATCTTTATCAGAATTGTCGGGTTGCGGGGCTGGCTGTGGCTCAACGGGCTGTGTGATATGCGGCCCGTCGTCGGTGTAGGTGTTGATGCTCACGCAACTGTCGCCCTGAGGCAACAGAGCTGCGCCACGTGCCAGCAACGAGAAGAGTTCCACATACTCATTGCGGTTGATGTGCTGGTCGGTTATGTTCAGCGCATCGGGATAACGGGCGTAGCGTACATTTTGGATTTTGCATTGCTCCGACACCACGTGATCAAAGCCCCGCATCTGTGCGGCACCACCAATGAGAACCACCGTCTTCAGGTCATCGGCTTTGAGACCGGCATATTCTATCTGCTTGCTGATGTTGGCCACGATTTCGCCAGTGCGCGCAGTGATGTAGTTGACAGCATCTTCAGAATTCACACCGTCGATATTGGCGTGTTCCGATTTGGCATTAAGCGGCTCGTTGATATTGAGCTTCACGCGCTCGGCTGTTTCTTCGACCACCGACTTGAGGCCATTGACAATATCGCGCGTGATGTTGCGGCCACCAAGCGGAATGGTGTTGAGGTAGACCAGCGAGCCACCCTTGTAGATCGACACCGTTGTGGTCTCGGCTCCACAGTCAACGAGCATGCAGCCAATGGTGCGCTCTTCGGCCGTGAGCACCTCGGTGCCCACAGCGAGCGGTGTGACCAGATAACGGCGCACCGACACACCGCAAGCGTGCATCACGCGAGTCAAGTTACCCTTGATTTGCTGCCGGGCTACTATACGGTTGGCATCAAGACGGATACTGCTGTTGCCGAGCTGGCCACAAGGCGTCTGCGTCACTTTGTTGTCGACATAGTAGGCACGAGGCTCAATCGCCAGAGTCTCATATCCGGGCACATCCTCCGACTTGATGGCGTTGCGCAAGTCGGTGAGCACCGATTCGCCAATCACTTCCGACGAGTTGACCGGGCGTTCCTGTGTCACCGGTATAGAATGCAACGAACGTCCGCTGATGCCCACAAACACATTGCGGATTTCGCCATCGACATGCGACGACAGACGCTGAATAATATTGTTAATGGCATTTTTCACCCCCTCAATGTTCTGCACACAGCCATAGCGCACACTGTTGACGAGGCGTTCCACCTCCAGGCAATTCACCTGGATGTTGCCCGAATCATACTTTTCGGCAATGGCCCCCACTATTTTGGAGCTGCCAATCTCTATTGCCGCTATATGTTGAGTATTTCCCATAACGAATGTTAATTAATTGTTTTTCTTATTTTTCTTTTTTCCAGTTTTATCCTCTTTTGTTTTTTTCGACTTGTCAGCATTGGCTTTCTTTGCTGTTGCATCCTTCGTTTTTGCCTTCTTGGCCACGCTCGCTTTATTGTCCTTGGCCTCCGTCTTTTCTTTGGCCGCCACCTTTTCTTTGGCCTTGTCTTTTTTCCCGGCCGCATTGGCCGAGGGTTTATCGGCGGCAGGCTTGGCTGGCTCCGAGTCTTGTGCGTGTGGATTACCCGCCACCGGATGGCCGTTGCCCACAGTCATGGTCTCAAGGTCGGGAGTCGGCTCATCATCGTTGGGGTCATAGTCGGCAACAGTGTATTCCTTCTTGACACGGCGGGTGGCCACCACCTGATGGTCCCATTTTACCGAAATGGTGTCGTAGGTGTTCCAGCCCATCTTGGGCAGCACCTTGCGATAGAACAAGAGCAACTTGCGGAACTTCTGCTTATATCCGTCGGCATTGCCCATGTTCACCACATGCCCGCAAATGCTTGGCACGATATATATGTTGTTGCTGTCGGCCACACTATACATGGTCACCAGTGAATGCAGCAGCGAGTCGGCCTCCACATACTCTATCATGGGCAGCAGCCGCGTAGGCGGGAACTTGCTCGTAAAGCGGCCCTCCACCACAGGCACATCGGCGCGGAAGGCATCGGTGGCCGTCATGCGCTTGCCGTTGCGGTTGACGTAGTAAGACGCAGTGCCGTCAAACACACGCATCACGGGCACTATCTGCTGCACACGCACATAGACCACCCCCAGCGTCTCGTCTTTATAGCACTGCACCGCCTCTATGTATTCCCACTTGGCCAGCTCACGCTCTATGGCCTCGCAATTGGCTTGCCATATTGGCTTGCCGGTGGGCACAAGGCCACGCTGGTTAAGTTCGCGCTCTATGCCGTCGCGGGTGACAAAGCTGGTGCTGTCGTCGTTGACCACCTCAACATCGATGCGCTTGCACACCGTGTCGCGCGATTTCCCGCGCGACCACAACATTCCGGCCACCATCAAGGCGGTCAGCGTCAGCAGCAATATGGTTCTTATTATCAGTTTCAACGCGGCTGTTGCTTAACTTCTTCGCATATTTGCGGCAGCAGGTTCACAATGTCGCCTGCGCCCACAGTGAGTAAAACATCGAATTTGAGCGACGGTATGGCATCAAGCAGTTGCTGCTTGGTGAGAATCTTTTTCTCGGCACAGGTGACACCACTCAATATTATGTCGCTCGTTACGCCGGGAATCGGTTCCTCGCGTGCCGGATAGATAGGCAGCAGATACAGTTCGTCGGCCTTCGACAATGCAGCGGCAAATTCGGAGGCGAAATCGCGGGTGCGGCTATACAGGTGCGGCTGGAATATCACCGACAGCTTGCGGCCGGGATAAAGGGCACGCACCGAGCTGATGCTTGCCTCCAGCTCATTGGGATGATGGGCATAGTCGTCAATCACCACCTTACCGTTGTCGCCCGGCTCTTTCAGCCAGAACTCAAAGCGGCGCTTGGCCCCCTTGAATGTGGCTATGGCCTGGCGCATGGCGTCGGCTGGCGTATCAATCAGCCAGCAAGCGGCCATTGAGGCTATAGCATTCTCCACATTGATGCCCACCGGCACACCCAGACTCACGTCTTTGATCACGCAACCGCCCGGAGCCACGAAGTCGAACACGATTTCGCCTCCACCTATGCGCAAATTCCGGGCATGGAAGTCGCCCTCCTGCTGCGAGTAGGTGTAGACACGCACACCCGGCTTCACGCGTGGCTTTAGTTTGAGCCCGGTGTGCACAATCAATGCGCCCTCGGGGTTAATCAGCTCAGTGAAATGAGCAAAACTCTCAAGATAGTTTTCATAGTTGCCATAAATGTCGAGATGGTCGGGATCGGTCGATGTCACCACAGCAATGTAGGGTCTAAGCTGGTGGAACGACCGGTCGAACTCATCGGCCTCAATCACCGAATACGGACTGGTGTCAGACAGCAGGAAGTTGCTCCCGTAGTTGCGCAACACGCCGCCCAAGAATGCGTTGCTGCCAATTCCGGCCGTCTGCAAGATGTGGGCGGCCATGCTCGAAGTGGTGGTTTTGCCGTGAGTGCCGGCAAAGCACAATCCCTTAGTATGCTCAGTGACCACACCGAGCAGCTTGGCGCGCTTCACCACGTCGAAACCATTGGCACGAAAATATTGCAGTCCCTTGTGTGTGGCGGGCACTGCCGGGGTGTAGACCACAAGGGTCGACTCGCTGTCGCGGCAATAATCTGGAATCAGGTCGGGGTCCTCGTCATAGGCAATCTCCACGCCCTCTTCTTCCAAGGCTTTAGTTAAATCGGTGGATGTGCGGTCATATCCTGCCACACGGTATCCCTTGGCAATGAAATAGCGCTCAAGGGCTGCCATGCCTATGCCTCCGGCACCCACAAAATATAAGGATTTGAAATCGTTCATAGTTATGCGTTGCTTAAAAAATCAGTCTTTTTGTCTCTCATTTGCTTTTGCGGTTACTCTCAACGAGCTGCATCACCTTGTCGACGATATGCTCAGCCGCATTGCTCAGTGCCATCCCCGACACATTCTGGCCCAAAGTGTCGAGCAACTGTGCATCGGTCACCAGCCGCAGCATGTCGGGCACCAGTTGCTGGCCTGCATTGGCATCTCGCACCATGATGGCAGCATTGCGGTTTACAAGCGCAAGCGCGTTTTTAGTCTGGTGGTCTTCGGCCACATTGGGCGACGGCACCAAAATCGACGGTTTGCCAAGCAGCTGAATCTCGCTTATGCTACTTGCTCCCGCACGCGACACCACAAGGTCGGCAGCACGGTAGGCCATATCCATGTGCGACACAAAGGGGAGTTGAACCACGTTGGTCGCTCCCGACGAGGCCAAAGCCTCGCGACAGCGCTCGTCATACATCTTTCCCGACTGCCATATCACCTGCACGTCGGCAGCACGGTCGGCAATTTGGCCAAGACCGGCAATGATGCTGTTGTTGATGGTGCGGGCACCAAGGCTGCCGCCGATAATGAGAACGGTGAGTTTGTCGGGGTCGAGGCCAAACGACGCGCGAGCTTCCTGGCGCGTGGCACTGCACTCAAGCAGTCCGCGCCTCACTGGGTTGCCCGTAAGCACTATTCGGTCGGCCGGAAAAAAACGCTCCATGCCCTCATAGGCCACACATATGCAGTCAGCTTTCTTGGCAAGCAGTTTGTTGGTCACTCCGGCATAGGAATTCTGTTCCTGGAGCAAGGTGGGTATGCCATGGCACTGCGCCACTTTGAGCACAGGGCCGCTGGCAAAACCGCCCACGCCAATGGCAATGTCGGGCTTGAAATCGCGCACTATGCCCTTGGCTATGTGCAGACTTTGCTGCAAGTGGTAAAGAACCTTTATGTTGCGGAGCAGATGCTTGCGGTCGAAACCGCTGACGGGAAGTCCCTTGATTTCATACCCGGCCGCGGGCACACGTTCCATTTCCATGCGTCCCTCGGCACCCACAAAGAGGATGCAGGCATCGGGCTGGCGACGGCGAATCTCGTTGGCTATCGACAGCGCCGGAAAGATGTGGCCGCCAGTGCCGCCACCGCTCACCAGCACACGAAGCTGGCTGTTATCGTTATTTCCACTCATTTCTCAAAAATTGTGTTGGATTCGACGCCTCGTCGAGCATTGCAGCGGCAATGCTTGCCTGGTCGTCGTTATTGTTGTTATCACTTTTTTTACTCTTTCGGTCGTAGCCGTTAAACACCGAACGGCTCACACACAACATCATGCCGAATGCGATACTCGTGACCAGCATCGACGTGCCGCCCTTGCTGATTAAGGGCAGCGGCTGTCCCGACACTGGCAAAACACCCACATTGATGGCCATGTGGAACAAAGCCTGATAGGAAATCATCGAGGCCAGACCGGTGATGAGCAGAGCCGGCAAGGCCCTGTTGCACCGCATGGCGATGACGTAGGCTCGGGCAAGCAGCATCATATAGAGCAACAGCACTATCACGCCTCCCACAAAACCCAGTTCCTCGACCACTATTGAATAGATATAGTCGCTGAACGCCAAAGGCAGGCGACTGCTCTCACGCGACTTGCCAAGGCCCACCCCGGCAACGCCACCATGAGCCTGGGCAAAGTGTGAATACATTTCTTGCGCGTTCTCGTCGGTGATGGGCGCATAGACGAGCGAATCGCTATGAAGCCATCGCCCAAAGCGCGCCAATCTCGTTTCTCTACGGTCGACCTTGGCAGTAGGCGCACTTGCTGTCTGCTCGGTTTTCACCACCTGGTCGCGGTCGTCGTTGCAGTGCTTTAGCCACAACATTCCGCCACCTATCGCCATAAAGGCCGCAAGCACGAAAAACCATTTTTTCAGTTTCACGCCCCCTATGATCATCATCGAAAAGCCGATAGCCATCAGCAGTATCATGTTGGTGAGGCCGTCGCGATACATCAGCAAGCCAAATATGCCCACAACCGCCACACAAAGTGTCAGCCCCAAGTTTTTCACATCTTTGCGCCACTGCGAGCGGGCAAGCAAAAAGGCAAGCATGGTCACAGCCGACAATTTCGACAGTTCGGCCGGCTGAAACGAAAATCCCAACATGTAGATGGCACGCGACGCACCATTCACCACCTTGCCCGACACCAGCACATAAGCAAGCGAGACCACGCTCACCAGCCACATCAGCGGGATGAGACCCATCAGCAGCCACGGATTGTTATACCGCAACACGCACAATGAGCGCACAATGGCAAATCCCCCAAGCAGAAACAAGCACTGGTTGATGAGCGGCTTATATACATTGCCACCCACTATTTGGCTCGAGGCAGAATAACTCTCGATTATTGATACGATTATCAGCGAGAAATATATACCCCAAATCCACGAGTCGCCATACTTGCGGCTCACTTCGGCAAGACGTTGTTTCTTTTCTTCAGCTGGCATGTGTTATTAGTGTGATGATTGCATTTATTACTATTAAAAGCTCCCAGGAGGGCACTATTTGCGCAACTTGCGCACACAGTCCTTGAACTGCTCGCCGCGATCTTCCATATTCTTGAAAAGGTCGAAGCTCGCGCAGCATGGCGAAAGCAGAACCGTGTCGCCCGAAGCGGCAAGTTCATGGCACTTGGCCACGCACTCGGGCATGCTGTGGGCATCGGTCACCACAGGCACTTGCCCGTCGAAAAACCGGTGGAGCTTGGTGTTGTCCACGCCAAGGCACACGATTGCCTTCACTTTGTCTTTCACAAACGGAAGGATGGGGCTGTAGTCATTCCCCTTGTCCTTACCGCCGAGAATAAGCACGGTGGGAGTGTTCATGCTCTCAAGGGCATACCATGTGCTGTTGACGTTGGTTGCCTTTGAGTCGTTGATATACCTGACACCATCGACGGTGTCGACATATTCTAAACGGTGCTCAATGCCCTGGAAGTCCGACAAGGCTTTGCGAATCACATCCTTCTTGATATCGAGCAGCGATGCCGACAGGCCGGCGGCCATTGAATTGTAGATGTTGTGCAAGCCCTTCAGCGACAACTCATCGCGTGAAATCGACCATTGGCGGCCTTCAACGTCGAAGTGCATCACTCCGTCTTTCACATAAGCGGCACAGTCGGGCTCGTCGTCACTGCTGAAAGGCAGCATGCGCGCCTCAGTGTGGACATGCTTTAGCTGGGCGGCTATCACAGGATCGTCTTGCCAGAACACAAAGGCATCGTCGCCGGTCTGGTTCTGCATGATGCGGAACTTGGCAGCCACATAATTCTCCATCTTATAGTCGTAGCGGTCAAGGTGGTCGGGCGTGATGTTGAGCAGCACTGCCACGTTGGCCTTGAAGTCATACATATTGTCGAGCTGAAAACTGCTCAGCTCAATCACATACACATCATGCTTGGCAGTGGCCACTTGCAGAGCGAGGCTCTGCCCCACGTTACCGGCAAGGCCCACATTGAGGCCGGCAGCCTTAAGGATGTGATAGGTGAGCAACGTGGTTGTGGTTTTACCGTTGCTGCCGGTGATGCACACCATCTTGGCATCGGTGTAACGCCCGGCAAATTCAATCTCGCTAATCACGGGAATGCCCTTGGCCTGTGCCTTGACCACCATGGGTGCGTCACACGGTATGCCTGGGCTCTTCACAATCTCGTCGGCGGCAAGTATCTTGTCTTCGCTGTGTCGCTGCTGTTCCCAGGCAATTCCATGTTCGTTGAGCATTGCCTGATACTTGGGCTTGATGGCACCCATGTCGCTGAGCCACACATCAAAGCCTTTCACCTTGGCGAGTACAGCAGCGCCCACGCCGCTCTCGCCTCCGCCTAATACTACCAATCGTTTCATATAGCGTTATCTGATTTTTAATGTCACAAATGTCAACACTGCCAAAAGCACTGCCACGAGGAAGAACCGCATCACTATCTTGCTCTCGGGCACTGCACGATGCGGATATTGGATAATGGCATCCACTTTACCGCCCGGAATCTGGAAATGGTGGTGAAGTGGCGTCATCTTAAACACGCGCTTTGCCACTCCGGTGCGTCGCTTGGTGAAGCGGTAATAAGCCACTTGGATTATCACCGACAGGTCTTCAACGAAGAATATGGCGCACAGCAGCGGAATGAGGAGCTCCTTGCGGATGAGAATGGCAAACACAGCAATGATGCCGCCCAGGCACAAACTGCCGGTGTCGCCCATAAACACTTGGGCCGGATATGAGTTATACCACAAAAATCCCACCGTGGCGCCAATGAATGCCGCGGCATAGACCACAAGTTCGGCACTGTCGGGGATATACATGATGTTAAGGTAGGTGGAGTATATCACATTGCCACCCAAATAGCACATTATAGCAAGCGCAACGCCTATTATTGCCGATGTGCCTGCGGCAAGGCCGTCGAGGCCGTCGGTGAGGTTGGCTCCATTGCTCGTGGCTGTAATCACAAATATGGTCACAATGATAAACACTATCCAGCCACCCGTCTGGGCATGTTTTCCCATCCATTTTGTGAGGTAGGCATAGTCGAAGTTATTGCTCTTCACAAACGGGATTGTGGTTTGGGTCGATTTTTCCTTTACCGACTCGTTTTTCACCACCAGCTCATGTGTAGCGGTGTTGACAGTCTCCACATTCTCGCTCATCACAATGGCCGGACTCAAATACATGGTCAAGCCCACTATGAGGCCCAATCCCACTTGGCCCACAATCTTGAATTTGCCTTTCATGCCCTCCTTGTTGTGATGGGCCACCTTGATGTAGTCGTCGGCAAAACCAAGGGCTCCGGTCCATATGGTAGACACTATCATAAGCAGCATATACACATTGTTGAGCTTTCCAAGCAGCAGGCATGGAATCAGTATGGCAATGATGATGATTACACCACCCATGGTGGGCGTGCCTTTTTTCTCCATTTGACCCTCAAGGCCCAAGTTGCGCACAATCTCACCCACCTGCATCAGCTGCAAGCGGTCGATGATGCGACGACCTATCACAATGGCAATGAACAGCGACAGTATCAGAGCAAACCCCGCACGGAACGATATGTACTCAAACAGACGTGCGCCCGGCACGTCGAATTGTTCCATATAGTGAAATAGATGATACAGCATAATGTCGTTTTTATTTTCTCTGTTGTAGTTTCTTTGGTTGTCTTATAATATATGTGTTTCTTTCCTACCGCCGTGCCTGCTCTTGGGCAAACACATCACGCAGCACTTCGCGGTCGTCGAAATGATGTTTCACGCCCTGCACCTCCTGATAAGTCTCATGCCCCTTGCCGGCCACAAGCACCACATCGCCAGGCTGGGCCATTTGGCAAGCGCAACGGATGGCCTCGCGGCGGTCGGTTATCTTAATCACGTTGCCACGCGTCGAGTCGTCAAGGCCGGCCTCCATTTCACGGAGAATCTCTTCGGGATCCTCAAAGCGGGGATTGTCGCTGGTGAGTATCACACGGGTGCTGCGCAGTGCGGCCTCACGGGCCATAATGGGGCGCTTGCCACGGTCACGGTTGCCACCGCAGCCACACACCGTGATCACACTTCCACGGTTGCCCATCACCTCACGGATGGTGTCGAGCACGTTGATAAGGGCATCGGGCGTGTGTGAGTAGTCAACTATGGCCATATAGCCCCGAGGCGAGCGCAGGGTCTGGAAGCGGCCGTCGACGGGTACAAGCCGGCTCATGGCCAGCAGCACAGAGTTCTTTTCCCAGCCGAGCTGCAACGCTGCGCCATAGACGGCCAGCAAGTTGTAGGCATTGAAACGACCCGTGAACATCACCTCCACCTCCACGCCGTTGATGTTGAGTGTGGTGCCGTCGAGGCGGTCTTCAATCACACGGCACTTATAGTCGGCCATGGTGCGCAGCGAGTAGGTGCACACGCTTGCAGCCGTGTTTTGAACCATCACCTGCCCCACTTTATCGTCTACGTTCACAAGTGCAAACGCATCCGACGGCAGCCCGTCGAAAAACATCTTCTTGGCCTTTATGTAGTTTTCCACAGTCTTGTGGAAATCGAGGTGGTCGCGGGTGAGATTGGTGAAGATGGCACCCTTGAAGCGAATGCCGTCGATGCGGCGCTGCACACAGGCGTGCGAACTCACTTCCATAAATGCGTATTGGCATCCGGCGTCAACCATCTGGCGGAGCAGACGATTCAGCGACAGATGGTCGGGGGTGGTCTGCTTGGCAGGATACTCGGTGGTGTCGACCACATTTTTCACAGTCGACAGCAATCCGGCCTTGAGCCCCATCAGCCTGGCCAGCTCATAGAGCAACGTGGCCGTGGTGGTCTTGCCATTGGTTCCAGTCACGCCCACAAGCTGCAGGTGTTCCGACGGCCGGCCATACCACTCCGAGGCCAAGTGGGCAAGAGCCACAGTGCTGTCGGGCACCACCACATAGGTCACGGCTGGACTGACGTCGGCCGGCAACTGCTCACACACCACTGCCACCGCACCAGCGGCTACCACGTCGGGTATGAACTTGTGTGAATCCACCGCCACACCGTGCAAAGCCACAAACAGCACTCCAGCGGCAGCCTTGCGCGAGTCGTTGACCACGTCGCTCACAACCACCGTTGCAGGTGCAGGACCCACGGTGCGAGTCACGCTCACTGCGGCCAACAATTCATTGAGTTTCCTTTCCATTTTCTTTTATATTCTCGCTTTTATAACGTTCTTTTCTCTTTCCCCTGCCACGCGCACACTACAGACGCAAGTGCAGACGTATTTGCTCTCCGCGGTGATAACCGCTGCCCGGGGCGAGGCTTTGATTGCTCACATAGCCCAGACCGTCGACTTTCACATTCAAGCCGGCACGCTCAAGTATCACAGTGGCCTCACGCACGTTGAGCCCACGCACGTCGGGCACGCCGTCGCAAGGCTTCGGGGTGGCAATCACGCGCACGTTGGTGCCTATGCTCAGCCCCTTGCGCACATTGGCGCTCATGTTGCGGTTCATTGAGCCATACAGCATGGGGCGCATTTCAGCCGAAGCATCTCTCGACGAGCCACTCTCATAGTCGCTCTTGTTGCCAAGCAAGCCGCGGGCATACATCTTCAGGGCTATATTCTTGACCACCACGCCGCTGCTGGCTCCGGCGCCACGATTGGCCTCGGCCATAAGCACCACGCAGGTGTATTTGGGGTTCTTGTAGGGGAAGAAGCCGCAAAAGGCCAGACGCTTCTTTGCTCCATAACTGCCGCCACTGGCTATATAGGCAGTGCCGGTCTTGCCGGCAATCTCCACATTGTCGTCCTGCACCCACTTGCGTGCCGTGCCGTGCGCCCCCCACACCACTGCATGCAGCATCTCGCGCAACTTGGTGGCATTTTCGGGCGAGCATACCTGTTCGCGAATGTAGGACACGGGCACTATCGAGTCGGGACTCCCCGCCCGCGACAGCTTGCGCACAAGGCGCGGCCGCACATACTTGCCGTTGTTGGCAATGGCGTTATACATGGCAAGGATGCGCATTGGCGGTATCTGGGTTGCATATCCATAACAGGCACGTGTCAAAGTCAGGCGGCCACCGCGGTCGTTTCGCAGATGTGGCACATAAGGCAACTGCTCGCCTGCAATGCCGGTGTTGTAGGGGTCGAAGAAACCCATTTCCTCGAGGCGCTTGCGGAAACCGTCGGGGTTGTTCTCATATTTCATCAGCGTTATCTTCGACATGCCAATGTTTGACGACGTCTCGATTATCTGCACCGGTGTGAGCGAGGCAGCCCCGTGTGAGTCGTTGATGGGACGGCCGCAATACATCATGGTTGAGCCCGTGGCGATTGCCGGGGTATTGAGCCCCACCGTTCCGTTTTCAAGGGCCACCATCATGCTGATGGGCTTCATCACCGAGCCCGGCTCATAGCCAAGCACGGCGTGGTTGGTGCCTTCTATGTAATCACCCACCTTGTCGTTCCACTCAAGATTGGAAATCGCCTTAATCTCGCCGGTAGCCGTCTCCATCAACACCGCCGTGGCCCAGCTGGCATCGGTTTCGCGACACATATCGTAGAGCTCAGTCTCCACAATGTCCTGTAGTCCGATATTGATGGTGGTGGTTATGTCGTAGCCGCTTATGGCCGGATCTACTGTCCACTTCGTGATACCCGAATTGAGCGGGATGCGGCGCTCGGTACCCGCAACGCCGTAGAGCAGCGAGTCGAGAGCCATTTCGAGGCCCGACCGCCCGTGTATGCCGCCTCGTCCGTTATCGTTGCGGCTCACGTTGCCAATGCTTCGTGCCGCCATTGAGCCGTAAGGTTTCACCCGGCGCATAATCGACTCGGTATACAGGCCGTTTTTACTGCTCGGAAGGCAGAAAAACGGAAATCTCTTGATGCGCTTATATTCGTTGTGTGTCAGTTCCTTGAACAGGCGATAGCTCTTCTTGCGCATCAGCCTTGGAGCCTCAATCTGCGCTAAGAGCTCCTCGCGCCACTGCTTGGCCGTGCGCGATGGGTCGAAGGCGTGCAGGCTGTCGGCAAGTCGCGGAAGCGAGTCGCGGAAGGCCTTTTCCTTAAAGCCGGGTACAGTCCAGTCGATGCGCGGCACATAGTAGTTCAGGTTGGCTGCCAATACGGCACCGCTGTCCGACAGTATTTTGCCGCGTTGCGGCTCTATTGGGGTGACGAGAGCAAGGAGGCTGTCGGCCTTGTTGTTCCACAGGTCGGCTCTGACCACTGTGGTCTTAAAAAGGCTGCACACTATCAATAGCGCAATAAACACCATGAAAACGATGATTACTGCATAGCGTCCTAGTATGTGACTTTTATTTGTTGCTTTCATCTCTCAGGGTTGGTTGATTACCGTCAGTTGTCATATAGCCTGTATGGTGGCTGGTCGGGTGCCGAGAGGTCGATGTGCAATGTGTCGACCATGTCGACCATCTGGCTCTCGCGGATGCGCGAGTTGTAGCGGGCACTGGCCTCAACGCAATCGGTCTTGGCATTGTTGAGGTCTACCTCAAGCCGCTGCAGCTCGTTCATTTTGTTTTGAGTGTCGTATTTCATCGATATGTAGGCCACAATGAGCACCGTTATCAGCACCACATAGAACCAGTAACGGCTGAAGAAGTCGTAGGAGAAGAACAGCCGGCCGTGCATAAGATCGCGCAGCAACCCCAATGGTGTCACTTTGCTTGCCGCCGTGCCCGACGTTTTCTTTTTCTTCTTCGTTGCCATATCCCTCTCTATGTGTGTTGTGTGTCTCAGTTAAGTTGTCGCCTAAAAAAAATCAGTTGTCACAGTTTTTGGGCGACGCGCAGTTTTGCGCTTCGCGATCGCGGATTGCGGTCCACCTCATCGGCGCTGGGCACAATCACGCGGTTGTTGACCACCTTGAGCGGTGCATTGATGCGCCCAAAGAAGTCTTTTTCAATGCGTCCCTCCACATTGCCGCTCCGCATGAAGTTTTTTACCAGGCGGTCCTCAAGCGAATGATAAGTGATCACAGCCAGACGGCCACCGGGCCTTAGCACATCAAGTGCCTGGGCAAGCATGCGCTTTAGTGTGCCTATCTCGTCGTTCACCTCGATGCGCAACGCCTGAAACACCTGTGCAAGCTCTTTCTTTTCTTGGGCGGGGCGCACCATAGGGCGCACCACATCAATCAAGCGCGCCGTGGTGGTTATGGGGCTTGCTGCACGGGCTTTGACTATGGCAGCAGCCATGCGGCGCGACTGCTTGAGTTCGCCGTAAAGGTAAAGCAAGTCGGCAAGCTGCTGCTCGCTATAGTCGGCTATGATGGAGGCCGCACTGCGTCCTCCGTCACGGTTCATGCGCATGTCAAGCGCCCCGTCGAAGCGAAACGAGAATCCGCGGGCGGCATCGTCGAAGTGGTGAAACGACACGCCCAAGTCGGCAAGCACACCATCCACCCCTTGCACTCCGTAGTAGCGCATGAAATTTTTCAAAAATGCAAAATTGCTGTGTACAAATGTAAATCGGGAATCGTCGATACGGTTCTGCCACGCATCCATGTCTTGGTCGAAAGCATACAAATGGCCATCAGGGCCAAGCTGTTGCATTATGGCCCGACTATGCCCGCCGCCGCCAAAGGTGACGTCGACATATGTGCCTTCAGGCTTGATTGCAAGCCCTTGCATGCACTCATTGAGCAGAGCTGGAATGTGGTAAACGGTTGCCTCCATATCGTAGTGAATCGGTGTGTTGCACTTTTCAAAAAATCCTTGTCGCACGCGTGTTATTAATATATGCGAGCGCGTGTGCGAACATTTAGGCCGTAAAGTTACTCAACTTTACGCGAAGTTTACAAATTTAAATTTATGTTTTTTGGACCACCAACTCCAAAAGTTATTAACAACGTGGGCAGTTCCCCGATTCCATCGCACTTTTCAGGCAACTCACTTTTTGTCTCCCGACATTTGCAGTTGTAAATTTTTTCATGGATTGAGGCGTCTGATTCAAGATTCGACCCGGTGAAGCGTCACAAAGCTGTAGCTATAGGGATTGCGCTCATCGGGGTCATGGTTCTCGCAAGCCGCCTGACTCCACTCCCGCGGATCTATTTCAGGAAAGTAAGTATCGGCTTCGGGAAACTCGGCATCGATGCGGGTTATGTGCAACGTGCTCACCATGGGCATTGCGGCATTGTAGATTTGGGCTCCGCCTATGATATACACCTCGCCCGGCATTGTTGCGGCCTCCAAAGCCGCGGCTATACTGTGGACCACCGTCACGCCCTCGGGAGCAACATAGCCAGGATTGCGCGTCACCACCACGTTTTGCCGTCCGGGAAGCGGTCCCTTGGGAAACGACTCGAAGGTTTTGCGGCCCATCACTATGGTGTGCCCCATGGTCACCGCCTTGAAGTGTTTCAAATCGGCAGACATGTGGCAGAGCAATCCACCCTTGGCGCCAATGGCACCATCGCGGGCAATAGCTACTATTGCTGATAATTTACGTTCCATTTCATCGAAGATTTTGGCACATGAATCACACGCTGACCACACCTTTTATTGCGGGCCACGGGTCGTAGTTCTCGAGGGTGAAGTCGCTGTAATCGTAATCGAAGATGCTTCTCACTGCAGGGTTAAGGCGCATCACGGGCAACGGGCGCGGAGTGCGGCTCAGCTGCTCACGCACCTGATCAAGGTGGTTCAGATAGATATGGGCATCGCCCATTGTGTGGACAAACTCGCCGGGTTCCAGCCCGGTAACGTGTGCCACCATCATCAGCAACAGTGAGTAAGAGGCTATGTTGAACGGCACGCCCAAAAACAAATCGGCACTGCGTTGATAGAGTTGCAAGCTCAGCTTGCCGTCGGCCACATAGAACTGAAACAGAGTGTGGCACGGCGGCAGTTTCATGCTCGGCACATCAGCCACATTCCATGCGCTCACAATCAGCCGGCGCGAGTCGGGATTGGTCTTGATTTGCTCAACCACATCACTAATTTGGTCGATAGTGCCGCCCCGGCCATCAGGCCAAGAGCGCCATTGGTGGCCATAGACGGGCCCCAGGTTGCCATTGGCGTCGGCCCACTCATTCCAAATGCGCACGCCATGTTCTTGCAGGTAGCGCACGTTGGTGTCGCCCTTCAAGAACCACAGCAACTCATAAATTATCGACTTCAGATGCACTTTTTTGGTCGTGAGCAACGGGAACCCGTCGGCCAAGTTGCAGCGCAGTTGGTAGCCAAACACGCTCTTGGTGCCTGTGCCCGTGCGGTCGTGGCGCACAGTGCCGTGCTCCATGACGTGTTGCAACAAATCAAGATATTGCTTCATGTTGTCAGTCTGTTTTGATTGCAAAAGTAGTGCAAATCGAGCGCAATGGCAAAAAAGGCGCTTGCGCATTTTTGCAGACATTGCCGAGATGCCGCCTACTTTATCTAAAAGTAGTGCAAATCGAGCGCAATGGCAAAAAAAGGCACTTGTGCATTTTTGCAGACATTGTCGAGATGCCGCCTACTTTATCTAAAAGTAGTGCAAATCGAGCGCAATGGCAAAAAAAGGCACTTGTGCATTTTTGCAGACATTGTCGAGATGCCGCCTACTTTATCTAAAAGTAGTGCAAATCGAGCGCAATGGCAAAAAAAGGCACTTGTGCATTTTTGCAGACATTGTCGAGATGCCGCCTACTTTATCTAAAAGTAGTGCAAATCGAGCGCAATGGCAAAAAAAGGCACTTGCGCATTTGCATTGACGTTCTATCAATGCTAACTTTGGCACAAAAAAAGCACAGCTATGCCACAAATCCTTGCCTGCCCCACCTGCAAAGGGACAATTTCCTCAAACGCCACGACCTGCCCTCATTGTGGCGAGACCGAATTTTATCGCCTCTCCTACAGCACCCAATATGTGAAGTGCAATCACTGCAACGGCTCCGGATTGGTGTTCAGAACGGTCTATGACAGCGGTGGCAGAGAAGGAATATGGGTTGCCCCCACCACAAGTTGGATTGGGCCATCAGGCGGCCTCACATTCTTTTATGCAGACGACAGTAACGGTAATCGTTGCAAAATAGGAATCCCGCACGACCACACGCAACACGACACCATACTCAAATCACTCAAAGAGGGCAATTTCGTCCTCGAACGGCAAAACAATTTTTACTCCTTGCGATACGACCCACAGTACTGCCCTGAATGCAATGGCTATGGCGAGTGTAAAATTAAAGTGGTGACAGGCAAAACCGACTTGCGCAAGAAACTTTAGGCAGCGGTTGCCTACTGTGCGACGTCGCCCCTTCTCTCTTCGATGAAATCGCGCAACTCACTCGCATCGGTCAAGTGCATTTTACGGGCAAGCCGCGACATTGCCACCCTCACACTGCCCGGACTACCATATCGCATCAGCACAGCAATGTCGGTTGTGGAAAAGCCGAAGCAAAGCAATTTCACGATTTTCAGTTCACTTGCACTTATATTCCCTGACTGGTCTACCACCTCGGCCACAATTTTGCCGTAATATGAATTGACGTAGTCGTTTATTGTTTTCCAAAACAAATTGTTTTCATTGCCGCCACGTTCCACTTTCACGAGATTCTTAAACTTCACAGCAAACTGCTCGGGCGAATCTTCACGGCAAAGCTTCACGAGCGAGCTCATCAAAGCCGCATGCTCGTCTAAGATGCGCATCAATTCCGGATTTTGCTTTTGGCAACAGTCAATAGGCTGCCGCCCCACATCGGCTTGACACCTGAATGCCTCATATAATTCCCGCACACGTTTTTTATGCTTATACCAACTAACCACAAACGCCAAAAGAATTATCAGCACTATCACCCCACAAACGCTGGGTAAAACTTGCAGTTTCGCCTTACTCAATTTTGACTCTTTCACAACCCTGTCATAAATTGACACCTCTGCATCTACAACTTTACGAACCGCCTCAGATTCGGAAATAGAGTCAATTCGCTGCTCTCCTCGGCTCAACAATTCAAATGCTTGCCTCAAATCGCCTTTTGCTAGAGCCACACGGCTTTGGGCATAGGCATCAAGCACACGGTCATAGGCATAATGATCATCTGGCGTGGTATGGTCAAGCCAATACTCCGCACTGTCGACCTGGCCAAGCATTGCATACGACATAATCAGCGCCCTATAGGTTCCCGTTCCCACATAACGCCGGCCACGCTTTATGCAATCAAACGCAAGACTCTTAGCCTTGACCGGATGGTCTTCCAAAGCATAGCACACAGCCATCAATTCCTTATTTTCATAATACAGCATTGAGTCGCCCAGCTCAGTTGCTATTTTGATAGACGACCGCCAGCAACTATCAGAATAGGCACGGTTATACGAACGGCAAACACACACCAGTTCACTTAACGCAATAGCCTGATAACGCTTCGCCCCCACTTGCTCAAACGTTCTCAACGCCTTTGCGCTCAACCTGTAGATATCGCCATAGCGCAAATTGCACATATCATACAATTCAGCCAAATACAGATTAGCCAGCCCATAATTCAGCTCACCTTCGTCAGACATATCCTCAATGACTTGCCGATAGCATCTCACTGCCGCTTGCGCATTGTGCCCCCAAGCCGCCACTCGCCCCTTGCATATCACAGCACGGGCATACCTCTCACGATTTTCATGTCCCCAATGATTCTTATAGTATTTTTGAGATGCCGCAAGAGCGAAAGTGTCGGGCATTACACCTTGGTTAAGTTTGGCCTCACTTATGGCAAGAGCGTATAATGCGCGCTCCGGCAAACTGAATTCAGCAGTATCGTGCATCTCTTTTAACTGTTGCAATGCCGTTGCCGGATAATTAACCCCTTCAGCATATATGCGCTCCAAGTCGCAAAGCCTTTGATTTTCGCGACCACAAGAGGCCAACAAGATGCATATTAGCAAAATCTTTATTTTCATAACACCTCAAAATGCAAAAACAAACATGGCAACGACCAAACCCATTGTGTCGCTGCCATGCTTTATATATTGGCACTTGCGTGCCATCTCCTTGTCTTTAAATCAGTGTTTTATGCGCCCAAGCCCAAGAGTGAGTCCCAACGAGACAAACCCGTGGCTATTGAGAGTGCCTTGAGCCTTATAGCCCACTGTGAGGCGCAGTATGTTCCAAGCCGTTATGCCCACACGGGGCATAAATGCAAATTTCGCACTTGGTCCGCTTTGCGCCACCGAGTATCCAAATGCATCGGTAACAATCTCTGCGTTGCTATCAGATATGTCCATAGCTGTAACCTCACCGATGCCAACACCCCCGAAAGCAGTAACAAATCGCCCTAAGCGATAATTATAATCTGCTGTCAGCATAACGTTGGTGTGGCAAAAATCAATGCGGCAGCCGTTCAAATCACGGCAAGTGAAATCACGACTCACATACGCCCCAACATCAACAGGGCAACCCGAGAAACGATAGCGAGCCTCACCGTAAAAGCCAAATTTCACTTTCGATGTCATGTCACGGAACTTTGGCATACCGTAGCACATATCCATGCCCGCTTCTACTTGCACATGATGGTCACCTTCGCCATAGCAAACAGTAGAGACGCTAGTCTGTGCCTGAATACTGCAAACAGCTGCTATGACAACGACTATAATAGTCAATAATCTCTTCTTCATTGCCCTATCTTGTCTTTTTAGTTATTGTCATCCCTCCCCATTTGTTGTCAAGAGAAGCAGCGACTCTCACTTCACCACAAATGAGCTTTGGGTCATTTATCGACATACCATTCACAAAATTCAGCCAAGATTTCCAGCTACTGGCGAAATTAGTCAAATTAAGAGATATGCCAAAACGCCAAGAATCAAAAAATTTCTTTTCTAACTTTTTTTTATGGTTTCCATCGACATTATATGCCCGCATAATAGACACTTCTTGCATCGCAGCGCTCAAATCTGCAACGGACTTAAATTTTAGACGGCCTAACGCCGTCAAGTTAGTCTCGTTTTCAATTCCGATGTCCTTCGTGGGACCTAAAGGCTCTACATCTTGGCAGGATGTTGCCATTATCCCCCATACCGACAATAGGGCTAAAACTAATTTTTTTGTTTTCATTTTTCAAATGATTTATAGCGTTATTACATAAAATTTGAACGTGGCAAAATTACTGATTTTTTCCATTAAATAGGGCGCAACAAGGCGCAACATTTATCTTTTAATACGCTATAAATCAAATGCTTGCATTTTCAAAAGCGCAACAAGGTGCAACACGTGTTTTTGGGTGATTTTCAGAGTCGGGCTTATGCAAGCCGCCACACATTAAAATCACCTGGCAAATGCCCAAATCATTCGATTAAACCGGCTTTTTATGACAGGAAAGAAACCTTTTTACAAACATTGATGTTGAGCGCAATAATTGTTGACCCGTTTTAGTTATTTGCCCATTCATGCATTTGCCTATTGATGCACAAAATGCTACTTTTGTTTCAATTATGCAGGCAAGAGTTTACAACAAGACCGAGCAACTGATATATGTGGGCACATGGGGAATTGCATTTTTGGCTCCTTTGTTCACAATGCTTGGCTACGCACAACTGTCACCAGAGACATTCACCTGGCAGTGGGTGCTACCCATATGGTCAATAATGACAGGATACATAGTGGCCTTTTTCATCCACAATTACGCGATTGCCCCGTTATTTATCTACAAGCACAAGTGGGGGCAATACTTTTTAGCCCTGACATGCCTTGTTGCCGCATTCTACATCTATCTGTCGATTGTGTATCCCGAATCTGCCATTACCACCGAGAGACTCACGTCGAAAGTGGATATGGCCATGCCGTTTAATGGCCACAGCACAATGCGGCTTATAATACTGTTGCTGCTGATGGGTGTGAACTTGGGAGTGAAGGCCATGTTCAAGTCGCAGGACGACCGCAACCGCCTCGAACGGCTTCAAAAAGAAAACCTCACGCAAGAGCTGCAATATCTGAAATACCAAATCAGTCCGCACTTCTTCATGAACACGCTCAACAACATTCACGCTCTTGTCGACATCAATCCCGACCAGGCAAAAAGCACCATTGTCGACCTTTCGAAGATGATGCGCTATCTGCTGTACGACGGAGCCAAAGAGCAAATTCCGCTTAAGGTGGAGACATCATTCATCGACAATTTCATAAAGCTGATGCGGCTTCGCTATCCCGCATCGGTGAGCATCGATGTCAACATAGCCAAGCAGCTACCCGACCGCACCGTGCCGCCACTGTTGCTCATCACCTTTGTGGGCAACGCCTTCAAGCACGGGGTGTCGTACCAAAATCCATCGTTCATAAAGATTGACATAACAGCCGATGACGAATTTCTGAGATTCAGCTGCAGCAACAGCAAGCAGCCATTAAAGACCGACGCGAACACCGGCAGAGGCGTGGGCCTGGCCAATGCCAAGAAAAGGCTCGACCTGATTTACGGCAACAACTACACGCTCACCATCGACGACGGAGACAGCACATTCTCGGTGGCGCTGCAAATTCCATTCCAACCAAGTAACAACACAGAGACACACTGATTATGATAAAATGCATTGCCATCGACGACGAGCCTCTGGCTCTTGAGCAACTCACAGGATACATAAAACGCACGCCCGACCTGCTGCTCCTGAAGGCATGCCACAGCGCAGCCGAAGCGCGTGACATCGCCGAAAGCGGTGAGGCCGACGCCATGTTTGTCGACATTAACATGCCCGACCTCAACGGACTCGAGTTCGTGAAATCGCTGACCTCACCACCATTGGTTATTTTCACCACCGCCTACAGCGAATATGCCATCGACGGGTTCAAAGTCAATGCCGTAGACTACTTGCTTAAGCCTTTCAGTTACACCGATTTCCTGTCGGCCGAAGAAAAGCTCTGCCACAGGCTGGCCGCGCAGCACGCCGCCACAGCCATATCAACAGTCGACACCGACGACTCAATGTTTCTCAAGACCGACTACAAAATTGTGCGCATAAGGATTAGCGACATCCGCCACATCGAGGCCATGAGCGAATATTTGCGCATCTACCTCGACAGCCGCAAGTCGCCGCTCGTGATACTGCTGAGCATGAAGAAAATGGAGGAGCGGCTTCCGAAATCTTGGTTCATGCGGGTACACCGGTCATTTATCATCAACCTGAAACGCATCATTGAGGTGCGCAAAGGGCGCATAATCATTGAGGGAGAAAAGAACGGCGACTGCGTGGAAGTGCCGCTTGGCGACAATTACAAAGACACCCTTATGGACTACATCAACACCAAGTTCATCAACAAATAGCAACAAAGTATGCCGGCTGCAGACCGTAATCCGCAACCGACACACCGATTATTCTTGCCGCGGCCGTTGCCGCCTATGCATTAAAAGTCTTTGAAAGTGAGCGGCAGCAACGAAGCCATGCTTGGCAGCCTGTATATCACATCGCGGCCCACAAGGAGCACATCGATGGGATGGGCCGAGCGCTTCTCAAACTCAATAAGAGCCTGGCGGCACACCCCGCACGGCGATATGGGTTCTTCGACAAACTGTCCGCCCGACGAGGCCGCGATGGCTATTTGGACTATGTCAACGCCCGGATAGTTGGCTCCGGCATTGTAGGCGGCACTGCGCTCGGCACAGATACCGGCAAAAGCCGCATTCTCTTGGTTGGCTCCCTTTATCACCACGCCATTGGCGAGGCGCAAAGCCGCACCCACACAAAAATGGCTATAAGGTGAATAACTGCTGCCAGTGGCCTCTTTTGCGGTATCGACGAGCATTTTATCGGCATCGGCAAGCTCATTGTAAGTGTAAACCGCTATCTTTGTGGTAATGTTTTTTTCAGTCATAATGCAATTGTCAATGATGATGGACTGCAAATTTATTGATATTTTCCAAAAAAACAATCTTAAAGCCGTTTTTTGCATGCTGCTGTGTGCCTTTTGCATCGCCGGAGCCTCCGGCCAACGCCAAAGCGCACGCCACCTGGCCTACATCGACCGCTACAAGGACATCGCCATTCGCCACCAGCAGGAATATGGCATACCGGCAAGCATCACCCTCGCGCAGGGGTTGCTTGAGAGTTCTGCGGGATCGAGCTACCTCTCGACCCGCGGCAACAACCACTTTGGCATCAAGTGCCACAACTGGAAAGGCGAGGCCGTAACCTACGACGACACGCTGCGGCACGAATGCTACCGGCAATATGCACGTGCCGAAGACTCCTTTAACGATCATGCGCGCTTCCTCAAGGGGAAACGGTATGCCCAGCTTTACCAACTCGACATAACCGACTATCAAGGATGGGCCCAGGGGCTGAAAGACTGCGGATATGCCACCGACCCAAACTACCCTTCGAAGCTAATAGGCATAATCGAGCAATACCACCTCAACGACTACGATGCCGGACAGCCCAAAGTGGCTCAAAGCACACCATTGCAGCCCGACCCCAACATTGACCACGACCCCAACAATGGCAACAACGGCAGCGAGGACGTGCTGCGCAGCGTGACTTCGCTGCACTCGGTGCACATGAAGTGGGGTCTACATTATGTGATAGCCACCAAAGGCGACACCTACCAGTCGATTGCAAGCGAATTCGACTTGAAACTGAACAAACTGATTGAATTCAACGATGTGAGCGGCACGCCCAAGCCTCTTGCCGAAGGCGAGAAAGTGTGGCTGCAAAAGAAAGAGAAGCGTGCCCCGATAGGATATGAGGTGTATACCGCGCGCAGCGGCGACACCATGCGCTCTATTGCCCAGCAATTCGGCATACGCCTCGACAACCTGCTGAAGCTCAACAAGCTGCCATCTAGCTACACCCCCACTCCTGGCAATCAAATTCTGCTCAGATAGCCGTTACTTGGTAACCGGCCAGCGGAATGCCCGCAGACGCTGTTCTAGCTCACGTTCACGGCCGCCAAGGTAGCGGTTGCACAACGCGTGAAAGGCGGGAGAGTGGTCCATGTGCGACAGATGAGCAAGTTCATGGCAAATCACATAGTCAATCAAGTCAGGCGGCAACATCATCAGCGCACACGACAGCTGTATCACACGGCCAGTGGTGCAATGGCCCAGTTTGCGCATTCCGCGCCCTACCTCGAACCGTGCAGGCATCACGCCAAGCCGTGCCGCCACATTGCGTGCATGAGGCAACAGATGCACTTGCGCGCCATGTGCCATCATCTTAAGCAAGGCATTGGCCACGCCACGGCGCACCACACGATTGAAAAGGTCGACACCCGCGGGCACACTCAAAGTGTATTCCGGCTCGTCGCCGTAGCCAAACAGCAACATTCGCGGAAGACGGTCTTGCGTCTTGATGGTGATGGCACAGCCAAAACACTCTATGCGCTGCCCCACGGTCAACGGCGCAGGCTCAGCAGTGCTCTGACGCAAGCGGCGCAGCCCCTCGCGGTTGCGATTTATCAAGTCGGCTATGTTTTGGCGAGTAGTGGCTTCAGGCGGCAGGCCAATGCACAACCTGCCATCGGCCCAGCGCATTGAAGCGCGATGCATGCCCACACGCGTGTTTATCCTCACGGCACCGAATTCCGGGTCGTCGTATTTGAATACCGCCATAGTCTCTCTACACTCCCCAGTTGAGTTTGTTGCGCAAAGTCTCGGCGAAATTGCGGCCCCGCCTCTGTATCATCCTTATTGCGGTGGGCGATTTGGTAATGGTCACGGTGGCACCGCTTGGGCACAGCACGGCATTGCCGTCGACACTCGCCTGGAAAAAGCGCGCACGCGTCACGGTGGTCACGGTAACCACGGTGTCGTCGCGAATCACAATAGGCCGCATCGAAAGCGAATGTGGCGATATGGGCGACAGCACGAGACACGAGCTCATGGGGTCGAGAATAGGACCGCCCACACTCATGTTGTAGGCCGTGGAGCCAGTGGGCGTACACACCACCAGACCATCGCCCTTGTAGGTGGTTAATTCCACCCCGTTGACACTCGTGCGCATCGATATCATCGACGACGAGTCGTGGCGCAAGATGGCCACCTCGTTGAGCGCACACAGTTTGTCGTCAGATGCTCCCGGGAAGTCGGCAGTCACCTGCAAAGTGGCACGCGACTCCACGTCATAGCGTCCGGCAAGCAAGTCGTCGGCCACGGCATCAGCCTCGTCGACACCTGCCGTGGTAAGGTAGCCCAGATGCCCCGCGTTGATGCCTATGACAGGCGTGTCGGTTCCCGCCACCCAATGGGCAGCCTTGAGAAAAGTGCCGTCGCCGCCTATGCTCAATGCGGCATCCACGCCCCTGGGGCCATCTTCGCCCACCTCGGTCAACCCGTCGACAGCGACTCCGCCCGAAGCCAAATAGCTCAGGAAATCGCATTCCACCTCCAAGTCAAATCCCCGGTGGCCAAAAGCCGCAAGCAGGCGGGCCACACTGTCTAAATGGCATTGCTGATACGCATTGCCGAAGATAGCCAATTTCATATTAGTTGCAAATTAAACCGACGGGACACGGCGGCCCGCAGTTTTAGACTTGCGCTCCGCGTATTTCCCATTTTATATAACATTTGCTTTTATTTTCCATTAATTCATTTTAATTTTGCCTTTATAATGGGTATGGCAAATATACAAATTTTTTGCCATCCGCAAGCGCCTAAGCCCCACAGCCAATCACGGCCACAAGGCATTGGCAACGCAATCACAAGGTTATTAACCATAGGCAGAAGAAACTGAATGACGGTAAATCTAAGTGTTAACATCAACAAAGTGGCCACATTGCGCAACGCCCGTGGCGGCAATGTGCCCGACGTGGAACGCGTGGCCGTAGACTGCGAGCGCTTCGGCGCACAAGGCATAACCGTGCACCCACGCCCCGATGAGCGTCACATACGCCACAGCGACGTGTATGCGCTCCGCCCGATTTTGCGCACAGAATTCAACATCGAGGGCTACCCGAGCGACGACTTCGTGAAAATGGTGCTGCAGGTGAAGCCTTCACAAGTGACGCTTGTCCCCGATGCCCCCGACGCGCTCACATCGTCGAGCGGGTGGGATGTGGCATCCAACATCGAATTCCTCACCGAGGTGGTCGACCGCTTCAAGGAGGCCGGCATACGCACCAGCATCTTTGTGGGCACTGATGCCGACAACATACGCTTGGCCGCCAAGACCGGCACCGACAGAGTAGAACTCTACACCGGCCCGTATGCCGAGAAATTCACCACCGACCCCGAAGCTGCCATAGCCCCCTTTGCCGCTGCCGATGCAGTGGCCCACAGCGTGGGCTTGGGCATCAACGGCGGGCACGACCTCAACTTGCAGAATCTGAAGTATTTCAAAGACCATATGCCACACCTGCAGGAAGTGTCGATAGGGCACGCAATCATAAGCGACGCCCTGTACCTCGGGCTGGAACAAACCATCAAAGCCTACAGGGAGTGCCTAAAATAGCCACAACGCTCCAAAAACGGCTCACAACAAAACGCCAAAAGCATAATTAACTCAACTACAAAATAACGAACAGACATGGCCCCATTAAACTTGATACTGGCCCAAATAGCCGCTGGCGACAGCGTGCAGGAAATCACCGATACAGCCGCTCAAATGGCTGATGCAGCAACCACGACAGCCGCGGCAGCAGCCGAAGTAGCCCAAACCACCGCAAAAGAAATCTCGGTATGGGATCTCACGCTTGCAGGCGGATGGCTAATGATTCCGCTGGCGCTGCTTGCCATTGTGAGCATCTACATCTTCTTTGAGCGTTGCTTTGCCATCAGCGCATCGACCCGTGAAGACAAGAACTTCATGCAGCAAATACGCTCCCTAATCCACGAGGGCCGCATCGAAGATGCCGAGAAACTGTGCAAAAGCACCGACTCACCCTACTCGCGCATGATTGAAAAAGGCATATCGCGCATAGGCCGCCCAATGAACGACGTGCTGGTTGCCATAGAAAACGTGGGCAACATGGAAGTGGCCAAGCTCGAGAAAGGCTTCACTTGGCTCGCCACAACGGCAGCAGGCGCGCCGATGATTGGCTTCCTGGGCACCGTCACCGGTATGGTGCAGGCATTCTTTTCCCTTGCAAGCGCAGGCAGCAACAGCAACGTGTCGATTCTGGCAAGCGGCATCTACGAAGCCCTGGTGACCACCGTTGCCGGCTTGATTGTGGGCATCATAGCCCTGTTTGCCTACAACTACCTCACCTCACGCGTCAACAAAGTGATGAACAAGCTTGAGGGCAACGCAATGGACTTCATGGATCTGCTCAACGAACCCGCCAAATAACACAGCCATGGCATTAAAACGACAACACAACTCACTGTCGATGTTCAGCATGGCCTCGATGACCGATGTCATATTCCTGCTGCTCATCTTCTTCATGGTCACATCGACGTTCGTTTTCCCGTCGGCCATGGAGGTAAACCTGCCGCAAAGCAGCCAGCAGACGGCCATAAAGCCCAGCACACGCATCTACATCGACAAAGACTCACACATATATGCCACCCAAATGCTCCCCGACTCAACGGGCGAGAGCGAGCCTATGCCGTTGCAGGCCGAGCAACTCGACGGCTTCCTGCAAAGCGTGAAGCAGGGCGACCCGCAGCAGTTTGTGGCATTATATGCCGATGAGGAAGTGCCCTACGGCAAAATAGTGGAAATTCTCGATAAAGGCTCACGCCAAGGCATCAAGGTAGTGCTTGCCACCAAACCGGCACAAGCCCCCACAACCGGGCAACAGGCATCGCCGTCGGCCGAACAGTAACACCCCAATCGCATCAATGAGACAAGATAGCAGGAACGAAATAATGGCAGCGGTTGCCACCGTGATTATTGTGGCAGGCGCCTTGCTCATGCTCATCTACTCCAGCCTTCACTGCGAGTGGCCGCCACAGGGCAATGCAGCCATTGAGCCGCAACTGCAACAGGACACTATTATGTTCGGCGGCGAATATGTGATGCTGGGCGATACCCCCGACCCCACCGAGGCCAGCTCGACCGAAGCCGAGGCTCCGGCCAACGAGGCCGACACCCATGCCGATGAGCCATCGACCCCGGGCGAGGACCTCAGCGATGCAGGCAAGCCGGCCGAAAAACCGGCCGACCACATCACGCAAAAGCAGGAGTCGCCCATGAAGGTGAAGGTAAAAGAGAAAAAGGAGCAGAAGAAAACCGAAAAAACGGGGCCGACAACTGCGGCCAATCCCGATAAAAAGATAGAGAAAGAGCGCAAGGCCGAAGCCTCGGCCGTGGCAAGCCGCACCAAGAATGCTTTTGGCAAATCGGGCGGAACGGGATCGGGCAAGCAAGGCTCGCCCAACGGCAATGCAAGCCACGGAGCCCTTAATGGCACTCCAGGCATTGGCGGACTCGACGGCTACACACTGGCATCATGGGGACGCCCACACAGCCAGTGGGAAGGCACCGTGGTGGTAAGGGTGAGGGTTAACGCCCGCGGACAGGTGATTGAAGCCAGGGCAATTAGCGGCTCGGGTAATGCGTGGGCTCACCCCGAAGTGCGCCGCAACTGCGAAAAGGAGTCGCTTGTGTCGAGATTCAGCGTCAAGAAAAGCCGCACCACCGAAGGCATAGGCACCATTACCTGGAGATTTGTGTAACAAGGCGTGACAACGCACACGACAGCCATAAAAAAGGCAGGACAATGAATAAGGAAAAGAGGGGCGTGCCACAACGGCACAGCCCCTCTCTGTTTACATGCCACTGCCGCCCCACCACACACCATCAATGCGCCCTTTGCACTTTTTCAAATTTGGAGAATCTCGTCAAATGCACATATCTTTGCAGAAACAATCAACAAAAAAACAAACGACAAGACTATGACACACGGACACGAAGTGCTTCACATGATGGAGGGGAACAGTTATGCCTCAAAGCAGCAACTTATTGATGCCATTATCGAGCGTTTTGGCAACGATGAGCGTTTCTACACCTGTTCGGCTGAAGGCATGACTGCCGCAGAGCTGGTTGACTTTCTTGCCGAGCGCGGCAAATTCATGCCGGCCACAGGAGCCGACGATTTCACCGTCGACCTATCCAAGGTGTGCAACCACTAAGCACACGCAAGAAGGCGACAAGGAATGGCAAACACAAATCATTCCAGAGAAAAAGCAAATAGCAGGGAAATAATTGGGAATCAGCACAAGAGGCTGAGGTTTTCAACTTAACGCAACGGAAAGCAGTGCACATGGCGGCAGTGCTTTTTTTGTAGGTGGCGTGCAGGCATTAGGCGGTCGAGAGGCTATGGATGCGTGACGACTAGGCGTGGCTACGACAAAGTCAAGCCAAAATCGCCAACCATTTTCACAAAATCGGGATTGGTTTTCTTAAGGTTTTCAATCACTTCACGATCTGTCCACACCTTGGGGCGCGGGCCGCTTTTGCGCAACGACACTTTTATAGAAATCATTTCGTTGCCCAATTCGGTGCGCAGGAACGAAAGCAGATGCGACATGTTGTTCCCTATTATGTCGACCTGTCCCTCATTATCTACCTCAAACAAATAAGACTCATCGTCAATACGCGCCGGCATGGAATTGCGC
The DNA here is from genome assembly GCA_963612465.1 of Bacteroidaceae bacterium. Lineage (GTDB taxonomy): Bacteria > Bacteroidota > Bacteroidia > Bacteroidales > Muribaculaceae > Sodaliphilus. Next base: position 136,822 of record CAVDUV010000002.1, on the reverse strand, counting down.
ATGGCATTGACCAGCACCACCCTGTCGGGGAACTTCTCGATGTAGCGCATCCACGCATCCTTCAACTGGTCGGCCGTGAACGACGCACGGCCATGCTGCGAAGCAACTTGAGCAACTGGTTTTGCGGCCTGTGGTTGCTGCGTCTGTCCCGGAGCCCGGCTGATGTGCAGCCCCAGGCCCGGTGCGGCTGTTTGTGCCTGCCTGGGAGGGGCACTGACGTGCATGGCACGGCCTGCAGCAGCGGGCCGTGCCACAGGCTGAACAGGACGTTGCACTGCGGCTACCACTTGAGAACGAGCAGGGGCCGCAGCTGCTTGTGGGCGGGCTGGTGCCTGCGGAGCCGCTTTAGCGGGGGACTGTGGCGATTGCGGCTGCGGTGTCACGGACTTTAGCGGTGTGTGGCCACCAGTGCTGCCCGGAGAGGGCGACGGCGACATCAGCTGGCAAAGCTTTATCAGAGTCAGTTCCACAAGAAACACCTTATTCGACACCGTGCGGTAGTCAAGGTCACAGCGGTTGCACAAATCCATAGCGGCATAGAAATACTGCGGAGTGAACTGCGATGCGGCAGCCACATGGCGCTTAGCCACATCGTCATTCATCTCGAGAAGCGACACAGTCTGCGGCGAACTTGCCACCATCAAGTCGCGTATGTGCTGAGCGAGGCCATTGATGAAAAAGAGCGAGTCAAATCCGTGGTCACGGATTTCCTTGTAGATAAGCAGGGCCTGAGGCACATCGCCCTTTATAAAGCACTTGTCAAGGCGGAAGTAATAGTCATAGTCGAGCACATTCAAGTTGTCGATGGCACTCTGATAGGTGATATGCCCTTCGCTCGAGGCTGTTATCTGGTCAAAAATCGACAGGGCGTCGCGCATGGCGCCGTCGGCTTTTTGGGCTATCACGTTGAGCGCGGCTGGCTCGGCTTCAATGCCCTCGTTGCGGCAAATGCGTTGCAACTGCTCCACAATGTCGGGCACACCGATACGCGCAAAGTCGTAAATTTGGCATCGCGACAGGATTGTGGGTATGATTTTCTGCTTCTCGGTGGTGGCCAGAATGAAAATCACATATTCGGGCGGTTCTTCAAGCGTCTTCAGGAATGCGTTGAATGCCGACGGTGAGAGCATGTGCACCTCATCGATGATAAACACGCGATAACGTCCCACCTGCGGCGGCACCCGCACTTGGTCGATAATGTTGCGCATATCATTGACCGAGTTGTTAGACGCGGCATCAAGCTCAATGATGTTGTAAGAGCGCTGCTCGTTGAAAGCGCGGCACGACTCGCACTCGCCACACGGCTCACCGTCGGCACCGAGGTGCTCACAGTTGATGGCCTTGGCAAAAATGCGGGCACAAGTGGTTTTCCCCACGCCTCGGGGACCACAAAACAGGTAGGCATGCGCCAGACGCTGACTCATGATGGCAGTTTTGAGCGTATGAGTCAAGGCATGCTGCCCCACCACGGTGTCGAACGACGAAGGGCGGTATTTGCGCGCTGATACTATGTAGTTCTCACTCATTATGACAATTGCTTTTCGTGTTATGGCAAAGATAACGATTTTTTTCCAATTGAATCTATGGCCATGAACCATTATTGAGGCTGGTTGTGCACCGCCCTAAAAACAGCCCTGCGCAGTGAAACGCAAGAGGCTGAACCAGGGCATAATTATTATCACATATAGCCAAACGCAATGAAAAAAAGAACAAAATGACGTATATTTGCAATATTGAAAACACAACTACAACAAATAAACCACACACCACATGAAGAAAAACTACTTACTCTTAGCTTTGGCATTGGCTGCAAGCGTAGCGGCCAGTGCGCAAACCACCATTTACGCCTACCAGACGTGGCAACGAGGCGCACTTGACCCAAAACGCGGCCCGGTGAAGTTTGCCAGCAACACCCCCGGCGACATCAAACTGATATCCGACCAATCGGCAAAGGGCGTGTGCTATAGCGGGTTCTACTACAACTACAAGTGGTATGCCCAAGGCATGGTATCGGGAACCCAGTCGACATTCGAGGGATTATACACCATCGACATCAACACTGGTGAGCGCACACTCGTTGCCTCAAAGGGATCGAAACTGGTAGACATGACCTATGACTACAGCACCGGCCAGGTGCTGGGTATTCAAAACGGCAACGAATACCTGGCCTCGCTCAACATTGCCACCGGCGAGGTGACACGAATTGCCAAATTCGCCACCGGCAGCGGCTCCAACCCCTACATGATAGCCCTCGCAGCCGACAAAGGCGGCACACTGTATGGCATCGCCACCAGCGACACACTCTACACAATCGACAAAACGACGGCCAAGTGCACACCAGTAGGCTACACCGGCATCAATGCAGCCTATGACCAGACTATGGGGTTCGACTACAGCACCGGCACACTCTATTGGGCTAACGCCGCCGATGCCACACTCTACACACTCAACATCGCCACCGGCAAGGCCACAAGCATTGGTGCCCTTGCGCATAACGGCAGCTCAAGCAGCCTTGGCGGACTGATGATACCCTACATCGACGTGAACACCGGAAGCCCCGACCGCGTGACCAACCGCAAGGCCACTGTCGACGGCAAAAACGTGACACTGGAATGGACCAACCCCTCAATTGACGCCCAAGGCAATGCACTGACCGGCCTCACAAGCATAAAAATAGTGCGCGACGGCCAAGTAATTGCCTCTGTGGCCACCACCGCAGCATCGATTGGCAAAGAGGCTTCGTATGTCGACGCCAACCTTGCCGACGGTCTGCACTCCTACAGCATCGTTCCGGTGAACGCCAATGGCGATGGAGGCGTGGAAACCGATGCCTTACAGGCCTATGTGGGTAGCGACGCCCCAGGCACAGTGAGCGATTTCAAAGTCGAAACTGGCGACAATGTGGCCATACTGCAATGGAAGGCCCCAACCAGTGGTCAGCATGGGGGCGCATTCGATCCATCGGGCATCACCGGCTACACCATCAGCCGCAAAGCCGAAGGCTCAACAGCAGTAACAACCATCGAAATCAACGACCCGGCAACAACACAAACCACCGATGCTCCGGGATTTGGCCGCTACACCTACTCAATTGCCGCAATCAACGCACAAGGCACCGGCACGGCAGTCACCACCGGACCGACCCTGGTGAAACCAGCGTCGTGGATTGTGATGGGACAGGGAAGCAAAGCCGAGGTTGAGGATTCGAAGACCTACACTTTCTATGACTATTCAGGCACCGGCTACTACCCCAACAACCGCCGCGACACCATCACCATCGTGCCGAAAAACCCCAACAGCTATGTGAAGGCAGCATTCACACTGTTCTCGCTCGACATCTACGGCGACACACTCAAGGTGTATGACGGAAGCAGCACCAATGCCCCGCTTTACGGCAGTTTCTCCGACGAAGATGTGCCGGCTCAGCTTGAAAGCGTGGAAGCCACCAATGCCGACGGAGCTCTCACCTTTGTGTTCTACAGCGACGTGATTAGCCGCGAACAGGGATGGGAAGCCACAATAACCACCGTAACCAAGAAAAACAACGACCTGGCCGCAACCGACATCAGCGCCAACTCATATCCAGGCGTGGGCGAAAAGGAAACCTATGCCGTGAGCATCATAAACAAGGGAGTGAACGTGGCAAGCGGCTACAAGGTGCAACTCAAAGACCAGAATGGGAATGTGCTGAGCGAAGCCGACGGCCCGGCGTTGCAATCAATGCAGGCAGCTACGGTGAACCTGACCTACGTCCACAAGTCGACAGGTGCGGCCAGTGTGTATGGACACATCGAATTCGGTGCCGATGACGACAACACCAACAACGACACCAAGACCTTAGCCCTGACAGTGGTGCCCGCCGGCAGCAAACTGGTGAAAATAGAAGCTCCACAAGAGTCATCGAGCAGCCTCTATGTGGTGCCCACATCATTCATGGCCGACGAGGCCATCAGCGAGACCATTTACCCTGCCAGCCGCATCGGCATTGGCCAAGGTAACACGATAGAAATGATATCGTATCCCTACAGCGAATGCACGCACACCTACAAGGGAGTCAAGTTCCAGGTTTGGGTGGGCGAGACTGCATCCGACAGCCTCAGCTCAGGCCCAATTGCCGCAAGCGCACTCACCAAGGTGTTCGACGGCTCTGTCGACATCACAGCCGGCGATGCCAGCCTCACGTTCCCCGCCGCGGGATCATATGAGTACAAAGGCGGCAACCTGGTGATAATGGTCTACAAGAACGCCCCGTCGACCAGTAGCGAGGGTGTTGTGTTCCGTGGCACCTATGGTGACTGGGGCGATGCAGAATGCACCCGCTTCGACTCAAAATATGAGGGAGAGACCGGACACTTCGACCCCAATGCCGATTTCGGATACAGCGGAAGCACCATCATGGCCGATGTGAGCCTGTTGTTTGTACCTCGCGCAACAGCCGTAGAAACCATTGCCGCCCCACAGGCCACAGTGAAGGCTATGCACGGTGCAGTGGCAGTGAGCGACAACGGCGGAGCGCCACTCGCCATTTACGCTATCGATGGCACCCAAATGGCAACATACGGAAGCGTGACCGACGCCACCGTGAGTCTTCCCGCAGGCGTATATGTGGTGAAGGCCGGCACCAAGTCGGTGAAAGTGATAGTGAAGTAACGCAACCTAACCCATAAAAGCAACCGTGAGGGGACTGTGCCGTAGCGGCACAGTCCCCTCATCACATCCACAAGGCCGCGCAGTGCTCCCAAAAACGGCCCACGAGCGCCGCTTTTCATCTCTGCGGGCAACTATGCCACGCACGCTCCGAAACAGCCGCACACGGCACCAAATGGCCGCGACAGACCATTGCGGACAAAACGATGCCGGGCGACCTGCTTTCTTATAGCAGAATCGCCCGGCATTGGACTTTATGTGGAGCAGCCGCTAAGCGGTCTGCCTAAAAATCACTCTTCGCCAGCATCTTCCTTCATTGTAGAGAACACGTTTTGCACATCGTCATCCTCTTCGAGAGCCTCAATAAGCTTGTTGACATCGGCAGCCTCTTCTTCCGACAGCTCTTTGTAGTCAGCTGGTTCATACACAAACTCAGTGCTCTTGATCTCAAAGCCGTTGTCCTCAAGATACTTCTGAATATCGCCATTGGCTTCAAAAGCACCCGAAATAACAACTTCCTCCTCATCTTGATCGAAGTCTTCAGCACCGCAGTCGATCAGCTCAAGTTCAAGGTCTTCGAGAGTGACGCCGTCCTTGGGAGTCACGTGGAAGTAGCATTTATGCGAGAACATGAAGGCCACAGAGCCAGAGTTGCCTAGCTGGCCACCGTTTTTGTTGAAATAGTTGCGCAAGTTGGCCACCGTGCGGGTTGTGTTGTCGGTAGCAGTCTCAACGAGCATTGCAATTCCGTGAGGGGCAAATCCTTCGTAGATCACCTCCTTGTAGTCGCTGGCGTCCTTCTCTGTTGCTTTTTTGATGGCGCGGTCAATGGTGTCCTTGGGCATATTGGCAGTCTTTGCATTGGCAATGAGTGCACGCAGGCGCGAGTTGCCATTAGGGTCAGAACCGCCAGCCTTAACGGCCATTGTGATTTCCTTGCCGAGGCGGGTGAATGTGCGCGACATGTTGCCCCACCGTTTCATTTTTCTTGCTTTGCGATATTCAAACGCTCTTCCCATAAGTTTTGTTATTGAGTTTTATTTTCGTTATGATTTGTTTCATTAAAAAAGTCAGGGGGTGCGTCAGCGCAACTGGGCTCCCACTGTTTTCTCGAGGTTGGCAACGATTTTCTTCATTGTTGCATCAATCTGCTTATCTTGCAAGGTCTTCTCGTTGTCTTGCAGGGTCACGCTGATGGCGTATGACTTTTTGCCCAAAGCCTTAAGGGATGCACCCTCGTAGGCATCAAAAAGCGTCACACCCTTGAGAAGCTTCTTCTCGCTCTGCTCCACCACCCGGCGCACATCCTCGTAGGTAACCGAGGCATCAACGAGGAGAGCCAAGTCGCGGCGCACGGGCAACGTCTTGGGCAGGTCGGTATAGGTAACGGTGTGCTTTGCGGCAAGCTTGCATGCCACATCCCAATTGATTTGGGCGAAATACACATCTTGATCAATGTCGAAACGGTTCAGCACATCGGCAGTAACCACACCAAGCTCGGCAATCACCTTACCGCCACGGTTCTTGTAAAGCAATGCCGGGCTAAGCACGTCGTTGTCGGTTGTTTCCAGCACAATGCTCTTGGGATCGATGCCAAGGCGCGTCAGCACGTTCTCCACATCGGCCTTGAGGTCGTATACTGTAGTGGCTCGGGCCTTCTGAGCCCAACTGTCGTCGTGGTTATTGCCACTCACCCAAGCACCCATTGCAGTGTGTTCGCTGAATGCGTTCAAGTGGTTGCCATCGGATGCCGGAGCAACTGTGGGGTCGAATGAGTAGACGTCGCCAAACTCATACATTTTCAAGTTGGCGTTCTTGCGGTTGATGTTGCGCGACAGGCTTTCCAATCCGCCAAAGAGCAGGGTCTGGCGCATCACGCTCAAATCGGAGCTGAGCGGATTCATAATCTTCACGCAATTCTCCTCGGGGTAGGCAGCAAGACCGCTATAATAGCCCACAGCAGTGAGCGAGTTGTTCATTATTTCGTGGTAGCCTACTGCGGTGAGCTGGTTGCTGATGAGCTCCTGCATATCGTCCTTGAAATCGGTGATGCTTTTATTGGAGAGGCTTCCGTGAACCTCGTTGCCAAATTCCACATTGTTGTAGCCATAGACGCGCAGGATGTCTTCTACCACATCACAGGGGCGCTGCACGTCAACGCGGTAAGTGGGCACAACCAGGCTGAGTTTCTCGTCGTCTTCGGCCTTAATTTCCATCTCAAGGCTCTTGACAATGCTCTTGATGGTATCGTGGCCTATTTCCTTGCCAATCAAATTGGTAACATAATCGTAGCGGAGCTCTACGGGGAATCCGGGGAACTCATGCTGCTTTATGTCGATGATGTCGCCGCATATCTCGCCACCGGCAAGCTCCTTCACCAGCAGGGCGGCAAGTTTGAGGTTGTATACGGTGCCATTGGGATCAACGCCGCGCTCATAGCGGAACGAAGCGTCGGTGTTAAGGCCAAAACGACGTGCGGTCTTGCGCACCCAAGTGGGATGGAAGTATGCCGACTCGAGGAACACGTCGGTGGTCTGCTCGGTAACGCCGCTCTTAAGGCCGCCAAACACGCCGGCGATGCACATGGGCTCAACGGCGTTGCAAATCATAAGGTCGCGGTCGGTGAGATTGCGCTCCACACCGTCGAGGGTCACAAACTTGGTGCCAGCCTCAACGGTCTTCACAGTCACCTTGCCGCCTTCTATGTGGTTCAAGTCGAAGCAGTGCAGCGGTTGACCGGTGCCCAGCAATATGTAGTTGGTGATATCCACAATGTTGTTGATAGGCCGCTGGCCGGCAGCACTGAGGCAGTCACGTAGCCACTTGGGGCTTTCTTGCACCTTGACACCCTTGATGGTGACACCGCAATAGCGCGGACAAGCCTCTGTGGCCTCAACGGTCACGGGGATGGCACCATCGGCACGGTCGGGCTTGAATGCGTCTACCGCCGGGCGGTGTGCCGTGGTGGGTTGGCCGTTTTGCGTAAGCCATGCAGCCAAGTCGCGTGCCACGCCATAGTGCGAGGCTCCGTCAATGCGGTTGGGGGTGAGGTCAACCTCAATCATCCAGTCGCTTTCCACACCGTAGTATTCGGCAGCCGGAGTGCCCACAACTGCGCTCTCGGGGAGCACAATAATGCCGGCATGATCGGTGCCGACACCTATTTCGTCTTCGGCGCAAATCATGCCGAATGATTCTGTGCCGCGGAGTTTCGATTTCTTGATCACGAATTCCTTATCGCCATCATAGAGTTTCGTGCCCACTGTGGCCACTATCACCTTCTGGCCGGCAGCCACGTTGGGTGCGCCACACACAATCTGCTGCGGCTCGCCGCCGTCACCAAGGTCGACCGTGGTCACATGCAGGTGGTCGCTGTTGGGATGCTGTTCACAGGTGAGCACCTTGCCCACCACCAGGCCCTTGAGCCCGCCGCGTATGGTTTCCACTTCTTCAAGCGCATCGACCTCGAGGCCCAGTGAAGTGAGTGCGTCGGCAACCTCTTGCGGAGTGAGGTTGAAATCGACGTATTTTTTCAGCCATTTGTATGAGATATTCATAGCTTATGATTGTTGAATTTTTAATGTCGTTTTGTCGTAAAAAGGCACCCTAAGGGCCTAATTATCATAATCAGTTGCAAAGTTATAAAGAAATTTCCACATACAAAAGAACTTGCAGTGCCCCGCACTGGTGGCTATTGCCGCCACAAGCACCCTTTACGGCCCTTTTGACCGGAGCAGGAACAAGTTTGCGCAAAGTGCCGTTTCAATTGTGGCAGATGTTTTGTAACTTTGCCATTTTAAGGCTTGTGCCCGCTTGCGCCCATTTAGGGCCTTGCGATTATAACCACTTACAATGAAAGGATTCATCAAACTGCTGGCACGGTTCGTGCCGCCATACAAGAAGCTGCTGGCACTGAATGTGCTGTTCAATGTGCTTGCCGCATTTCTCACCCTGTTTTCATTTGCGCTAATCATCCCCATACTGGAAATGCTGTTTGGCATCAACCAAGCCACATACCAATATATGGCATGGGGAGAGGCAAGTGCAAAGACTGTGGTAATCAACGACTTTTACTACTATGTGCAGTGCATAATCGGCCAGTATGGCCAGTCTACGGCCTTGGCATGCATTGCCTTGGCCCTTGTGGTGATGACGGGCCTTAAGACCGGCAGTGCCTACCTGAGCGCCTTTTTCATGATTGGCATCCGCACGGGTGTGGTGCGTGACCTGCGCCGCCAGATTTACGGCAAGATTGTGAGCCTTCCCATAGCGTTTTTCAGCAACGAGCGCAAAGGCGACGTGATGGCCCGCATGAGTGGCGACGTGACCGAAGTGGAAAACTCCATCATGTCGTCGCTCGACATGATGTTCAAGAACCCTATCATGATTATCGTGTGCCTGGTGATGATGATTGTGGTGAGCTGGCAGCTCACCGTGTTCGTCCTCGTTCTGCTGCCACTGGCCGGCCTGGTGATGGGCAAAGTGGGCAAGCGCCTGAAACGCGTGTCGCTCGAGGTGCAGAACCAGTGGGGCGTGCTGCTGAGCAACATCGAAGAGACCATTGGCGGACTGCGCATAATCAAGGCATTCAATGCCGAGAGCAAGGTGAAAAGCCGCTTCGATGCCGAAAACGAGAAGTTCCGCAACACATCGCGGCGCATGAACCGCCGTTACGAGCTGGCTCACCCCATGAGCGAGTTTTTGGGAACTGCCACCATTGCCATCGTGCTCTGGTTTGGCGGAACACTGATTTTGGGCGGGCGCAGCTCAATCACGGCACCGTCGTTTATCTACTATATGGTGATTTTCTATAGCATCATCAATCCGGCCAAGGACTTTAGCAAAGCCAGCTATTCAATTCAGCGAGGCATGGCGTCGATGCAACGCATCGACAAGATTCTCCAGGCCGAGAACAGCATTAAAGACCCCGAGCACCCAATAGAGCTCAAAGGAATAACCGACGGCATACGATTTAACGACGTGAGCTTCCGCTATGGCGAGCAATGGGTGATCAACGGCGTGACACTCGACATAAAGCGCGGCCAGACGGTGGCCCTTGTGGGACAAAGCGGCAGCGGAAAGACCACCATTGCCGACCTGGTGCCACGGTTCTACGATGTGCAGAAAGGGTCGATCAGCATCGACGGACACGACCTGCGCGACTATAGGGTGACCGACTTGCGCGCACTCATGGGCAACGTGAACCAAGAGGCCATTCTGTTTAACGACACATTCTACAACAACATCACCTTCGGGGTCGACCACGCAACCCGCCAGCAAGTAGAAGAAGCCGCGCGCATTGCCAATGCATACGACTTCATCATGGCAAGCGAACACGGATTCGACACCAACATAGGCGACCGCGGATGCAACTTGAGCGGAGGCCAACGCCAGCGCATAAGCATTGCACGCGCCATTCTCAAGAATCCGCCCATCCTGATTCTCGACGAAGCCACATCGGCCCTCGACACCGAGAGCGAACATCTGGTGCAAGAAGCCCTCGACAACCTGATGCGCAACCGCACCACACTGGTGATAGCCCACAGACTGAGCACCATCAAAAACGCCGACCTGATTTGCGTGGTGCAAGACGGGCAAATAACCGAACGCGGCACACATGCCGAACTGATGGCGCGCGGTGGCGCCTACAAGCACCTGGTAGACATGCAGACGTTCTGATTCGGCACGCTTTCCTAATTCAGACATTTCTATGACAACAACACCAATAAAGCCCCGGATCGCAATCTTGGCATCGGGCAACGGCACCAATGCCGAACACATCGTGCGCTACCTTGCCACAAGAGGCACAGTCGACGTGGCTCAAGTGATAAGCAACAAAGCCAACGCCCCAGTGGTGCAACGCTTGAAGCCACTAGGCATCGATGTAACCACAATCAGCGACCCCGACGCATGGCGAAATCCGACCGACATCTGCCGCCAACTTAAAGCTCAAGGCGTAGACCTGATTGTGCTTGCCGGATTCCTGGCAATCATACGCGAACCGCTGTTAAGCACATTCAGCGGACGCATAATCAACATCCACCCGTCGCTGCTGCCCAAGCACGGCGGCCCGGGAATGTGGGGCATCCACGTGCACGAGGCTGTGATTGCCTGCGGCGACACAGAGTCGGGCATCACCATTCACCGCGTCACAGCCACTGTGGACGGCGGCACCATAGTGGAACAGCACTCCTGCCCTGTGCTTGCCGACGACACCCCCGAAACGCTTGCCAACCGTGTTCACCGCCTTGAATACGAGTTTTTCCCGGCAGCAGTCGAACGGCTTGCCATCGAGGCAGTCTCAAAACACTGAAACAACAGTAACTACACTTATAAACGCATTTAAGCATTCTGTAAACATGAAAGTTAAACGCACATTAAGCCTACTGGTAGCCGTGGCAATAACGGCCACCGCACTGGCAGCAGGCAAAACGCCCAAACGGTCGACCGTGCACTTGCGCGACGGCCAATTTGTGAGCGGAGTGATAACCCAGCGCACAAGTGAGCGGGTAGAAATCATAAGCGATGCCGACAGCATCAAATACACGTTTGCCGCAACCGACATCGACCACATTAGCCACGAGGCATCACGCAAAAACTACGACACAAGCAAATTCCGCGGATTCATCGACTTGGGCTACGCTCCAGGCTTGGGCACACCGCGCAACAACTTCTGGGCCGTAGAGACGTCGTTCGGCTACCAAATCACGCCCAACTACTACTTGGGCGCAGGCATAGCGCTGCACAACTTCAAGGCCTGCCTCGACTCCTATCCCTACCGAGCCGACAAGGTGGAAAAGCAACGTAACGACCCCCAGTGGCGCTATCCATTCATCCCCATCTACGTCGAAGGGCGCTACAACGTGCGTAGCGAGTCGCACAACACACCGTTTGTGAGCCTCAAAGTGGGAGCCACATTCATCAACCACAAGGGATTCTACACCTCGCCCACCATCGGCTGGCACTTCAAGGCCCAGCAGTATTTCTCGTTCAACGTGGGCGTGGCATATTCACTCCACACCACAAGCTACAAATTCTGGTGCACCGGCGACACCCCGGGAGCCATCAACCACAACTCAGGCACCTGCTACCTCAACAAAAACACAGCTTTCCACAACATACTTGTGAAAGTGGGTGTTGAATTCTGAAATCGGCTCTACCCTTCCTGTTTTTTTGCCGTCTTTCATACCAGCAGCGTCATTTTTCATACATTTTTGCCCATAATTCATACATCTGAGCCCTGTTAATTTGAAAAATTAACGGATTCGACAGAACTTTGCATAATGAAATTCATGGACTGACCCGAAACGTGCATTTTCTCGCCCGCCACAGCCAGCACTGTCATGCCGGCAAGCGCGAGCCATCAGCACACTCAGGCAACAGCCAAAATGACACACAACAAGCAAATATTACTAAAAAAACGATTTATTAGCGTCACAAGACTATAATGGAAAAGGGATATCTGCACTCTGTGATGTGGATAGTGCTAGCTACTATGCTGGCACTGATTGCCGCCTACTGGCTACCCGATTTGGATATATGCGGCTGGCAAATGAGAAAGACCGACATGCTCAGCGACCTGCGCCCCGATGCCGAAACCGGAGCCGACAGCATTGAGCACATCGACATCAAGAACAAAATAGACTCGTGCCGACCCGGCATGACGTGCATCGACGACATGAGCGGCGATGAGCATCAAGGCATGGAGCCGTTGTGGAATGCCCTCGACAGCATCAACAGCCTTGGGCGTCCTGTGCGCATTGCCGTGCTGGGCGACTCCTACATAGAGGGCGACATACTCACATCCGACCTGCGGGAAGCACTGCAGAAAAGATTTGGCGGCGCCGGCGTGGGCTATCTGCCCATGTGCAGCGAGGTGGCCGGCTTCAGGCGAAGCGTGAAACACCAATTCGGCGGATGGACCGCCCACAACGGTAACGACCGCTCAGGATACTCACCCGAGTGGGCCAACCTCACCGGGCATTATTTCCTGGCCAACAGCAACGCATGGGTGAGTGCCACGGGCGTGAAAAACTTCCTGTCGAGGCTCGACACTTGCTCGCAGTCCACATTCTATTGCATGGGCTCGGGCACAGTCACAGTCACCCCAACCGTCAACGGCGTGCCGCAAGCACCCGTCAGCATCAGCGCCAACAACTCGGTGGCGCAAACCTCGGCAAACGGCCGCATAGGCAGTGTGAAATGGACCGTAGAGAGCCAAAGCGGCCACATGGCCTATCTGGGTATCGCAATGGATCCCGACCGCGGTATAGTGGTCGACAATTTCTCGTTGCGATCGGCTTGCGGATTCCAGCTTTATAACGTGAGCGACAAAATGCTCAGCGACTTTGATGCCGCACGCCGATACGACCTGGTTATCATCATGTATGGCCTCAACGTAGCCACTTCGGGCGGGACAAACTACAAGCACTACCACGACAAGATGAAAGGAATCATCGACCACATGAAGGCCGCCATGCCGCACACGGGATTCATGGTGGTGAGTTGCAGCGACCGCGAAGAGAGACGTGGCGGCACGTTCAAGACCATGCGAGGCGTGCTCAACCTGATAAACACTCAGCAACGCATCGCCTATGACTGCCACACGGCTTTCTGGAACCTCTATGAGGCAATGGGCGGCGAAGGCAGCATCGCCAAAATGGTGAATGCGCAACCACGCATGGCCAACCTCGACTACACCCACATCAACTGGAACGGCGGACGGCACATTGCCTCCATTATGGCCGATGCCATCGTATGGGGCTATCAATGCCACCAGGTGGAAACCGGGCAAATCAAAAAATCGGAAATGAAATGATTGGAGATATCATCAACACCATAAGCGCCGGAGCAATCAACACGCAGCAATTGCTGCAGCAGCTGGCCTACGACCCCAAGTCGCCAATGATATTCAGCAGCGGCATCTTCTTGTGGCTGTTCTGCGCATTTATCGTGATCTATGCACTGCTGTGGCGCAAGACCACTCCGCGCCTTGCCTTTGTGCTCGCCTTCAGCTACTACTTCTACTACAAGAGCAGCGGCACCTACTTCATCTTGCTTGCCTTGGTCACATGCACCGATTTCATCATAGCAAGCATTCTGGTCAACACCACCCGCCGGCTGCGGCGCAAGCTGCTGGTGGCACTGAGCCTGTGTATAGACTTGGGACTCTTGGGATACTTCAAATACACCAACTTCCTCGGGCAGATATGGAGCCAGGTGAGCGGCGAGGCTTTTCACAACATGGACATATTCCTGCCCGTGGGCATTTCGTTTTTCACATTCCAGTCACTGAGCTACATTATCGACGTCTACCGCCGCAAAATAAAGCCGCTCGACAGCCTGCTCGACTACGCATTCTACGTGTCGTTCTTCCCGCAACTGGTGGCCGGCCCCATTGTGCGCGCAAGCGACTTTATCCCGCAAATCAGGCGGCCGCTTTTCGTGAGCCGTGAGATGCTGGGCATGGGGTTCTGGTTTATCGTCATCGGCCTTTTCAAGAAAGCCATAATAAGCGACTATATAAGTGTTAATTTCGTGGAGCGCATCTTTGCCGACCCCTCGCTCTACAGCGGCATTGAGAACCTGCTTGGCGTGTATGGCTACGCGCTGCAAATCTACTGCGACTTCTCGGGCTACAGCGATATGGCCATAGGCATTGCACTGCTGATGGGATTCCACTTCAACATCAACTTCAACAGCCCCTACAAGTCGGCCTCGATAACCGAATTCTGGCGGCGGTGGCACATCTCGCTCTCCACATGGCTTCGCGACTACCTGTATATATCACTGGGAGGCAACAGGCATGGCAAGATACGCCAATATGCCAACTTGATAATCACCATGCTGTTGGGCGGACTGTGGCACGGGGCATCGTGGAATTTTGTGGCATGGGGCGGTCTGCAGGGCGTGGCACTGGCTCTGCACAAGTTGTGGATGCAGCTCACCGGGCAAAAGGCCGGAGTGCCCCACAAGAGCCGCATCGCACAAGCACTCAGCGTGCTGCTTTGCTTCCACTTTGTGTGCCTGTGCTGGATTTTCTTCCGCAACCGCGAGCTATCTGACTCAATAACGATGATTACCCAGATATTCACCAATTTCCACATCGAGTTGCTACCGCAACTGGTAGCAGGCTACTGGAAGGTGGTGGCCCTGATTGTGCTCGGCTACGCACTGCACTTTGTGCCCGACCAGGTGGAGCAACGGTGCAAACGCACTTTCTCGCGCTTGCCTATAGTGACCTATTGGGCTGCTATGGTGGTAATGGTGCTACTCATCATTCAAGTCAAAAGCAGTGACATCCAGCCATTCATTTATTTCCAATTCTAGGCATTCTAACACCTGAAACAATGAAAATCATACTCTATCGCACACAACTGGGCATTATAGCCGCAATCATTGTGGTTGTGGGGCTATTGTTCGGCTCTGTGGCAGTGCATGAGCAGCACTCTTCGACCGAGGCGCTGCACCGTGCCGACTCCCTAATCAATGAAGCCCCCGACAGCGCATCGGCAATAATCGGTGAAATAGACCCCTACACACTGCCCTCCGACGCCAGCCGAGCCCTCTACTCGCTGCTGCGGGTGCGCCTGGCCACCATCTACAATGCTGTGCCCAGCGACTCACTGCTCAACACAGCCATTAACTACTACAAAGGCCGTTTGGGCGAACGTGAACGCTACGTGCAGGCACTTGTGTGCCGCGGCCTCAAGGAGCGGCGGTTGGGCAAAGTGAAAGAGGCAACCATCACATTGCGCACGGCTCACGACAAAGTGGATGCCGACGACTACCTCAACCGCGGCATCACTGAGTTTTGCCTGGCACAGCTATATGAGGAAAACTATGGCATCGACCCTGGCCGTGTGGCCGACCGGTATATGTCAGCTCTGGCCAACTATAACAGGGCCGGCTCCCGGCGCTTTGCCCTGACGGCCCTCAGCGCATGCGCAAGAGCATACAGGCAATCCAACGAGGCCATCGCCGACAGCTGCCTCGAGCGTGCAATAACAATGGCTCACGACCTTGGCAACAACAACTATTATTACGACAATCTTGAATACAAGGCCCGCATTCTGGCCGAAAGGGGCGAATACGGCAAAGCACTCGACCTTGCCAGGCAGTGCCTGACGCACGGAAAGGGCCTTGTGGGCAACGATACCTACTACGGAATGGCAATTGCCTATGCGGGCATCGGAAAGCCCGACAGCGCGCTTATTTGGGCCCGTAAGGCCACAAGCAGCGAGCAAGACACCTACGACAACATCACACGCTACTCTACCTTGAGCCGCATCGCATCAATTAAGGGCGATTCTACGCTTGCACACCAGTGGGCCGACTCGTGCCAAACGGAAACCGACTCGCTTGCCAACAACCCGCAAATGCGCATCATCAGGTATGCCGAAGGTGAATACGATGCCACTTCTCACCACACAGCACACCGGCACACAATGTGGCTATGGACCATATTGTTTTCTGTGGCTGCTGTTGTGATAACGGCTTCGGCCTTCGCATTCATGCGCCGCCGTCGCATTAACCGCGACATGGAAGACTTCAAGCGTAGCCTCAACACCCCCAAAAAGGAGTAACACACACCTGGCTCAAACGGGGAAAAACAACACCAGCCGCGCACGTCCAGAGGGTGAATCTAATGACACCACATCTCTGACTGCGCGGCTGGCTTCGTCGATTGAGTTACTTATGCAAGTGTGTTTTTCATGGATATCGCGTGGTTTCATGGTGGTTATTATATCATCATCTGTTAGCCTTCTTGCGGCTTTTAATCGTCTTGCAGGCAAATACGGTTGTAAACGCTACAATGTATCCTTCTCCGACGATATGCGTTTTTTTCGCGTGTTTCTCTTATTGATTTTCTCTTATTGATTCAATGCAAAATTAGCCTTAGGGTGGGCAACAATCAATCACACCTTGTCTTAAAACAGTTAATAAGAGAGAATAATACCAGCTTCCGCAATCATGGCTACGCCCCACCCTGCCACATACTTGACTCGACAAATCACATAGCCGGCCTTGTGCACAAAAAAAGCCGTGTGCTCCGATGGGGAATCACCCACATCGAGGCACACGGCTATATTTTGCAGCTCGCCTTCTATCAGAAGGGTTTCTCGGAGCTACCCGAGAAGGACTGGAACAATGCGTTGGCAAGACTCGAGGCTCCTATGCGGAAACGCTCGTTGGTGAGCCATTCGTCGCCAAGCACTTCTTTGACAATGGTGTAATATTTCACAGCGTCTTCAGTGGTGCGGATACCACCCGCAGCCTTGAAGCCTACTTTTTTGCTATGATTCTGATTGTATTCCTTAATGCACTGACACATCACATAAGCAGCCTCAAGCGATGCGCCGGGATACATTTTGCCGGTCGACGTCTTGATGAAATCGGCACCAGAATACAAGGCCAGCACCGAAGCGTCACGAATCTTCTTGGCGGTCTCGAGGCATCCTGTCTCAAGGATGACCTTAAGGGTGCGGTCGGCACCCACTGCGTCTTTCAGCTCCGAAAGCTCGTCGCACAGTTCCTCGTATGCGCCATCAATGAAATAGCCCATGTTGATCACCACGTCCACCTCGTCGGCACCATCGCTCACTGCAAGAGCAGTCTCGGCGATTTTAGTCTCGAGGTGTGCCTGCGATGAAGGGAAGCACGCGCTGCACACTGCTATACCCACATCACTCACTTCGAGGTTGGCTTGCACCACTGAGGCAAAGTTGGAATACACGCAAATGGCGGCCACGTTCTTGTAGTCGGGATACTTAACCCAATACTGATTGACACGCTTTGTGAACTCAGCCACGCTTCGCTCGCTGTCGGTAGTACTCAGTGTGGTGAGATCCACGCAGTTGAGCAAAAACTGATACACCTCGGGGGTGCAGTTTTCTTGGTAGTGTTCGTCAAGGATTTTTTGTACAGCCGAAGCCACCTGTGCATCGTCGGTGTTCACTTGACTGTCGGCAATAGCCTTCAGATACTTGTTGTCAGGAGTTGCATTTTCCTGAACGGGAATGTTTTCTGCCATATTATCTATTTGGTTACTATTTAATATTCTTATTTGTCGTTATGCTTAAGCTTGGGGTTCTCAAGATGGCGAGTGGCATCGCGTTGGGTCTTCTTCTCAACGTTGGCTTTGAATGCAGCCGTCAGGTCAACGCCCGTCTGGTTGGCTATGCACAGCAGCACCCACAACACGTCGGCAAGCTCATCGGCGAGCTCTTTGCCGTTGTCGCTCGGCTTACACGACTGGTCGCCATAGCGGCGGGCCATGATGCGAGCCACCTCGCCCACCTCTTCGGTGAGCACAGCCATGTTGGTGAGTTCGCTGAAATAGCGCACCCCATATTTCTTAATCCAGGCGTCGACAAGCGCCTGTGCCTCTTGAATGGTCATACTTGAAAATGATTTCATGCAAATTTAGTACAAATATCAAAAACGGCAAAAATCACACCCGTAAAGCAATGAATGACAAAAGCACGTTTCGCTTGCTCTGTGACTGTGGCCGCGACTTAACGCCCTAAATGGCTACATCGAGCAGGAATCCGCCCCGTACCAAGACTGGGCTGGAAGAGCATGGGCGCGTTACTCACAGCAGGATCAAGAGGCCGTGGAGAAGATGTGCCGGGAGAGGGGGCGCAAAGAAATGTATGAAAACGTTTTGAAAGGCGACTTCGGCGGCCTATCTTTGCGCCAGTATATATTATAACTACATTGAGAATGTCAGACCAAACAACAGACAGTGATGACCTCTTTTTCAACGACTTCCATCGCAGGCACTACGAAGAGTGCATGAAGGAGAACGCGCGGGTGCAGTCGATGTACTTTTCTCCCGAATATGCGAGAGCGCAGTCCCAAAGAATGGCCGAGCTGGTGCGGAAGGAAAGAGAAGAATCGAGGAAAAGAAAAAAGAAATCCTCAAAGGATGGACAATAGCCACAGGCAATGCCGAGGCTTCGCCCACGCTGTGCTGTGCCGTTCGGCACGGCACGGCCTTGAGTGCGGTTGGTTGGTAACGGAGTTCACCTAGCGCCTGACGCACAGGTGACTTAAGACTACTCTTTGAGTTTGGAGTCCACAATAATTGTGACAGGCCCGTCATTAATCAAAGAAACTTGCATATCAGCGCCAAACACGCCACGCTTCACCTCACGTCCAAGCAACTGCCCCACCCTTTCACAGTAAGCCTCATATAGCGGAACGGCCACATTGTGCTTGGCTGCATGAATATAGCTTGGGCGATTGCCCTTTCGGGTGCTGGCTGTGAGCGTGAACTGACTCACGGCAAGCACCTCGCCGCCCACATCGGCCACACTGCGGTTCATTACGCCGTCGGCGTCGTCGAATATGCGCATTTGCACGGTTTTCGAGGCAAGCCATTCCATATCGGCCTCGGTGTCGCCCTCGGCCACGCCCACCAGCACCATCAGCCCCGAACCGATGCGACTGTGAAGTTCACCACCAATGCTCACCGAAGCCTGTCTCACTCTTTGAATTACGATTCTCATCTTTATTATCCTTATTAATCTTTTGCAAATCAATATATTAACGCACAGTAAAACCAAACCGGTGTCTATTGGTCTTTGCTGTCGGCCTTGAGCGCATCACTTAGAGCCTCGGCCTTCTTTTGCCCCACCACTTCGGCCAAGTCGGCTACAGAAGCCTCGGCCATGCGCTTAATGCTCTTAAAACGCCGCAGAAGCGCATCGCGCGACTTAGGGCCTATACCTGGCACATCGTCGAGTCGGGAACGCACCTGAGACTTGCTGCGCTGCTGGCGGTGGTGGGTTATGCAAAAACGGTGCGCCTCGTCGCGCAGTCGCTGAATCACACGCAGCGACTCACTGTTTTTGTCGATATAGAGCGGCACACTGTCGCCAGGGAAATATATCTCATCGAGCCGTTTGGCAATACCGGCAAGCGCAATCTTGCCATGCAGCCCTATCGACTCCAAGGCCTCTACGGCCGCCCCAAGCTGCCCTTTTCCACCATCTACCACCACAAGTTGCGGCAAGTCTTGCCTCTCGGCCACGAGTCGGGAATAGCGGCGCACAAGCACCTCGCGCATCGACGCAAAGTCGTCGGCACCGTCAACGGTCTTGATGTTGAAGTGGCGGTAATCTTTCTTTGATGGCTTGGCGTTGCGAAACACCACACACGCAGCCACAGGATTTGAGCCAGAGATGTTGCTGTTGTCAAAACACTCAATGTGGCGAGGCAACTCATCGAGATGGAAATCGCGCTGCAATGTGGTGAGTGTGCGCGTGGTGCGCTGCTCAGGGTTAAGTTTTTCCATTCGGCGGTACTTGTCGGTGCGATACTGCTCAGCGTTTTTCAGCGATATGGCCAACAGCTTGCGCTTGTCGCCCCGCTGCGGCACAAAATACTCAATGCCGCCCACTGGCAAATCAGGAGCAACGTTCACAATCGCCTCACGCACAGCATCTTCACTATAAGTAGAATGGAAACGGGTGCGTATTTCACGCACCGCCTCGGTCATAAGCTCAGCATCAGTCTCACCCGTGTCAATGGCTTGAAATTTATATTCAAGCGTGAGGCTCTGCACGATTGCCCCGTTACGCACGTGCATATAATTAATGTAAGCAGCTGACTCATCGCGAGTTATGGCAAATACATCTACATTGTGGATACTCGGATTCACAATCACCGAACGCGCGCGGTAGTTTTCAATCAGCTGGTATTTGCGCTTAAGCACTTGCGCCTCCTCAAATTTCAATTCCGAAGCCAGCCGCTGCATTTCGGCCATCAAGTAATCACTCACCGCCTTTGTGTCGCCATTCAGGATTTGGCGCACGGCTGAAATGTATTGCCCGTAACGCTCCTCGCTCACCAATCCCCGGCAACAGCCCTCACAGTTCTTTATATGATATTGCAAGCACAGCCGCCACTTGAGATCGGCCACGCGGTCGGGCGTGATAGCATGTCGGCAGCTACGCAACGGATAGAGTTGTCGCAGCACATCAATGAGTGCCCGTGCAACTTCAGCCTTGGGATAAGGTCCATAGTATTTTGCGCCACGCTGGTGCTCCTCACGAGTGAGAAACACACGGGGATACATTTCGCGCGTGACGCAAATCCAAGGGTAAGACTTATCGTCTTTCAAGAGCACATTGTAGTGCGGCTGATATTCCTTAATCAGGCTGTTTTCGAGATCAAGGGCCTCTTCCTCGCTATTGACCACAATATAGCGCATGTCGCAGATGTTGCGCACAAGCATATTGGTGCGCAACACGGGGTGAACCCTGTTAAAGTAAGAGCTCACCCTGCGCTTCAGCTTCTTTGCCTTGCCCACATAAATCACAGCGCCCTCGCGATTGAGATACATATACACGCCGGGGCTATCGGGCAGGAGGCTTATTTTAAGTTTCAGTTCTTCGGTCAAAATGCGATATCATATAGAGCGCAATGGAGCGGCGCCGAAGCACTGCTCCATTACAATGTGGTGTATGCCGGCTGAATTGAGTCCGGCGATTAAAAGTCAAACAAAGTGGTCACTTCCACATCGGCCGGGAATTGCTCGCGGCCTTTGAGGAAACTGAGCCCGCAGATGAAGTTGATGTACACTTTTTTGGGATTCATAGTGCGCACCAGGTCAAGAGCGGCAAGCATGGTTCCGCCAGTGGCAAGGAGGTCGTCGTGAAGGAGCACCACGTCATCGGCATTGATTGCATCCTTGTGAATCTCGATTGTGTCGGTACCATATTCTTTGGTATAGGTTTTCTTCACTGTGATGGCAGGCAACTTTCCGGGTTTGCGCAAAGGCACAAAACCAGCACCAAGTTCATTGGCGAGCACAGCACCACTGATAAAGCCACGGGCCTCAATACCCACTACCTTGGTGATGCCTTTGTCGCGATATATATTCACGAGTTCTTCATTCATCAGTCTAAAGGCTTTCGGCTCCTTAAACAAAGTGGTCAGGTCTTTGAACTGAATTCCTTTTGCGGGAAAATCGGGCACATTGCGCACCACGCTTTTCAAAAATTCCAAATCTTCTTTTTTCATATCTTATATAGTCTTAGTATTGTTCCACGTGAAACAAATTTGCTCTATTTGTTTAATAGCAAGAGCAGTATGCTGATGTCGCTCGGCGAAATACCCGGTATTCTCGAAGCCTGTCCGAGCGTTTCAGGGTCGATTTTATCGAGTTTTTGGCGCGCTTCAATGGAGATTTGCGTCAACTTATTGTAGTCGAATTTACCGCGTAATTTCACCTTGTCAAGGTGCCCAATCTTGGCGGCAATTTGCTCCTCTCTCTCGATATAACCGTGGTATTTTATCTTGATTTCTGCGGCTTCCACAATCTCGTCGCGGCGCTCCAGATCTAAATTTTCAATCAATTCGGCCAGTGCAGGAACCATGTCAGAGAGCATTTTGATGTCGAGTTGCGGGCGCAAAATCAGGTCGTAAAGCTTAGTGCCCTGCTTGAGCAGCGGTAGCGATCTACGCTCAAATTCGGGGTTTATTATTGCTGATTTCACCGAATATTCCTGGCAGAAATCAATCAATTTATCGATAGCATTCCGCTTCTCAACCATCAAATCGTAGCGTTCTTGGGTTGCAAGACCCAGGCGATAAGAGCGGCCAGTGAGGCGTAGGTCGGCATCGTCTTGACGCAAAAGTATGCGGTGCTCGGCACGCGAGGTAAACATGCGATAAGGCTCGTCAACACCTTTTGTAACCAAATCATCGATTAAAACGCCTATATACGCCTCGTCGCGGCCGAGCACAAACGGCTCTCCTCCCACAGCATTCTGGTGGGCATTGATTCCCGCTACCAGGCCCTGCCCTGCCGCCTCTTCATAGCCGGTTGTACCATTGATTTGACCGGCAAAAAAGAGACTTTTTATGCGTTTTGTCTCCAAATTATGGTTCAACTGCGTGGGGTCAAAGTAATCATATTCTATCGCATAACCGGGACGGTAGGCCTGAACATGAGCAAACGCAGGTATCTTCGAAAGCGCCTCAAATTGCACATTCCAAGGCATTGATGACGAAAATCCGTTGAGATACATCTCATTTGTGGTCTCCCCTTCGGGTTCTATAAACAGCTGGTGCTGGTCTTTGTCGGGAAAAGTGACCAGTTTTGTCTCTATGCTTGGGCAATAGCGAGGGCCAATACTGGTGATTTGACCGTTGAAAAGGGGCGAATCAGCCAATCCACTGCGCAATATATCGTGAACTTCGGGATTGGTATAGACAATCCAGCAAGGTTGCTGTTTGAGGGTTCGTTTTACGCTGGGGAGGAACGAAAAATGGTGAAAATCACTGTCGCCTTCTTGCCTTTCGGCCTTGGAAAAATCGATTGAGCGGGCATCCAGACGCACCGGGGTGCCGGTCTTCATGCGGTCGGACTTGAAACCCAATGCCACTAATTGTTCGGTTATTCCGTGGGAAGATGGCTCAGCCACTCGCCCACCCTCGAGCTTCACGCGGCCCACATGCATCAGTCCATTCAGGAATGTACCAACAGTCAAAACCACAGATTTTGCGGTGAATTCGGTGCCAAAAGCAGTTTTCACCCCTTTCAGAACACCATTTTCAGCAAAAAGCAGCTCAGTTACCACGTCTTGCCACACGCTCAAATTGGGCGTAGAGTCAATCACACGCCGCCATTCTTCGATGAAACGGGTGCGATCGGCCTGCGCACGAGGGCTCCACATGGCAGGCCCCTTGCTGCGATTTAGCATGCGAAACTGTATCGACGCCCTATCTGTAACTATACCCATTTGTCCTCCAAGGGCATCGATTTCACGCACAATCTGGCCTTTGGCAATGCCACCAACAGCGGGATTGCAACTCATTTGTGCAATCTTGTTCATGTCCATAGTGATAAGCAATGTGTGCGAACCAAGGTTGGCCGCCGCACAAGCAGCCTCGCAACCGGCATGGCCGGCTCCTACCACTATTACATCAAAGTCAAATCTCATTGTTTTGAAAATACATTATCGGGCAATAAAGCCAAAGCATCGTTTTCACAACGCTCCATCACTTCGCGCTCTCCAGGCCCTTTGTCATTGATTCCACACAAGTGAAGCACACCATGCACCACCACCCTCATAAGTTCTTCGTTGTAGCTGTGGGCAAACTGTTGGCTATTGGTGAGCACCGTGTCGAGCGAAATCACCATGTCGCCACTTATGCGGTGACGATTAGAATAATCGAAAGTGATAACGTCGGTGTAGTAGTCGTGTCCAAGATATTTTCGGTTTGTTTCCAAAATGTAGTCGTCATCACAGAATATATAGGTGAGACGTCCCACATTCTTCCCATGAGTGCGGGCCACTTCTTCAATCCACTGCTCTACGGCAGCGGGGTTGAAATTCGGCATTTCAACTTTTTCGCAGATATAGTTGATTTCTATCATAGCCGTATTTATCAGAATACAAAGATAATCCATTTAATTTAAATCAGCCTGAAAAACGCCCAAAAATAGCTATCTGCATTTTTCTGAAGGCTTTATCGCGACACCCAAATCACACGCATCACACTATTAATCAACGCATTGAGCGATTTTCAAGCGCATGAGAATTGAAAATTTGCGCAGCACCAGGTAAACCATCAGTAATAACCAACGCATTTGGCATAAAAATTGCAACATTTAATGACGTGTGATGCACGCAACATGAAAGCAATTTCAAAAGCCAACATTTGGCATTGCCCAAAACAAAAAAATGATTTCTCAACAAAAACGATATTTTATATGTATCTTTACACAGCAAGAACAAAAAAAATACAAATTCCATGATTGATTACATCCTAACCCACATTTGGCAACTTTGGCTTTTCGTGAGCATCATGTGTCTGATTTTAGAATTAAGCTCAGGCGACTTCTTCATTATGTGTTTTTCAATAGGAGCTCTTGTTGCCACACTCACTGCAGCAGCGGGCTTGGGATTCACGGCACAGATCATCACATTTGCCCTATGCTCTGCCCTATGCATTTTTTTCGTCCGCCCTGTGGCTCTCAAGTATCTTCATCACAATCGTGATGCGCGAGTGAGCAATGCCGACGCAATCATAGGCCGAACCGCCACAGTAAGCGAAGACATCAGCGCCGGCGGATACGGACGCGTGGCACTCGATGGCGATGACTGGAAAGCCCAAGCCGAAAACCCTGAAGACCACTTTGCCAAAGGCGAGAAGGTGAGAATCGTGGGGCGCGAGAGCATTATAGTCACCGTCACAAAAGCATAAACGCCATTGAATATCAGCACAATACAATCAACAAATCAAATTCAATATCATTATGGACGTAACAATTATTATCCTGGCAGCTATTGTGGTTTTGGCTCTCATCGTGGTGAAAATGAGCCTCGTGATAATACCACAAAGCGAAACAAAAATCATTGAACGGCTTGGAAAATACCATGCTACACTCAAACCCGGCATCAACGTGATAATCCCTTTCATCGACAAGGCAAAGGTGATTGTGACAATGACCAACGGACGCTATCGCTACACCAACAGCATCGACCTGCGCGAACAAGTGTATGACTTCGACAAGCAGAACGTGATCACAAAAGACAATGTGCAGACCCAAATCAATGCTCTGCTCTATTTTCAAATAGTGGATCCGTTTAAGGCAGTGTATGAAATCAATAATCTGCCCAATGCTATCGAAAAACTCACCCAAACCACCCTGCGCAACATAATAGGTGAGCTGGAACTTGACGAGACTCTCACCTCGCGCGACACCATCAACACCAAGCTGCGCGCCGTGCTCGACGATGCCACCAACAAATGGGGAATCAAGGTGAATCGAGTTGAGCTTCAAGATATTACACCACCGCAAAGCGTGCTGCAAGCAATGGAAAAACAGATGCAAGCTGAGCGTAACAAGCGCGCTATGATTCTCACAAGCGAGGGCCAAAAAGCCGCTGCCATATTGGAGTCGGAGGGCGAAAAGACCTCACGCATCAACCGTGCCGAAGCCGACAAACAAACTGCCATTCTGAAAGCCGAGGGCGAAGCCGAGGCCAGAATACGCAAAGCCGAGGCCGAGGCCATAGCCATCGACAAAATTACTGAGGCTGTGGGCAAAACGAGCAATCCGGCCAACTACCTGCTTGCCCAAAAATACATCGCCATGCTTGGCGAAGTCGCCAGTGGCGATAAGACAAAGACCGTCTACCTGCCCTATGAGGCAACTAACCTTATGGGGTCAATTGGCGGCATAAAAGACCTCTTCAAAGAAAGCTAAGCATCGTTTAGAAACCTAATCACAGGCCATAACCCGAATTTGAGTTATGGCCTTTTTTACCAAACAAGGTATATGTTACACGTGAAACATTTCATCCACACGCACTTATAATATTTCTAATACGGACAACTGACATGAGTCTTAGCTTAAAGCCAACAACGCACATAGAAAAATAGACTTAATCCACGCTAAATAGCAACACAATCAGCAACTAACCTTTCAATCATTATCGAACCAGTGAAAATCAAATTATACAGAAACCGTAAAAAGAAGTGTTAATAGTATTCTAAAAAACACCATCTTAAAACAGAGACCAAATTAAAACACACATTAGCAAAAACAAGAAATTTCGACTATTATTCAAACTGCAATTCAGTGCACATCTCCCCCACCCCACAGTCACAATCTCACTCGTTGCCCGACACAAAAAGCGCCTGCCGCAACAGAGCGGCAAGCGCAAACGATATAATATTTCAAAAATCTAAAAACTGGTGTCAAGGCAGTTTGTTATACTCCTCATCGGTTACCGGCTCAAGCCATTCATTCGATTTGTTTTCGCCAGGCACAGAGAATGCAATGTGCTGGAACCAACTGTCGCGTGCCGCGCCATGCCAATGCTTCACACCGGCCGGAATGTCGACCACGTCGCCAGCACGAAGCATCCTTGCCGGCTCACCCCAAGCTTGATACCATCCACGCCCCGAGACGCAAATCAAAATCTGGCCGCCTCCGTGGTGTATGTGCCAGTTGTTGCGGCAAGCAGGCTCAAATGTGACGTTTGACACTGGCAACTTGCCCTCACCAGAAGCCAAAGGAGCCAAGTAGCTGTTGCCAACGAAATATTTGGCATAAGCTGTGTTAGCCTTGCCCACCTCAAACGGCAAATCAGTGGGCAAATCTGTACCTGGCGTGCTATCGCCAAGCACCTTTGCCACAGCGTTTTGCGCTCTGAATGCCGCCGAGCTGCCCACCTTGGCCGCCAACACGGAAGGCACGCCGCGAAGCTGACCGTCGGTCACGCCCATATTGCGTGAACCACTAACGTGCGACAGCAATTGCGGCTCCACACCCTCAAGCGAGCTCAATGCTCCAATGGTGGCAAGTTCGCGCTCGGAATGACTCAACACGTCACTGGCAAAAATATCGCCAAAAAGGTGCGCCTTCAAATAATAGTCTGCCGCATCACAAAACTCATACTTGAAAGGCTTACCCGTGAGTTGCGATTGCACCTCCGTGCCATTCTTAAGCGCATCATAACCAGGCTTAAACCTATCTGTCTCAGCCGTTTCGGGCACGGGCTTGCCTTGTGCCTTGCGGCTTTCAGCCACACGCTTCAACACGCCAAGGGCATTCAGACTGCGTGGAAATCCGGTGTAGGCATACAGTTGCGACAGCTCCTCCTTGAGCTGGTTCAATGTGAGGCCATTGTCAAAAGCCTCGTTCAGGGTGCCCTCAAGCGCCACAAGGTTGCCTGTGGCCTCATTTGCCGCCACGGCAACAATACTTTGCTGTTTCAAATTCAATTGCTGCATTGCTTCGTTTGTATTGGCCGCAGCACCCGCAAGCAACGACAGGATGCCGACAGAGGCCATTATGTGTCTTTTAATATTTCTCATAATGCAAATTTATGCCACACAACCACAAGCAGAGATACCCATTTCGCTGAAAAACTTACACTTTTCACCTTCGTAACCACCCTATTATCACAGAAAAGCACCACAAGCGCAATTTCTTGGCGAAAAAAGCACAAAGCTAGGCGAAAAATCACCAAAATTTTATAACTTCGTGATATCATTAATAGCAAACCGCCATGACCAACGTTTTCCACATAGTATCCGACAAAGCTTGGGCTGGCCCCGAGCAATATGCTCACGACCTTATTTCTCGCCTGAAAGATGATGATTTCTACATCGAGGTGGTGTGCCGAAAACACGAACACATCCTGGATAGGTTCCGCTCGCTCGAAGTGCCCATTTCAATACTGCCGCTCAAAGGACTCACCGACCTTGATAGCCCTGTGCGCCTTGCACGATTGCTGAAACACGGCAACAACGTGGTGCACGTGCACTCGTTTCACGATGCATTCACGGCAGTGCTCGCCAAGCACATCTCAGAGAACCCGAACGTGCGCATTGTGTTGACGGTTCACGGACTCACAAAGCCACGCCTTAACTACATCACCCGCAAGGTGTACCGCGAAGTAGACCGCTTTGTGTTTGGCTCGCAAAAGGCATTTAACTGCTATATGGGACACGCGTCAAAAATCGCCATCAGCAAGGCTTGCGTCATCAGGGAAAGCGTGCTGCGCTCCACGCAACCGGCAGGCTACGTCATCGACCTTCGCCACAAGCTGGGGATAAAGCCCGAACAAGCCCTGATCATGTTTCACGGCCGCCTGTGCCACGAGAAAGGCGTAGACGTGGCGCTGCGGGCACTCACGCAGCTCGACAAAAACAGTTACCGCATGGTTGTGATTGGCGAGGGGCAAAACAAATTTGTGTCGCATCTCAAGGGATTCATCGTGGCAAACCAAATGGTGCGCAATGTGACATTCCTGGGGTTTGAGCCAAATGTGCAACCACTTATCAGCCAGTGTGATATTGGCGTAGTACCGTCGGTGACTCCCGAATCAATGGGCATCTCCACACTTGAATACATCATGCAGGGGAAAGCCGTGATCACCACCAACAACGGTGCCCAGCCCGAATATATCAACGATGGCAGCAACGGCCTGCTAGTCCCACCGGGCGACCATTTTGCCGTGGCCAACGCCATAAAGACGCTTATCGACAATCCAGCCTTGCGCACAAGCCTGGGCAAGCAAGCCAAAACCGACTTTGACAACCATTTGAACTACGACCACTTCTATATGAAGATGAGCGAGCTTTACCGCAGTCTGTTCACCGACTGACGCATAACCCCGCATATAACAATTAAGGCCCTTGCGCTGATGCGCAAGAGCCTTTTCGCTTTGCTAGTGGGTAGAGATGGATTCGAACCACCGAAGTCGTAAGACAGCAGATTTACAGTCTGCCCCATTTGGCCACTCTGGTATCTACCCGTTGCCTTAAGCGTTGCAAAGGTAGCACAAATTTTCGGCATACCAAAGCGCACATGCGTTTTTAAAACGGGAAAACCACCTTATAAGTCCATTTTTTTGTTTGTAGCGGCATTTTTGCTACTTTTGTGATAGTATGAAACACTATATGCACAAGACATCAATCCCACTGCTGCTGCTTGCACTGCTGGCGGTAGCCATGAGCGCCTGCAGCAGCGGGAAATTCAAGATAAGCGGCAAGCTGAGCGATATAACATCGGCCAACTTGCACATCGCATACTACACCGTCAACGGTGTGAAAGACGCTTGGGTGACCACTCACGACAACGGTTCCTTTGAGTTCACAGGAGAGAGTGCCGAGCCCACCATGGCCGTCATCTACGACACACAATCGCAAGCAATTGCCTGCATTGAGGTGCAAAACGGCGATGCCATTGAAGTTAGCGGCTCGCCCGACAAGCGATATCAGCTCACCATCAGTGGCTCAGAGACCAACGAGAAATGGAGCGGTTTCCTCAACGAGCACGCCAAGCAGTTTGAGGCGGGCAACAAGGCAGCCACTAATGCAGCCATCGAAAAATATATCAAGGCCAACCCCGACGACCTCACATCAACCATGCTGCTGCTCGTTAACTATGACAGCAGCAATGATCCCGAGCGCGCAAAGAATTTGCTGAATGGCATCAGCACCGATGCCAAGCCCCTAAGCATTATTTGTGCCTTTGAGGCACTGACGGCAACAATAGGCAAGAGCCAGACCGAAGGGTGTCTGCCTATATTGCTGATGATTAATGCGCAAACCGGAAAATTCGGCCAGCTGAAATACAACGCCTCAAGCCTTACGCTGCTCTACATTTGGGGCAGCGACAACGAGCAGACTCACAAGGCCGACATCGATAGGCTGAAAGCGCTGCACTCTGCGACAAGCGACAAACGGCTGCAAATAGCCGACATCTCGCTCGAGGCCGACTCTTCGTTCTGGCGCAGCACCATTGCCCGCGACAGCGCCCAGTGGCTGCAGTTCTGGGTTCCAGAAGGGCCTCTTGGCGTCGACCTGAAACCGCTGCACATCACCTCTACCCCACTTGCCGTGCTTGCCGACTCGACCGGCCGCGTGCTGTGGCGCGGAGCCGACTGCTCGACTGCAGCAAAAATGGCCGAGAGCCAACTTAAAAAACTGAAATAAACCACACGGGCAGAAGCCGACGCCTATTATCGACACGCACTGCCCCACAGATATTGAGTTATGCTATCAAAAACCTTTGGCGCAGCCGTCCACGGCATCGACGCCTTACTGGTCAACATAGAAGTAGCCGTGGAATGGGGAACCGGATTCACCATGGTGGGCTTGCCCGACACTGCCGTGAAAGAGAGTGCCGAGCGAGTGCGTTGTGCCATAGGGCAAGCCGGATTTGAGTTCCCACGTAAGCTGGTGGTAATCAACATGTCGCCAGCCGACATTAAAAAAGAAGGGTCGGCCTACGACCTCCCCATAGCGATAGGCATACTGGCCAGCGACGAGAAGATTCCCACCGCACCATTAGCCCGCTACATGATGATGGGAGAGCTGTCGCTCGACGGCACTGTGCGCCCCATCAAGGGAGCACTCCCCATGGCCATACTTGCCCGCGAGATGCAACTCGACGGATTCATAGTGCCGCGCGAGAATGCCCGCGAAGCCGCCGTGGTCAATAAGCTAAACGTGTATGGGGTCGACACACTCACCCAAGTAATCGACTTCTTGAACGGCAATGCACAACTTGAGCCCACAACGGTCGACACCCGTGCCGAGTTTGCCCGCGCACAAGGCATGTACCCATTTGACTTCGCCGAAGTCAAAGGCCAAGACAATGTGAAAAGAGCCTTCGAAGTAGCCTGCGCCGGCGGGCACAACATATTGCTCGTGGGCAGCCCGGGTTCAGGAAAATCAATGATGGCCAAGCGATTACCATCAATTCTACCACCCCTCAGCTTAGGCGAAGCCCTCGAAACCACTAAAATCCACTCAGTGGCCGGCAAACTGCCAGGCGGCACCACGCTGATGAGCATGCGCCCGTTTCGCTCACCGCACCACACCATATCACCCGTGGCCCTCGTGGGCGGAGGCTCCTACCCCACCCCAGGCGAAATCAGCCTGGCACACAACGGCGTGCTTTTTCTCGATGAGCTGCCCGAATTCAACCGCAACGTGCTCGAAGTGATGCGTCAGCCGCTCGAAGACCGCCACATCACCATCAGCCGTGCAAAATACACCACCGACTACCCCGCCTCGTTCATGCTTGTGGCATCAATGAACCCCTGCCCTTGCGGCTACTACGGCCACCCCACCAAGCCTTGCTGCTGCAGCCCTTACCAGCGTCAGCACTACTTGGGCAAGATTTCGGGCCCGCTGCTCGACCGCATCGACCTGCAGGTGGAGGTTCAGCCCGTCAACTTCGACGAGCTGTCGTCGGCCTCGCCTGGCGAGCCGAGCGCGGCCATCAGAGAGCGGGTGGTTGCCGCAAGAGAGATTCAAATGCGACGCTTTGCCGAGTTTCCAGGCACTCACTGTAATGCGCAGATGACACCCACAATGATACACCGCTTCGCCGAACCCGATAAAGCGGGTCTGGAGCGCCTTAAAGACGCCATAGAGCGCATGAATATGAGCGCTCGCGCCTACGACCGCATACTCAAGGTGGCACGCACCATAGCCGACCTTGCCGGCGAGCAACGCGTCAATGCGGCACACATCCAGGAGGCCATCAGCTACCGCAACCTCGACCGCAGCTCATATTTCGACTTCAACGACCGGGGACTCGCCCACGGGCCGCAACGCTAAACACGCAGCCCGGCACGAAACATCAACAAGAAAATCAAAGAACACTACCAAAGCATTATGACAATCGGATTTGACGGCAAACGCGCCGTGTTCAACAACACAGGACTGGGCAACTATTCACGCCTGGTCGTGGATGTGCTGTCGGAATTCTACCCGCACGAGCACTATATACTCTACTCTCCCAAGGCCCAAAACAACCCAGAGCTCACATCGCTGCTGTGCAGACCCGATGTGCACCTCAAATTGCCGCACAAGGCCAATTTGGGCGGCGCCTACTGGCGTTCGGTGAGCGGAATGATGGACGATGCCCACCGCCACCACGTGAAGCTTTTCCACGGCCTTAGCGGCGAGCTCCCGCTCGACATAGCCAAGAGTGGCATACCAAGCGTGCTCACCGTGCACGACCTCATATTCAAGCGTTTCCCGCAATACTATAAGCCCATCGACCGCATAATCTACGATTTCAAGTTTCGGCGGGCCTGCCGTGCCGCCACACGCATCATTGCCATCAGCGAGTGCACCAAGCGCGAAATAATGCACTACTATGGCGTGCCGGCCGATAAAATAGACGTGGTGTACCAGGGGTGCAACGAAATATTCCGCAAACCGGTGGACGACAACGAGATTAACGACGTGCGCGCCCGATACCGGCTCCCGTCAAGATTCATTTTGAGTGTGGGCACCATCGAGGAGCGCAAAAACGCCCTGTTGGCCGTCAAGGCCCTTGAGCATATCGACGACCAGGAGATTCGCCTCGTGCTGGTGGGCCACCACACCAAGTATTACAAGGAAATCATGCGCTATGCCGCAAAGCATGGCTTGGGACGGCGCATATTCTCAAGCCGCGTGCGCACCGAGCACCTCCCGGCCGTGTACCACATGGCCGAAGCCTTTGTGTATCCGTCGCGTTTCGAGGGCTTTGGCATTCCCATCCTCGAAGCCTTGTGCTGCGGCACACCTGTCATAGCAGCCACAGGGTCGTGCCTTGAGGAAGCCGGCGGCGAAGCCTGCATCTATGTGAATCCCGATTCGGTAGAGGAGATGACGCACGCCATCAACCGCGTGCTTGCCGACAGCGATTTGCGCAAGCACATGGCTGAGCTAGGCCACACCTACAGCGAACGCTTTGACCGGCACAAGATGGCCGATGCGCTGATGGCCGTGTACAAGAAAGCCATCGAAGCGGCAAAGTAGGGTAGTAGTGGCTGTGCTACAAGCAATTAAGGAGGCTGTGCCAACAGTGGCGCAGCCTCCTCGTTTTTTTCTATTGCTTCAAGTTTATCAAACGAAAAGGGGCTGTGCACAATTGGCACAGCCCCTCAAAAATATCAGTTTTTATTATCAAGTCTCATGCTTAACGGCTACCGCCAGCCCACCACACTTTTTCGGTGAACACATAGTTGCCGGCCGACGTTCCGGTGCCAAACGCACTGCGCACATTGGGATTAGAGCGCACATCGGTTTCGCCATAGGGCAGACGCAACGGCCATGCATTGCTTTGGTCTGAGCCATTGTTGATGTTGGTGAGCTTGATATATTCCTCACCTATAGCCTTGCAGCGACGGATGTCGTTGTAGGTTTCCACCTGCTCGTCGCGAGCCTGGGCCAGATACTTCTGCACGAAGATTTCCTTGAGGGTGACGGGGAGAGAAGCGGCATAAGCATCAGCCGACTCAGCGCTAAACCCAATGACACCGCCATCGGCATTGGCATAATCGACAAATGAAGCCTTTACGCCAGCCACAAAGTCGCTTGAGGCATCACGGCCAAGACGGGCCTTGCACTCAGCAAGGATGAAGCGGAACTCTGATTCGCTGAACAAGTGTACGGAGGCACCGCCATTGTTGAGCCACGATGGTGCGGCAAGCGATTCCTGTTCCATAGCCTGGTCATAATCGCCGGGAGTGCCCACATCCTCGTAGCCGAAGAAGTTGCACACATACACTTCGCGGCGCGGGTCGTTACGCTCCACAAAGAGGTCGGACACGGTCTTCGACGAGGCCGTATACTCGCGGCTCCAGAAGAAAGCAGTCCACGGATTGTTGTTGTTGTCGTCAAACACGCTGAGTTCTGCTCCGCTGAATCCGGCAGCCTCAGCGGCCTCAGCGGCCTCAAGGGCCTCGGCCACGGCATTTGAGTTGCGGAATTGGGTGTGGAGCTTGTAACGGGCCTTCAAGGCATAGGCGAAGCCAATCCACTGGCCATTGTCGTTGTTAAACAGGAGGTCCTGCGAGCCCACATTCGACTCTCTGCCGTTTTTCGCTTCGGTGAAGTTTGCAATGGCCTGGTCGAGCAAGCTGAAAATCTGCGTGTATATTGCCTCTTGCGAGTCGAGAGCCGGAGTAAGGTTGTCCTGGCCTTGCAAAGCCTCTGAATAGGGCACATCGCCGTGCATGTCGGTAAGGATGCCCAAGTTAAGTGCAGTGAGCGTCTGAGCGATGCCAAGCACATCGTGCTGGCCGCCATTCACGCCGCCGCTGTCGCACTTGCCTATAACCTCTTTCAAGGCACGCAGTGTGCCGTAAGTGGTGTTCCACACATTGTTGAATGTGGAACTGGCTGCTGTTTCGCTGCTGGAACGTATCTCGGCATTTGCCATTTGCAGCATGCCAGTGCCGAACTCTTGCTCGGTGTAGCTCGATGTGTAGAAGGCATAGTCGCCCGATACGGTAGAGAAACCTGTTGTGAGTATCGCTCCCGACAATGCGAACTTACCGTCGACAACTTCGGCCGAGGGATTGCCATTGTTCTTGTTGATGTCGTCCATCAAGCCCTCTGTGCACGATGTGGCAAACAGCGCCACAAGTGCCAATGATATATATTTGCTTATTTTCATAATTGATGCGTTGTTGTTGACTTAATAAACCTGTTTTGTGATTTTCTCTTTGTCTGATTGCACTCCGATGATTAGAACTGAATCTTGAATCCGGCGCCGATGCTCTTGGTTGCAGGAACCGAGAATCGCTCGAAGTAGCCGCTCATGTTGCCGCTACCTTGTGACGACTCAGGATCGAGCGACGGCAGCTTAGACCAAAGGAGGATGTTGCGGGCAAAGGCGTAGACGCTGATGTTGAGGTTGCCAATGCGAGGCAGGTCGTAGTTCAGTGTCACATCGCGCAGCTTGAGGTAGCTGCGGTCGTAGATGCCCGATTCGGTTATTGAGTTGTGGCAAGTCTGCCAGTAGAGCTGACGGCTCACCTCGGTGGTGTTTTGCTTGCCAGTTGCCTCGTCGATGCCATCGACCACAATGGTGCCCTCGTGATAGGGCAGTGATTCTTCAGTAGCACCGAAGTAGTTGAGCACGAGCAGAGTTCCGTTATACATTTTGCCGCCGACGCTCAAATCCCAAGTCGACGATACCGATACTCGCTTGTAGCGGCCGCCCAAGTTGAAGCCAAGTGTGAAGTCGGGCGAGCACTGTCCGAGGTTGATGCTTGTGCTTGTGGCCTGCGGCAGACCCTTGCTGAGCAGGAGACGGCCTTCAGAGTCGCGCTTGTAGCCAATACCGTAGATGATGGGGTAGGTGCTGCCTGCCTCGGCGCGCACTTGGGGCTCAACGAAGCCGCCAAGCGAGATTGACTCAACGCCGTCGGCGAGTTCGTTCACGTAGTTCCACACACGGGTGAAATTCACGCCAAGGTCAAGAGAATAGTCCTTGTTTTGCAGAATGGCAGCATTGATCGACAGCTCGTGTGACCATGTGGTCATCTTGCCGGCATTGGTGAGCAGATCCTGATAACCAGTCGAGCCCGAGATGGGCACCGAGAAGATTTGGTCGGTTACGTTCTGGTAGCTCATTGTGTACTCTAAGCGCAGACGGTTGTTGAAGAAATTGAGGTCGGCACCAAACTCAACGTTGCTGGTGTTCTGCGGTTTCAAATTGTCGTCATAGAGGATGCCGTAGGGCATGAGCGACGATACTCCGCTGATGGGGAATGAGATAGGAGTGTAGGTGTAGAATCCGCCACCGAAAGTGGGCACTGAGTAGAAATTCTTGTAATAATGGCCTGCCTGGCCCACTTGAGCCCACGATGCGCGCAGCTTACCGTAGCTGAGCAGCTTGTTGCCCTTGAGGGCGGGAAGCTCGGTGAACACCCAGCCAAGTGACACAGAGGGGTAGAAGAAGCCGCGGTTGCCGTGAGGCATCGACGAAACATAGTCCTGGCGACCGGTTACTGTGAGGAACAACTCGCTGTTCCACGACAGAGTTGCCTGGCCAAAGAAGCCCACTGTACGGCCCTTTGCCTTATATTCCTCACCCGTCTGGCTGACGGTGTTGCTGAATGTGGGGAAGCCGTAGAAGTTGAAGCCAGTGCCCACATAATCCCAATAACGGTCGTTTTCGTGGTTTATCTCATTGCCCAGAAGCACGCTCAGGTCCCAAAGACGGTCGTTCCAGTTGGCATTGAAATTGACAGTGAACAGGTTGTTGAACGTGTTGGTGCTCATACCGTAGTTCTCAACCGAGCCACTTTGTACCTGGCGGCCAGTGTTAGCGTCTCTGTAGGTTTCGGCCACATCAGAGTTGTCGCTTGTATAGGCATCGATACCAGCCTGCTCGCGGAAGTAAAGGCTATAGTTCTCGCCTGTGGCCCATTTGGGATGATACTCCAGATAGGCGTTGCCAAACACGCGGTTGGTGTGGCGCAGATACTGGTCGTTTTCAGCAAACCAATAGGGGTTGCGGAAACTGCTGTAACGGAACAAAACCATGTCTTGCGGCGAACCGGGAACCGATGTTGGGGTGCCCTTGAGATTGTATTCGGCAGGAGCTGAATACACTACGTTCATAATACCCGAGTTGGCACCCGGAGCGGCAGTCACCTTGCTGCTGGTGTAGTTGGCGCTGAAGCCGGTCTTCCACTCCTTGCTGATTTCCAAGTCTACAAGGCCGCGTGCACCCCAGCGAGTCATGCCTGTCGACGGCACAATACCCTTCTGGTAGCTGTTGTTAACGCCGAAAGAGTAGCTCAGGTTATCTTTTCTCTGGCTAATGCCGAAGTTGGTGTTTTCGGTGATACCGGTTTGGAAGAAGTCGCTCACATTGTCATACACTTGAGGAGTCGACCATCCGCTCAGTCCGGCAAGGGCATATTTGGGGTTGTAGTATTGTCCCTCAGCACCTGTGCCATCCGGGGTGGCAGTACCGCCATATCCATATCTGCGGTCTTTGGGCAGGTCGGTAATCTTCGGTCCCCAGGTGCCTGATGCAGTGGGGTCGTAACCGCTCACTGTGCCATCGTCGTAGGTGGTGAATCTGTTACCTTGCGAGTACACAGTTTGGTGCTTGAACTTGCGACTGACACTCTCGGCGCTGATGCTGCTGCTGAGTGTGATCACCGGGCGGCTGCTTTGCGCATTGCCTCGCTTGGTGGTAATCACAACCACACCATTGCTGGCACGGATACCATAAAGAGCCGATGCAGCCTGGCCCTTAAGCACGTTGATCGACTCGATGTCGTCGGGGTTGATGTCGAGTGCATGGTTTGGGTGGTCGGCACCCACGATACCGCCATTGTTAAAGACATCTCCAAAGTCGCCCTCGGTGTTGATGGGCATTCCGTCGACCACATAAAGAGGCTGGTTGTTGCCGTCGAATGAGCGGGCACCGCGAATCACGATTTGCGATGATGCGCCCGGAGCGCCCGACGATTGGCGTATTTCTACACCCGACAGCTTGCCTTGTATGGCACCTGCCAGGCTGGTTGTTCCACTTGTGTTGAGTTCTTCGGCTTTCAAGTCTTGAGAGGCATAGCCAAGGGCTTTGCGCTCACGCTTCACACCCATTGCCGTAACCACCACCTCGTCGAGCTGTGCACCGCCATCGGCAAGCGACACCGAAATGTTCTTGCCCACGGGCACTTGTTTGGTCTTCAGACCCACATAACTCACATTAATATACTTGACGTTGTCGCCTACGGTGATGGTAAAGTTACCATCGAGGTCGGTTGCGGCACCTTGGCCGCCGCCCACGGGTTGGATGGTTGCTCCAATGAGCGGCGATTTGTCGCCCTCATAAGTCACATGCCCGGTGATCGTCTGATCGGCATGCGCAGTTGCGGCTATCGAGCCCACTGCAAGCAATGAAAAAACTAACTTCTTCATAGATTGTAACTTTAATAATTAAACACTGATATCAGGCACATGGCAGTAATCACAATTGCACAAGGTGCCGTCTTGCTCTTTTAATTAGGGAAGAGCTCCCCACGTCTTCTTACAGCATTTCTGCCGAATCACTTAATACAAGTAGTTTCTGATTTTGATTCTAAATTAAAAAACCTAAAACGATGTTATTTTATAATTTTCGTGACCGCAAAATTACTATTCTTACACATTTCAAGCCAAATAATTTATTGATTTTAACCTAATAGCCTATTATAGGACTTTTTAGAACTTTTTTGGTCGAAAAACGACAAAGGAGGCT
Organism: Bacteroidaceae bacterium; assembly: GCA_963612465.1. Classification (GTDB taxonomy): domain Bacteria; phylum Bacteroidota; class Bacteroidia; order Bacteroidales; family Muribaculaceae; genus Sodaliphilus. The sequence goes on along the minus strand of CAVDUV010000002.1, from coordinate 98,643 downwards.
CAATTCTCATTTTTTGCTAATTTTCAGTCGCTTAACTCTTGTGATTGTAATTTGGCGTATGTTAAAGTTCAACACCAATTTAACATTTTAGCATTAACAGTACTGCTCCATCTGTAACTAAAAGCGGGCATAAAGCGCTAAAATTATCATGTTTTAGCGTGTTTTTTGCAACAAAAACGAACTTTTCGCACCCTCCTCAAGCACTATTGTGATTAAAAATCAGTATGGTAACGGCTTGCACTATGTTGCCTGCGGCCTAATTAGGCGGCGCCTCGGCAATGTAAATTCAAGCAAGCTTGATTTGCTACCCACGCTCGGCTTGCACTATGTTGCCTGCGGCCTAATTAGGCGGCGCCTCGGCAATGTAAATTCAAGCAAGCTTGATTTGCTACCCACGCTCGGCTTGCACTATGTTGCCTGCGGCCTAATTAGGCGGCGCCTCGGCAATGTAAATTCAAGCAAGCTTGATTTGCTACCCACGCTCGGCTTGCACTATGTTGCCTGCGGCTTAATTAGGCGGCGCCTCGGCAACGCAAATTCAAGCAAGCTTGATTTGCTACCCACGCTCGGCTTGCACTATGTTGCCTACGGCTTAATTAGGCGGCGCCTCGGCAATGCAAATTCAAGCAAGCTTGATTTGCTATTGCGCTCGGCTTGCACTAATTTTGTTCCCAAAAAACAGAAAGTTATGGGCAATCGCTTGACAATCAAGATAAGCAGACTGACGCACAGCAATGTGGGCGCTGCCGTGATCAACATGGTTTTGGCCTATGTGGTGTGGATGCTTGCTCGGTTGGCTTTTTTTCTTGAAAACTGGAACACATTCGCCCCCTACATGTCGTGGAAACTGCTTGGCAGCGGGTTGCATGGAGCACTGGTTTTCGACACATCGGCCATTCTATATGTGAATGCCCTATACATCGTGTTCACCCTCCTGCCGTTTCACCTCAAAGAACGCAGGGGATTCAACCTGGGTCTCAAATGGCTTTATGTGGTCACCAATGCCGTGGCCGTAGCCTCGAGCATGGCCGATGCCGTGTATTTTCAATACACAGGCCGGCGATCCACAATAACGGTGTTCAGCGAGTTTGGCAACGAGAGTAACATAGGCGGCATTATTGCCACCGAACTAATAAATCACTGGTACCTGTTGCTGGCCTTTGCCGCCATAGTGGCACTGCTGTGGATAGCCTATGTGATGCCACGCATCGAGGTGTACCGAAGCGGCAGAGCCTATTACCTGTCGCAAATTGCGGCATTACTCATTGGCACCCCTCTTGCCATTGTAGGCATTCGCGGCAGCGTCACGGCAGGCACACGCCCCATCACGGTGAGCAACGCCAACCAGTATGTGAACCGCCCCGTAGAGGCCGCTGTGGTGCTCAACACACCATTCAGCATCATCCGCAGCATCGGCAAAAAGGTGTATGTCACCCCCGACTACATGACACGCGATGCCATGGAACGCGAATTCTCGCCCATCAACCAACCAGCAGCACCCGACTCGCTCACACTCGGCCGAAAAAACGTGGTGATACTGATAATCGAAAGTCTGGGCAAGGAATACATAGGCAGCCTCAACCCACAACACCGCGAGACCTACACGCCCTTTATCGACTCGCTGATACCCAAGTCGCTCACCTACCGCTACAGTTACGCCAACGGGCGCATCTCAATGGATGCCATGCCGTCGATACTGTCGGGCATACCCATGTTTGTAGAGCCGTTCTTCCTCACTCCGGCATCGCTCAACGATGTGCAGGGCATTGCATCGATGCTGGCCCCCAAAGGCTATTACAGCGCATTTTTCCACGGCGGGCACAACATATCGATGGGATTCAGCGCATTTGCCCACTCGATTGGCTACAACGACTACTTTGGGCTCGACGAATATTGCCAGTCGGGCAAATATGGCGGTATGGACGACTTCGACGGCAAGTGGGCCATTTGGGACGAGCCGTTCCTGCAATTCATGCTCGACAAGGTAGATACGTTCCGCCAGCCGTTTGTGGCTACCATGTTCAGCGCTTCGTCGCATCACCCCTATAAGGTGCCCGAAAATCTCACCTCGCAGTATCCCGAGGAGGGAGGGCTGGCCATACACAAGTGCATCCGCTACACCGACCATGCGCTGCGCAAGTTCTTTGAGCGGGCAAGCCGCCAGCCGTGGTACCGCAACACCGTTTTCGTGATTGTGGCCGACCACACCAACCAGACACAGCATCCCGAATACAAGACCGACCTGGGCCTCTATTCCGTGCCCATCATATTCTATACGCCCGACGGTAGTCTGCGCCCTGCTATTGACACCACAAAAATAGCCCAGCAAACCGACATCACACCCACCTTGCTGCACATGCTTGGCTATGACAAGCCTTACATGGCCTTCGGTGTCGACCTGCTGTCGACTCCTGCGTCGCAGACGTGGGCCGTGAACTACAACGGCGGCATCTACCAGTATCTCAACGGCAACTACATGATTCAGTTCGACGGCACACGGGTAAAAGCCATGTACGAGTTCCGGAACGACGTAATGCTGCGTCACAACGTAGTAGGGAAGCACCCTGAAGTGCAGCAGGCCATGGAGCGGAGGCTCAAGGCTATGATTCAGCAATACATGAGCCGCATGAACGAGAACCGCCTGGTGCCGGGCAAGTGATGCCGCACAACCGACTTATGTGCCACGCAATATTAAGAGAGATGACTAAAATATATCAACGAATAAAACTGCTCGACAGCAGCAACTGGGCCCCGACGGTGGCCCTGATTGCCAACTTGGCGTTGGCCTACATTGCTTATTTCGCTACCAGACTCATTTTTCTGGCTGTGAACTACAGTTATTTTGCCGACAATCTCACCACAGGCCACCTTGCCGAAATGCTGCGTGGCGGACTGGTGTTCGACACGTCGGCCATCATGTATACCAACGCCCTCTACATCCTGCTCATGCTGCTGCCCGTGCACATAAAAGAGCGCAACGACTACCACAAGGTATGCAAGTGGCTCTTTGTGACTGTCAACGGCATAGCCGTGGTGATGAACATGGCCGACACGGTGTATTTCCAATATACCTCACGCCGCACAACCAGCACAGTGTTCGGCGAGTTCAGCCATGAGAGCAACATAGGCAGCGTGATTGCCACCGAACTGGTCAACCACTGGTATTTGTGGATTGCCGCAGCAGCAATCATAGCCATGCTCTGGCTGCTGTATGCAAGCAGTCGGCTCAACTGGCGGCGCATCATGTGGTGGCGCTACGACGCCGTGCAAGCGCTGAGCCTGGCCGTGATGGCGGCACTGTGCGTGGCAGGCATGCGTGGCGGTTTCGCCCATTCGGTGCGTCCAATCACGGTGAGCAACGCCAACCAGTATGTCGACCGTCCCATCGAGGCGGCCCTCGTGCTCAACACGCCGTTCTCAATGCTCCGCACGATAGGCAAGAACGTGTTTGCCGACCCACACTATTTTGCAAGCGAGCGTGAGGCACAGGCATTTTACTCCCCGTGGCACCAACCAGCCGACAGTGCCAAGTTCAACGGCAAGAATGTGGTGGTTATCATCATCGAGAGTTTTGGCAAGGAATACATAGGCAGCATGAACCGCAGCCTCGAAGGCGGCCACTACAAGGGATACACGCCGTTTACCGACTCGCTTGCCGCACACAGCGCCACCTTCCGCTACAGTTTTGCCAACGGCCGCAAGAGCATCGACGCCATGCCTTCGGTACTCTCGAGCATACCCATGTTTGTAGAGCCGTTCTTCCTAACCCCGGCATCCATGAATCACCTCACCGGACTCGCCGGCTTGCTCGACGGGAAAGGCTACCACACTGCCTTCTTCCACGGGGCACAAAACGGCTCGATGGGATTTCAGGCATTTGCCAGAAGCACAGGATTCAAGGAATATTACGGCCGCACCGAGTTTAACGCCGACCCTCAGTTCCGTGGCGACGAAGACTACGACGGCATGTGGGCCATTTGGGACGAGCCGTTCCTGCAATTCATGCTCAAGAAACTCAACTCATTTAAGCAGCCTTTCATGTCGGCCGTGTTCACGGCATCGTCGCATCACCCGTTCAAAGTGCCACAAGAAGTCGCCGCACAATACCCCGAGGAGGGCGGGCTGCCCATTCTCAAGTGCATACGCTATACCGACCACGCACTACAACGTTTCTTCGACGAAGTCAAACGCCAGCCTTGGTTCCGCAACACCATTTTCGTGATTGTGGCCGACCACACCAACCAAAACAAGCACGAAGAATACAAGACCGACCTGGGACTGTATTCCATACCCATCATTTTCTACACGCCCGACGGCAGCATTGCGCCAGGATGCCGCGCCGACGTGATTGCCCAGCAAATCGACATTATGCCCACAGTGCTCGGCGCTCTGGGTTACGACAAGCCTTATGTGGCATTCGGATCCGACCTGCTGTCGACACCACCCGCACAAACGTGGGCGGTGAACTACAACAACGGCATATACCAGTATGCAAAAGGAGGCTACCTGCTGCAGTTCGACGGCACACGGGTGCGCGCCGCCTATGACTACCGCAACGACCCGCTTCTGCGTCACAACGTGGCCGGGCACATGCCTGCCGGTGTTGAGAGCAGCATGGTACAGGAACTCAAGTCGCTAATACAGCAATACATGGACCGCATGAACACCGACCGGCTGGTGACAAAGTGACGGTCCTGGCTCACACAAGAAACATCAACGATTACTTACTACACACACCAACTATGAACAGCAACGTAACCATCAATGCCGACGAGCGCGCTGCACGTGGCGCCGAACTATTCAATCAGGGCTATAACTGCGCACAAGCCGTGGTCCTGGCATTTGCCGACCTATATTCCGACCGTGTCACCGCAGAAACTCTGACAGCAATCACAGCATCGTTTGGCGGCGGAATGGGCCGCATGCGACTCACCTGCGGAACCGTGTCGGGAATGGCTGTGCTTGCCGGCCTCGAAAACGGCCCTCTCGACTGCACCGACATGGCTAAGCGCACAGCCAACTACGCCCTTGTTCAGCAGCTCGCAGGCAAATTCAAGGAAGAGAACGACTCTCTTATCTGCGCCGAGCTGCTTGGCCTGCGTTCGGGCAAGACCGAACCACCACGCCCCAGCGAGCGCAACACAGCCTACTACAAGGCACGCCCATGCGCGAAACTAGTGGAATGCGCTTGCCGCATCTATGCCCACCACCTGACCGATGACAAATAGCCCCACGGCCATAAAGAGCAAGCAGCGCAATTCGGGCATCGAATTATTCCGCATTGTGGCCATGCTGCTGGTGGTGGTTGTGCACACCGACGGCAAAGCCCTTCACGGCCCAAGCACAGGAAGCTTCAGCATTGATTTCATGGACGCTGCCGTGCGCACCACAGTGCAACAACTTGCCGTGGTGTGCGTCGACTGCTTTGTGGTGATAAGCGGGTGGTTTGGCATCAAAATTACACTGCGCGGCGTGGTCAGTCTGCTGTTTCAGGCAGCATTCATGTCAGGCGGAGCCTATTGTGCCGCCACTGTGGCAGGGCATGCCGCTTTCAGCGTTAATGATTTGCTCGCCAGCCTCAACGTGCTGCACATCTATTGGTTTCTCACCGCCTACCTTGGGTTGATGGCCATTTCGCCAGCCCTCAACGCACTGGCCAAGCATGCCACAAAGCGGCAGTTACTACTGGCCATAGCCTGGTATGCCGCCTTTGCGTTCATTGTGGGGTGGGCGGCCGATATGGGTGGCTTCAACTGGGGATACTCAACCATGAGCTTCGTTCTCATCTACATGATTATGCGCTATCTGCGCCTGCATGGCGGCAGCATCGTCACGGCACTGAGTGGGGTGGGGTGGCTCAGTTGCTATGTGGGCATTGCTCTTGCCGCCAGTGCCGTGATAGTGGCCATAGGATTGTGGGGCAGTGGCGAGTCGCTTAACTGGACCTACATGCACCTCTGCGCCTACGATTCGCCCACCACCATAGCAGCCAGCATATGCCTTTTTATGGCTTTCTGCAGGCTCAATTTCACCAGCCGCATAGTCAACTGGGTGGCGGCATCGGCCTTCAGTGTGTATTTGCTGCACTGCAGCCCGGCATTGTTCCCCACATTCCTGAGCACAGTCTACCATTTGCACCGCTCGCTGCCCCTTGTAGAGTTCTCAGCAGCCATGGCAGGCCTCGTGGCGGCCACCTTTGCCGTGAGTGTGGCGGCCGACCAACTGCGCCGGCTTGCCTGGCGTCCCATCGAGAAACTGCTGCGCCACGGCCAATAAGCAAATTCAAAAATAGCCGCTGAGCTACGTTTTTCGCAATCAATTCATTAACTTTGTACTCAATATTAAAAACTGCAATACTCACACATCTATGCAATACTACAAATGCTCAAACTGCGGCAACGAAGTGCCTGAGGGATCGGCCTTCTGCAACAAGTGCGGAGCTCCCATAGTGAACAAGCCCAGCACCGACGGCAACACCAAAACGTGCCCGCACTGCCACGCCACAATACCTGTCACATCCACATTCTGCCCTCAATGCGGAAACCCCGCAAAAGAAGAGGCTGCAAGCACATCGCAAAACCAGCCTCAAGACCAATGGCAGCAATCATCAAGCACCGGGACCGGCGACAACGAGAACAAACCCGACGACAGCAAGCGCACACGCAACATAGCGCTTGCCGTGGCGATTGTGGCCTTTCTTGCTCTGGTGGTGGTGCGCAACTGCTACTTTAGCGGCAACTCCTCACGCGAAGAGAGTGCCGACACCACTGCCGTAGCGGTCGACTCAACACAGCAAGACACCCAGTCGATTTTCACACAGGCTCTGCAAGCCAACAACTTCGGTGGCGACGGAGCTGCCGTGGTCTATGCAATTCGCATTCCCGGAAGCGACAGCGGCAACCCCGACCACATCGTGGGAATCACATCACAGTCGGGACAAGGCAGCCACACATTCTACAAAATCTATGATATGGCACAGAACGGCTCTAACTGGAACATGCAACTGGCCAAGACCACTTATCTCGAAGGGCAAAACATAACATTCGACGCCGGCCAACTGATGGCCGACCCGTCGACCTTGCCGCAAAGCACCACAATCGACGGCAAGCGGTATGTTTACTTTGCCTTTATGACCGTGGGCAGCGGAGCCTCTGGACGCGTGGTGCTCAACCTCTACAACATCGACACCAAGCAAGTGGTGAGCGTGAACTACGACGGACAATATCAGACCCTCGACGACGGTCAGCCACACATCGTGTGTGCCGCCAAGAAAGGTTCCAGTCCTGAATACACATTCCTCAACGACCAAGTCCCATCAATTGGCATTCTGCACATAAAGACTCAAGACGAGATTGACGCCGAAAAGAAGGCAGAGGAAGAAAAAGCCGAAGAAGAGAAAGCCAAAGAGATGGAAGCTCCGTCTAACTCATCGGGCAAGTGGGCCAACGACAACACCGACGCCATGGAACAGCTCAACAACGGCTCGGAGGTGACTCTGCGGTCGGCCGTCTACGACAAAGACCAACCGCTGTTCCGCAAAAACGATCTCAAGGACACAAAAAGCAACGGTGCCTATATGGTGTTTCTGACCAACGGCGGCGTGGTTTATGCCTATAACAAGAGCGAGGGAACGAACTTTGTGGTCTACGCAGGCAGCCCCAAAGCCACCAACATTGGCTTCGAAAACAGCGAGAAAAACATTCTGAACGTGCGCACGGCAAAGGGCGTAATTGAATACAACCTATATACCAACCGCGCAAAACTCAAAAAATAACGCTACCAAGAAGAGGAAACACCCATGCAAGTGCACCTCACCCAACTCATAGAGCGCAGAGCCGTCACGCCCTGCGCTTTTGCTTTGATGCTGCAACCGGCTGTCGAGGCTATGGCCCTAATGCGCGACCGGCAAGGCTCTGAACCAACGGGAAGCATCACCCCCGACTCTTTCCTGATTGACTGCGATGCGCAAACCATAGAGGTGCAGCCCGTGGGCCACGAGCCACACACTGGCGGGCAAGCAACCGATGTGGCCGCCTATGGGCTGGTGCTTAGCGACGTGCTCGCATCTATGCCCGTGCGGCATAGGCGCATTGCTCGCATTGCACAGATGTGCATCGGCGGAAAGTTGACACGGTGGGAAGATGCTAGGCTTGCCCTTGAGCGAAGTGAGAGCCAAGCCATCTACTGGGCTCTGATTGCACTGATTGTGCTGCTACTCGCAATGCTCGCCTGGCTCAACCACACATGCTGACACGAGTCGTCACGGCAGGCAAAAGCCGCACCACGCGCAATGCGGGATGCGGCTTTTGTCGTCTGGTGGAAACCCGTGAGTGTGCAGCACGGCCACAGGCAAATTCAATCAAAAAGCGTTGGCTGTTTCAGCAGTCTGAACGTCTTGCGGTGATATGGCGACACACCATTGGCGGCAATAGCCTCACGGTGGTCACGGGTGGGATACCCTTTGTTTTTCGCCCAATTATACTGCGGATATTCCTCGGCAATGCGCCTCATGTATTCATCACGATGCGTCTTTGCCAAAATTGATGCTGCGGCTATGCTCATCATTGTAGCATCGCCCTTGATGATTGTGGTGTGTGGAATCCCTGGGTAAGGCTTAAAGCGGTTTCCGTCGATCAGCAAAGCCTCGGGGCGCACCGCAAGCTGGTCTACGGCCCTGTGCATGGCTGCAATAGAGGCATTGAGGATGTTGATGCGGTCAATTTCCTCTGGCCCCACAAAAGCCACGCCCCAGGCCACTGCCTCGCGCTCAATTATGGGTCGCAGAGCCTCGCGCTGACGCTCGGTGAGCTTTTTGCTGTCGTTAATCAAATCGTTGCTGAAATGGGGTGGCAAAATCACTGCCGCAGCCACCACAGGCCCGGCCAGGCATCCGCGTCCGGCCTCGTCGCAACCAGCCTCGATGCGGCCATCGATAAGAAACTGCTTTAGCATGCTTTTTTACGGTTTTTGTGTATCTGCTGCCGCAAGGCAAAATGTTACGGCATGACGACGGCACTGCACGTCATTTTTTTCGGTCGATAATATATCGGAATATCATCTTAAAAGCATTGATGGTATCACTTTCCGGATATTTTGCCAACTCAGCCTCGGCCTCGTCGCGCAAGCGTTCCATCGTCTCATAGGCATATTCTATACCGCCATTGGCTTTTGCAAACTCAATGAGCCGCTCAATCTCGGCCGAAGTCAACTCGGTCTTACCGGCAAGCTCAAGCATTTGGCCACGCTCAGGTTGCGGAGCATGAGCCAAAGCATAAATCAGCGGCAAGGTGACCTTGCCCTCGCGCAAGTCGTTGCCGGTGGGCTTACCTATCACGGGGTCGTTGTAGTAATCGAATGTGTCATCCTTGATTTGAAAACACAAGCCAAGCAACTTGGCATAGCGTTTCAGCGCCTCAATTTGCTCTGCATTGGCTCCGGCGGCTAGTCCGCCCACCTCAACACAACTGGTGAACAGCGACGCGGTCTTGTAGCTTATTACGCTGAAGTAGTCGTCTTCGGTGAAGCTGTGGTGGCGCGCATTGTCTATCTGGTCAATCTCGCCAAGCGACAAATCGGCACCTAGCCGCGCCAGCACGCCCAGAATTTGAGGGCTTTCGGTGTGTGTGGCACACGTCAAGGCACCACTCACAAAGAAGTCGCCCACAAGCACCGCCACATGGTTGTCCCACACGTGATTGATGGTTTCGTGGCCACGCCGCTCCTGGCTGCGGTCAATCACGTCATCGTGGATGAGCGAGGCATTGTGCAACAGTTCAATTGCCGCACCGGCGTGAAGCACCTTTGAGTTGACGCCGCCAAACAGGCGACCACTCAAGAGCGTCAGGATGGGGCGCAGCTGTTTCCCTTTAACCTTAAGGTAATTGGCGACAATCTGATTCATCAGTTCACTGCCACTGTGCAGCGTCGTTTCGATAATGGCGTTGAGGGTGGCCAAGTCGGGACGTATGGAGCTTTGTATGTCTTCGAGTTTGATCATGAACCTATATTGAATTGCAAAATTAGCAATAATTATCCGCTAAACTTGAAATTTGGTTCCAAATATTTCCAAATACGGGTTAATTAGCTTAATTTTATCTGAAATTTACCACTGCTGCTGTTGCTATGCGCAACAGCCATTACCCAGTCCAGAAATGAACAAGAAATTATTCCTACTCGACGCCTACGCCCTTATCTTCCGCGCCTACTATGCCCTGATGCGCAATCCGCGTTTCTCATCGGGCGGAATGAACACCTCGGCAATATTCGGATTCGTCAACACCCTGCAAGACTTGCTCAAACGCGAGTCGCCCACTCACATGGCAGTGTGCTTCGACCCGCCGGGCGGCACTTTCAGGCACGAGGCCTACAGCCAATACAAAGCTCAGCGCGAGTCAACCCCCGAGGACATAAAGCTCGCCGTACCATACATCAAGCAGATTGTGGAAGCCTACCGCATCCCCATCTATGAAGTTGCCGGATATGAAGCCGACGACGTGATTGGCACTCTTGCACACAAAGCAGCCGATGCCGGTTTCGAAACCTTTATGGTGACTGGCGACAAAGATTTTGGACAGCTTGTGAGGCCGGGGGTGAAAATCTACAACCCGTCGAAAGGAATCATTGAGGGAGAGGACGAGATAAAAGCAAAATACGGCATTGAAAGCCCACTGCAGGTGATTGACTTGCTCGGTTTGATGGGCGACAGTGCCGACAACATTCCGGGATGCCCTGGAGTGGGTCCCAAAACGGCCGAAAAACTCGTGCAGCAGTTCGGCTCTATCGAAAATTTGCTTGCACACACAAGCGATGTGAAAGGGGCTCTGCAGAAAAAAATAAGCGACAATGCCGAGCAAATCAAGTTCTCAAAATTCCTTGCAACCATCAAGACCGATGTGCCAATAGAGCTCGACGACGACAAACTGCGTCGCCGGCCTGCCGACATGGATGCATTGCGCAAGGTGCTTGGCGAGCTTGAATTCAAGTCGCTCACCACACGCCTTATAGATCACGCCGAAGCCAATGTGGGAATTGACGGGGAATACAGCGGCGGCAACACCGCACCGGCAACCGACGGGCAGCAATTGCTGTTTGGCGGACAGCCCACACCGGTCACCGAAGAGGCTCCCGCCAGCACACGGCAAAACATACAATCACGCAAGCACGACTACAAGCTGGTCACAGAACCGGCCGATGCTCAGGAGGTGGTTGCACAATTGGCTCAAAAACCGCAAGTGGCTATCCACATAGTGGCTATTGGCGACGAGGCAATGCGCGCCACTATGATAGGCATAGCCCTATGCGCCGACAACAGCACGGCCTACTACATGCCCTTCGACGGCTTCGGGTGGATGCTGCAGGCTGTGGCGCCCCTGTTTGGCAGCAATGCCTGCATCGTGGCCGACGACGTGAAGCGTTGCATGGTTATGCTGCATGCCGCCGGTGTGGAATTCACGGCTAGCTACTACGATACCGCTGTAGCACACTATCTGCTACAACCAGAGCGAAACCACGACACCCGTAGTGTGGCTGCCGACATGCTCGACTACGATGCCATCGACCCCGCCTCGCTAATCCCCACCAAAGGGCGGACCCGTGCCACCCTGGCTCAAGTGAGTGCCAACAAATTGACCGACATGGCTTGCGAGCTGGCCCAGCTCACGCTGTCGCTACCGCCACTGCTCGATGCGCAGATTGCCCAAAACGGCATGCAGCAACTGCTCACCGACATAGAAATGCCGCTTGTGAGGGTGCTGGCAAAAATGGAAATTGCCGGAGCACGCATCGATGTGAAAGCATTAAACGACTACTCGGTGCAACTCACCGAGCGCATGCAGCAGGTGGAGCAGGAGTGCTGGACACTGGCAGGAATGCAATTCAACACGGCTTCGCCTATGCAAGTGGGGGAGGTGCTGTTCGACAAGCTCAAACTCGACGAAAAGGCCAAGAAGACCAAAAGCGGACAATACTCCACCACCGAAGAGATTCTCGTAAAGCTGCAAGACCGGCATCCGCTTGTGGGCAAGATTCTGGAATTGCGCGGCATTCGCAAACTGCTGTCGACCTATGTGAACGCATTGCCACAGCTCATCAATCAGCGCACAGGGCGCATCCACACCACATTTAACCAGACAGTAACCGCCACCGGACGCCTGTCGTCGACCAACCCCAACCTGCAAAACATTCCGGTGCGCACCGACGAGGGCCGCGAAATACGCAAAGCATTCATACCAAGCGATGGTAATGTGTTTTTCTCGGCCGACTACTCGCAAATAGAGTTGCGACTGGTGGCCGACTTGAGCGGTGACAGCACCATGATGAACGCTTTTGCCGACGGACACGACATCCATGCCATCACAGCTGCCAAAATATATCACGAGAATCTCGACAGCGTCACCGCCGACCAGCGCCGAAAGGCCAAAACGGCAAACTTCGGCATTCTATATGGCATATCGGCATTCGGGCTGTCGGAGCGCCTCGCAATCCCGCGCTCGGAAGCAAAAATGCTTATCGACGGTTACTTCACCACTTTCCCGGGGGTGCGCAGCTACATCGACAAGAGCATCGCACAAGCTAAGGAACAGGGATTCGTGACCACCCTTTACGGCCGGCGCCGCATGCTGCCCGACATCAACTCGCGCAATGCCGTGGTGCGTAGCTTTAGCGAACGCAATGCCATCAACGCCCCCATACAGGGCACAGCGGCCGACATCATAAAGATTGCCATGATAGCCATTGCAAAGCGGTTTGATGCCGAGGGCATAAAGTCGAAAATGATACTGCAAGTGCACGACGAACTCAATTTCGATGTGTTGCCCAGCGAACTCGAACAAGTGAAGCAAATTGTAGTCACCGAAATGGAACACGCCTATAAAGGCAACGTGAGGCTCACTGCAAGCTATGGTCAAGGAGCCAACTGGCTTGACGCACATTAGCCTCTCGCATAAAGCCACAAGAAAGCGCACGACTTTGGCCTTTTTCGGCAGTCGTGCGCTTTCTTTTATGCAACCATAAAAAATGAGGGACTTCCTGTTAAGAAGTCCCTCACTGTGTCATCCACGCCTTCAGATGCACATTCGCATGCTCACTGCCGGCCTGGCGACATAGGGAAATTTAGACTAAATGATATTTTTCAAAAAACTGTACCCCGCTTGCAGCGGGCTACAAATTAATGCAAAAAACCTATCTTTTGTTTATTTGACAAAATTAGCGTTTTTTTGATGATTTGGCTAATCCGGACACATGTTACTCAACATGTTTTCAACAGAATATTGATTTTTGGTGACAGCATACCACTCTTTGGCAATAACATGGCTGTCAACAACGTCAATTTTATCGATTTGTTATAACCATCAGCACACAAGTGAATACCTTTGCAGCGTATTAGGGATTTTGCCCGATCATGAATCTGGAGAAGACTGCACGGGTCGGGCAATAAATAAATTTAAGAGAAGTTTTTAACTTGAATTTTGGTTATGGGAGGGATGTGTTCTTGAGAAAGAATACATCTCCATTTTTTTACTACACTTATGCGCACAAAAAACGGAGGTCATTTTTCCCAAAATGGTCTCCGCAATCATTTTTAGAGTATGAGAAAATTTACTTTATTATCATATAATGCTATTTTGAGTCATTATTATTTTTGGTTGCTTTCTACAATTGCAAAATTAATAAAAGTTTTTGTAATAAAAAGCAATAGTTATGATAATTTGTTAAGTAAATTATGCTTTTTAGTTTAAAATATAAGCATCAGCCTCTTTTCAACTACTGCTTAAAGTAGTCGCGCATCAAGGCTTTCACCTTTGGGCTCAAGGCCACCAGGGTGGTCATGGTGCACAAGGCCATCAAGGCAAACGACAAGTCCATGAGGCTGACCAGTGTCTTGAGCGGTATCACGGCTGCCACGATTATCATTATCAGATAATAGTAATTGTAATACTTCACACACTTGGGGCCAAACAGGAAGTTGGAGCATTTTTGGCCATAGTAGCTGTAAGAGAACATGGTTGAAAACGCAAAGAAGAACACAATTACCATAAGCAGATACTGTCCCACGCCCGGAAGTAACTGGCCAAACGACCCGAGAGCCACATAAAGCCCCTTCACATCGCCGCCCAAATGGGCATAGTTGCCTGCAATGAGAATAGGTATTGCGGTGAGTGTGCACACAATGCCCGAGTCGATGGCGGGGGCAATCATTGCAATCAAGCCTTCCTTGATGGGGTCGGTGTTGCGCGAGGCTCCATGCATCATCGAGGCCGTTCCTATACCGGCCTCGTTGACATAAGCCGCACGGCGGGCACCAGTGAGAGCCACAAAGGCAAACGCTCCGAAACCAGCCTTGAGACTGAAAGCCTCGCTGAAAATCGAAGCAAACACACCTGGCAACTTATCATAGTTCAAGACCATTATCACAACCACGAGCAGCATATAAAGCACCACCATCACGGGCACAATGCGCGAAGCAAGTTTGGCGATGCGACCAATTCCGCCCAATATCACCGAGCCCACAATCACCACGATCATCACGCCAAGCGTGAAACGCAGCCCCACAGTGTTCTCAATACCGGCCGGGGTGGTAAACACCGTTGTCACCGATTCCACAAGCTGGTTGGCCTGCATAAAGCAAAGCGTGCCCACAAGGCCGAAAATGGCAAAGGCATAGGCCATTGGGCGCCACTTGCGCCCAAGTCCGTTCAGTATCATATACATCGGGCCACCTTGGGGCTCGCCCTTTGCATCATGGCCTTTATACATGATTGAGAGCGCTCCTTCGAAAAATTTGGTCGACATGCCCACAATGGCACTCACCCACATCCAGAAGATTACGCCCGGGCCGCCCACCGTGAGGGCTATGGCCACACCAGCAATGTTGCCCATTCCCACAGTGGCCGCAATGGCACTCATCAAGGCTTGCAACGAACTGATTTGGCCTGTGGTCTTGCCACTTTGGTCGGCCTGCTTCTGCCGCAGGGCCTTTATTGACCACGGCAATCGTCTTATCGACACTGCTCCCGAATAGATAAACAAGAACAATCCGCCGCCTATCAGCAATAAAAACTCAGGGTAGCCGCACACAAAATCGCTTGCCGAAACAAGCCAGTCGCCTATGCTACTGAAAAAACTTTCCATAAAATTTCCTTTATATACTCTTCTTTAAATTGTAGAATCTATTTAACTGGCCGCAATCAAGACGTGGGAGATAGGGCACAGCCCGTTGCCATAGAGATTTGTGATATTTTCAACTTGATTATGGCCGCATGAAAGGGTTGCACTTGATGACAATCGCTACACAAGCCCCTTGTTCACACACTCTTTTAACTTGTTGACAAACTGTTGCTGGCCGGGCAGAATCTTAATCAGGGCCTCTGCCACGCCAAACCATTCGCACCTGTCGATTTCAGGAAAACTCACGCGTTGGCCTGTGTGGGGCGGCCATTCCATGTCCACCATATTGCTCTTTGCCTTGCCGGCATCAAGAGCAGCACATTCAAGGCCAAAGGCATACACCGTCTTCGAACTGTTTACAGTGCACATGCCCAGCTCTATGAACTTGCCCATGGGTGTGAACCCGGTTTCTTCGGCAAACTCACGCCTTGCGGCATCGAGCGGAGTTTCCTCGTCGAAATCAAATTCGCCCTTGGGTATCGACCAGCACCCACGGTCGCGACGCGACCATATGGGGCCTCCGGGATGGCCTAAAAGCACCTCCAAGCGGCCGTCAACCAACCGGTAAGCCAATATGCCTGCACTGAATTTGCGCATCTTTACTTGCGCCTTCGGGGCGCACACTCGTTTTCGCCACTTTAATGACCGATAGGCCACAATCCTGTGACCTTTCAGCCCTGCGACTTATAAATCGATTTATTTTTGTACCCCCGCAGAGAATCGAACTCTGATCTTAGGTTTAGGAAACCCACGTTCTATCCGTTGAACTACGGGGGCATCTCATAGCCTGAATGGCTACTGCCGGACCATGCCGGCCAATTATGGGTGCAAATTTACTACTTTTTTCATCACTTTTGCCTCATTGGCTACAATTAATTTGCAGCACTCAGTGCGACAACCGCTTGACAAGCCGCTCTATGCGCTTGTGCGACTGCACCAGGCGTCCGTAGGGAATCTGGCCGCGTTTCACTGCTTGCACAATGATGTCTACAAGCTTAAATGGGCGGTCGGCCTCAAAACCGGTGTTGATGTTGTTGCCCACGCAAATGAGGTCGGCACCGGCATTGATTGCAAGTATCAACGCTCGCTCAATGCTGTATTGCTTGATTATGCCTTCCATATACATGTCGTCGGTGACCACCACACCGTCATATCCCAACTGCTTGCGCAGCACTCCGTCGATGGTCTTGCGCGACAGAGTGGCGGGGTAGTCGGCATCGAGCTGGCGGTTGAATATATGAGCCGTCATCACCATGTCGACCTTGACTTTTTTAATGAGTTTGCTGAACGGTTCCAGCTCTTCGGGTTTCCATGTGTCGGTCACATCCACAAAGCCCCAGTGCGAGTCGTTGGTGGCACTGCCATGGCCGGGGAAGTGTTTTATGGCGCAAGCCACATTTTGCTTGCGTGCCTCATCGATGACCCAACCGGCATTGCGCACAATCACAGCCGGATCGGCACTGTAGCCGCGGTGCAACTTGCCTATGGCGGGGCATTGCGGGTTGGCAACATCGACCACGGGGGCCAGGTTGAGATTTACACCGCTCATTGCCATTTCGGTGGCTATGCGGCGGCCATAGAATCGGGTGGTGTCTTCCTTGTCGATACTGCCCAGATATTCAGCCGACGGCACCGGCAGATAGCCATACTGTGGTTTTAGGCGCGCCACACGTCCGCCCTCTTGGTCGGCGGCAATCAACAGCCGCCCTCCAGCCCATTTCTGGAGCTGAGCGGTAAGGGTCTGCAATTGTTCGACCGAGGTGATATTGCGTGATCCTATGGTGGCACTGCCCGTGAGATCAACGTCAAAAAGGACTATGCTACCCACTTTAAGGTCGCGCACATAGCGAGCGGCATCGCTCTGCTCGTCGACGGTGTTGCCGCGAAAGCCAACCATCAGCATTTGTGCCGCATAACGGCGCAGCACTGAGTCGGCCGGGAGCCCGACTGCCAAGGCTTGGGCAAACGAAGCCAAGGCTAAGAAAAGAAAAAATGATTTTCGCTTCATCGATTGGATTATAGTTAATGATTATCGGTTTTCAGGAAAAGACACTGTCACGGAACAATGAGAGAGAGCCAGGCCCTGTCGTGGGCCTGCGATGGGTCAGTTGAAGAAGTTGAAAAAATAGTAGCAGGCAATCCACACGATATTGAGGTTTTCAGCATACCCCACCGCATTGTAATCACCGTCACTCACCTTGCCGGTCTTGCGGTCGATGTGACCTATTACACGACTCTCGCCATCGTGCACGGCACCGTCGACGGTTATGTAGCCTATACGCTTACCCGATGCGTCATACACCTGCATGTCGCTGCTGATGCGCCCCACCTTATTGCGGTTGCGGTCACTTATGCTGCCGTCGGGGTTAAAATATCCCACCGTAATGAACTGTGCATTGCGCACCGTGCCGTTGGCCGATATTTTGCCGAGCTGCACATAATTTGCATTGCGCAGATTTTGCGCATCCAGGCGGTTGGTCGTCGCTATGCCAGCCACAATCATGATGGCAAAAGCCATAAATAGTCGCAAATGTTTCATTTCTTGATTCTTCATTAATTAATTGTCCGTGTGTGTCGTTGCAAAGTTAACCTAAAAATCATTAACAGCAAAGCCATTTGCTTGTTAGACAACCGGCCACAGCCAAAGTTTAATCACACCGCTTGCTGCGGCTCAGGCGATATAACGAAATGCGGGCACGGAGACAACACATGTGCCCGTGCCCGCATTTCAGTTATTTTGCAATGGTTCTACTTCTTCTTGCCAGGCAAAAAGGTGAATTGCTTCAGGCAATTATCTACATGGGCATCAAAGTAGAGCAGTATGTCGTAGAAGTTTTGTGGCTCATACTCAAGCAGTCGTGCCGTTTCTTCCACTCGTCCTATCTCATCGGTCACCCAGTTCATGCCGCGGGTGCGTGGTTTCAGCGAGGCTTTGTAGTCGCAATACGCTTTCACATAGTTGTGCAAGCGGCCCACGATGCCGGTGTTGACATCGGCTTGGCGAGTTTGGCTGTAAGTGATTGTTACAACGTGCGTAGCAGCGGCACTCACCCTGCCCATCGGTATCACCACAGCCAGATGGTCGCCGTCATATCGCCATTGGCGGGTGAGTGTGGTGTCGAGGCTCGAATAGGTGTAGGCCACGCCATCGACGGTCACCGTCTCGGGCATTTCTGCGCCATAAAGGTTGATAGTATAGTTGCGCTCAGAGTTCATGCCGTCGAATGTGCCACGCGTAGGCTCGATGGTCACCGTCTGTGTGCGGCCGTCAAGTCGGTTGGTAATGCGGGTTGTGGCATAACGTGAGGCATAATCCTTGTCGTTGCCGGCATCCTCATATATGGTGCCCTCGCCGCTGGCTCCCGGCATCACGGCTAGTGTGTAGGCGCTGATGGGCGACTGCAAGTTTCTCACCTCGCTGCCATACATGGGTATCACGGCTCCGGCCTTGACATATACGGGATACTCGCTCAAGGTGAACTTGCGGTTGAGCGACTGGCCTCCGTCGAGCAGTGTGCCTGTGTTCCATTCAAACCATCTGTTGCCCTTAGGCAGCCACACGTGGGCTGTGAAGATGCCTGCGGTGTCGGCCGGACTACCGATGGCAGAAACAAGCATTTGGTCGCCAAACATGTATTGCGACGAGTCGGCATACGCCTCTGGGGCCTCTGGATAGTCGTAATACATAGGGCGGCAAAGGCCTATGCCTGTGTCGTAGGTTTGGCGCGCCATGGTGTAAATATAGGGCACAAGGCGGTAGCGGAGGTCGATGGCATCGCGCAGCGCATCAAAGTGGTCTTTGTCGTAGGCCCAGGGATCTTTGTTCAACCGTGGGTTCTTGTTGCTGTGGATGCGCAGGAATGGGCTGAAGGTGCCATATTGCACCCAACGCACATAAAGGTCGGGGTCTAGATGGTCGGCATACAGGTAATGGCCACCTATGTCGTGGCTCCAGTAGCTGTAGAGCACATTGCTTGCCGTCGACGTGAACCACGGTTGGAATGCCAGCGACTTCCACGAGGCCACGGCATCGCCCGAGAATCCGATTTGATAGCGGTGATTGCCCAAGCCACCCCAGCGGTGGTAAATCAGCGGACGCTCTGACGATGTGTTCTCCATTCGTGAAAAGAACACATAGTTGATCCACCAGGTGTTGCTGAGCGACGGATACTTACGGTCGGTAAGGAACTGTTGCCAGTCAAGCCACCAAAAGTCAACTCCCATGCGCGAAATTGGATCGAGCACCACATCAAACAGGTTGGTCATAAACCGCTTGTTGCTCCCTTCGTAGGGTATGCGCTGGCGGGTGGTGCTGTCGAGTCCCATAGCTTTGCAAAAACGTCCATAGGGTTCCTCAAAGGCGGGGATTCCCGATGCCGGGTGAAGGTTAAGAGTGGTCTTCAAGTGCTGCGCATCGGTCCATTTCAAGAACTTGTCGGGGTGGGGGAAGTAATGCTTTTCCCATGTCCAACCCGTCCAGTGCAGCTTGCTTCCAGACTCATCCCTGCGCACCGGTTTTAAGAACAGGCTGTCGGTTTCATGCCAGTCCATGTCAATCACAAGCACGTCGATGGGTATGTCGTAACGGTGGAAATTATTCACGAGTGTGCGCAGGTCGTTGTCGCTATAGTTCCAATACCTCGACCACCAAAAGCCGAAAGAGTATTTTGGGGGCAATGGCACCTTGCCGGCTATGCGGGTATAGTCGGTTATGGCACGCTTGTAGTCGTGGCCGTAAACCATAAAATAAGCGTCTTGCACATTTATCGAATCACGACGCGGTTTCACCCATTTCCATGTAGGGTCGGTGTCAAAGAGCATGTTCTTCGAGTCGTCGATCAGTGTCCATCCGTCGCGGGCCAGCAGGCCGTCTTCCATAGGAACTGTGATTTTATGGCGAGCCGAGTAGTTGCCGTCGTAGGTGTCAAGCGTGCGGTAAGTGCCCTTAAGGTTGCCGCTCTGCTTGTCGCCCCAGTGCCATATGGCGCGTTTCCCGTCGGGACGCGTGTAGGTTATGGTCAAGTTACGACGGTTGAATCGTCCCGACCCCACAAGGTATTTCAGCTCAATCTCTTTGGTTTTTACCGTCAGCCATTTGCCGGCAACCTTGCTCGAGAATTGCGGCACAGGCAACTGGCGGTTTTCAACCAGCAGCGAGGCATCGTCGGTGAAGCATGCTGCCGAGTCCCACTCCATGCGCACCATGCCCGAGGTGAGCACCGTGAACCTAGCATTGCCGCTCACCACCATTGCATCTTTGCTTGCTTGCGGATTGGCGGCACCAGCCGATGTGGCACATAAAAAAGCCAGCACGGCCAGGGCGCAACACTTTGCACGGCTCAATGCCGATAATAGTAATTGTTTCATTTTAAGGAATTTTGTTTTGTATTTGATCAGTTATGTTATGGCGCAAGTATCTATCACTTGTGGTCATATTTACTGCAAATTTAATGCTTTTTGTTTTCCCACCATTTATGGGGATGCATTTTTTCACGCCTCGCCCTTTCCATTCAATAGGCGTTGTGCGGGTGAATTAAAAGGGTAAATGAATTTTAAAAATTTCTGTTTTCGGTTTTATGGGCGTAACTTTGTGGCCGCATTGGCCGTGAGGCAATGCATTACCGTTTAACGACAGGACACACATAACTGCTATGTTTCAACGAATTATCAACTTCTGCAAAAACTGGACTCTTCCCGTAGCCATTTCAATTGGCACAATCGTGTATTTCGCATTTGCCGCAGTGCCGGCATTCGACAAGTGCGGCCAGTGGTTTGTGCAGGCTTTTTCTGTTATATTGCCCGCAACGTTGTTTCTTGTTCTGTTTGTCACCTTTTGCCGGATTGACTTCAAGAAAATGCGGCCCCATTGGTGGCATTTTTGGGCATTGCTGCTCCAACTTGCGATGTCGGCAGCCATTGTGGCAATTATTCATTTCGCCAAGATGTCGGGCGACAGCCTGATTCTGATGGAATGCCTGCTCACATGCATAATAGGCCCGTGTGCGGCGGCTTCGGCAGTAGTCACTGGTAAACTCGGCGGCGACGTGGAATCGATGACAACATTCACCTTTTTGAGCAATATCGCAACGGCAGTGCTCATCCCGGCGTTTTTCCCTATTGTAAATCCAAGTGCCGACATAGGATTCATCCACTCTTTCTCGCTGATTCTATATAAAGTGCTTGTGGTGCTTGTGGTGCCCATGGGCTGCGCTTGGGTGGTGAAACACTACTGCCACAGGCTGCTTGCATGGATTGTGGCTCGCCCCGACTTGTCGTTTTACCTGTGGGGTGGAGTCCTTGCCATAGTGACGGGCAGCACAATGCGCAACATAGTGCACGCATCAGCCACTTGGCAGCTGCTCACAGTGATTGCGGCCGAAAGCCTCGCTCTGTGCGTTGTGCAATTTGCAATGGGACGGTCGCTGGGTCGCCTGTTCGGTCACAAAGTGGACTGCGGCCAAGCTCTTGGCCAGAAAAACACAGCTTTTGCCATTTGGATTTCATCGGCCTATCTCAATCCGCTAGCCTCGGTGGGACCCGGTTGCTACATCTTGTGGCAGAACATAGCCAACAGTTTCGAACTGTGGCACCATGCCCACACCGCCCACAAATAATGCTACTGCTGGCGTGGAGTTGTCAAGGAATTGATTTTGCGCATCTGCATCACCAGCAGCACAACCGCCACAATTGTGGCGCAGACGTCAGAGGACGGGAATGACAGCCACACTCCCTTATAGCCCATAGCCGAAGGCAGTATAAACAAAAACGGCATCAGAAACACAACTTGGCGCGACAAGCTCATGAATATCGATTTGCCGGCTTCGCCAAGCGACTGAAACAAGTTGGTGGTCACCACTTGAAATCCTACCGCCCAAAACGCCATTGTGGTGAGGCGAAGCACCGTGTTGCTTGCCTCGACAAGTGTCTCGTCGTTGGTAAACATGCGTGAAATAACATCGGGAAACAGTTGCGCACCCAGGCAACCCAATGCGCACACCACAGTGGCCACAAGCGACGAAAGCCAAAACGCTTTCTTTAGGCGGTCATAGCGCTTTGCACCATAGTTGTATCCCACAATGGGCTGCATGCCCATGCACACACCCATCACAAACGAAATGATGAGCTGCGTGTACGACGTGAATATGCCTATGGCAGCCACGCCGGTATCGCCACCATAGTTATACACGGTGTTGTTGATCACGGCATTGATTACACAACCGGCCGTGTTGACGATGCATGGTGCTGCACCAATTGCAATGATGGGCATGAGTATGCTGCGCTGGAGCTTGTAGATGCCTCGCTTGAAATGAACCTCGCTCTTGCTGTCGCAGAAGTGGGCGAGGACAAACACCATCGACACGCCCATTGATATCACTGTAGCTATGGCCGCTCCTTTTATGCCCATGTGCAGCCCAAAGATGAATATGGGGTCGAGAATCACGTTAAGTATGGCTCCGATAAACATGGTTATCATTGCCTTTGTGGGATATCCCGACGAGCGCATCACATTGTTGAACGAATAGGTGATGTTATTGAACAGCAAGCCCGGCATCACATAGGCCATATAGTCGTGGGCATAGGGCAGCGACAAATCGCTTGCTCCGAACAGGCGGAGTATCGGGTCGAGAAACACGCCGAAAAACGCAATATACATAGTGCCAAACAGCAATGTCATCACAATGCTGTTGCCAAGCACACGCTCGGCCATTGGCTTGTCGCCCATGCCCAGCACTATCGACGTGCGCGAACTGGCTCCGGCGCCAATGAGCACGCCGAACGCCGCCGACACGTTCATCACCGGAAACGTGATTGCCAGGCCGGCAATTGCATCGGGACCCACTCCCTGACCAATGAATATGCGGTCTACCACGTTGTAGACCGACATCACCATTATACCCACCACGGCGGGCAGACTGTATTCCCACAAAAGTTTGCCCACAGGGGCTTTGTCGAGTTTATAAAGACGTTGGCTGTCGCTTTGCATATCAATAAATTATCCTTTAAGCGCACTTCTCAGAAAAAATGCATGCAAAATTACCAAAAATAGCCGTCACCTGCAATATGGCATGCAGGGATGGCGGCTACAAGCAGTGTGAAACGGGCAAGCGTTGCAGGCTGTTTCTGACGGTTGTGGATCACAGGCTATCTGCCCACTGCGGAATTGAGTCGAGTGCAGCTTGTGCCAAGCGGTAACTGCCATCGGCAGCCCAAGCCACACAGCGCGCCGTCTCCACCACCGGGGCACTGCCTGATGGCAGCGAGTAGAGACGCAACACACCGCCGCCGCAATCCACAGCCACTGGTGAGGCACAGCCGCCACGAGTCAAACTGCTTTGCTGCAGTTTCGACACGCGGCTGGCAGGCTCATGAAAGTCAGCAACGGCGCACTCCCATCCGCCAAGCCGCACCTCAACTGGGCGCACGGCCCGCAACGGCAATTGCATGGTCACCACTCCCGCGGCATCGGCCGTGGCTGTGGTTTCTGCCTTCACTTCATCAATGGGCACCCACGACAGCGGCGCGGTGGCAAGCAGATGATGATACCACTGGCGTATGCGGGTTAGCAACAGCGAGTCGACGTCGATGCCATCATCGCGCTCCACGCTGCAATCGCGACGCACATCTTCAAGGTGAAGCACACTCTTCCACAAAGCAAGCATCTGCTCTTCGGTCATGCTTGCCATCAATTCATCAGGTTTCATTGGCATTTTTTGCACAAAAGTAGCAGCCCATCTGCACCAAAGGCTATATCAACCCGTCAAAGCCAATTATCAGCACAAAAAAAATCGGCAGCAACGCTCTTGCCTTCGTAAAGGCCTTCCGCGTTCTGCCGACTGTGTTACAATCGTTTCGTGATTGTGGTGTATGTATCTTTCTTTATTGCTGTTTACGGCTGTTGTCTTTATCACGAATTTCCACCCGGCGTATTTTGCCGCTGATGGTCTTGGGCAACTCTTCCACAAATTCTATGATTCGCGGATACTTGTAAGGCGCAGTGGCATGCTTCACAAAGTCTTGAATCTCACGCACAAGCGCGGGAACATCCTTTCCGCGATACTCACAATTCACAGCCACGCCGCTGGCATTTGCATATTCCTTGGCAAGCACCACTGTGGCCTTGACAACCATGCCGCGCACATCGTCGGGCACTCCGGTCACGGCACATTCCACCACCGACGGATGCTTCATCAGGGCATTCTCCACCTCAAACGGGCCTATGCGGTAGCCCGATGACTTGATGACGTCGTCTTTGCGGCCTATGAACCAATAATAGCCATCCTCGTCACGCCACGCCATGTCGCCGGTGTGGTAGATGCCACCGCTGAAATGCTCCTCGGTCAATTCAGGGTCGCGGTAGTATTCCTTGAAAAGCCCAACGGGTTTCTCGTGTCCCACCTTGACAACGATTTCGCCTTGCTCACCCTCCTCGGCCATACGGCCATCGTTGGTCATCAAGTCGATGTCATAACCCGGATTGGCCTTGCCCATCGACCCCGGACGTGGCTCAACCCACGGATAGGTGCCCACGGTGGCTGTGGTCTCGGTTTGCCCGAAAGCCTCGTGCAGCTTTATTCCCGTAAGCTCATGCCATTTCTCAAACACACTCGGGTTCAACGCCTCGCCAGCGTTAGTGCAATAGTGCAACGAACTCAAGTCGTAGGCCGCCACGTTTTCCCTGATAAGGAAACGGTATACGGTGGGAGGCGCGCAAAATGAGGTAATGCGGTAGTCTTGTATCATTTCGAGCACGTCAACGGGCTTGAATTTCTCAAAATCGTAGACAAACACGTTAGATCCCACTATCCACTGGCCATAATAGCATCCCCACACGGCTTTGCCCCAACCGGTGTCGGCCAAGGTGAAGTGCAGGCTATTCTCATTGAGGTTATGCCAATACTTGGCTGTGATTATGTGGCCTAAGGGATATAGGAAATCGTGAGCCACCATCTTGGGTTCGCCGCTGGTGCCGCTGGTGAAGTACATCAGCGACGTCGATTCGTTGTCGTTGGGGTGAACAGGTCTCACAAACGGCGGAGCCGCCTCTATGCCGCTGTTGAAATCGCTCCACCCGTCGGGCACTACAGGGCCTATCGACACAAGGCTCTTCAGCGTTGCACACCTTGGCGCAGCAGCGTTGATGTGGCAAAGCACCTCATCATCGCCAGCGGCAACTATTGCCTTTATGTCGGCCGACTGGCAGCGATACACGATATCGTCGGGCGTGAGCAGATGCGTGGCTGGAATGACCACAGCACCAAGCTTGTGCAGAGCCGTTATCGCAAACCAGAACTGGTAGCGACGTTTCATTATGAGCATCACCATATCGCCGCAGCCTATGCCCAGCTGCTGGAAGTAAGATGCTGTCTTATCGCTCTCTCTCTTAATGTCGGCAAAGGTGAACTGACGGTGCTCGCCACGTTCGTTCACCCACAGCAAAGCCTTTTTGTTGGGCTCAATGCGTGCCCACTCATCGACCACATCATAGGCAAAATTGAAATTCTCAGGCACTCGTATGTGGAAATTCATCATAAAGTCGTCATATGATGAAAAGTCGGTCTTGTCAAGAAATTTGTCGAGCATATATATGTTTACTGTTTTTTTCGATTTGCAGATTTTTTATGGAAGGGATTTTCCCGCTTTTTACTGGGTTATGATGGCAAGGTAGCGCGCCACCTTGCCGTCGAGAGCCTTCATGCTGTGGGGAAGGCGTGAGTTGAATATTATGCTGTCGCCCTCGTCAAGCACTATGGCCTTGTGGCCCACCGTGAGCTCAAGCCGGCCGGTTATCACTATGTTGAATTCCTGACCGGCATGCTGGCAGGGTTTCACCTTTGAATTATTGGCAGGGTCTACAGTGACCATAAAGGGATGCATCACTCGCCTAGAAAAACCCTCGGCAAGCGACTCATAACTGTATGCGCTCTCGCGCTCCACAATCGACCCTTTGCCCCGGCGCGTCACATAGTAGCTCTGCATCTTAGGCGACGAGCCGAACAGCAGTTCCGGGACCTCGACCCCAAACTGCTCAGCCAGGTTTTGAATAAAGCTTATTGGTATGTCGGTCAGGCCTGTTTCATAAGAGGCATAGGTTTCCTCATCGATGCCGCATGCCTGGGCCACTTGCGCCACACTCAAGTCGAGGGCGTCGCGCAGACCGCGCAACCTGCTTGCCACCTGCTGGATGTTTTCTCTGTCACTCATATTGTTTACTAATGTTAAATCATTATAATCTGGAAGCAAATATATGCATTATAACGACCGTTTACACGCAACGGCAAACTTTTTTTATAAAATCGTTCACAGTTGTGCGACAAGTGTGCAAATAAAATGCACACAGCCCATCGACAGTGTGCAACAAAAAAATGTAATTATTTGTTATCTATCTTATAAACTGTGTTTTCCGCCTTGCTTCACCCAAAGGAAACCAGCACTTACGGCATAGAAAAAACCGCAACTATGTGCCACAAGACAAACTGATGCACATTGTTGCGGTTGCATGGTTGCAGGCTGCGCTACTACTTCTGCCTGAAATATAAGTTGATGGGGGTACCGCTGAAATTCCAGCGTTCCCTTATCTGATTCTCAAGATAGCGCTTGTAGGGATCTTTGATCCACTGTGGCAAGTTACAGAAAAACACAAACGAGGGAACTCGCGCCTCTTTAAGCATGGTCACATACTTTATCTTCACATACTTGCCCTTCACTGCCGGTGGCTCATAGGCGCCAATGATTTCTTGCATGGCGTTGTTGAGCTGCGAGGTGGGTATGAGTTCCTTGCGGTGCTCATACACCTCAATGGCCTGTTGCAGCACCTTATAGATGCGCTGCTTGGTCAGAGCCGAGCCAAACACGATGGGGAAATCGGTGAACGGTGCAAAACGCTCCCTGATTGTTGCCTCCATATAGTCGATTGACTCTTGAGTCTTGTTGGTGGCAACATCCCACTTGTTGACGAGGACAATAAGGCCCTTGCGGTTTTTCTGAATAATTGAGAATATGTTCACGTCTTGCGACTCAATGCCGCGGGTGGCATCGATGAGCAAGATGCACACATCGGCATTCTCAATGGCCCTGATGCTGCGAAGCACCGAGTAGTATTCGATGTCCTCGTTCACCTTGTTCTTCTTGCGTATGCCGGCAGTGTCCACAAGATAGAAGTCGAAGCCAAACTTGTTGTAACGCGAATAGATGCTGTCGCGCGTGGTGCCGGCAATATCGGTCACTATGTTGCGGTCCTCGTCCATCAGCGAATTCACCAGCGACGACTTGCCGGCATTCGGACGGCCCACGATGGCAAATCGCGGTATGTCTACTTCATGTTCGTCATCTGCCTTTTCGGGCATCAGGCGCACCACAGCATCGAGCAGATCGCCCGTGCCGCTGCCGTTGACTGCCGATATCGATATGGGTGTGCCCAGTCCCAGCGAGTAGAACTCGGCATCGCCGTAAATGCCCTCGTTGTTGTCGGCCTTGTTGGTGACCACAATCACCGGTTTGCTGCTGCGGCGCAATATTTGGGCCACATGGTCGTCGAGGTCGGTAACGCCATTCTTTATATCGACCACAAAGAGTATCACATCGGCTTCCTCGATTGCCAAATGCACCTGCTTGTTGATTTCTTCCTCAAAAATATCGTCGCTGTTCACTACCCAGCCACCCGTATCTACCACCGACATCTCCATGCCGTTCCAGTCCATTTTGCCATACTGGCGGTCGCGCGTGGTACCGCTGGTGTCGTTGACGATGGCGGCACGGGTCTTGGTCAGCCTGTTGAAGAGGGTAGACTTGCCCACATTGGGCCTACCCACTATTGCTACTAATCTTCCCATATCTTGTTTTCAGTATTCTATCACATTTATAACATTATTCGATGTAACCAAACTGCCGCAGTTTCGACTCTTGGTTGCGCCAGTCTTTCTCTACCTTGACAAACAGCTGCAAAAACACATGCTTGTCAAAGAATTTCTCGATGTCCTTCCGAGCCTCGATGCCAAGCCGCTTCAG
Source organism: Bacteroidaceae bacterium (assembly GCA_963612465.1). Classification (GTDB taxonomy): domain Bacteria; phylum Bacteroidota; class Bacteroidia; order Bacteroidales; family Muribaculaceae; genus Sodaliphilus. The sequence goes on along the minus strand of CAVDUV010000002.1, from coordinate 70,473 downwards.
CTTTGAACCGCCGTGGCCTATGATTATGCCTTTCTGGCTGTCGCGCTCCACATATATCACAGCCATGATGTGAATGCCATTGTCGCCCTCCTCGAATTTCTCCACTATCACCTGTGTGGAATATGGCACTTCCTTGTCGTAGCTGAGCAGTATTTTCTCACGCACAATCTCGGTCACGAAAAAGCGGGAACTGCGGTCGGTAAGGGCATCCTTGCCAAAGTAGGGCGGATTCTCAGGCAGCAATTCCACTATGCGCCTCATCAGGTTGTCGACGTTGAAATTGGCAAGGGCGCTTGTGGGAAACACCTCGGCACCGGGCAAAATCTTCTTCCACTCGTCAATCTTGGCCTCGAGCTCAGGCTGGCCGCCTTTTAGCAAGTCGATTTTGTTGATTACCAGCAGCACCGGTATTTTCTCTCGGGCCACACGGTCGAGAAAATCCTGATTCTTAGTGGGTGATTCCACCACATCGGTCACATAAAGCAGCACGTCGGCATCTACCAAGGCTCCCGTAGAATACTCAAGCATGCTCTGCTGCAGCTTGAATTTTGGCTTGAGCACCCCTGGGGTGTCGCTGAACACTATCTGATAGTCGTCGCCGTTTACAATACCCATTATGCGGTGACGGGTGGTCTGAGCCTTGCTGGTTATGATTGACAGCCGCTCGCCCACCAGCAAATTGCTCAATGTGGATTTGCCCACATTGGGGTTGCCCACTATGTTAACGAATCCTGCTCTGTGCATGGCGCATTGATTGTTTTTTTGTCATGTGTCTTAATTGCCGGCCTCGCCGTCGATGCATCACATCTCCGTTGCCGACAAGGGCAAGAAACGCACTTTTCAGTCAGGCCGCATGTGCCGTGGCTGTGCATTCCTTGCCCCTGTTTTATGATTGAGTTTCCTTTTTTTGACTTTGGTGTTCGCTCAGTTGTGGAATTATTCCCGCAACTGCCGTTATCAACCCCAAACCAGATACTCGGCTCCCCAAGTGAATCCAGCACCGAATGCTGTAAGCACTATCTTGTCGCCTTTCTTGAACTTGTGCTTGAACTCATCCATGCACAACGGAATTGAGGCGGCACTGGTGTTGCCTGTGTGCTCGATGTTGACCAGCACCTTGTCGTCGCTGATGCCGAGGCGTGCACCCACGGCCTCGATGATGCGCAAATTGGCCTGGTGGGGAATGAACCACTGGATGTCGTCGCAAGTGACGCCGTTGCGCTGCATCACGTCTTTCGACGAAGTGAGCATGTCCATCACGGCGTGCTTATACACGGCACGGCCTTCTTGATACACATAGTGCTCACGGGCGTCAATCGACTCGTGAGTAGCCGGGTGTGCCGAGCCTCCTGCCTTATACATAAGGTTCTCAAGGCCACTGCCGTCGACGTGGAACACACCGTCGAGGATGCCCACGCCCTCCTCTTCGGTGGGCTCAAGCAACACTGCCGCAGCACCGTCGCCAAAGAGCGGACAGGTTGAGCGGTCCTCATAGTTGGTCATGCTCGACATCTTCTCGGCGCAAACCACTATCACCTTCTTGTATAATCCCGATTTGATGTAAGCATTGGCATCATAAGTTGCCACGATGAAACCGGCGCAAGCTGCTTGAATGTCGTAGCCGTAGCACTTGCTTTCCAATCCGCACTGATGGATAATGATCGATGCTGTCGACGGGAAGCGATAGTCGGGATTTGATGTGGCGCAGATGAGCAAATCCACATCTTCGGGCTTCGTGTTGGTCTCGCTCAGGAGCTTGTTCACTGCCTTTATGCCCATGTACGACGAGCCCACGGGCTTCTTGAGTATGTGGCGGGTTTTGATTCCCACGCGGGTGGTAATCCACTCGTCGTTAGTGTCGACAATCTTTGCCAAGTCGTCGTTGGTGAGGACGTCGTCGGGTATGTATGAGGCTATGCCTGTGATTTTTGCGTTAAGCATAATATTGTAACGGATGATTAAAAAATTCGTTTAGTTTTTCCAAAACACGAATATCCCAAAACGAAACCGGCTACACCGGCCACACCGATATGCCAGACTCTTCATTGTCCGGCCTCTGGTGATGCGAGGTGTTGTGGCCCCATTCAAGGATACACTTTACTAAAAACCGCGTTGTGCGCGTCTCAGTATCGTGGAAAAGGTGAGCTTGTGCAGCGCGTTCCCCTATAGGGACTGCTTACACGGCTGCCTCTTCACCCATTACTTTCTTGCCACGGTAGTAGCCGCACTCGGGGCATACTGTGTGATACACGTGCCAAGCGCCACAGTTGGTGCAGGGTACGATAGTTGGAGCTACAGCCACGTCGTGAGTTCTTCTTTTGGCTGTGCGTGTCTTTGATTGTCTACGTTTAGGATGTGCCATTTTCTTTTTATAATTTTTTAGTTTTTATCTAATAATTTCTTGAGAGCGTCCCAGCGCGGGTCGGTCTCTTTGTTGTTGTTCTCGTCGGTGTCGGCGGCGGGCTCGCCTGCAGCCTCGCGCATGGCCTCGTCGTCGGTCAGGTCGATTGCCGAATGGCTGCTCAGCTGCTCCATCATGGCACTGTTGCATTCGCCTTCGGGATGCACATGCATAATGGGGATGGTGAGGAGCACTGTGTCGCGCATCAGCGGCTGCAAGTCAAGCTCTCGCCAGCTTTGCGGCACGGTAAGCACATCATCCGAACTGTCGTCATAGCGCTCGCCTTCCTTAACAGTCAAATGCCAGGTGGTGTCGACATCCAGACTCATCTCGTCGAGACAGCGGTCGCATGGAATCCACAAGATGCCCTTGAAATCAAAGTCGAGTTCGAATATTCCTTCGTGCTCATGCACCACCTGAAGGGTGGCCGCAACATCGGCACGACGCACTTCTGATGCCTCGATTTCATTGAAAAAATTCTCGTCTAAGTGATACTTAAATTCCTTAGTACCAAACGATAAACGATGGAGTGACAACTTGTATGAAGCCAATTTTCCCAACATTTTAAGTTAAAATCACCGCAAAGTTAGTAACATTATCGCTAATAATCAACGATTTTGCCACATTTTTGATTTTGCCCTCAGGCTTCGCCGGCTTTAAGCGATTCCACGTATTGATACAGTTTTTTGTAAAACGGGTGATGCGTGAGGGTGGCCACGTTGCCCAGGATAATGAGTTTCATACGCGCGCGGGTGATGGCCACATTCATGCGACGCAAATCGCGCAAAAAGCCAATCTGCCCCTTGTCGTTGGCCCTGACGAGGCTTATCACCACCACATCACGCTCCTGCCCTTGAAAGCCATCGACGGTGTTGACGCTGATGCCCGCTGCCAACGGCTTCAAATCGGCACTGTGTCGCACCAGGCTTCGCAAATACTGCACCTGGGCCCGATAGGGCGATATTATACCCACGTCAATGCGCTCCTCGGCCAAGCGCTGCACTCCGATGCGGTTGAAGTAGTCGACCAGCGCCGCTATGGTGAGCTGCGCCTCGGGGCGATTGATGCGCCCGTGGCTTTCACCCACAAACTGCTCTTGCACGTCGGGGCACGTCTCGGCCGTGTCGATCCAAGTGATGGGGGTGTCGTAATCGAGGATGCCGCGGTTCTTCACATCTGGGGCGCTTTGCACCTTACCGTCGTAGAACCAATTGCTCGAAAAGCGCATAATGGCGTCGTTCATGCGGTATTGCACCATAAGCATCGTCACCACCTGCGGGTTGGTGGCGGCTATGCGCTCCATCAGTGTCACGCCCAGGCCGCCACGCATGGCTTCCACGCTCTTCACAGTGGGCGGGAGTTGGCAGTGGTCGCCGGCCAGCACCACACGGCGGGCACGGGCTATTGCAATCCAGCATGCCGCCTCAAGAGCCTGTGCGGCCTCGTCGACAAACAGTGTGCCGAAGCTCATTCCCTCGAGCACCCTGTTGGCACTGCCGGCCAGCGTGCATGCCACCACGCGGGTGCTGCCCAGCAAGTCGCTGTTGATGGCTATTTCGAGTTCGGTGGCGCGCTGGCGAAGCTTGTCGATTTGCCTGTGCCACTGCTCACCGTGGCGCTTGCCGCTTTGCCGCAACTGGCGCACGGCCTTACGCACGGCCCACAGCGACGGGTACAGGTCATGAGCCTCAAAACGGCGTTCGTAGGTGAAGCCGAGCATCTTGTCGGTGACTCGGGTGGGATTGCCTATGCGCAGCACGTCCACTCCACGGTCCACAAGCCGCTCGCTTATCCAATCGACAGCCATGTTGCTTTGCGCGCACACCAGCACCTGGCTCTCGCGCCGCAGTGTCTCGCAGATGGCCTCGACCAGGGTGGTTGTCTTGCCTGTACCCGGAGGACCGTGCACAATGGCCACCTCACGTGAGCCGAGCACCTGGTTCACAGCAGCCTCTTGGGTGGCATTGAGCCATGGCAGACTCACCTTTGCCGTCATCTGGGCCACAGTGGCCGAGTGCGGTGTGTAGAATATGTCGCGCAACTTGGCCAGGCGGTTGTCTTTGGCCGCGGCCACACGGTCGATTGCCGACAGCATAAGGCGGTAGGTGGTCTCGTCGAACGACAACTGCACCCCCACGCCCTCATCGGCCCTAAGCTGGCCCACGCATGCCTGGTCGGGCACGCTCACCACCATCACGCCATCGCGCACATAACTCACGGTGCCACCGAATTTATAATAGCTTATCTCGCCGTCAGCTTTCATTGTGAAAAACATCACCGGACGGCCATACTCGAAATTATGCTCTATCTCCTCATCGGCTGTGCGGGTGAGCTCCACCACAAGGTCGTTGAGCGAATTGTAGCGGCTGCGGCCCACGGCCACAGGCCACCAGCAGTCGCCACGCTTCACCTTGCGGCTCACTCCCACGGCTTCGGTCTGGCGGCGAAATTCATCCCGCTCAGCCTTATACTCAGCCTGAAGCAGCAGCTTCTGCTTGCCTAACTCTAATATGGGTGACTTTGCGTGCATAGGGTTGCAAAATTAACCATTTTCCCTCAAAAAGAAGAATAGAGAAAAAAGCAAAGGCCGTAGGGTGCTTAATTCTACGGCCTTTTTTATTATCTATTTCCAGTTACTCTTTTGTGGCCTTGTTGGACAGATACAGGCCTATCAGGATGCAGGCGGCTCCCACCAGGAAATACTTGGTGATGTTCTCGCCAAGCACCCACGAAGCGAATATCATGGTGGTGATGGGGTTGAAATAAACCCAGTTGGTGGCTTTAACTGCCCCAAGCTTGTAGATGCACCAGTTCCACGTGAGAAAGCACACCAAAGATGCCAGCACTCCCAAAAACAGCAGATTACCCACCACTTGAGGCTTCGAAAGCACCTCGACCGTGGGCATTTCGGGAAAAAACAGGTAATAGGGCAAAATGGTGACCACGCCATAAAAAAAAACCTTGCGGGTAATGAAAGCCGAACTGTAGTTGCCACTCACCGACTTCATTATCAGCGAATATACCGCCCAGCAAATGCAGGCCACGAATGCCAACGCATCACCCACGGGCGACAGATGAAGAACAAACTTGCCATTCAGCACAACAATAGCCATGCCCACAAAGGCCAGGAACGAGCCTACCAACTGAACGGAGCTGATGCGCGTTTCGCGGTATATGAGCCTAAACAGCAGTGTTGCAAAAAGCGGACACGAGCACACGATAAGCGACGTGTTGGTAGTGGTGGTGTAGTTCATTGCCTGGTTCTCGCCTAAAAAGTATAGCGACCCGCCGGTTATGCCAAGCAAGGCCATCATCACCTCATCTTTCAGCGAGTCGCACCACAGGCGCTTGTGGTTGAAGCAAAGCATGAGCACATAGGCTATGATAAAGCGGAGGGCGAATATGGTGACGGGCGAAAGTCCATTGAGCATAAGCACCTTGGTCGACACAAATGTGGTTCCCCAAATCGCCACCGTGACAAAAGCCACGAAATGGTAAAGTAAATTGTTGGCTGGAATATTAATCTTCATAAAAAGCCGTTTCTTGTATAATTTGTGCCTCACATCTCAGGAGTGAGGCATCTTTACTGTTTGCGCTTGGGCTGTGCCAAGCGGCAATTGCGTTGGAGCATCTCGAGGCGGGCTCGCTTGATGGCCGAGTGGGCAAAGGCGTGACGATAGTCGGCCGGCGTCATGGCAAGCACATTGGCCGGCGTGAGCTGCATCAGGGTGTCGCTCAGCCGAAACTCTGGGGCCGTGCATTGGCGGGCATGGCGGTTATGAGGGCAACACAACTGGCACTCGTCGCACCCGTAGGCGTGGTCGCCTATGGCATCGGCCACCCACGGCGGCAAGTCGCTTCGGTGCTCAATTGTGAGGCAACTCAAGCACAGGCGGGCATCAGCGGCCACATCACCATCGTTGAGGGCTCCCGTGGGGCATCGGCTCACGCACTCGCCACAATCACCGCAAGTGAGGCGGCAAGGCTCGTCGGGCGGCAGTTCGAGTGTGGTGACTATCTCACCAAGGAAAAAATAGGATCCCTTGCCCGGGATTATCAACGTGTTGTTGCGACCCACAAACCCTATTCCGGCCTGTTGGGCCCAATATCGCTCGCGCAGCGGAGCCGAGTCGGTAAAGCATCTTGAGGCACACCCCGTGCGGTCGGCTATCAGCCGCGCTATTTCAAACAGCCTGCGCTTCACCGCCGTGTGGTAGTCCTCGCTTCCGAGGGCATACATTGCCACCCGCATTGCCCCCGGGGGCTGGGTGTGGGCTTGATAGTAGCCCATAGCCACCGATATCACCGTGCGCGCGCCGTCGAGCAGCAGGCGAGGGTCGTTGCGCACGTCGCAGTTGCGGGCGGCCCACTGCATCTCGTCGTTGCGGCCGTCGGCTATCCAGCGGGCATAGCGAGATGCGGCCTCGTTGCTCACTGCAGTGGCGGCGGCAAAGCCGCAGGCCTCAAAACCCAGTTCGGCAGCCTTGCGCTTTATATCGGTGCCTATGTCGTTGCCTGTTGTCACTTATCCCGCCGCGCTACATTGGAATCTTGTCGAATGAATATCCTTGCTCAATGAGCCACTCAATGGCTCGCGGAAGGGCATACTGCATGTTGCGCTGCGCCTTGAGCGAGTCGTGAAACACTATTATTGAGCCGTTGCGGGCATAGCGCTTCACATTGTCGAGCACCTGCTCGCCGTTGAGTTTCTTGCTGTAATCGCGCGTCACCAGGTCATACATGATGATGGTGAACCGCGACCGCAACACTTTCGACTGTCCCCAGCGCAGCAGGCCGTGAGGCGGACGGAAGAGTGTGGTGTCGATCAGTTCGTTGGCCCGGAACACATTGTGCAAATACGTCTTTGTGGTCACATCACGCCCTTGCAAGTGATTCATGGTGTGGTTTCCCACACTGTGCCCGCGTCGACGCAGTTCGGCAAACAGCTCGGGATTGCGCTGCACATTCTCGCCCACACAGAAGAAAGTGGCCTTTATGCCATAGCGGTCGAGCACATCGAGCACCCAAGGGGTCACCTCTGGAATGGGGCCGTCGTCGAATGTGAGATAAACCGTGTGCTGGCGCTTATGGATACGCCACACGGTTTCGGGAAACAGCATGCGGTAGAGCAGTGGTGGCCGTTCAACTAACATAGCTATCCTTTTTGTTTTTTAAAACGATGAGGCGGGCAACACATCGATGCCGCCTGGGACTGTGGTGCCCGTGCGCGGCTGAATGTTGCCCGCCTCACTGAATTATGGTTGATTATACTTTAATCTTTGTCTTGATGTCTTCTATAGCAATAACGACATCTTACTTGTTGCCAAAAAGCGAGCCAAGCACGGTGTCGCCACCGGCCGGTACTGCACTGTCGGGCACTTCCTCAACCGGCTGGGCCTGTTGCTGGCCTTGACGAGCCTGCAGGTAGCTGAGAGTGCGCTGCACGTTGAGTCCGGTCGATGCCAGCTTCTTGAGCAGTGTCTCCAATCCCTCATGGTTCATCTGGTCGTAGGTCCCAATCAAGTTGGGCACATACACCTGATCCACATAGCGGTCGGTACTTGCCAGGCGGTCATACATGCTGCCGTCGAGCGACTGGTAGAAGCGCGAATAGGTTGCAAAGCGCATCACTTCGGCCTCCACAAGTTTCACGGCCTTGTCGTGCGATGCTTTGTCGCCAAACGCCTCGCCTATGGCATTATACACGTTGGCCAGCTGCAAGCCTATTCCCATTGAATATGGGCACACGCTCTGCGGCATCTTCTGATCCATGAGTGCCAGCACCTTCAGGGCCTTTTCCTTGCGGTCGGCAATGAAGGCATCGATTTGCTTGCCACGGAATGTGGTGGCGCCGCCTTGCTTTGCATGCTTGGCCATATAACCCTCGTTGGCAAGGTCGTTGGCAAGCGACATGATTGCCGTGCGGTTGGTTGCCACCATGCGGCGTATGGTCTCGTCGAAATAGAGGCTTCCGGGCTTGGCCACGTCCATACCGCCCCAGCGGAACTTGGTGGTCACAATGTCATACATCTTGTCGGTGTTGCACGGAATGTCGCCGCCGTCGCTGTTGAGCAGCGGAGTCACCTCATAGGCTGTACCTGTGCATCGCATATAAGGGGTGAGGCCAAGGTAGAACGACTCGGGCACCGTCATTGCAAAGTAGCAAGGACGCTTCCAACCCTGTGCGATGCTCGATGCGATGATGTCGAGCGACATCACTGAGCTCGATGTCATTCCGCCTTGTCCCGAGTTGAGCAGGTTAAGGTGGATGGCATCTTGAATGAGGTTGCGGTCGGCCTCAGCCACCACTCCGGCCTTGACGGCCTGGTCGGCATTCACCGGAATGGCTATAACGGGATACTTTATCTCGGGCATTCCGTAGGGATTGTTCTTGTAGTCGGGGCCATACAGTGCCTCAAGGCTTTTAAGCGCCGGAACCTCTACGGTGTCGGGGTTGATAAAGTAGTTATACTGACGGTTGTCGTAGGCATAAGAGTCATATTTTGCCTGCATAGGCAGAGGCTTGCTCTCGTAGGCGGCGCGACGCATCTGCTGGATATACCAGTCGGTCGACAAGTAGCTCAAGTTCACCACGCGCACGTCGGTGCGGTAGCCTTCCACTTCCTGTGCATACCACAGCGGGAATGTGTCGTTGTCGCCGTTGCAGAATATCACACCGTCTTTGTCGACACTCGACAGGTAGTTCATACCGAAGTCGCGTGCCGGTGTGCGGCCTGAGCGGTCGTGGTCGTCCCACGTCTGGCTCACCATCTGAATTGGCACGAGCAGGCCAATCACGGCGGCTACGGCAGCCACTGCAGTGGCCTTGTTGCCTTCTTGAACCGGCTCGGCGGCTGCCTTGCCTTTCTTCTTGTCCTTTGCCTTGCCGTTGATGAAGTGCATTGCCATATAGTAGAGTCCGGCAACGCCCATGCCTATCCATATTGCAAAGGCATAGAACGATCCGGCATAGGCATAGTCGCGCTCACGTGGCTGGCTCGGGGTCTGGTTCAGGTAGAGCACAATGGCTATACCTGTCATGAAGAACAGGAAGAACACCACCCAGAACTGCTCGATGCCACGCTTGCCGCGATAGGCTTGCCACAGCAGACCTATGATGCCGAGCAGCAGCGGCAGGCAGTAGAACACGTTGTGGCCCTTGTTGCCGGTAGTGAAATCGGCCGGCATAAGGCTTTGGTCGCCGAGGCGTGCATTGTCAATCACCGGAATGCCGGTAATCCAGTTGCCTTGTGTAATCTCGCCCATGCCCTGAATGTCGTTCTGGCGGCCAGCGAAATTCCACATGAAGTAGCGCCAATACATATAGTTGAGCTGGTAGTCGACAAACCAACGCAGGTTTTCGATAAATGTAGGCTTTATTTTAGCCTGGTGCTCAATGGGGTTGCCGTTGGCATCCAGCTTAGTGGTTGCCTCCACGGTAGTGCCTTTAAGGTTGAGCCACTGGCGGTATTCCGATTCGTGACCCGGATCGAAGATGCGCGGGAAGAGCATGTTCTGCTCGGGGCTATACACATAGTCCTGTGCCTTGCCCGAAACCACATAATGGTCGGGCTGGTCGGCACTCGACTTCACCTCGCGGGCATAGAGGGTGCGGCCCTCTTTTATCACGGGCTTCATGGTGCCGTCGCTGTTGGCCTGATACATTATTTCGCTGTAAAGGGTGCGGCCATAGAGCAGCGGGCTCTTGCCATACTGGTCACGGCTCAGGTAGCTCGCCAGCGCAAACGGGCTGTTGGGCGAGTTCTCGTCAAGCGGTGTGTTGGCATCACTGCGGATGAGCACAAGCGCATACGACGAGAAGCCAATGAATATGGTGAGGATGCAAAGCACTGCATTGCTGAACAGGCGCACGGGCACCTTCTTGATGTACTTGAACAAATACCAAGCCAGGGCAATAAGAATCACCAGCGGTATCAGCAGGCTGTCGCCTATAAACGGAATGCCCGAAAGGAACACGCCAAGCAGGAACGAGATGCGCATGCGCATCTCACTGCGGCCGCTGTAAAGCTCATAAAGGCTCCAGGCAAGCACTGCCACAAGCAGCACTGCATAGAACAGTGTACCGCTGTTGTAGGGCAACCCGAAGCTGTTGACAAACAGCAGTTCGAAGTAGCCTGCGAGTTCCACAAATCCGGGCTCAAGTCCGTAAAGAATGAGCACTATCAGCACAAACGACACAAGCAGTGTGAGCAGTGACCCCTTGGCTGAAGTCTTAGTAAACTTGCGGTAGTAGAACACCAGGGCAATGGCTGGAATACACAGCAGGTTGAGCAAGTGCACACCAAGCGAGAAGCCAAACACGTAGGCTATCAGTATTAGCCACTTGTCGCTTCCGGGTTCGTCGGCGCGATTTTCCCACTTGAGTATCAGCCAGAACACCAGTGCCGTGCAGAACGATGAAAATGCATAAACCTCGGCCTCAACTGCCGAGAACCAGAATGTGTCGCTCCACGTGTAGGCCAGTGCGCCTGCCACGCCGCTTCCCATCACCACCAGATATTGGGCAATGGTCATTTCGTCTTCTTCGCCGTCGCGCACCACAAGTTTTTTCACAAGGTGCGTCACAGTCCAGAACAGCAGTAAAATGGTGGCTGCGCTCAGCAGGGCCGACATGGCATTGATGCACTTCGACACGGCTGTCACATCACCTCCGGCAAAGTTGGCGGCAAAGCGGGCCGCCAATATGAATATGGGGTTGCCCGGCGGGTGTCCTATTTCCAATTTGAATCCTTGGGCAATGAATTCCGGGCAGTCCCAGAAGCTTGCCGTAGGCTCTATGGTGAGCAGGTAGGTGATAGCAGCTACCACAAACACCAGCCAGCCTAATGTGTTGTTAATAATGTTGTACTTTCTCATCGTTGATGTGTAAGATGATTTTATATGATTTTTGTTTTATTTATTTGGCGTAAGTACACAATATGTGGCAAAGTTAGTGCAATTAAGGCTCAATGGCAAATCAAGCAGTCCTTATTACCACACATTAACTTTATGCGCATGCGCACTGTGCCCGGCACACTATTGCAAAGGAGGGCTCGCCTCACGGTGAACCCTCCTCCAATTAAAAAGTTAAGAATAAGACTGTAATTACTAAAAAAGTAGTATTGTGTTTGCTATGTGTGTCAGTTCTTTATAATGCGCTGGCTATTGCCTCCGCTGGTCACTATGTAGTAGCCGGGGGCAAGGTTGCCCACGTTCACCGTGCGCAACGTCTCACCGTTGCCATCGAGGCGCATCACTTCGGCGCCGGTTATGCTTCTCACCACAATGGCCCCGTTGCAGCCGTTAACGGTGATTTGGCTTGTGGCTATGGCGGGCGATACGCTGAAGCTGTTGTCGCCAGCCACATCAGTCACTCCGGTAGGGGTGCTGGTGCTGTAGGTTACAGGCAGTGTGGTTTCGGCCACATAGTAGTTTCCTGCAGCGTCGTAGCAATACAAGCGCACCATGTATTTCACTTCGAGTGGATCGGTCACTGTGGGCTTCTTGGCACCAAACATGTCGCTCACCTTCAAGTAGTCGCCCGACTCGGCACCACCCTCGATGCGGTAAATCCACTCCTGGGTGCTGCGGCTTTTGTTGTCAAAACCATTGAACCACGGCATCATCGCATCTTTGCGCCAAGCATATTCGGCTGATTCCTCAACTGCCTTGTCGCCACAGTCTCGCCACAAGCGATATGCACTTATGGTCAATCCGTCGGGAACGTAAGACTGCACGGCAATGGTGGTTTTGAAATACCGTGCGCCAAGGCTTTGACCAGTTGCGTCACGCAATTCATAGGTTCCCATCTCTGTTCCGTTGACAGTGGCGGTTACCTTTGCCATATACCCGTGCTTGATGTCGCAACCATAGGTGTTGACGTTGTCGTTGTCGGCATTCACGCTAATAACCGGAACGTATTTTCCACCTTCGGTAAAGTCGTAGGTGTTATCGTTGATTGTGGCTTGCCCGTCTTGGCTCTCGCCCACGAGTTTCTCACCGTCGGTAAACAGCTCGAAGATGCCATAGGTGCCGTCGGGACGGTTTTGGGCACGGCCTATGTTTGCGTCGTCGCACATCAGGGTGTATTGCTTTATTGCATTGTTGGCCTCAACACTGAATTTAATTTGCGGCACATCGGTCACCTCAAGGCTGTGGTCAGTGTCGCCAACGGCAGCCTGCTCAGTCACGGTGTTGGTTATCATGCTTGATGTCTTGTATACCTTCACGTCAAACTCGTTGCTGTAGAACTGCTCCTTGGTGCCGTCGGGGGCATACTTCACCTGATAGGTGTATTTTTCAGGCTGGGCGTTTTCGGCGGTCGAAGCGTTGAACTGGTCGCAAATGGTGAAGTTGTTGAAATCAACGGCGCCATTGTCTTTCACGCTGAATGTGCCTGTTGTGGCCGGATATTTCGACTCGTCGGCACCTGCCTGATTCTTATACTCTACATTATACTTAAATTCTGTTGTGGTCTTGGCTGTGATAGTTACCACTGCTGCCACCGTGGTCTCGGTGTCGGCCTTGCCGGTGAGTTTGCTTGTGCGGTAGAAAGTGAACTTAGAGCCCACGGCCATACTGTCGGCAGCAATGAATGTGCCCACGCTGTTGTTCATCATCACCGAGTTGCGGTATTGATTAACCTCTTTGCCTTGGTCATATTTGCTATACACCGCACCGCCTATGCCTAGCACAAGGAGTTCCTTGGGATCCAGGCCGGGAATGTCGACCGTGGCATAGTTAGACCACACGGGGTCTAACCCGGCTGCGTTTTCTACCGGCTTTGCCGACACCACATAGGTGATCGAGTATCCATGTGTCTTTTGCGGCACTTCATAGCTGTGGCTGGCAACGGTGCTGTCGGCCAATTCCAGCTCGTCGAGTGTTCCGTCGTCGTTAACCACATAAAGGTGGTAAAGTTCCTTGGTGGTTGAATTGCCAAGCACCTTGGCCAGCGTAGTGGTCCAGTCAAGGTTCACCTTGTAGTGCTTATCGGTGACGGTGCTTGCCTGAGCATTAGCCTCAAGCATCACGGTATACAGGCACACCGACGGAGCATAACTCTGGTTATAGTTTATATATTTGGCAGACCGACTATCATCACGTCCGCTCCAATCTTTTAATCTATAGTCCGACAAGAAGAATGTGAGGCCGGTAATGTCGCGGTTTTCTGTTCCGTTTTGCCCGGTCATGGCAAAGTAGTGTCCTGTGCCAAGCACCGAGCCGCAATCGTGAACCGTCTTATACACATTTCCTTCCTTCATCTTTGAATAGAAATCTGTGAGCCCCCCTGTTGCTCCTTCGGCTACAGGGCTATATTCCTCATACATTCCCCAAAATGGTGTACGTTCAGCTCGTGCCCTACTTAATGTTCTAGCCCTACCTTTCGACATGAAGAAGAAACGGTTTGCCTCGCCAGAAAGTTTGTAAAGCGTACCGGGATTATCGCCGCTAATGGTCATTGACGACGTGAGCAACTGCACCGACTCTATAGATTCTTCTATATAGTTCTTTATAGTAGTCTCATTGGAGCATTTTCTATCATAATTTTCAGACCATCCGTTTTTCACTTTCACCATAAAGGTGGTGTATCCCTCAGTGGTGGGATTGTCAATTGAGTTGATGCCCCATCCAGTGATGTTGCCATAAGTGACTTTGCCTTCGCGCTCACCATCACTGGTGTAGCCACCATAAAGGATGCCTGGCACATTTGAGTTGCTATAAGCCTCCTTAAGTAATGCCATTATGTGGGCAGGGTCGGTTGCCACATCAGTCAACAAGTTGGAGTGTGAAACACCCTCACTATCAGTCCATTTTACAATTTCGCCCAATGCGTCATACTGAGTTTTGGTCCATGTGTTTTTGCTTTGAGCCATTGCTTGCTGGCTTCCAATTACGGCAAGCCAAGCAATCAACAAGTAAAGTAATCTTTTCATAATGATGTAGGTTAAATGTTTATTAATTTGTGTTTTTACTTAAAAAATTGTGTAAGAAAAGATGATTGCTTAGAGACTATTATTCCGTTGTTTCAACAAATACCATTTTTCAATACTCTAAAACTCTACCATTCCTGTTTTTGGGTAATAGCCTACAATAGCTTTTGTCTCACACATGCTAAACCATGTGTGTGCCACAAGAATGTTGGAATAGTTAATACGTCTTTTTGCTTGAATGTTAAAAAGTAATACGCTAGTAGCCTTGGTGTTTTTAATACTTTTATGGCTGTGTGTTTTTTTAACTATTTACTTTCCTTTGTTGCAAATTTAGATATTAATATTCCATGTGGCAAACAACTTTGTTGAATTTGTTTTTACTCTTTTGTTAAAAGAATCAAAAACATAGTTTGTCAACAATGATACTGAGAATGGATAAAAACAACCTAAAACTGGACTTTAACGCCTTTTTCACATTACTTTAAATGCTGTTTCCTTATTTTTTTGCTACATTAGCACCACTGAAATCACTTTCATTTTATAACACATAAATCCACACATCATGATGAAAGACAGTGAAAACAAAATAACCATATTCTGCAAAAACACAGGTGACAATCTAAAGGTTGAAGGCGGCGACACGCTGCAAGACGTGTACGGGCTCGTAAGCGAAAAAATAGGCTTCAACCCCATTTGCGCAAGAGTCAACAATGTGACTCAAGACATGCATTTTCCGCTTTTCCGCTCTAAAATGGTAGAATTTGTGGATGCCGCATCGCCAACCGGCTACCGCGTCTACATCCGGTCGCTTTGCATGATTCTCTATAAGGCTATTGCCGACCTTTATCCAGGCAAGCGGCTGCTCATCGACCACAACATAAGCAACGGCTACTACTGCATATTCAAGCATGAGACGGGAAAAGTGGCTCAAGAGGTGACCGACGGCATTTTGAATCGCATGCGCGAGATTGCCGACAACGACATCCGCTTTGTGCTTCACGAACGCCCCACAGCCGATGTGGCTAAAATATTCTCAAAGCAATCCATGCCCGACAAGGTGAGGCTGCTCGAGTCGAAAAACGACGTCTACACCACATACTACAAGCTCGACAATGTGATTGACAGCTACTATGGGCCTCTGGCACCATCTACGGGCTACATTAAAGTGTTTAACCTTATCCCCTATAAGGACGGAATGCTGTTGCTCGGTCCCGACCGCAACGATATGAGTGTTGCCTACAAGCCGGTGCCGCAAGAAAAAATGTTTAAGGCTTTCACCGACTATGTGAATTTTAACAAGGTGATAGGGGTGGCCGATGTGGGCGAACTTAACAGGGCAGTGAAAACACACCGTGCCAGCGAACTCATCAATGTGGCCGAAGCCTTGCACAACAAGATGTTTGCCAAAATAGCCGACGAAATTGCCCAGCGCCACAGTGAGGGCGGGGCACGGGTGGTGCTCATAGCCGGACCGTCGTCGTCGGGCAAGACCACATCATCGAAACGACTCGCAATTCAACTTATAACCAACTACATAATACCAAAGGTGATTTCGCTCGACAACTATTTCGTTGACCGTGCACACACTCCGCGCGAAGCCAATGGCGACTATGATTACGAGTCGCTTTATGCTCTCGACCTCGAAAAGCTTAATTCCGACATCTGCGACCTTATTGCCGGAAAAGAGGTGAAACTGCCCACCTACAACTTTGAGACCGGAAAGCGCGAATACAAGGGTAACACCTTACATCTCAATAAAAACGACATTCTGCTAATGGAGGGAATACACGGACTTAATCCCGAACTCACAAAGTCCATTCCCGAAAACATGAAATACAAGCTTTTCGTGTCGGCTCTCACTACGCTCAACATCGATGACCACAACTGGATTCCCACCACCGACAACCGATTGCTAAGGCGCATTGTGCGCGACCACAAATACCGTGGAGTGTCGGCTCAAGAAACCATAGCGCGGTGGGGCAGCGTGCGCCGAGGCGAGGAAAAGTGGATTTTTCCTTACCAGGAAAATGCCGATGCCACATTCAACTCATCGCTGTTATTCGAACTTGCCGTGATGCGCAACTACGTAGAGCCCATTTTGCGTCAAGTACCCGCCAACTGCCTTGAATTTTCAGAAGCATACAGGTTGCTTAAATTCATAAGCTACTTTGAGCCACTGTCGGAAAGCGATGTGCCAAGCACAAGCCTGCTGCGTGAGTTCTTGGGCGGAAGCAGTTTCCACTATTGATGATGCAGCACCAGCCGCCAAACAAAAATCCGCTTGCCAGCGTGTGTGGCAAGCGGATTTTTTTGTTGTATCGAATGTGTGCAATATAAAGCCACACTGTGTGCATTGAATGCGGCTTTATCACTACACAAGCACTAAAAATCGCTGAAAAAGTTAGGCTTGATGAGCAGACCTATGCGCAGGCGCGAGTGATATTTGTTGTAGTCGAGCATGTTTTCACCATAGCCGTTATAATATTGAAGGCATAAAAACTGGTTGTCGCTTTTGCGTATGCGGAATCCAAGTTCTAAAATGGTGTTGCCGTTGAAATTCCACCCCTGGCGCTTGATGAAAGTGGCGCTGAACACCCAGCGTCGGTTGGTGCTCATAGCTTGAATACCTGTCTGGTAAATGCCGCTATACTTGAGGATGTCGTCGTTGTTGTGCCCATCGATAATGGGAATCCACACCTTGCCATGCACCATCAGGTTGGGATCGAGATATATGTTACCGCAAAATGATATTTTGTTCCAGCTACGCGATGCCAGGCGGTCACGGCCGTTGCTCTCATGCTCAATTAGTAGGGTTATTTTTCCAATCAGGCGGTTTTTTGAAATAAGCAGTTTCGACAATCCTATACCAGGGTTGAAGTTGAGATCGCGCATGGGAAGAGAGTTTTCAAACACATTCCACATGCACTTCTGCGAATACATCAAGAACAGGTAACTGTGAAACGGCAGCACACTTCTTGTCAACCGCTGCGATATGCTCACTTGGAACTTAACGTCGCTGTTGGCCGAAGTGGGCTTGCTGCCCACCGTGGTGCCCACCGTGAAGTAGTTGTCTTTATATAAACCGAAAAACGGGCGGTTGTCGAAATCGCGCCTTATGCTGTCGGCGTTAAACTCAGTTTTATTTTTCGGCACTACAATTTGCGCAGCGGCTGGCGCACAATTGGCAATCAGGCATGCCCAAAGCACAGCCACAGGCAGTAATTTGCTTATTTTCATTTTTATATGATTCTGCTTTAATGTGCAAAATTACACGAAATAGAAAGTTTTGCCAAATGGTGAAAATGCATTTTTAATGCATTTGTTTTTTTAATCCACTTTTGAAGTGTTTTTATCTACCTTTTTTATTGTTATCATCCACCGAGCGTGCCTCGATATAAAAAGCGCGCACGCTACTATTATAACGAGCGTGCACACCGTTATAAGCAGCGACAAAGGCCATGACATGGTGTCGGCGTCGGGACAAATTCGGTTTATGCCCAGTCGCAAAGCACCTATGCAATAATTTTGAAGGGCAAGACAAGTGATGCCATTCACAGCTATAAACTCAACCATCTTGCTCCCTCCTGCACATTGTGCCACCTTTGTGGCTATGCCGGCTATGGGTAAAACCACAGCCGTGCCGCCAGCAACCAGTATCACGCTGCGCCAATCGGGTGAATCAAAACACGGTGCCACCACAGTCATCATCACTATTGATAAAGCCAGCATTGATACAAAAGTCCACCACTTTAGCCTTATGCCGCTCTCTATGCATGGCCGCAAATAATATCCTGCAGCATAAAACGGCATATAGAGCAACGCATAATTAATGTTCCAAAAATTCAAATGTTCGCTTCCGGGACAAAGCGCCACCGCTACCGACAATGCCACACTGAGAGTCAATGGCATCCACCTATTGACCGATTTCGACTTCTCAATCCAGTAGAAGATAATCTGTATGCTCAACAGGCATGTTATAAACCAAAACGGTGCCACCACCACCGGCTTGTAGTGTTTGGGCAGCCCCATTAGCCATTGCCAAAGCGGCGTCAGTGCATCTACTCCCGGGTCAAGCCTACGACCGGCTATAAGCCACAAAATGTAGAATAGGGCATAAAATGTGAAATAAGGCCACAACAACTTTGTGCATCGGCGCTTCACAAAATCACCAAACGAACTGTAGACGCACGGATTAAACAAACAACCCGCACAACCGAAAAAGATGGCCAACACGCCCACTGCCACACAAAGCATGCGTGGCTGGGCATGCATCAGCACTATGAGCACCAGGCTCAATAGCCGCGCATAATCCAGCCACGCATGTCGTGTCTTTACCATTATAAAGACTTTTATATAAATTTGACAGAGTCTTGTGTCAAATAACCACGTTCACAATCTTGCCTACAACCACAATCACCTTCTTAGGAGTCTTGCCAGCCACCCATTTCTCGGCAGCAGCATCGGTGAGGGCTATGCGTTCCACCTCGGCTTTATCGGTTCCTGCCGGAACTTGGATATTGAAGCGAGGCTTACCGTTAAAGAGAACCGTGTATTTAACTGTGTCCTCTTTCAGGTAATTTTCATTCCATTTGGGCCACTCGGCATCGCACACTGTGGTGTCGTGACCAAGCACGTGCCACAATTCCTCGGCTATGTGGGGCGCAAACGGTGCCATAAGCACCACAAAGTGCTCGAGCACTTCACGGTTGCGGCAGTGAAGGGCATTAAGCTCATTACTGCATATCATGAATGCGGCAACAGAGGTGTTGTAGGAGAAAGTCTCTATGTCGCCGGTCACTTTCTTTATCAGTTTGTGAATTGATTTCAATTCCTCGGCACTGGGTTTGCCGTCGATCACAGCCAGCGTGTTACCGTCGTAGAACATGTTCCACAGGCGTTTTAAGAATCTGTTCACGCCATCTATGCCATTGGTGTCCCAAGGCTTACTTGCCTCTACTGGGCCAAGGAACATTTCGTAAAGACGAAGCGTGTCGGCTCCATAACGCTCCACAATGTCGTCGGGATTTACTACATTAAACATCGATTTCGACATTTTCTCGATAGCCCAACCGCAAATATATTTTCCGTTTTCGAGCACAAACTCAGCATCCTTGAATTCGGGACGCCATACGCGGAATTTATCCAAATCAAGCACATCATTGCTCACAATGTTCACGTCCACGTGTATAGGTGTCACATCATAATCCTTCTTTAAGTTGAGCGACACAAACTTGTTGGTATCCTTAATTCTGTAAACAAAGTTGGAACGACCTTGTATCATGCCTTGGTTCACAAGTTTCTTGAAAGGCTCTGGCTCGCACACATATCCGTAGTCGTAAAGGAATTTGTTCCAGAAACGGCTATAGATAAGGTGACCTGTAGCATGCTCCGTGCCGCCCACATACAAGTCAACCTGACGCCAATAATCATTGGCTTGATGTGACACAAGAGCCTCGTCGTTGTGCGGATCCATGTAGCGCAGATAGTAGGCACTCGATCCTGCAAAACCGGGCATTGTGCACAATTCCAGCGGACTACCATTGGAAGCTACCCAATTTTTAGCGCGTCCAAGCGGTGGCTCGCCGCTTTCGGTAGGTAAGAATTTGTCCACTTCTGGCAATTGCAGCGGCAGTTCACTCTCATCGAGCGGTTGCGGCTGACCAGCCTCATCGTAATAAATTGGGAACGGTTCGCCCCAATAGCGTTGGCGGCTGAATATGGCATCGCGCAAGCGGTAGTTTACTTTCACACGTCCTATTCCTGCCTCTGAAATGTATTTCTTGGTTTTCTCAATTGCCTCTTTCACTTGTAGCCCGTTGAGATCCAACTTACCGTTCGACGAGTTTATAACCACACCCTCCTTGGCATCAAAACTTTCCTCGCTCACGTCGGCACCCTCAATAAGCGGCACTATAGGAAGGTCGAAGTGCTTAGCAAAAGCATAGTCGCGGCTGTCGTGTGCAGGCACAGCCATTATGGCTCCTGTTCCGTATCCGGCAAGCACATAATCACTTATGTAGATAGGTATTTCCTTTCCGGTTACAGGATTTATGGCATACGAACCACTGAACACACCGCTTACCTTCTTTTCAATAAGACGCTCACGCTCTGTTTTATGGCTCACCTCGGCCAAATAGGCATCCACAGCCTCTTTTTGATCGGCAGTTACCACTTGGCTCACATATTCACTCTCAGGGGCAAGAACCATGAAGGTTACACCGAAAATAGTATCGGCCCGAGTAGTGAATATAAGCAGATTCAAATCGCTGTCTTTTACATTGAAGTTCATCTCGGCACCTTCACTGTAGCCAATCCAGTTGCGTTGGGTTTCTTTTATTGAGTCGGTCCATTCTATAGTGTCGAGGTCGCGCAGCAGACGGCCGGCATAGGCACTCACACGAAGGCACCACTGGCTCATCATCTTCTGCACCACTGGATAACCACCGCGCAGCGACACACCCTCGCTCACCTCATCGTTGGCAAGCACGGTACCCAGTTTAGGACACCAGTTTACCATGGTGTTGCCTCTATATGCTATGCGGAAGTCCATAAGCACATCGTTCTTATCAGCGTCGCTCATGGCTTTCCATTCCTGTGCGGTGAAGCTAACCTTTGCGTTGGTGTGGGCATTACATCCTTCAGTTCCGTTTTGCTCAAAGTGTTTCACCAGTTCATCGATAGGGCGAGCCTTGTCAAGTTCAGTGTTGTAGTAGCTCTTATACATCTTGAGGAAAGCCCACTGGGTCCACTTGTAGTATTTAGGGTCGCAAGTGCGCACCTCACGGTCCCAGTCAAAACAGAAACCTATTTTGTCGAGCTGTTCACGGTAGCGGCTTATGTTTTTACTTGTGGTAACTTCGGGATGCTGTCCGGTCTGTATGGCATACTGCTCGGCAGGAAGGCCATAGGCGTCATAGCCCATGGGGTGAAGCACATTAAATCCCTGCAGGCGCTTGTAGCGGGCATATATGTCGCTTGCTATATAGCCCAGAGGATGTCCCACATGCAACCCGGCACCCGAAGGGTAAGGAAACATGTCGAGAACGTAGTATTTTGGTTTGTCTACTTTAATTTCAGCCTTATATGTGTGGTGCTCCTTCCAGTAAGCCTGCCACTTTTTTTCGATTTCTCTAAAATTATATTCCATTATATATGTTTTGTAGTTTTTCTTTAATTAAGTAAAGCAGCTTTGCTGTCCTTATTTATTTAATAAGTCCCAGTTGCTTTGAAATATCGAGCATCCGCTCTATAGGCTTCACTGCTTCGCGGCCCACCTCAGGGTCTACCTCAATCTCAGGAGCCATATACTTAAGCGAATTGTAAAGCTTTTCAAGTGTTATGAGTTTCATGAAGCTGCACTCGTTGCAGGCACATGTTCCGTCTTCGGGCGGAGCCGGAATGAAAGTCTTTTCGGGGCAACGCTTGCGCATCTCATAAAGTATGCCGCTCTCGGTGCACACTATAAACTTATTGCTCTCGCTTGCTATTGCATAGTTGAGCAATCCTTGTGTTGATCCTATCTTGTCGGCTATAAGCCTTATTGGCTTCGGGCATTCAGGATGCACAAGTATCTTGGCATCACCGTTTTCTTCTTTTAGTTTCAAAATCTTCTCAATCGAGAATTTCTCATGCACACTGCAAGCGCCGTCCCACACCTTCATGTTTCGCCCAGTAAGGCCGTTGATGTAGTTACCGAGGTTGCGGTCGGGACCAAATATTATTTTTTCGTCTTGTGGAAAACTCTCCACAATCTGGCGGGCATTGCTCGAAGTGACTATAACGTCGGTCATAGCCTTTACCGCTGCGCTTGTGTTGGCGTAGCTTATAACGGTGTGCCCCGGATTTTGCTCTATATATTTTTTGAATTCATCGGCAGGACAACTGTCGGCAAGGGAGCAGCCAGCACTCAAGTCAGGCACTATCACTTTCTTGTCGGGACACAGAATCTTGGCTGTCTCACCCATGAAGTGCACGCCGCACAGCACTATCACATCGGCATCGGTCTGGGCAGCAAGTTGTGCCAGAGCCAAACTGTCGCCAATGTAGTCGGCTATTTCCTGAATTTCGTCACGCTGATAGAAGTGGGCCATTATAACGGCATTCCTCTCCTTTTTCAACCTCAATATTTCTTTCTTAAGGTCTACACCTTGTGGGATGGGTGCGTCGACATAGCCTTTTTCAACATTCATATTATATATATTTTGTTTTTTAATTTCTTAAAATCTTTTCTTTAATAACTAATATAATGCCTGTTAATACAGGCAATAACTTTTCGCTTAAAATATTGCTTTTTAAGTTGTTTTACTTTGGCATAAGTGTTATGCCCATGTTATCAACAACCTTTGCTTTTGATTATTAGTAGATTGTGGAGTTTATCAACAACTTGTTGATAATGTGCAAAGTTAATAATTTTGTGGCTTTCGGCCTATTGAAAACTGATTAAAACCTTGTTGAAAGCGCAATAAAAAATAAAAGTTAACTTATTTGCTATTAAGCTGAAGTTGCTTACCGAAACCTTTATTTTAAAAGTCAAGTTAAATGCGAGTTTTTTATAAAATAGTTTTTATTCACAATTAACACGGTTATTAACAAGTTGTGAATAGTGGCTTTTATTGCTAATTTTGTGTTTTACTAAACACAGAGTTGAAGATGAGAAAAAAATCAATGATCGACTTGCGGCGCATCAGTGCCGAACAATTCAAGCAGACTGCAAAAATACCGTTGGTGGTGGTGCTCGACAATGTGAGGAGTGAGATGAATGTTGGCTCAATGTTCCGCACTGCCGATGCATTTGTGGTTGAGCGCATTGTGCTGTGCGGCATCACGGCCACTCCTCCGCTGCCTGAAATCCACAAGACGGCTTTGGGAGCCGAGGATTCTGTTGACTGGACTTACAGTGAGTCGGCATTGCAATCTGTGCTTGAATTGCGCGACAAAGGTTACAAAATATACTCGGTGGAGCAAGTGCATGGGAGCATAAGTCTTGAACAATTTATTGTTGACCCTTGTTCAAAATATGCCGTGGTGCTTGGCAACGAGGTGAAAGGCGTGAGTCAAGAAGTGGTAGATGCAAGCGACGGATGTATAGAGATTCCGCAATGCGGAACCAAGCATTCGCTTAATGTGGCCAACACTGGTGCCATCATTATGTGGAATTTTTTCAAGTCGTTGCATCTTTAATTAAAAGGCTTAATGGAATCAATAAAGGAAATATACAAAATAGGCCATGGTCCTTCGAGCAGTCACACCATGGGTCCGCGATTTGCGGCCGAAAGGTTTGTAAAGCGTGTGGCTAATAAGTGTGTGGCTAAATTTGAGGTTATTTTATATGGATCTCTTGCAGCAACAGGAAAAGGTCACCTCACCGATAAGGCTATTAATGAAATATTGAAGCCAGTGGCACCCACCAGCATTGTGTGGAAGAATGATGTTTTTTTGGACTTTCACCCCAATGGAATGACATTCAAGGCTTATGATTCCTGCGGCAATACGGTTGATGAGTGGACTGTATACTCAATAGGTGGCGGAGACCTTGCTGAAGAAGGCAAGCCCAACACGCGCCCCGACATATATAAAATGCAAACCATTAATGAAATACAAAAATGGTGTGAAAAGACGGGACGCACCTATTGGGAATATGTTGACAACATCGAAGGCAACAACGGTATTTGGGATTACCTGCGCACGGTGTGGCACACTATGGTGAAGTCGATAGAGCGCGGCTTGGAGGCTGAGGGGGCTTTGCCGGGCGGCATAGGCGTGCGTCGCAAGGCTATCAGCTATTTCATGAAGGCTTCGGGTTATGAGGGTAGCCTCAGAAACAGAGGATTGGTGTATGCCTATGCACTGGCCGTGAGTGAGGAAAATGCCTCGGGCAATGAAATAGTCACTGCTCCCACTTGTGGGTCATGTGGTGTGATGCCGGCTGTGCTTTATTGCTTGTATAATTTTAAGAATTTCAGTGAGCAACGCATTCTCAGGGCTCTTGCCACGGCAGGGCTGTTTGGAAATGTGGTGAAAACCAATGCTTCAATTTCGGGAGCCGAAGTGGGTTGTCAAGGCGAGGTGGGTGTGGCTTGTGCCATGGCTTCGGCGGCAGCGTGTCAACTTTTCGGTGGAACTCCGGCGCAAATTGAATATGCCGCCGAAATGGGACTCGAACATCACCTAGGACTCACTTGCGACCCCGTGTGTGGCCTTGTGCAGATTCCATGCATAGAGCGCAACGCCTATGCGGCCGCAAGGGCTCTCGATGCCAATTTATATTCATCGTTCAGCGACGGCAAGCACCGTGTGAGTTTCGACCGCGTGGTGCGCGTGATGAAGCAGACTGGCAAGGATTTGCCTTCGCTCTACAAGGAGACAAGCGAGGGTGGGTTGGCTGTTTTGTAGGCAGTGCGTTGTTGAAACCTGCCAGCCATGCTAATTGGAAAAGTTTGCTGTAATGATGGTTGCAGTCAAGTTTGGATATATAAAATTCGCAATACGCTGATTTTGTTGTAACTTTGCAAAACAGTGACCCGTCTTCACGCTTATTGCGTTGGAAAAAGCCATGTCGATGAAAGCGCGGCTGGGGCACATCAGCAAAAGAAAAAATTGTCAAAAAACAAATATGGATAAAGAAAAGAAATTTGCACGCACACTGGTGACGGCCGCTCTTCCTTATGCCAACGGCCCTGTACACATAGGCCACCTGGCAGGTGTTTATGTACCTGCCGACATCTACACCCGCTATCTGCGCCTTAAGGGCGAGGATGTGGTGTTTGTTGGCGGTAGCGATGAGCATGGAGTGCCCATCACCATCAAAGCTAAAAAAGAAGGCGTCACTCCGCAAGACATTGTGGACCGTTATCACAATATTATAAAGAAGTCGTTTGAGGGACTTGGCATATCGTTTGATGTATATTCACGCACCACATCGAAGAT
The DNA here is from genome assembly GCA_963612465.1 of Bacteroidaceae bacterium. Taxonomy (GTDB): domain Bacteria; phylum Bacteroidota; class Bacteroidia; order Bacteroidales; family Muribaculaceae; genus Sodaliphilus. The sequence goes on along the minus strand of CAVDUV010000002.1, from coordinate 45,213 downwards.
GCATGAGAAGACAGCCAGCGACTTTTTCCGCACTCTCTACGACAAGGGCGAGTTTGTGGAGAAAACAAGCAAGCAGCTCTACGATGAGGAGGCCCATCAGTTTTTGGCCGACCGCTATGTGACCGGCACATGCCCACATTGCGGCTTTGACCATGCCTATGGCGACCAATGCGAAGCCTGCGGCACCAGTCTGAATGCCACCGACCTCATCAATCCAAAGAGTGCAATCACGGGCAACGTTCCCGTGCTTCGCGAAACCAAGCACTGGTATATGCCGCTCGACAAGTGGGAACCTGCTCTGCGCAAGTGGATTTTGGAAGACCACAAGGAGTGGAAACCTAATGTGTATGGCCAGTGTAAATCGTGGCTCGACGATCATCTGCAGCCGCGTGCTGTGACGCGCGACCTTGATTGGGGTATACCGGTTCCGGTTGAAGGTGCCGACGGCAAAGTGCTCTATGTGTGGTTTGATGCTCCCATAGGCTATATAAGCAACACCAAGGAACTCCTTCCCGACACTTGGGAAAAATACTGGAAGAGCAAGGACACTCGCATAATCCACTTCATAGGCAAAGATAACATTGTGTTCCACTGTCTCATTTTCCCGGCTATGCTTATGGCCGAGGGTTCTTACCAGTTGCCTGAAAATGTGCCCGCCAATGAATTTCTCAACCTTGAGGGCGACAAAATAAGCACAAGCCGCAACTGGGCCATTTGGCTCAATGAGTATCTTGAGGAATTTCCGGGAAAGCAAGACGTGCTGCGCTACGTGCTCACGGCAAATGCCCCCGAAACCAAGGACAACGATTTCACTTGGCGTGATTTCCAGGCCCGCAACAACAATGAGCTTGTGGCCATACTCGGCAACTTTGTGAACCGTGTGTTGGTGCTCACCCACAAGTATTTCAATGGTGCAGTTCCCGCTGCTGGCCAATTGACCGAGGCCGATGAGGCTGTGATAGCCGAGTTCAAGGATGTGAAAGAAAAGCTTGGTGAAAACATTGAGCATTTCCACTTCCGTGAGGCTCTGAAAGACGCTATGAACCTGGCCAGAATAGGCAACAAATACCTTGCCGACTCTGAGCCGTGGAAGCTTGCTAAAACCGACATGGATCGTGTGGCCACTATCATGCACTTGGCTCTGCAGATTACAGCTAACTTGGCAATAGCGTTTGAGCCGTTCCTTCCATTCTCGGCACAGAAACTCCGCACAATGCTCAATATGCCAGAAGTTAACTGGGATAAGTTGGGAACAACCACAATACTCTCAGAGGGCAGCATGGTTGAGAAGCCCGAACTGCTGTTTGAAAAAATAGAAGACTCTGTGGTTGGTGCTCAAATAGCTCGCCTTGAACGCATCAAGCAGGAAAACATAATAGCTAACTTCACACCAAGGGCCATAGGGCCAAATGCGACTTTCGACGATTTTCAAAAGCTTGACATAAGAGTGGGTAAAGTGGTGGAATGTGCCAAGGTGAAGAAAGCCGACAAACTGCTTCAGTTTAAAATAGACGATGGACTTAAGGGCCGCACCATAGTATCGGGAATAGCCAAATATTACAATCCGGAAGACCTGGTGGGAAAGGAAGTGTGCTTTATAGCCAATTTTCCTCCACGCACATTCAAGGGCATTGAATCACAAGGAATGATTCTCAGTGCCGAGGATGCCGACGGGCGTCTGGTTGTAATTGGTCCGCAAGGTGAGGTGAAACCAGGCGTGCAAGTGAAGTAAAAAAGCATAATAAACGCGCAACATATCAGCGTGTTGAGGGCTGTGCCAAAATTTTGGCACAGCCTTTTTGCTTAAATGGGTGAAACAGTTGAGTGAAAAAAATAATGGTCAAATCGTTATGTATAGCCTTGTGACGGCAAAATTCAGATTTTAACATATTTGCTGAGCCATAAAAGGCTGATAATCGATGGTGCGGAACAATAATTTTATGTACTTTTGTATATTGGAATAATTTTTAAACTTAATAAACTTTTTAAACCCACCACGAGTAGATGGATTACTCAATAGTTGATTTTTTGGCCCTGCTTGGAGCTGTAGGCCTTTTTCTCTATGGAATGAAAGTGATGAGTGAGGGTCTGCAGAAAGCGGCTGGCAGCCGCTTGCGCGGTATCCTGTCGGCAATGACTAAAAACCGATTCACCGGTGTGATGACCGGTGTGCTTATCACAGCCCTTATTCAAAGTTCATCGGCATCTACGGTCATGGTCGTAAGCTTTGTCAACGCTGGACTTATGTCGCTGGAGCAGTCGATGGCAGTGATTATGGGTGCCAATGTGGGCACTACGTTCACGGCATGGATAGTGTCGATATTCGGTTTTAAGGTCAACATGTCGCTCATGCTTCTTCCCATTCTCGCATTTGCAGTGCCCATGTTGTTCCTCAAAAACAACCAGTATAAGTCAATAGGTGAATTCCTTATAGGATTCACCTTTTTGTTTATGGGACTGGAGGCAATCAGTGCCAATGTGCCCGACTTGAGCAAGTCGCCCGAGATGTTCCAGTTCTTGCAGAGCTATACATCGATGGGATTCCTGTCGGTAATAATATTCCTGCTCGTGGGCGTGTTGGTGACTATGGTCATTCAGTCGTCGGCCGCCACATTTGCCATCGTGCTGATTATGGCCACCAAGGGATGGATTCCATTCGATATGGCTTGCGCAATGGTGCTTGGTAGCAACATCGGTACCACCATTACGCCTATCCTTGCTTCGCTTGGAGCCAATGTGGCCGCCAAAAAAGCCGCTGCCGGACACTTGCTTTTCAACTGTCTGGGCACAATTTGGACGGTGGCTCTTTATTTCCCGTTCATAGCTCTTATAGTGTGGATAACCCGCGATGTGTGCCATCAGGGCGACCCCACCGAACTGTTTACCTACATAAGCAGCAACCACAACGATCCCGCTACCGTGGCAAAGTTGCAGTTCTCAATGTCGTTCGGTATGTCGATGTTCCACACAGTGTTCAATCTTGTGAACCTTTCTATTATGATATGGCTCACACAAACTTATGTGAAGATTGTGAACTTCTTTATAAAGACGCACAACAAGGAAGACGAGGAATTCCAGCTTAAATATATATCGGCCGGCTTGCTCAGCGCATCAGAACTTAACATCACTCAGGCTCAGCGCGAAATCGTGGTATATGCCGAGCGGGTGGAGCGCATGCTGGGCATGGTGAAGACCCTTGTGCACACTAAGACTGGAACCGTTGAGTTTAACAAGCTATATACCCGCATTGGCAAGTATGAGGATATAAGTGACAGAATGGAAATAGAGATAGCCAACTATCTCAATAAGGTGGTTGATGGCCGGTTGAGCTATGATGCAAAGCTTCGCATCTCTACCATGCTGAGTTGTGTGAGCGAGATTGAGAGCATTGCCGACAGCTGCAACAACATTGCCCGCACACTGGTGCGTAAGGAGGAGGCTCATGCTCACTTCAGCGACGACAACTATTCCAATATCGACACGATGCTCAAGTATGTGAGCGAGGCCATGAGCAACATGATAGCAGTGCTTTGCGACATGGACAATGCCACTAATGAAGACCTCATACGCAACTACAACAAGGAGCGCGAAATCAATAATTTCCGCAACTTGCTGCGCACCGAGAATATAGAGAACATACGTCAAAAGAAATATCCCTATCAAGCTGGCATCTTCTATATGGACATCATTTGCGAGGCCGAGAAACTCGGCGATTTCATTATCAATGTGATTGATGGTGTGGAGGCTCAAATTCGCCGCCGTCACGTTGAGGAAGGCGCCGTGAAGCACGAGGAAACAGAGGAATAATCCGCTAATATAAACGAGCAAAATAAAGCCCCTTGAACCAATCGGTTCAAGGGGCTTATTAATTAGGTTGTATATGTGTGTTATTTTTATTTGCCTATCCGCTCTTTCATGGCTACTGTGGCTTCTTCATAGCCAGGCTTGCCAAGCAGGGCAAACATGTTTTTCTTGTATGCTTCTACGCCGGGTTGGTTAAACGGATTGACGTCAAGGATGTAACCGCTCACGCCGCATGCTATTTCGAAGAAATATATAAGCTGCCCCAGATACTGCTCGGTGAGAGCCGGCAGGCTTATTACGATGTTGGGTACACCGCCGTCGAAGTGTGCCAGTCGTGTGCCGAGTTCGGCCATCTTGTTGACTTCGTCGACGTGGCGTCCGGCAATGTAGTTAAGACCGTCGAGATCGGCATCGTCGTGCGGAATCACTACTTGGCTGTTTTGACTGCCCACGGTGATCACTGTTTCAAAAATAGATCGTTCGCCGTCTTGAATCCATTGTCCCATGCTGTGCAGGTCGGTAGTGTCGTCGACCGAAGCGGGGAACAGTCCCTTGTGGTCCTTGCCTTCGCTTTCACCGTAGAGTTGTTTCCACCACTCTGCCAGGTAGTGCAGGCGCGGGCAGAAGTTAACCAGGATTTCTATTTTTTTACCGGCACGGTATAGTGCGTTGCGCGTCTGAGCATAGAGCAGCGGAGCTTCGCTTTTGCTCAGTTCGGCTTCTTTAGCTCCGTTGACAAGGGCTTTGATGTCGAAGCCGGCAATGGCGATGGGCAACAGACCCACCGGGGTGAGCACGCTGAAGCGGCCGCCCACATTGTCGGGGATGACAAACGTCTTGTAGCCTTCGTTGTCGGCGAGGTTGCGCAATGCGCCGCGGCGGGCGTCGGTAATGGCCACAATGAGCTTTGCGGCTTCTTTCTTGCCCACTTGCTTCTCAAGCATGTCCTTGAGCAAACGGAATGCTATGGCAGGCTCGGTGGTGGTGCCCGATTTTGAAATCACCACAATACCGAAGCGGCGGCCATTGAGCAGGCTCATCAGGTCGTGGAGGTAGTCTTCGCCTATGTTGTTGCCGGCAAAAAGCACTTGTGTGCCTTTGTTAGTGTAGGCGGCAAAACTGTCGCTCAGAGCCTCTATTACGGCCTTGGCACCAAGGTAGCTTCCGCCAATGCCTATTGCAACCACGAAGTCACAATTCTGGCGCAGGTGCTGTGCCGTGGCTTCAATGTCGTTAAGCAAGTTGGTGTCGGTGGTGCTTGGCAAGTGAAGCCAGCCCAGGAAGTCGTTGCCCAGTCCGGTGCCGTTTTCCAGTGTGTTTACTGCGCTTTCGGCCGAAGCCGCCAGCGACTCAATTTCATTTTTGCCGATGGCGCAACTGGTGGCGCTCACATCGACAGTTATAGCTGTTGCCATAAGGATTATTTGTTATAAGTAATGTGTTTTTTATATACCTTTCTTGTAGGCCCTGCGGCGCTTGTGCTGCACAAGGTCGAAGTATTGCCACTGCTGCTGCACCTTTTGGTTCAACTCGAGTTCGGGGTTGCTTTCGGCCCACTTGTAGCCCCGCTTGATGAATGGTGGAATGAGGTCGGTAAACAGCAATGCGTTGGCACCCTTGTTTTGATATTCGGGTTTTACGGCTACCAGCATCAAGTCCACAATCTCGGTGTTGCCCTTGATGGCCTTGAGCAAGTGTGTCCAGCCCAATGGCAGATAGCGGCCTCGTGATTTTATAAGTGCAGTCGATAGCGACGGTATCGATACGCCCACGCCCACCAGTGCGTCGGTCTTGTCGACAATCAGGCACAAGTGGTCAAGTGGCAGAAACGGCAGATAGAGGTCGATGTAGTGCTGAATCTGCTTGTCGGTGAGCGGTGAGTAGCCGAATAGGGCATCGTAGCTTTCGTTGATGATGTTGAAAATTTGGTCGCCATACTGCTTCACGAGCTGCTTGCGGCTGGTGCAGTGCACTGTGCGTAGCCCGAATCGGTTGCGCACTATGTCGGCCACGCGTAGCATCTTGTCGGGAATCTTGTCGGGGATGCTGATTTTGAATTCCACCCAATCGGCGCTTTTCTCAAATCCCATCCGCTCCATGTGCTTGGGGTAGTAGGGGTGGTTATATATTGTGGCCTGTGTGCTAAGTTGGTCAAAACCCTCCACAAGCATGCCCTCGGGATCCATATCGGTAAAGCCGAGAGGTCCCTCAAGTTGTGTCATCTGCTTTGAGTGTGCCCATTTTGTCACGGCCTCAAATAGAGCGTCTACCACTTCGGCATCATCAATGAAGTCGAGAAAACCGAATCGTGCTGTGCGCTCGCCTGTGCGCTTGTTAACCACGGTGTTGATGATTCCGGCAATTCTGCCCACAGGCTTTCCGTCGCGGTAAGCCATAAAGTAGACCCCTTCGCAAAAGTCAAAAGCCGGATTCTTGTCGGGGCGCAGTGTGTTCACTTCATCGAGCACCAGCGCCGGAACGTAGCAGTCGTTGTCGGCATATAGATTGTCGATGGGAAAATGCACGAATTTGAGTAACTGTTGTCGGGTAGGACGCAATTCTCGTATTTCTACAGCCATTTTATCTAAATAAGTTGAATAACGTATCAGACGGCAAAGATACGAATATTTGCCCATAGCACGAAATATAACCTGCAGGCTGTTACCGCCCGCTGAGGGGGCTGGCATGAAAAAAGCCATTGCCGCGGCGGTTGTGCGGCAATGGCTGTGATGCGTGTTTTAGGCCAGTAGTGCGGTTCTGGCCGTGTGGCGATTAATAGTTCTCGGCTTCGATTTGGAAGTATGACTGCGGGTGAGCGCAAACCGGGCACACTTCGGGAGCCTTCTTGCCAACCACGATGTGGCCACAGTTGATGCACTGCCAAATGCAGTCGCCGTCGCGCGAGAATACCACGCTGTCCTCAATGTTCTTCAGCAGTTTGCGGTAGCGCTCTTCGTGGTGTTTCTCGATGGCAGCCACTCCGTCAAACTTAGCGGCGATTTCGTCGAAGCCCTCTTCACGTGCCTCTTGTGCCATGCGCTCATACATGTCGGTCCACTCATAGTTTTCACCCTCGGCTGCAGCCTTGAGGTTTTCTATGGTGCTCTTGATGGCTCCGCCCTCAAGCAGCTTGAACCACATCTTGGCATGCTCGCGCTCATTGCGTGCGGTTTCCTCGAAAAAGGCGGCTATTTGCTGATAACCGTCTTTGCGGGCTTTTGATGCAAAGTAGGTGTATTTGTTAGTAGCCTGTGATTCACCGGCAAATGCGTTGAGCAGATTGGCCTCGGTCTTTGTTCCTTTTAAATCTTTCATAATAGTAAGTGTGTTATAGTTGTTAGTCGTGTTTTTTATTTGCTACAAATGTAGTACAAAAATCCGGTCCGACAAAGCAAATAATTGAAATAATTACAAATTTGATATTATTTCACAAAAATCGCTTTTCCGCGCATGAAAATATAAACAGCAATTACTCGGTCTGGCTTCGGGTTTTATCAATTGATAACAATTAAAAACGGTAGTGCACACGGTAAATGAACTAAATTTCAATTCATTTTGAAGAAATACCACAAAAAAACATTAATTTTGTATTTAATAGGGCTAATCGGAGCATAAAGTTCAACAAAAACGCTGTTTTCCTTTCGTTTTTATACTTTGTCCCTTAATCAAAAATAGCATCTACATTAATTATATTAAAATAAAAAGACTATGACAAAAAAGTTACTCCTTTCAGCTGCATTCGGTATTGTGGCCAGTCTGGCATCGATGGCACAGACCAGCTTTACCGTCGACGGCTTGACCTACACCGTGACAAGCGGTGAGAACGTGAGTGTTACCAAGTGCGCCGCCAAAGGCGACGTGGTGGTTCCTCAAACCGTGACCGATACCGATGGCGACGGCTCCACTTACACCGTGACCGAAATCGGCAAAGATGCATTCAAGAGCACTTCAACAGTGACGTCGGTTACACTTCCGTCGACAGTCACCAAGATAGGCGAGTCGGCATTCTACTTGAGCAAGCTGACTTCAATCAACATACCAAGCGGCGTGACCGAAATACCCAAGCAGGCTTTCTACAGCTGCTCCAAGCTCACAAGCATCGAATTTCCGTCAACAGTGACCAAAATAGGCCCTAGCGCATTAAACAACTGCTCGGCACTCGTTTCGGTCAATATTCCCGAAGGCGTGACCGTAATCGACCGCCAGTCGTTCCAAAACTGCTCTAAGCTTGCATCAATCACAATCCCCAACACCGTGAAGGTGATTCGCGACTATGCGTTCGGCACATGCCGTGCCCTCACATCTGTCGAGATTCCGTCGAGCGTCGACTCGATAGGCTCTTCATCGTTCTATGCTTGCCAGGGCTTGACTGACATTACCCTTTCACCCAATGTGACGGTAATTCCAATCTCGGCATTCCAAAACTGCGGTTTCGTGAATCTCGTGATTCCGTCTACCGTGAAGACCGTGTGCACGCTGGCATTCAAAAACTGCCCCAACCTTGAGACAGTTACCATCAGTGCCGGCGTCGACTCGATAGGCGAGCAGGTGTTCAGCCAAAACCCCAAACTCAAGTCGTTCACTGTAGAGGCCGGAAACAAGAACTACAGTGCCCTCAATGGCGTGCTTATGAGCAAAGACCAGAAGACCCTCTGCTGCCTGCCTGGCTCATATACCGAGTATTCTGTGCCCAACGGTGTGACCGCCATTGGTGCTTATGCGTTTGACTACTGCCAGAGCCTCACATCGGTTACAATTCCAAACACTGTTACCAGCATTGGTCACCACGCATTTGAGTATGCCACAGTCCTCACCAGCATAACAATCCCCGAAGGCGTGACCGAGCTGCCCAACCATGTGTTCTACCAAGCCAAGGCTCTGTCGACAATCAATCTGCCTAAGGGGCTGAAGAAACTGGGTGCGTATGTTTTCTCTTACACTGCGATTACTGAAATGGAGCTTCCGGTGCAAATCGACACAGTGCCCAACTACTGTTTCTTTAATTGTACGGCTCTCAAGAGCGTGACACTGCCCTCAACGGTGAATCACATTGGAAACTATGCATTCAGCATATGCAAGGTGCTTCCAACATTCACATTCCCCGAATCGCTCACATCAATCGGCAACTATGCATTCAGCAACTGTGCGGCTCTTACCGAGATCAATCTCCCCTACAGCTTGCGCACAATTGGAAACAACGCCTTTGCCGCTTGCTCAGCAATCACAGGCATCAAGATTCCGGAAGGCGTGGTAAGCCTTGGCAACAGCTGCTTCTATAACTGTGGCAAGCTTGAGACTGTGGAACTTCCGTCAACCCTTACAACCTATGGTACGGGTGTTTTCAACAACAGCAAGTTTATAACCAAAGTCATTGCCCATGCGGCAGAACCTGCTGTGATTACCGACAAGGTGTTCCATACCGACGTGTATGCTGCAGCCAAACTGCAAGTGCAGGAAGCATCGGTTGAGGCCTACAAGGCTGCCGATGTGTGGAGTAAATTCTCTTACATCACTGGCGGTGCCACTCCAACCGGTGTGGAAAGCGTGAAGATTGACAATGCCGATGATGCCAATGCTCCCTACTACAATCTAAAGGGTGTGCAAATCGCCAACCCGGAGCGCGGCATTTACATCCACAATGGCAAGAAGGTGATGGTGAAGTAATCACCAAATCACAATAAAACACATAAGAATTACACCCCTGTGGCCCAAAGGCCGCGGGGGTGTTCTTTTTCAGCAATGGTTTAGGTGACGAAAAATGGCAATAAGTAGGTATTGTGGCCAAAGTGTGCCGTGGCTAACTTTGCAGAGCATAAGAAAAATGAACAGTACGCTGCAATAACACACTCATCACTAAACCAGTAAAAAACTCCCATTCCGGTCCTATGGGCCAAATGGGAGTTTTTTTGCAATATGTTATTATTGCCTCACATTGCGTGATGTGGAATACTACACGAATGAAAAGGAAGGCATGACCAGCAAATACAAAAACTCAAGTTTTAACGTGAGTTCAAAGTAAGGAACACAGGCGTAGCCAGCGTGGGGCCTATAGCGAGTGGCCTTCGAATTTCTCAATGGCTTTGCGCCATGCCTGTGGCACTGGTGATGTGGCGCCGGTGGCGCGGTCGAAATACACGAGCACTTGTGAGCATCGGCATTTCACCTCACCCGTGGTGGTGTTCACAAGTTGGTGCACAAGCACCATGCTTTTTTCGCCTATGCGTGTTGTCTGTGTCTCCACGGCCACAGGCTCGTAGAGGCGCGTCTGCGCCATATAGTCGCACTCAATGTGGGCTATCATCACGCAAATGTTGTTGTAGTCTTGTTTTTTCCCGGTCACACGGTTGAAGTAGTCGGCCTTGGCAATGTCAAACAGGTTGAAGTATATCGAGTTGTTGACGTGGCCGAGTGTGTCGATGTCGTTGTATCGGAGTTGCACGGGGGTAGAGCACTTGAAGTCGGCATTAACCATTATGCCGCTGTTGGGCTTGTTGCGATTGTTGTCTGCTGTCATATTAAAGTAGAGTAGTGTTGGTGGTAGAATTGTTGAGGCCGAGGACGTGAATTCTTAATGAAACACTATTTCCTGAATCACGTCGCGACCTATGGCCTTGTTGATTTTTTCAATGAGCGACGACCGTGTGAGCATCATTTCGTTGCGTAGCGGTGCGCTTGAGAGTGTGACGTGCATCACGCCGCCCGACACATGGCGGCGCACTGTGTAGCGGTTGATGGCTGGGCCCACAATCTCGCCCCACAGCGTCAAAGCCCGCTGCTCATCGAATTTTCCCTCAAGATGCTCCTCTTTCAGGAAATGGTTGATTATGTCGCCCACTTGCTGGGCATCGGTGCGTTTCATTGCTGTTTGTATTCATTGCTGTTGCTTTCAAGTGTGGTGCAACAGCCGTTTTCCACATTTATCAGTCGGTAGTCGCCGCCCATGCGTGCCACAATTTCGTTGAGGTGTGTGCGGTTGGTATCGGTGATGAAAATCTGTCCGAATTCATCGCCGGCCACCACGTTCACAATGCGTTCCACGCGTTGGGCATCGAGTTTGTCGAAAATGTCGTCGAGCAGCAGTATCGGGGTGGTTTCCACGCTAACCCGCAGGAAGTCGAATTGGGCAAGCCGCAAGGCTATCGTGTAGGTTTTGCACTGTCCTTGCGAGCCTGTCGACCGCATCGGGTGGCCGTTGAGCTGAAGGTCGATGTCGTCGCGGTGCACACCGCGGGTGGTGTATCCTATCACCATGTCGCGCTCGCGGTTGTCGTTGAGTATTTGCCGCATCGGCTGGTCGTTTAGCTGGCTGCGGTAGCTCAGGTGCACTTTCTCGTCGGTGCCGGCAATGGCTTCGTAGTAGCGCATGAAGATGGGGGTGAACACGTTGATCCATTCAGCCCTCTTGCGGTTGATCTCTTGGGCTGCCACACACATTGTCTCTTCTACCGACTCATAAAGCAACGGGTCGCGATACTGGTGGCGAATCATTGAATTGCGCTGTTCCACGGCCTTGGTGTAGCGTATCACATTGTCAAGATAGGCGGCATCGGTCTGCGAGATTATCTGGTCCATGAGCTTGCGGCGGTCTTCGCCAGATCCCCTGATAAGGTCCCAGTCCATGGGGGATACCATCACCAGAGGCAAGAGTCCTATGTGCTGACTTAGGCGGGCATATTCCTTGCCGTTGCGGCGCACCGTTTTGCGCTTGTTGCGCTGCATGGCCACCGAAATCTGCTCGGCGGCACCGCGGCGGGTGTAGCATCCCTTGAGCATCATGAAGTCTTCGCCATGCTTTATCACGGCGGCTCTTTCCGATGTGTTGCGGCAACTTTTGCAGAAACTCAGGTAATACACGGTGTCGAGCACATTGGTTTTGCCCATGCCGTTGTTGCCTATTAGGCAGTTCACGCCAGGAGAAAAGTCGAGTTGTGCCTCGGCAATGTTCTTGTAGTTTGCTATTGTTATGCTGTCGAGTGTCATTTGTGATGCGAAAAATGCTAATCTGGTGGTTAAGACCCATCAGATGGGGCATTTCACGCAAAGGTAGTCAATAATTTTGTGATGCGCGCATTCTTGTGGTTCAATTCGGCCTCTTGTGGCGGGGCATATAATTTTTAAGACACTACCTCTTAGGGCATCCACTTGATGCACACCGGCTGGCTTACCGCAATGTCGGGAATGGGGGCTTTTGTGAGTAGCCCCGACGCGTGGTCACGCCTATAAACCTCAATGGAGTTGCTGTCGCGGCAGGCCACCAGCAGCATGGTGCCGTCGGGGGTAATGGCGAAGCTGCGCGGATGCAGTCCGGTGGGTTGGTATCCGGCAATTTCAAGAAGGCCGTTGTCATTAATTCTAAAGATGGCTATTCCGTCGGCCTCACGGCGCACGCTGGCATAGAGGAATCTGCCGTCGCCGCTCAGGTGCAGGTCGGCCGCTGCTGCCATTTGTCCATTAGAGGCTTTTATGCTTTGGAGCAGCTTGAGGCCGCCGGTTTCGGGGCTGTAGGCAAAGGCCATGACTTCGTTGGATTTCTCGGTGACCACATAGAGCATCGTGCCGAAGTTGTTGAGTGCCATGTGGCGCGGTCCGCAGCCGCGTGGCAGTTTCACGGTGTGTTGCAATTCAAGCCGCAATGGTTCTTTGCAGGAAATGCGCATCATGTGCAAGCAGTCATGTCCCAAATTGCTGACAACCACACGGTCGCCTGGCAGTGGCAAGGTGAAATGGGTGCGGCTGTCGCCGGAGTGGAGGCTGTCGGCACAGTCAAGCAGCAGGTGGCACGGAGCAATCGAGCCGTCGGCATTGATGCCGCACAGGGCCAGGTTGCCGCTCCCGTAGTTGGTTATGGCCAAGCTGGTTCCCAGGCCGACTATGTGACATGGGCTCCATCCGCACGACGGGATACTGTTAACCAGATGCATCTCACAGCTGTCGGCGTCTATTTCAAGGGCATTGACCAATGAGTCGTCGGGACCGTTCTCGCTCACAGCATAGAGGTGCTTGCCGTCGGGGGCAATGGTGAGAAACGACGCATTTTCCACCTTTGCCGAGTGAAGGCGATTGAACACACGGCCGTGCTTGTCGAGCCTGTAGGTCACGATGCCATAGGGCGAATTGCCTGTGTAGCAGCCCACGGCCATGGTCAGCCGCTTGGTGTTGGAAAAAATGTTGCTCATGATTCAGCCTATTGATATGTGTGTGCAAGATAATCATAAAATGCCAATAAACCCTATGCTCAATGATAAAAAACAGTTGCAGAGAATCTTTGTTTATAAAAAACACGGGATTCACTGCCGTGAGGCGTGAATCCCGTGCTTTATTGATATGGGGTACTTAAGCGTTAGGTTATTTCACGAGAACCTTAAAGCGCTCCGATCCCACGGCCACCACATATAATCCGCTGGCAGGCACTGCCAGTGTGGCATCGTTGCTCAGGCGTGCGTTCCACACCACGCGACCGGCCAGGTCGGCTACCATCACTTGTGCGCCGTTTGCTCCGCTCACGGCAATGGCTTGGTTGCCGGCTGCACGCACCACGGCTTTTGCTTCGGTTGTCACGCCATCGATTCCGGTGGGCTGGCTGATAAGTGTGTAGTTGGTGATGATGCGGTAGTCATGCACTGTGCCACGAGTGTCGGTGTAGTTCTTGAACCAAGAGAACTCGCTGTTGGTAACAGTGCAAGCCACGCTGTCGTCTTGGGCTTTGAGGAAGGTGTACACGCCGTTTTCCACCTTGTAGTCAACACCCTCTTCGAGGTCTTCGTCAAAGATTGTGGTCCATTTGATCTCACTGGGCACAACGCTGTCGGTGGCAAATAAGCGGCCATAGGCATACTTGCTCATGTCAATTTTGTCGCCCACGTTGAGGTTTGTGGGTATCTGCGGGCTTTGCTGCGGAGCATAGTAGTTGCTTGGGGTTTGGTAGCTTGACTTGGGCTGCATTGCCTTGCCGCGCGGCGGCAGGTCGACCAGTGTGAAGCAGTTGTTGCTGACGTCGAGATTGGTAAGGGTGTTTTCGGCGGCTTCTTGCGACAATGTTATGTTCTCGAGCACACCGTTGCGCAGCCACACTGTGCGCGCAGATGTGAGTTTGCTCAGGTCGACGCTTTTCAGTTGTGTGGCGTCGCAGTATAGTGCGGTGAGCGATGGAACGTCAAGAGTCAGGCTCTTTAATGGGTTCTGGTTGACATTAATCGATGTCAGTTTAGGCTGGTTGGCAATGGCAAACGATTCAAAGCCATTGCTGTTGGCCGTTATTTTTGTCAGCACGGGGCAGTTGACAAACTCGAGGTATGTGGCCAGGGGGCTTGTGTGGAAGGTTACATCGCTAAGTAGCGGATAGTTCTCAAACTTCAGTCCCGGTAGTTGTGAGCCGGTGACGGCAAAGTGGGCGAGGCTGTCTTGTTTGCCAAGTGTGAGTTGGCTGAGTTGGCTCATGTTGTAGCATGTGAATGTCTTCAGTTTGGGGCACTTGCTCATGTCGAGTGAGGGGATTTTTGCACCCGATGAGATGTAGAACTCATAAGCCTCCGGTGCTTCGATGGTGAAGCTGGTGGCCGACGGCATGCTGCCGAGGCGTATGCGCTGCAGCGACTGGCTCTTGATAGTCACGTCGCGCAGGCGGCCGTTGTTGTTGCCCACAAGGTAGGTGAGTGCCTTCATGCCGGTGACGAAGTCAAACGAGTCGATCGAGTCGCCTTCACATCTGAATTCCGCTATTGTGTTGTTTCCGTCTTCGCCAATTTTCACGTCATAGGCGTCCATGGTGTTGAAGTTGATGAAGTTGATGGTCTTGCCGTAAATCTTCACCGTCACTTCGGGCTTGCTCACAGTCACCTTTTTGTTGTATAGCGTGTTTGCCTTAACCATGCTCAGCGGAACTATAGAGTCGTCGAAGGCTATGTAGAATGTGGTGTCGGGTACCGACGATTTCAGGTAAACTTGCACGTAGCGGTCTGATGCCTTTTCTCTGGCTCCGCGTGCCGACTTGAATTGGATGGCGGGCTCGCCAAGTGTGTCGGTTGCCTCAGCCACATTGGGCTGCAGCGTTGCTGCGGCTGCAAGGAGCAGTAATGGAGTTAAAAATTTCTTCATATTACCGATATGTTTAAAAGTTTTTTAAAAGCATGGCGGCATGTTGTATTGCCAAATGCGGGCAGGCAATGCCGCCATGCTGTGAATTAATGTCTTTGTCTTTTTTGTGTCGTGTCCAAGTGCTGGAATTGGTGGCACGGCTGCGATGGCTAGATTTTCACCACTCGCTTAATCACGATGCGTGAGCCCACGGTAGCGCGTAACAGGTAGACTCCCGTCGAAAGGCTCGACACGTTGACGGCATCGGTGCTCTGAGCCTTAATGGCGAGAGCGCCGTCGATGGTGTAAATCTCAATCTTGTCGCAACTGCGGTTGAGGTGCAGAACCTCGCTCACCGGGTTGGGTGCAACCACGATGTCGGCCGCGATTTGTGCCGAGGTGATTCCCGACGGTTTCACGGTCACGTTGTCGCTATATTGGATTTCACTCAGTTGGTTGCCCGGGTAGATTGCCGCTATTGCATATATGTAGTCTCCGGCGGCCAGATTGGTGATGCTGTCGGTCAGTGCGGTGGCTTTAATTCCTTCGGCAGGAGTGAGCGGTGTCCACTTGTCTTGGTCGAGGAAGTCGTCTTCCTGGAAGCGCCACACTTTGTAGCGGTAGTCAAACGTCTGCACGTTTTGTCCGTACTCGTCGCCGGTGGCTCTGATGAGGTGGTTGCGCTTTACAAACGACTTGTCGATGCATCGCCACTGGCCTGTGGTGTAGTCGGTGGCTGAATAGTTGGTAAGCGGGATAAACGGATATTCGGGGTCGGTTCCGGTGTCGGTGGCAAGGCTGCTCATGCCGTTGTCGTAGCTCACGCCCAGGAAAAATCCGTTGGGAGCCTCTACGGGTTGCGGTAGCTCATAGGTGTTCCACACCTCATCGCCCTTGCTCTGCACGTGCATGGCATTAAACAGCACCTTGCTGGTGGGCTGGTGATTGGCATCGATGTCGAAAATCCACAAATTCATCTCGTTGTGGGGGCCCTGGTAGCTTGTGGTGACCCAGCTGATGCTCTTCAGCACAGCCTTCTCGGTAAACACAGCTCCGTTTACGGTCTTTGCCGTTCCAGCCAGCGAGCCGAGTTGTGATGCAAATGTGCCGTCGTCGTGGCGGTAGATTTCGCGAGGCTGATTCCAAGTGAGTTTCACTGCCTGGTCGTTGGTTGTCAGTTTATAGTCACTCGGCTCCAGAGTCTTTGGTTCTGCCGTATAGGTGAGTGCAGTGTCGGCGGCAAGGTCGATGCTGTCGGTCGCTGTCTTGTATTTGGCTTTCTTTATGGTGATGCGATAGCCGTGGTCGCAGACGTCGTTGAAGCCAAACGTGCCTTTGTCGTCGGTTAAGGTTGTGCGGGTCTCATCATAACCCTTGAGTGTGACTTCTGCGTTGACTATTGCCTGGTTGTTGATGTCGGCAACCTTACCGCTGATGCTGTGAGTGGGGATGCGGGTGAGCACCGCATCGTGCGTGGAGGCTTGGTCGTTCACGAAATCAACCGAGTCGGTGCGTGTGTTCCATTCGTGTTTCGAGAATTCTACGGCATAGCGTCCGGTGGGCACAAAGTCGAGCTTGTAGCTGCCGTCGGTGGCGGTGGTGTCGACTATTCCGCTGTTGGGGATGGTCACTTGCACGCCCTCAATCGGACGTCCGTCGGCGTCGGTCACTTTGCCTGTCACCCATCCGGTGTGCTTGGTGATTATGCAGAAGTTTGTGAGTTTGATTGTGCATGAGTTGTATTCGCTCACGTCGTGTATGCCAATGTAGTATTCGCCGTCGGCGCTCACTGGCACAGCCACGCGGCATTGCTCGGTGATGCGCGATGCCCAGTGGTAGTCCCACACCACTTTGTGGGTGCTCAGGTCGGAGCTGCTGGTACCCACGGTCACTTGCATGTGCTTGGGGTAGTATTCACCAAGGCCGCTGCGGAACTGGAAGTACACGTAGTATGTGCTGTCGGCTTTGAGGTTGACGGGCGGAGTTATAAGCCAGTCGTTGGCATCCACGCCCAGCGGGGTGTGGTACACATAGCTCTGGTAGGTGTATTCGCTCCAGGTGCGGCCGTCGTTGTTGCCGTCGACTGTGGTCCACAGCGAGAAGGTGCTGTCGGCTTCAAATCGGCACACAAATGGAATGTCTTTACCCGGGCCTGCAATTGCCTCTTCGCTTTGGGCGGTTTCGCCATAGTCGTTGGTCAGCGATTGAATTTTGTAGTAATATCGGCTCAGTTTTGTTATGGTGGAGTCGATGTATGTGGTGTTTTTGCGGTAGGTCTTGGCCACCACTGCGCTGTCGCCCATGGAGTTGAAGCGGGTGATTCTGTATTTCAGAGCCGATGTGCGCAGGTATCCGCCGTGCACGCTGGCTGTTGGGGCTGTCCATTGCAGGGTGGCTATGGATGGCGATGTGCGCTCGAGTGTGATGCCGGTTACGGCGCGTGGCACATCGTTGCCCACCCATTTCATTGCTTCGGCTGGTTCGCCGGCAAGGTCGCCGCTGTAGGCCACCACGGCCACACGGGCATATCCGGTGGCCAGACCGGTAAGGTCGAGTTGGCTCTGCTTGCCGGGAGTGGCGTCTGTCAGTTCTTTATATGTGGTGCCGTTGACTTGCACAACCACCTTGCTGATAGCGGTCAGTGGCTGTCCGTCGAGTGTGGTTGCCGGGTTTGTCCATTGGGCTGAGGCCGTTACGGCTCCAGTGGCATCGGGTGTCAGGGTGAAGTTGGTCGGAGCTGCGGGGGCAGCCGACTCTGGTTGGGGATATTCAATGTCGAGGCCGAAGAACTCGTCTTTCTCGGTATTCACCCTCGATACTAATGTCGACTTTCCGGTTGCGGCATCTATTTTCACAAGCCATGAGTAACCGTCGCTTGAGCACAGCGGCCAGTAGATGGTGTTGGTGCTCCAGTCCATAGCCATTGAGCTGATGTAGCTGGCTTTGTGGCTGATGTAGTTGGCTGTTCCCACTTGTGATATGCATCCGTTTTCGGGATTGATGCTCACCAGTTGCACGTTTTGCTGCGAGTTTTGTGCCACGGCATACAGCAGGCCGGAGCGGTTGGCAGCCAATGCATAGTAGTGTGTGTTGAAGGCTTCGCCCATTTTGCTCACGGCGCCTGTTGCCAGGTCGATGGTATATAGCGACTCGGCACCGCTGCTGCGGTCCGACCCGAGGGCATACATCTTGCCGGTGGCGTTGCTGTAGGCCATGTCAACAATTATTGGCCCATCGCCGTCCATTGGCGCCACACCTGAAAATGTGTATTTCTTAGTGTCGTATTTAAGCAGTGCCGATGAGTGTATCAAGCCTTTTGAGTCGGTTGTGTATTCCACGGCATACAGGGTGTTGCCGGCACGTGCGCCGGCAATTATGGCCCGGCCTACAGGGGCCACCGTGGTGACTGACACTCCATTGCTCACTGAGAACGACTCGTAGCCGTTGAGCCCGAATCCGTAGGCCGTGCTTGTGGCGGTGGTCGATGAGGCGCGTCGCCGTTCTTGTTTGGCTTTGGAAGTAGTCAAAGTTACTCTTCCTTGCTTCTGTGCCACTGCAAGAGTAAGTTGATAATTTGGCACTTCACGTTGTGACTTGTTGGCGGCTGGTTCGTCGTCGCCGAGTGTTGCCGCCGGTTGCGCGACGGCAGAAAATGCCACAAACATAAATAAAAGAAAAACTGAGTAAAGTTTCTTCATTTTTTACTAGTACTGTGTTATTGGTTCTTGAAACGTCCCTATTATTTTCGGAGTTGAAATTAATGCAAAATTATGCACAATGTTATTTATTGGCAAGAAATTTTAATAAAAAATAACGCAAACACGCAAAATGAGAATAAAATGAAAATAAACACTACCATTTCTTGCACCGTTGGGGCAAATGCGGTACTTTTGCACAAATTTTAACACTTTAATCATGAAGAAAGCTTTACTCCTACTGTCAATTGCGGCATTTGGCGCATCGGCCAGTGCAACAACCCCCAAAATGGCTACTGGCGCACGGCAAATTGAGCGTTTGGCCTGCGATGCGGTCGTAACTGAAGCCTTTGCCGACCACGGCATAATAGAATCGGGGGCCGGCGGAGAAAAATATGTGGACGTGCTAATATGTACCGATGGCACTGATGCGGTTGCCAGCCAACTACAGGCGTTGGGTGTCAAGCCTAGCAAACAGGCGACAGGCGATTTCACCGCCCATGTGCCCATATCCAAACTTCAGCAAGTGGCTCACTTGCAGGGTGCCACTAAAATGCGTGTGGCGCGGCAGTTGTTTCCGCTCCTCGACGCAGCAAAGCAAACCGCATTTGTAAGCGAGGTGCAAGCTGGTTCGGGAGGGCTTTCTACGTCATATAACGGTTCGGGGGTGATAGTGGGCTTAATCGACAATGGTTTCCAATACGACCATTCGGCTTTCTATGACTTCGTGAACAAAAAATCGCGCATTTCCCGCATTTGGGAACAGCGGTGCGACACCGTGGCCTCTTTGCGCCCCGACAAATATGACTATGGGTGCGAGTATGCCCCAGGCAAGGCTGAGCTTGGAAGCCGTTACTACGATCTCGTCACATCGACCCACGGAACCCATGTGGCCGGTATTGCCGCAGGCGGCGACACGCGTTCGGGCAATCCGTATGCAGGTGTGGCCACGGGTAGCGAGATTGTGATGGTGTCGACCAAGGCTACCGACCTGAGTGTGATTGATGCAGTGAAATATATTTTCGATTATGCCACGCAGCAAGGCAAACCCTGTGTGATAAACATAAGTCTGGGGTCAAACATCGGGCCGCATGATGGCACTGGTTATGCCGACCGTGTCCTCGATTCGCTCCAGGGCGAGGGACGGCTCATTGTGGGGGCGGCCGGTAATGAGACTGGCAGCGACTGCCACTTGAGCAAGACGTTCAGCATCAAGGATCACTCGCTTGTAACGGGCCTGGCTTTCAAAAGCTACCGCAACACGCAAGTGGGGCAGGTGGATGTGTGGGGCGAGGAGAACAAAAAGTTCAAGGCCCGAATCACCGTCTACAACAAGACCACCGGCAGCACGCTTGCTTCTTTCGACGGAATCGACCCTACGGTGGAAACCGACACCGTTTTCAACTATAAGTGGCTGCCCGACGGCGCTTCTGATTCGGCAGTGGTCACCATTGATGCTGCCACGGGAATCGACGGTATCAACAACAAGCCCAATGTCAATATCTATGCCACGGCTCTCAATATCGACAAAAAAAGCATATATCTAAGCTTCGAAATAACGGCGGCTTCGGGACGCGTCGACATGTGGTGCGACGGCACCTATTCGGCTTTCGACAATATGGGCAAGCCTGAATGTGTGACATCCACCGATGCGTGCACCGTGTGCGAACTCGGCGGTACTGGCAAGCGCATCATCTCGGTGGGTGCTTTCTGCACCAAGAATTCCTATACCAATTTGGGCGGTAGCGCTGTGTCATATGGCACCACCATAGGCAGCATTGCAAGCTATTCGAGCCTCGGTCCCACAATCGATGGTCGCGTGAAGCCTGAAATAACCGCGCCTGGATCGGTGCTGGTATCGGCCTACAGCCGCTACTATGCCGCATTCAAGACTCAATATATGGTCAGCGCAATGAATTTCAACAATGTGTCGTCGTATTACGGTGCCCTGCAAGGCACTTCGATGTCGGCTCCGTTTGTGGCCGGTGTGATGGCTCTATGGTTGCAGGCCGACCACTCGCTCACGCCCGAGAGGGCCAAAGAGCTGATTCGGTTGTCGGCTATCAACGACAGCTTCACAGGCAATGTGCGCACCACTGGAAGCGATGTTTGGGGATATGGAAAAATCAATGCCCTCGATGGCTTGAAATTGTGTATCGAAAGTGGCGTGAGCGATATAGTTGCCGACGGTTTCCGGGGTGCCTGCACGGCATCTGGCGGTGTGTTGCGCGTCACCCCATCGGTCGACGCCTCACGCCTTGATGTCACGGTGTGCGACCTGCTTGGGCGCACAGTGGCCACGGCCTCACGCCTCGGCGTAGCGGCTTTCGAGCCGGTAGAGGTGACAGGTGTGCCTCAGGGCGTTTTGCTCGTCGCTGTGTCAACCCCAAGCGGCACGCGCTCTTTCAAAGTGCTGTCGACAAAATAATCAGCCAAACTGACTAAGGTTATAACCTGCTTAATATAGAGGCCATCGACATCTGCCGTCGCCCTGAACGGCGTGGATGTCGATGGCTTGCTGTTTTTTCTTGTGCAGGGAATCTTGCATGGGGTGTGTGAAATTACAGCCCTAAATGTTACCTTTGTGCCAGTAACCGTCTTAATGAAAACAACGACTATGAACAGTAGCAAACGCCCTCCTGTGTGGTTCAGGCTAACAGTGGCCGTGACCATAGCCCCATTGCTGTCGTGGCCTTGGCTGTTGTCGGGCATTCCTTCGGCCGACGCAACAATGCGCACGCTTTTAATGTGCTTGCCAGCTTATGTCATGCTGAGTGGGTATATTGCCTACCGCACCTACCGCGAACGGCCAGAGGTGGCTAGGATACTGATTTTCCTCGTATGGCTGAGTTATGTTGCCATAGCAAGCCTTGCTGTGCTTGGTTGAGCTGCTGCCGTAGCCCGCTAATCCTAATGAAGGCGCTTTTTGCAGAAAAATTGCTCCCAATTGGTTCTGTTGCCCGCAAGCCCGATTATAAATTGTTGCAAGCTGATTTGGTCGTTTGGCACTAAAAGTGTAATTTTGTAATGTTTACAAAAATATAGCGATTACATAATTGTATTGCTTTTTATCTGCTAATTGAATCATTAAGTATGGATACGGCAACCCAACGTCTTATAAAAAACGGCATCAGGCCGTCGGTGCAGCGTGTGGCCATAATGGACTATTTGCTGAAGCACCGCACCCATCCCACAGTCGACATCATTTACAATGCCCTTGTGGAGTCGATTCCCACACTGAGCCGCACCACCGTATACAACACCCTTGAGTTGCTCAAAGAGCACAAGGCCGTGTTGGCACTCACCATCGACAACCGCACGGTGCATTACGATGGTGACACATCTGCCCATGCCCATTTCCAGTGCAGCCGGTGCGGACGCATCGTCGACATTCCGCTTGACGAGGCAATAAACCGACCCGCACAGCTTAGCCGCAAGTTTAAGATTGAGGATGTGCAGCTTAACTACATAGGCATTTGCGACAAGTGCAGCGAACCGCCGTCGGCAGGCTGCAACTGAGCTGCCAGGGGCTGCCAGCACAAGGCATTCGCCCCTCCCACCCCCTATAATTGTCACAAAAACAATACTGTGATTTTACATAAGGCGCAAAAAATGTTTTTAATAAACTTTTGTATTAAAGTTTTATTTGTTAATTTTGCTATCCAATAAAATGCAAAATTGTTAGCTTATGAAAAAAACCTTTACTTTTGTTTTAGCCTTGGCAGCAGTTGCAAGTGCCACGGCAACTTACACCAGCGACGGCTCAAAGAAAGCCTACACCTTTGAGCAACTCAGCAAAATCGACACCAGCGGCGTCGTTAAAGACGGTAATGCCTATTACGTAAAAGAAAAAATAGAGATTGCCGAGGGCGACACATTGCGCCTGCAAAGCGGTGATGTGGTGAAACTCGGAAACGGCGTGCAGGTAAACATCGACGGCTTTGCCGACTTTGCCCCCGCCGACACTGCCTATGTGACACGTGACTCGGCCTCGTCGGCCCCCAAGGGTTTCCGCATCTATGGCGACAAC
The DNA here is from genome assembly GCA_963612465.1 of Bacteroidaceae bacterium. GTDB lineage: Bacteria > Bacteroidota > Bacteroidia > Bacteroidales > Muribaculaceae > Sodaliphilus. The sequence goes on along the minus strand of CAVDUV010000002.1, from coordinate 22,611 downwards.
GCATCGGCCGTGTTGCGCAACGTTACAATCGAGTATGCCGGTGTGGCTTTTGGCAGCTCCACAGGCAGCATCAAGGTCGATAACTGCACATTCAGCAAATATAACGGTAAGCTCAACAGTTCGGCTGCACTCAGCTTCAGCCGTTCGTCGGTGGGCAACACAGTCACCAACAGCAATTTCATTGGCAGCTACTCAGCCGCCATTGGCAACGGTGCCAACACCCCCGTCGGCATAAGCATTACCAACTGCTATTTCTTCCGCAACGATACCAGCAACGCCAACCGTCCGCAAATCAATCTCACCTGCGCCGGTTCGTCGAGCGACTACGATGTGGTCATCAGCAACAACCGTGTGATTGGCGGCAAGTTCACCAAATCGGGCGGTATAGGTGTGAGCAACATGCTCAGCCTTGCCCACAGCAACAAAGTGACGGTTTCAAACAATGAGGTGCGTGACAACCGTTACGGCGTTACGGTGATTGGCCCCATTGATGTGACTATCACTGGCAACGACTTTGTTGACAACTGCTACGAGACCAACCCCAACAATGGCGGCAGCGGTATCAGCATTTACAGCAACAGTGCATCATCTGTGGTCAGCAACAACCTCATTGAGGGTCATCTGTGGGGTGTTACCCTGATTGGCGCAAGCAAGAACATGAACTTCGGCAAAACCGGCGATCCCACAAGCGCCGACTACAATCCTGGCAACAACGTGTTCCGCAACAATGGCAACAACGACGTGCTCTATGACCTCTACAACAACACCGCCGAAACAGTGTATGCCCAGGGCAACACCTGGAATGTGGCTACACAAGACAGCGTGAGCATTGAAGAAGTGGTGTTCCACAAGGCCGACAACTCAAGTCTGGGTACGGTTATATTCATGCCAGCCAAAACTCCTACGGGCATAACCGCCGCCAAGGTGTCGTCGCCCGCTGTTCAATACAGTGCCGCAATCGATGCTGTTGTGCTCAGTGAGCCCGCAGCCGTTGCCGTATATACCGTGACTGGCCAGCAGGCAGCCGCATCAAACGGCGCTGTGGTTGCGCTCAGTGTGGCCGACCTTGCTCCTGGTGTGTATGTGGCCCGCACCGCAGCAGCCGCTGTTAAGTTTGTGAAGAAGTAAGAAAACGAACTATCGGCACAGTGAGTGCCGCAATAAACAACAATCCGATGGGTGGATGCCCGTCGGATTTTTTTTACTGCCGTTATGTGCGGGTCTGTCGCAAATAATCGCTAATTTAGCGAAACCAACCACACACAAGTAACTTTAATTGAAAAATCAAGTTTTAAAAATGCTTTATCACAAAATCGCAAAAAGGCTGTTGCTTGCAATCGGTGCCGTGATGCTGATTTCGCAAGCCTATGCCGACACTTTGGTTAAACCATCCAACCGGCACATAAGGTACACTGGCCGCATCAATTTCTCTAACCCTGAAAGTCCGCTTTTCGTGTTCCCCGGCACACAAATCGCAGTCAACATCAGCGGAACCGGACTTTCCATGAAAGCAAAACCCGGAAGCGGACAGTTTATGGTCACCATTGATGATGGTGAAGAGTTTAAAATCAACTTCACCGATACCGATTCAACCATCGTCCTGGCCAGCGGATTAGAACCGGGAAAACACACGGTGAAGGTGATGCTTGCCATAGAAGGCTATGAGAAGAGACCCGAATTTCGCGGATTCCTTCTCGACGGCAGCACTAAGTTGCTAAGTGCGCCACAACGCCAGAAACACCGCCTTGAATTCATAGGCAACTCCATAACCTGCGGCTATGGTAGCGAGGCTAAAAACCAGTGGGTACACTATAGCTACGACAATTCTAATCACTATTACACCTATGCCGCCATTCTTGGCCGCGAACTCGATGCGCAGGAAGTGTGTGTGGCCCGTTCGGGAATAGGCGTGTATCGTAACTACGGCGGCAAGCAGGTGGGCCAGACCATGACACGGTGGTACGACTATACGTGCATCTACGACTCGACCCAGTTGTGGGACTTTTCCAAATATCGGCCTGATGTGATTTGCGTGAATTTGGGAACCAACGACTTGAGCACCAAGGGCTACGATATCAATACTTACCGCCTGGCCTACAAGCAGTTTATTGAGCATCTTGCTCAAGTGCAACCCAAGGCTAAAATTGTGATTTTATCGAGTCAGATGCTCACCCGCTCAACCCGAGCGTTGCAAATCAAAACGCTGAAAGGCGTGTATGAGGAGTTGAAGGCCGATGGGCTGAATGTGTATTTTGTTGAGTTGCAAGAGCAGGATCCCACACTTGGTTATGGAGCCGATTGGCATCCGTCGAAGCGTCAGCACCGGCAGACAGCCGACCAGCTGAAACCCATTCTTAAGAAGCTGCTTGATGGAAAATAGTGCTTAGGCGTGTTTTTTGTGAAAATAACACGGGGCTGTGCTTGAATCTCACGAGCACAGCCTTTTCTTTGTGTAGGGGGGTAACAGCCTCCTAAACGCATAGAAGGCCCATCTGCTGATATGGGCGAGTGGTGCGTGAGTGTGTGGCGCTGGTTATGCAGTCAAGGAATAAAAAAATTGATTGTCTCCCGACAACCAATCTTAATTAACCTTAAATCTAATACCATGAAAAACACGTTGCAAATATACGTGTCATTTCCGTTATAGTCAACGGTCATGATGTTAAAAATGCAGTGCTTTAATATCTTTTAACTCGGTTGTGCCTGTTTTTGTCATATCGCATAAGTAAAAAACGGCCTCGCGTCCCACGTTCATAAGCATGTCGAGCACGCTGAGCCCAGGTTGAAAGCCTCCAAGTCGGTCGGCCCACTGCTGGTGATATGCCACATCGGTTATGGGTAGCTGGTCGGGCTTCTTTCCGGCGATGCGGCCACGCAGGTCGCACATTCCGTCGGCAAGAGGCTTGTTGCCAATAGGCCTAACGGTTGTGATGATGGGCAAATCCAAAAAGTCGAGTATCAGTGCCTGCATCTGCTCGTTGAATTCAAGCAGACTTTGTTGCTGGCCAAGTATCACATCTTTCAGTTCGGGTGCAATGAAATCGAAGTATGGGGTCTTGCCATAGGCGCTGAAGATGGCGCCCCAATGGCGTTGACGCCACTCGCCGTGTTCGCTGATGCGCACTTGGTCAAGCGGCACTTGCATGGCATTTGTTGAGCCCACAAGCGGCACGGTCAGCTGTTGCACACCGTTGGGCCCCATGATGTAGTAGCGGTGATGGCTGTGGCGTAAAGGCAGACGGGTTTCGGCGCTGTCGATGACCACGAGTTGTGAGCGCAGCATGGCTGCATAGCACCTCACGCTGCCGGCGCAAGTGCTGCCCATCGCCATGGGAATGCATGTCGAGGCCGGAAATCCTGCTGTGCTGCTGGTCATTTGTCGGGATTGGCGCTGATGAATATGCGGTTCCAGCGAATACCGCCGCGGAACAGTGGCTTGTCTTTGTCAAACGAGATGATGACAAACATGGGGGTGCCCACTATGTGATCTTCGGGCACAAAGCCCCAGAAGCGCGAGTCGAGCGAATTGTCGCGGTTGTCGCCCATCATCCAGTAATAGTCCATCTTGAAGGTGTATTTGCGCGCCGGCTTGCCGTTGATGTATATGGTTCCGCCCCGCACTTCAAGCTGGTTGCCCTCATAGTTCTTTATGCATCGTGAATAAAGGGGCAGGTTCTGTAGCGTCAAGTCGATTGTGGCGCCTTTCTTGGGAATCCAGATAGAGCCGTAATCGTTGTGAGTCCAGCCGTAATTGGCATCGAGCGGATATGTGATGTCGGCTTCCGACGGGTCGACTTGTGAGCGAACCACGTTGAGCACCCATGGCTGTGCCTTGAGTCGTGCAAGCATTTCGGCGGTGAGCGGTAGGGCATAATCGGGAGCCTCGCCGTGACGGTCTTCCAGGCTTATGCCCAAGTCGTCGAAGAGGTCGTCGGAAATTGGAGTGCCATCGGTGTGCACATAGTAGAAATACTGCACGTTTTTAGGTTCGGGCAGAGCGCGGCCGTTGATGTATATGATGCCGCCCTTTATTTGCAGATTCTCGCCGGGCAGTCCTATGCAGCGTTTCACATAGTTGTCTCGCCGGTCAACAGGGCGGTATATGACATCGCCGTAAGTGGCCTTGTCGGCCCATATGGCATCACGGCCTTTTTCTTTGACCAGGGTGTAGTAGTCGGGGTTGGGGCAAAGGGTGGCCACAGTGTCGCCGGCCGGGAAGTTAAACACCACTATGTCCATGCGCTCCACGTTGCGCATTCCCTTCAGGCGGTGATAGGCCCATTGGGGATATTCAATATAGCTCTTGGTGCCCAGGATGGGCAGTGTGTTCTGTGCGAGAGGGAAATGTATGGGGGTCTGCGGTACGCGTGGCCCATACACCATTTTGTTGACCCACAGGAAGTCGCCGGTGAGCAAAGTTTTTTCGAGCGACGACGACGGTATCTGGTAGTTCTGCCCCACAAAAAGGAACAGGAAATACACAAGCACCAATGCGTAGACGATGGCATCGACCCAGCTCATCACGGTGCGCAAGGCGGCATTCTTGGTGTGCTTCCACCAGGTCCATGGGATGAATTGGGTGAGATAGATGTCGGCCAGCAATGGCCAGAACACAATCACCCACCAGCTCCCGAGCCAAGCCACCCAAGCAAGAAACAGGATGCTGACAACAGCGAAGCGGGCCCAGCGAGAGGGCTTCACGCGTGCCAAGCGCTGTTGCAGATTGCCGGTTTGCCGTTCTGTGGTGTGTCGGTTGTTTGATTTTTTGTCGTTGGTGATACTATTTCGGGTGGTATCGGTTGTTGCCATATTGCTGTGATTGAATATTTACGTTTTTATTTTTTATATGTGCAAACTTACTCAAAATATGCGACATTTCACGCAGAGCCATGTCACAAATCACCGTGCAGAGCCCATTGTGGCAGTGACTTTGCCCACTATGTGGTCTTCGGGCACAAACCCCCAGTGGCGCGAGTCGAGCGACTGGTCGCGGTTGTCGCCCATCACCCAGTAGTAGTTCATTGTGAATGTGTAGGTGGTGGTAGGCTTGCCGTTGATGTATATGCGGCCGCCTTTCACATCAAGGCGGTTGCCCTCATAAGCGGTGATGCAGCGGGCATACAGTGGCAGGTTGCGCATTGTGAGACGCAGTTTGCCGCCTTTGCGCGGTATCCACACGGGGCCGTAGTGGTTGCTGCTCCATCCCCGTGGCGAATTCTGCGGATAGACTTGCGACTGCTGCACTAGCGGCAGGCGGAGCACTTCGATAATCCAGGGGAAGCACTGGGTCAGGCGGTCACGCCCGGCTGCCGACAGCGGAATCTGGTAGGTGGGCAGCGGGAGTCCCTTGGCATCAATTTGCAGCCCCATTTGCTTGAGTGCTGTGGTGTCGTCGCACTCCACGCGCACGTTGCGCCGCTCCTCGCCGGTTATGCCCAGGTTGCGCCACTCTTCGGCGCTTATGCGGCGTCCGTCGGTTTGAATTATGTAGTTGTGCCGCACGCCAGGCTCGTCGGCAACCTGTCGCCCCGAGGCCCAAACGGTGTCGCCGCTGATGCGTATCCACTCTCCCGGCAGTCCCGTCACCCGCTTCATGTAGCGTTCTCGGTCGGTCACGTGTCGATATTCAATCTCTCCATACAGTCCGGAGAGCACTGCCCGTGGCCCGTAGAGTTGCTGCAGTGTGTAATAGTCGGGATGTGGGCAGCGTGTGGCCACGGTGTCGCCGGCCGGGAAATTAAACACCAGCACGTCGCCGCGGCTAATGCCCGATGAGGCAGGCAGGCGGTGATAGCCCAGGTTGATGCCGAGCAGGCGCATGGGTAGTCTTGCTCCAACAGATATTTTGTCGACCCATACATGTGTGCCAATCGGATAGGTGTCGGTCATCGACGGCGATTGCACCTTGAATGGCTGTCCCACAAAGGTATAGACTATCCACCCGACAGCAAGCACGGCTAATGCCGCAATGGCACATGGTCGGGCCACATGCCATAGGCGCCACCACTGTGAGCGGCTTGTTACTTGATTTCTCTTATTGGCAGTCAAAATATCCCTGCTGTGTTTACAATTCGTTTTTTCAGGTGCAAACTTACGTAAAAACCGCTTATCGGATATGTGCCGCAAACTTAATGATATTTAAAAACGGCATTTTTTCGCATCGCTGTGTTGTGTGAGTGATGTTCCGTCGCGGGTGACGCAAAGTGTGGTGGCGGCCCCTACTACCAGCGGCATATTGATGCCATGATGACCCACTTGAAGTCCGAAAGCCACTGGGTATCGGTAGGGCGAGACCAAGCGTGTCACCATTTGCCGCATGGTAAATTCCTCCTCGGCCGATTGCCCCGACAGGCGTCCCACCACTAAGCCGTTAAGGCGGGGCAGCAATCCGGCAAACCGTAAAGAGAGTAGCATGCGCTCAACCCGGCTGACGCTGTCGCCCACGTTTTCAACAAACACTATGTCGCCCGGACTGATCATGTTGTAGCTTGAGGGCACAAGGGCCGTAAGCACGGCCAAGTTTCCGCCAGTGAGGGTCGCTGTGGCTGTTCCCGTGCGGTTTTCGGAACACGGTGCCAACTGGTATGATGGCCAGGGGCCTCCGCTTATTATGGCGTGAAGCGCCGAGCATGCAGCATCGTCGGTGCCGTGTTCGGCCATGTGTTTGGCCATGGGGGCGTGTATGCTCAAAATGCCCTCATGGTGCAAGGCTGCGTGCAGTGCGGTGATGTCGCTGTAGCCAATCACCCATTTGGGCTGGGTGTGCAGATTGCTCATGTCGATGTCGTCGATGAGCCGCAGTGTTCCGTAGCCGCCGCGGCAGCACAGTATGGCTTTGACCGACTCATCGCAGATGGCCCACTGCAAATCGTTGAGCCGGTTTTCGTCGGTAGCACTTAGCTCAATGGCTCCGTTATAGTCGGCAAAGTGGTCGCAACAATGGCGACCAGTCACTGGATTGAGTCCCCATTGCCGTAAAATGTGCGAGGCTCCGGCCACGTGATCGGCACTGATGGGGCCGGCTGGCGACACTAGTGCCACATGGTCGCCTTTTGCCAGGCTGCTTGGAACCATGGTCTGCCCAATTGCCATTATGCGTTGACTTGAACCTTGATGCCGGCAGCCTCAATGCGCCGCCCTATCGCCTCCAGTTCCTCACGGCCCACTTTTTCAAGGTGCTCTTCGGGAGTCTTTCTGTCGATAGAGTATATCATCACTTCTTGTGGCTTTATTGTCTTGTAGGCGTCAATCAGAGCTTCGATTTCGGCATCGGTGGTATTGTCGATGCGTTGCCCGTTGTGTTCGCCGCGTAACAGCATTGTTTGTACTATGCATTTGCCGCCATATTCAGCCAAGTCCTCTATGATTCCGGCCGGGATTACGTTGGGCGACTTGGGCTGGTTGATGAGCCTCATGGTTGAGGGCACGGCCGAGTCGAGTTTCAGAATGTTGTTGTCGACTGCCAGCAGAGCCTTTTTCACATTGGGATTAGATGCCAGTGTGGCATTGCTGAGCACGCTCACGCGCGCATTGGGAAAATACTGGTCGCGCAGCACTATCACGTCGTGCACCACCTCTTTGAATTGCGGATGCAGTGTGGGCTCGCCGTTGCCCGAGAATGTGATTACGTCGAGATTCTCGCCAGCCTCTTTCATTTGCTTGAGTTTGTTGCGCAGTTGCCGTTTTACGGTAGTGTGTGTGGGTAGGCCAGTGGTGCCTTGCCCCTGGGCATTGTAGCCCGCCTCGCAGTAAACGCAGTCGAACGAGCATATTTTCCCGTCGTTGGGCATGAGGTTCACACCCAGTGATATTCCGAGTCGGCGGCTGTGAATAGGACCGAATATGGTAGAATGAAATAAAACAGTCTGCATGTGTTTTATGTGATTTTTATGTGAGTTTTTTTCAGATTGAGTGGTAGCTATGCGGCTAGCGGCATAGCAATTGGTTGAACAGCTTAATGTAGCGTGAGGCCACGACCGAGCTGTCAAACTTTGCGGCAGCCTTTGCGTGCTGTGTCTTGCGGTCGAGCACGTGTTCAAACGCCCACTCGAGTCCGGCCGCTATCTCATCGGCAGTGGTGTGGCTTGTTACATAGCCGTCAGTCAGGTGCTCTACGATGTCGGGTTGGCCGCCGGCACCGGTAGTCACCGGCGTGCATCCGCTTGCCATGCCTTCGACCAAAGTGCCTGGCAGTGTCTCGTAGCGTGATGTCGACAGCACAATGTCTGCATTTTGCATTAGGTGGTTCACGTCGGCTCGATAGCCGAGATATGTGTGCTTGATGGCCAATTCATTGAGCAGGTGCGGAGAGCGTATGCCTCCGTATATCACCAGGTGCATTTTGTTGGCAATGTCGGGGCGTGATTGCGACAGTTTGCGTGTGGACTCAATCAAGAGGTCGAAACCCTTCACTGGGTCATCGAGCCGTGCTGCTCCCATTATCACCACGATGGTGTCGTGGGCCACATCGGCCACGTTGGGGTCGTGAATCCGCTGCCATTTGAAGTCGGCCGACGGGAACGCGTTGGGGATCACGCTTATCTGTGCGTCGGCCATAAGCGAACTTGCCCTACAGCATCCCTCAAGCCAGTGGCTCACTGCCACAAAGTGGATGGGAACGGTGGCATACAACTCGCGCTTGGCTTTTTGACGCCGTGTCGACAGGTCGTTTCCGGTATCGCCGAGCAGGCGGCAACTGTGGCAGTTATTGCGGTAATGAGGGCATTCGTAGGCGTGATGGCAGATTCCTGTGCAATTCCACATGTCGTGCATGGTCCACACTATCGGTTTTCCCAATTCACTTATTTTCTTGATGCCTTTGCCCGACAGCATCCCTTGGTTTATCCAGTTCAGGGCCACCACATCGGCCTCTCGCACCCACGAATGGCTGGCAAGGTCGATACCGCAGTCGGCGGTATCAATCTGAAACAGTGTGTCGCGCCGGAACCCGTTGCGGGCCAGTATGCCAAGGCGCTCGGCATAGAACGCCGCCGCACGCTTGAGCTTGTTGCCGGCAAGAGCCACATTGGCGTCAGTGCCGCGGCGGTCTACCACCAGCATGCGGGCATCCACTCCGGCATGGCGTAGGGCGTGCATCAGCCGCACAGTAACCACGGCTGCGCCCCCCACTGTGTCGCTTCGGTTGATAAGCACCACTTTCATAGCTGTAATTTATATGGAATTTGAATTAAATCAAATCAAAGTCTTGAAGAATTTCCTCGACGTCGAAGCGCGACATTGTTCGTGTTTCGGTAAGTCTTTTGGCCAGTTTCGTCATGGCCTGTCTTACTGAGGAGTTTGAAAAGACATTCACCAAGTGGGCAAAATCCTTGTCGAAAAGCTCATCCACCTCATCGGCTTCGAGCTGGCAACTGTTGCTGCCCTCGGTGCGTGCCGCTTCTTGCAATTGCCGGCGCAACTTGCGGTCCACGTGTCCGTGGTTGAGAACCATCTTACGGCAAATGGTGTTGGCAAGCACCAGCCCCACCGACACTCTGTAGTTGGAGCACAATTGTTTCCACGCTGCCGTTGCCGGCACCCGCGGATTGCCGGCAAAGAAAAAGTCGGGGGTAAATCTCACGCAGTCGAGGCCGTCGGCATCAATGGTGATGCCGGCATAGTGGTCGCCGACATCAAAAACCGTCATGCCCAAAGCCATCCCGGCCACGCCGTAGCTTTTGTCTTCTTCGCTTTTATATGTCATAGTTGTCGTTGTCTTATCCTAGTGTGGCGAAAGGCAAATATAATGCCTAAAGGCCTATTTCCGGCCAAAATCGGCAGGAATTTCTCCCCATTTGTCGGTCTGCCACTTGAGTATGGGGTTGGAGTAGGTGTGTGTGGCGAGCCAGTGTTCTGCTCTGGCAACCACTTCGTGCAGCTTGGCATTGGCTGCCGTGCGGGTCAGCTTTGTGCGGCATTTGCCGCCACGCACCCACAATTGTCCCACTTTGCTGTCGCTGTAGATGGGCACATTGCCGCGTCCTTGCTTCTGAAGCATGGCCAGGGCATGGACTATGGCCAGAAATTCGCCCACGTTGTTGGTGCCTTGGGCAAATGGTCCCACTCTGAACAGTTCAATGCCACTCTTCACGTCCACGCCGCGATACTCCATGTTGCCCGGATTGCCGCTGCATGCCGCATCCACGGCAATGCTGTCGGTTATTATCTCGGGGATGGCGTCGTAGTTCACGTGGCCTGCTGTGGGGGCATTGGCTATCGCGCGGATTATGCCCATGTCGCTATCGCCTGCCCTAAAGGCATTGATAGCGGCCGTCTGTGTGGGAAATGCCTTGTATTTTGCGCCGGGATACCCCTTGATGCGTGCCTCGCATTCTTCCCATGAGTCGCACACGCCTGGCTCGCGGCCTTGCCACACCACATACCATTTGCTTTTGCTCGCCATATTGATGTTTGTTTTCAATTTATAATATGTTGCAAAAATACGCAAAAACACTGAATTAATGTGCGGCCGCTTTTCAAAAGCCGCGCTAGTGTGGCATCGGCTGTGTCGTTATGGGGTTAGTGCCTGGTGGCGCGGGCCGATACAAAAAATTGGCTTACCGCACATTTTTGAGTAAATTTGCGGCACAAAAAAGTGAAACTATTGTCCGGAATTTAATTATGAGCACAATTTTCCTGCTGGGATACATGGGATGCGGCAAGACTACTCTGGGCCGTGCTTTGGCCGAAGTGGCCGAGATGGATTTTCTCGACCTTGACGAGTATATCGAGGAAAAGTACGGAACCACTATAACCGACCTTTTTGCCCGCATGGGCGAACGCCGCTACCGCCAGCTTGAGCGTGAGGCTCTCATTGAGGTTGCCCACCGCCCGGGCACTATTGTCTCTACTGGTGGCGGCACTCCGTGCCATTTCGACAACATTGACATTATGAATCGTAGCGGTCTCACCATTTGGTTGCAGACTTCGCCCGAACGTTTGGCTTTGCGCCTGTGTCTGCCAGGCCAGCGCCACAACCGGCCACTGATTGCCAATTTGAGCGACGATGAGGTGCTGCAAACGGTGAAGGCTGCCCTTGACTACCGTGAGCAGTTCTATGGAAAAGCCCAATTGCGTTTCGACTCGACCGACATCGAGACTGCTGAGCAGACCAGGGCCACAGCAGCAACCTTGCACGCACTGCTCAAGCAGGCCGGCGTCTTATAGCCATCCAGCCTTGCGATACCACTCGATGGCCTCGTGCACGCCTTGCTCGAGCGAATAGCGAGGGCTGAAGTTGAAATCGCGCTTGGCATCGCTCACGTCGCACTGCCAGTTGCGCTGCCGCAAAATCTTGTATTTGTCGCTGTTGAGTGTGCAAGTCTGGAGTCGCAAGCGGCTCCACCAACCTGCCACAAAGCACACAATGCGCACCAGCCACAATGGGCACACCACCGGCAGCACCATGTGCTTGTGCAGCTCTCGGGCCACAATGGCGCGAAATTCACGCTGAGTGTAGCTGCGCTCCTCGCTTATGAAGTAGGCCTTGCGCAGAGGCCCGCGCTCAAGGGCGTCGCACACTGCCCGTGCCAGGTCTTTCACGTAGATAAACGTCAGCATCTGCTTGCGGAAGCCCACGCTGAAGTCAAATCCCGCCTTAATGCTTTTCATCATCAAGTAGTAGTCGCGCTCATGAGGCCCATACACACCTGTGCACCTGAAGATGGTGTAGGGTATTTTGCTCTGCATCTGCAGGTAGGTCTCGGCTTTTAGTTTCGACACGCCATAGCGCGTGTTGGGCTGAGGCACGTCGGTGCTCTTGAATGGCGTGTAGTTACGGTCGTCGCCTTGTCCCATCACACTTAGGCTGCTCATTAGCAGGAACACTTCGGGCACGGCGTCCACCTCGCCCAGAGCTTGCAGCAGCGAACGCATGTATCCGCAATTGATGCGGTCGAAGTCCATATAGTTGGCAGCCTTTGTGGCACCTAGGTTATGCACCACATAGTCCCACCGCCCATTGCTGTCGACGGTGCTTTTCAGTGTGGCTTTCAGCAAGTCATAGTCGGTAAAGTCAAGTTCAATGAAGTGGATGCGCTCATCGGTGAGGAATTTACGGCTTGTGGTGCTGCGCACGGCAGCCCACGTCTCATAGCCTCGGTTGAGTGCCTCGGCCACCAGATAGCCGCCAATGAATCCGCCGGCACCCGTTATAAGTATCTTTTTCACTTGTTATCTGTTTTGCGTTCCATTACTTTTATCACGTGCTGCACTACGTTTTGCGGATTGATGCCTGTCAGGCAGTGGTAGTCGCCGAAGCGGCAAGGCTTTTGGCCAAACACCGAGCACGGCCGGCATGGCAAGTCGAGCTGCACGGCGTTGTCGTCGCTTTGTCGCCAACCCATGAATCCGCACCATGGATGGGTGGCGCCCCACACTGTCACTGCGGGCAGGCCCACCAGCGAGGCCAGGTGCATGTTGGCCGAGTCCATTGTGAGCATCACATCGCATCGGCACAGTAGCCCGTATTCATCGGCAAAGGAATGTTTCACATCGGCAATTGAAACGGCATTTTGCGGGTGACGCTCTACAATTGAGCGTAATTGCTTTGCTTCTGTCGGGCCTCCACCCATCAGAAACAGGCGCACGCCAGGCAGTGAGGCCAGTGTGTCGATCACTGTGGTCATCATCTTTATGGGGTACACCTTGCCGCTGTGTTGTGAGAAGGGGGCTATTGCTATCCACCGCTCGCCTTGGCGTTTCTCCCGCTGGGCAAGCAGGCCGGGTTCAATAGGGCCATACTGGCTGAGCGAGGTAAAGTCGTCGGCCCCAAGCGCAAGCCCTAAGCGCGACAGCACTTCGCGGTAGCGCTGATGCGATGTGGCCAGTTGGCTGTGCAGCTGTCCACGGGTCAAAGCCCGCTTTTGGCGCCGTCCTTTGTCGATGCGCCGCACCGTCACTCCGTGCAGCAGCATGTGGGCGTCGATTGTCCATGAGCGCATCACGCTGTGCAGGTCGGCCACATCGGTAATCCTGTAGTCTTTTCTGAGTTTTGAGGCCAGTCGCCACATGCCTCTCAAGCCACGGTACTCGCCTTTGACGTCGGCTGCCACCACGGTCAAGTTGGCTGGGCGGTTTACCATTACGCCGGCAGCGGCTCCCTTGCGGGTGAGCATCACAAATTGCACGTCGGGGTTGGCCTGGCACACAGGATAAAGCACAGGAACGGCTATGGCCACGTCGCCAAGAGCCGAGAAGCGCGTGACAAGCACCGTGCGGCTGTTGGCCGTGCCGTCATTTTTTGCCATATAGCACCGGATTGGTGTCGGGGTCGTTATACATCTTCATCTGGCGATACACTTTCATGTATTTGCGGCCGTTGGCTATGTCGTCGAGCAGTTGGCTGATGGCAGTGCTCAGGTCGGTGCGCTGCTCAAGCAGCACGCCGAGCTTGGCGCGGCAGCGCTCCACATGCTCGGCCGAGGCGTCGGTGCGTTCGGCCTCTTCGCGCATATGATAGATTTTAAGTGCCAGGATGCTCAGGCGGTCGATGGCCCATGCGGGGCTTTCGGTGTTGATGGTTGCATCGTCGCAAGGCTTCACGTCGGCATAAATTGTGCGGAAGTAGGTGTCGATTTTCTCAACGAGGTCGGTGCGGTCTTGGTTCGACTTGTCGATGCGGCGCTTGAGCGCCAGTGCGGCCACGGGGTCGATTTGCGGATCGCGGATTATGTCCTCGAGGTGCCACTGGACTGTGTCGATCCAGTTTTTTACCATAAGGTCGGCCTCAATGGTGCCTTCGGCATATTTGTTGACCATTTTCGCATCCACATTGTCGGTGGTGTGGTAAAGAGCCACAGTCGCATCGAAAATCTCGTTGCATTTATCTACAAAATTCATAATGTCAAGTAGTTTCAGTATGTAAGTGTCTATATTGTGCAAAGATACTATAAGCCACGCGCAATAGCAAATCGGGGTTGCCCCTATTTCCGTTTTGCATGGCCACAACCTTCTTTTCTAGTCTCCCTCCAAATGGGTTTAGTGCAAAAAAACATGACCTCGGCAAGCTTGTGGCTTGCCAAGGTCATTTTCAGTTGGTCGGGGTGAGAGGACTCGAACTTCCGACCTCCACGTCCCGAACGTGGCGCGCTAACCAACTGTGCTACACCCCGAATCCTTTTTGCGGTGCAAATTTAGTAAATATCTTTCATATGGCGAAGAAAATTAGGCAAAAAACCGAAAAAGGTTTTTTGTTTTGACCTCAAAACGTGGGTTGACCCCGTGGCGTTACCCTTTTCTGTCGGGCCGGTCGGTGGGCGACGTGTCGCGAGAATTGTTGCTGCCAGGTGTCGTCATCTGTGAGCCGAGGCGCAGTGTGCCGCGCCCCACATGGCTGTTCACGGCATCAATCACCTCGTCGAGGCGCAACTGGCGGTTGTGGCGGTCGTGCTCGTTTTCCCACAGGCTGCGCAGCACGTCACGGTCGCGTATCACGCTCGTGATGGTGACTCCGGCTCGCTTGTATTTGTAGCCGGGGCGGAATATGGCATTCAGCAGCTGCTGGGCATATCCTGTGATTTCGGCTGATACATTGGTGGGGGGATCGATGCGCATCGAGGCCGAGTTGTCATATTGTGGAAGGTCGGAGCGGTAATGGTTTGTGGCCACAAACACCGTCATTGCCCGCGCCATTGTGTGCTGGTGACGCAATGTGGCGGCGCAGTCGGCGGCAAAATTGCTCACTTCGGCCATCAGTTGCGCGTGGTCGGTTATCATTTGAGGGAATGTGCGGGTGTGGCTCACGCTTTTCGACGGGCCTTCGTTGCGCATCGATATGCAGTCGATACCGTTGAGCTCCCGATAGGTGTTGACAATAGGGGTGGGGTAGTGATCGCTGACCCATTCAATGGGCTTGGCTGCAAGGTCGAGGGCTGTGGTTATGCCGTGCGAACGGAGCCGTGTGTTGTAGCGGCGCCCCACACCCCACACGTCGTCGATAGGGGTCAGTGCGAGGGCTTTGAGTCGGCGTTCTTCGGTGTCGATGATGCAGCAGTGCCTGTAAGCTTGATAGTGCTTGGCAAAGTGGCTTGCGATTTTGGCGAGTGTCTTGCTCGGGGCTATGCCAATGCTTACGGGTATTTTCACATGCTCCATGATTTTTGCGTGGAGCTGTTCGCCCCATAGCTTCAGGTCGATGTTGATGCCCGCCATGTCGGCAAAGGCCTCGTCGATCGAATATTGGAACAGATTAGGACACTCTTCGCGCAGAAAGTCCATCAGCTCGGCCGATACTTGCTTGTAATAGTAATGGTCGGCTGGCAGCGCAATGTAGTCTTCGGGAGCAAAACGCCCACTCATTTTGAAGTAGGGCTCGCCCATTTTAATCCCCATGCGCTTAGCCTCGTTGCTGCGTGCAATCACTGCTGCTTTGCCGGCGCTGAGCACAATCACCGCTTTGCCTTCGAGCTCAGGGTTCCGGCGGCGTTCGCACGACACAAAACAGTTGTCGACATCGGCTATGAGAATCATTTGAATTAATTGATATTGTTGTGTTCACGGATAAAAAAGGTTGTTTCGATTGTGTGGCCGGCGGCTCACTTCTTGCTGCTACGGGCAAGCGAATAGGCCGCATAGGCCAGCACTACCACAAATGTGGCCAGTGGCACGCCCAGTGCGGCACGCATGCCGCAGTTGTCGCCCACCCAGCCCATGGCAAGCGGACCTATGGCTCCGCCCACTACACTCATCATCAGAATCGACGATGCCGTCTCGGTGGCGCGGCCGTTCAGCCCGCGTATCGACAATGCAAATATGGTGGGGAACATTATGCTCTCAAACACGTAACACACAATCAGCGCCATCTTCGACAGCACGCCCAGCGGCAGCATTGCCAAAAGCACGGTGGCCACCGTACCCACGGCGCAAGCCATGAATATGCGCTCGGTGCTTATGCGGCTCATGAGCAGGCCGCCCACCACACGGCCGCCCATAAACAGCAGCAGACCGCCCATCGACAGGGCCACAGTGGCTTGGGTGGGGGTCATGAAGCCGTCGTCGGTCATGAAGTTGATGAAGAAAGTGTTGATTGAGATTTCTGAGATCTCATAACTGATAAGGGCTGCGAAGCCAAAGAAGAAGGCGAATCCCAGAGTGCGCCCCTTGGGTTTGCTGCCATCGTCGGACGGATCCTCGAGAATCACCTCGGGGAGCTTGATGAATGTAAAGCACACGGCCACTGCAAGCATCAGCACTGCAAGCACCGTGTAGGGCACTGCAATGCTTGCCGTTCCGCCCTGGACGCCGGTGTCGCCGCCAAAGAAGAACAAGCCGCTAAGCAGTGCTCCGGCCACGCAACCGAGGCCGTTGAACGATTGTGCTATGTTGAGTCGGCCTGCCGATGTGCGGGGGTCGCCAAGTAGTGTCACATATGGGTTTGCCGCCGTTTCGAGCAACACAAGTCCGCAACCAATCACAAACAGCGGTGCCAGTATGTACTCAAACACCGCAAAGCTCACTGCTGGCATGAACAGGAACGACCCGACCGCAAACAGCAGCAGGCCGGTGATGACACCCACACGGGTGCCAAGGCGGCGAATAAGCAGTCCGGCCGGCAGGGCTCCGAGGAAATAAGCCATGTAGACCACAGCTTGAATCAAGGCCGACTGCGTCTTGCTGACGTGCAGAATGAGCTGGTAGTGCTTGTTGAGCACATCGAGAATGGCGCGGGCGCCGCCCCACAGAAAGAACAGTGATGTGATTAAGATAAACGGCAGCACGTATTGCTGCGCCACCAGGCGTATGCCGTTGTTGGTATTTGTTTGTTTGAGTTGAGCCATATTTGGTAGTAGCGTTTTTATATTATGTGACGGCAAAATTACACAATTTTGTCGGCTCGGTCACTATTTGCGCCCAAAATACGCAGCCGGTCAGTCTTTATGGCGGTTTAGGCGTTCAGCATCGTCTAAATTATGTAATGATTGACTAACTTTGCCGCAAAGTATAATTCGCTATATAAAGTAAAAAACAGCAATGAAAAAAATAGTTTTTGCCACCAACAATCCCCACAAGCTCCAGGAGCTGCGTCAGATAATGCACGGCGTCTACGATGTGGTGGGGCTTTCCGACATCGGTTGCCACGACGATATTCCCGAGACCGCCACGACCATAGAGGGCAACGCCATGCTTAAGGCCCGCTTTGTGTGGGAGCATTTCAATATCGACTGTTTCAGCGACGACACAGGTCTGGAAATTGAGGCTCTGGGTGGAGAGCCGGGTGTGTATTCGGCTCGCTACAGTGGCCTGCCTGTCGACAGCGAGCGAAACATCGACAAGGTGTTGTTGAAGTTGCAGGGTGTGGAAAACAGGCACGCCCGATTCCGCACGGCCATTGTGCTCATCATCGGTGGCGAGGCGCACACTTTTGAAGGCGAGGTGCGTGGCCAAATCACCACCGAGCGTCACGGTACCGGCGGGTTTGGTTACGACAGCATCTTCAAGCCCGACGAGGCCGACTGCACGTTTGCCGAAATGGACGCTGACGCAAAGAATGTGATAAGCCATCGCGGCCGTGCGGTGGCGCGTCTGGTGGCCTTCTTGCATGCCCACAAGTAGTGCCTGCTGCAATCAATGGGCAGCCAGCTACATTCTGTCAACTTTTTTGATTATCTTTGCACCATACTTTTAACAGAAGCAATCATGGACGTGAAGCAAACGATGAAAGATATCCTTGCTGCCGAAAGCAAGGCCATAATGGACATTCCCGTAACAGATGAGTATGAAAAGGCCGTGGGCCTCATAGTGGAGCAAGTGAAGCAAAAGGGCGGAAAGCTTGTGACCTCAGGCATGGGAAAATGCGGCCAAATCGCTGAAAACATCGCAACCACATTTTCATCGACAGGCATTCCGGCCGTGTTCCTGCATCCAAGCGAGGCGCAGCACGGCGACCTGGGTGTGCTTCAGCCACACGACGTGATGCTGCTGCTCAGCAACTCGGGAAAGACCAATGAGATAGTGGCCCTTGTGAGCCTGGCAAAGTCGCTCTATCCGCAACTTAAGTTTATTGTGATAACTGGCAACGACCACAGCGCGCTTGCCAATCTTGCCGACATCTGCCTCTTCACCGGCGGTGCTCCCGAAGTGTGTCCGCTGGGACTCACTCCCACCACATCAACCACTATGATGACGGTGATGGGCGATGTGCTGGTGGTCAACACAATGCTGGCTACCGGTTTCTCGAAAGAGCAGTATGCCATGCGCCATCATGGCGGCTATTTGGGCGAAAAAAGCCGCAGCTGACCCTGCCGCTTTCCTGCTGGTGGCCATTCGGCAATGCAAAACAACATCGACAAATCACAGATAATCACACTCATATATGCGTAAAATCATAGCGATAGGCGAATCGGTGCTCGACACGGTGTTCAGCGGCTCCCGGCCGTTGAGGTCGTTTGTGGGCGGGCGCATCGCCAATGCAGTGGCATCGCTCGGAGCCATAGGCCTTCAAGCCTATATGGTGAGCGAGTGCGGCATGGACAATGTGGGCAACATTGTGGTCGACTTTTTCGAAAAGCACAATGTTGATGTGAAATCAATCGACCGCTTCACCGAGGGCACCACTGCCTTTTCGGCAATATTTGAGAATGAAGGCAAGCCCGGCGGCATTGTCAACTACGGACAGTATCCTGCCGACCGCTTCAATGTGGTGTGGCCGCGAATCGATGAGGGCGACATTGTGCTCATAGGCTCACTGTATGCCATCGACCTTCCACAACACGAGAAGTTGTCAGAGCTTGTGAACTATGCCGTGGAGCGCAAGGCTACCATAATCTATTTGCCTGGTTTTCAGCATGGCATCAACTTCCGCATCACACGCGTGATGCCCAACATTTTGGAAAATCTCGAGATTGCCGACATAGTGATTGCTCATAGCCGCGACATCAACGACATTTTCCCCGGTGAGAGTGCCGAAGCGGCTTTCAGAAACCACATAGAGTTCTACTGCCCAAACTACATGCACATCAATCCCGATTTGAGCGTGTCGCTGTTTTCAACGGGCAAGCGGCACGATGTGGCAAGCGGCACTGCTCCGTCGTGCGCCAACTTGCTAGGATGGCAAGCGGGATTCACCGCTGGCGTGATATTTGAGATTTTCCGCCAGGATATAGGTCGGGAAGCCCTCAAGGCTCTCGACGATGCCGCTTGGCAAGAAATAGTGGCCACGGCATCCGACTTTGCCGCACACTGCGCTGCTCAGCCGCTCAACTGTGTGAGCTCGGAATATGCCGCCGTGCGCCAGTCGCAGCTGGAACAAGCCGCCACCGAGCGTCAAGACGACTGACACCTGTGTGTGCCCCCTATTGGTCTAAATAAAAACTAAGAACAAGAAAAGGCAATAGCAAATGAAGGGACTGCTAATCGAGACATCTTTTCCGAAACTCGACAACGACATCACTATCGCCAAAGCCCAGATAGAAGCCAGCGGCGAGCTACCCCCACTGCAGGGACTTGCTCCGGCAGTGGAACACGACATGAAACTGTGGTATGTGGTCTACCTGATGCAGCACAACCGCAGCCGTGAGGCGGCCCTGGCCATTGACAAAAGCGTGTTCAGCGACTCTGCTCAAGACATGCCGCCCGTCCACCTGGCGTGGCTGTGGCTGGCAAGAATGACGGTGTTTGTGGCCGGATCCGACCACATGCTCGCCCTTGGTGCTGCCGAAAACGCCCTTGGGGTGCTGTCGCAAATCACGGGTAAGAAGACCGAGGACTTTCTGGCCATAGTGGCCTCGTTGCTCTACAACCTGGCACAGGTGCACAGCGAGCTCGGTGACAACAACAGAGCTACCAAGGAACTGACCAAGGCCCAGCGCCTTTTTGAACGCTTGGCCCACAAAAACGGCCCGCGGTTCTCGGCCATGCTGCTCTATGCGGTTGAGGCCAGTGCCCATATCTTCAAGTCGCGCACCAAGCAGATGGAAGTGTTTGCGCACTATCAGCAGATGACCGAAATCTACACGTCGATGCTCGACCGTGCCGACGATGCCGCCAAGGCGCGCACCGCATTGCGCAACCTCATACACTCAATCAAGAAGGAAGGCGACATAATGCTCGAAACCGGAAACGGGCGCAACGCCGTGAAGTATTACACCAAAGCCCTGCGCTACCAAAAGAAGTTAAGCGACACAATGGGCTACGACGAGTTGACCATCTCGATAGGGCTTGCCAAGGCACTGATGCGCCTTATCAATCGCCGGGCCGCCGCCGAGCAGTTGCTGCACTCGCTGCAGCCGCTTGCCCGCAGGCTCAATGCCAATGCCGAGATGATAGAGATAGAAAACCTCTTAAACAATAAAAATAAAAACTTTAACATTATGACATTATTAAAAAGCATTTTCACTGTTGCCGTGTTGGTGGCAACCTCGCTAGGCGCCAATGCCCAGCTCATTGTGGGACACCGCGGCTCGGTGTGGGGTGTAGAGAACACCGAAATGGCTTTCATCAACGGTGCCAAATCTGGTGCCTGGGCTCTTGAGTGCGACATCCACCAGACAAAGGACGGAGCTTTCGTGGTGTGCCACGATGGCAACATGAAGCGCCTCAATGGTCCCGAAACAGGTTTTACCAGCATGAACGTTGACCAAGTGCTTAGCACACCGCTGAAGCAAACCCGCAAGGGCATAGTGTATGAAGGCCACTTGATGACGCTGGGTCAGTTTCTCGACCTGTGCAAGGAGCTCGACAAAGTTCCCGTGATTGAAATCAAAGCCGAGGAATGTTTCTCAATTCATGCCAAAACCGGCGACAACGATACAATCAAGGAGTGTTTCGACGGTGTGCCCATGCTGATGCACATCATCGACCAGAAGGGATTTACCGACAAGGCTGTCATCATTTCGTTTATGCCTGGCGTGGTTGAATACATTCACAACAAATACCCCAAGTTTAAGGTTCAAGCTCTTGCCGGCAGCAAGGAAGACCCTATGAAATGGCTCAAATGGTGCAAGGAGCGCAAAATCGACCTCGACATCAGCTACAAGCACGTTGACGAAAAGCTTGTGAAGGGAATCCACGACGCAGGACTGAAAATAAATGTGTGGACCGTTGACAATGTAGAGGCTTTCAACAGGATGAAAGCTCTTGGCGTTGACTACATCACCACCAATGTCAACTTCCCGGAACCCGTCAGCCAAAGCAAATCTAAATCGATTTACTAATCATATAGTTTAACACCTAACTTTATATGTCGACTGAATTAAGAAACAACGATTCTGGGGCCAATGTGGCCTTGCCATACGTCGAAGGCCTCAAGGTGGGGGTCGTGGCTGCCGAATGGAATGCCGAGGTGACCGATGCCCTGCTTAAGGGCGTCACCGACCGCCTGCTTCAACTGGGTTACCCGGCCGATGCCGTAGAAACCCACCGTGTGCCTGGCACGGTAGAATTGACCTTTGGCGCAGCCCATATGGCACGCACAGGCCGATTCGATGCCGTGATAATGATAGGATGCGTGATAAGGGGCGGCACGCCGCATTTCGATTATGTGTGCGACAATGCCACGCAAGGCTGTGCCTATCTTAACGCAACAGGCACTGTGCCCGTGATATTCTGCGTGCTCACCACCGAAGACCAGCAGCAGGCTCTCGACAGAGCCGGAGGCTCTTTGTGCAACAAGGGCACCGAGGCTGCCGATGCGGCTGTTCAGATGGCGGCTTTCGCCAAATCGGTGAAGTGAGTGGCGACCCACAGCGACACAAGTAGGCTGAAATAAAAAAAGCGGCATCCGGTTATGCTTTACAAGGCTTCCGGATGCTGCTTTTTTTAGCGGAAAATGGCGGCAAGTGTTGGTGGATTGAAACATTTGCGTTAACTTTGCAGTCGCATAGGCAATCAGCAGTATAGCTGGTGTCGTGCACGCGAAAGCGCGGTCCTATAGCTCAGTTGGTTAGAGCACCTGACTCATAATCAGGGAGTCCTTGGTTCAAGCCCGAGTGGGACCACCCGAAAGGCAGTTAAGTCACATATTGGCTTAGCTGCTTTTTTGTTTTAACATGGTTTCCTTTGCTGCCCTCCCCCCACTGATTACTATACAAAAAAAGCGGCTCTGCCTTTTTAGGCAGAGCCGCTATATAGACCTTATAATAAATGGACTAAAGATTAGCCATTGTATTTCTTCATGATCTTGATGAGCTCAACCACCTTGTGAGAGTAGCCAATCTCGTTGTCATACCAAGAAACAACCTTTACGAAGTTGTCAGTGAGGTATACACCGGCGTTTGCGTCGAAGATAGAAGTCAACGGGCAGCCGAGGAAGTCAGAAGAAACCACTGCGTCTTCAGTGTAGCCGAGGATACCCTTGAGTTCGCCTTCAGAAGCAGCCTTCATAGCCTTGCAGATGTCTTCCTTAGAAGCAGCCTTCTTCAGGTTGACAGTCAGGTCAACAACTGATACGTCGAGAGTGGGGACACGCATCGAGATACCAGTGAGTTTGCCGTTGAGCTCGGGGATAACTTTACCCACAGCCTTGGCAGCACCTGTAGAAGAAGGGATGATGTTGCCTGCAGCAGCACGGCCACCGCGCCAATCCTTCATAGAAGGACCGTCAACAGTCTTCTGAGTAGCTGTTGTAGAGTGAACAGTAGTCATAAGACCAGTCTCGATGCCGAAGTTGTCGTTCAG
>CAVDUV010000001.1:0-211511 GCA_963612465.1 Bacteroidaceae bacterium | reverse complement strand
CAGTGTTTTTCATAGATTTACGATGAAAAACGTTGCACTTCTATTTGGACACTTCACCGCTTTTGGTAGGGGAGGCTTATGTAAAGCACAACCAGCAGGCATTGACCCACAAGGCCAACGGCAGCGCAAATTCAGCAACGGCAATTACGCCTATATAAAAAAGGGCCATGCCGCAAAGGGATTTCCTTTTTGGCATGGCCACTATGTTTTTATGCATATTGCGTCAGTGAGAGCGGTATTACTCCAAAAGGACTAAGGGCAACGCTCTTTCACCGGCAATGCATCACTTTTGCTCAGGCAACAGGCACGGGCGAACAACCGATGTGACACCGCCTTGCTCGCTGAACGTGGCAACGAGTGGCTTGGCATCGGCAGCCGAGCGGGCAAACATCAGAGTGTATTGGCCGGGCTCTACTTGCCAGCAGCTACCCTGCTCGTTAAACGAAGCCAAGCTCTCATAGGGGATATTGATGGTCACACGCTGAGTTTCGCCAGGTTGCAGAAGGGCAGTCTTGGCAAAGCCACGCAGCTCGCGCGATGGTTTGTCCATGTCGCGGCCAGGAGCAGCCACATAGGCCTGCACCACTTCGCGACCTGCCACGCGACCCGAGTTGCGAACCTCAACGGTAGCTGTCACGCTGCCGTCGGCTGCCACCTCAACCTGCGGCTTGCCATAGGCAAACGTGGTGTAGCTCAGGCCGTAGCCAAACGGGAACGACACTGCCACACCGCGTGTGGTATAGTAGCGGTAACCCACATACACGCCATCGGCATATTCCGTATAGTCAACATTCTTGCGCACATTATCGCCGTTGTGATCCGATTCAAGTTCCATCCACTTCTGGAGGTCGAACTCATTGAGGCTATCGGTCTCGGGGAAGTTGGCAGCCGACGGCACATCGGTATATTTCACCGGCCAAGTCATGGGCAGGCGTCCAGAGGGATTCTCGCGTCCGGCCAGAAGATCGGCCACAGAGTTGCCGCCTTCCTGTCCCGGAAGCCACGACACAAGCACAGCATCGGCATCGCCAATCCAGCTTGCCGTCTCTATTGCGCCACACACGTTGAGGACCACAACCACACGCTTACCAGCCTTGTGGAACGCACGCGACACAGCCGAGAGCATGTTGCGCTCAGCATCGGTGAGATTGAAATTGCCCTTCACCTCGCGGTCGAGGAACTCGCCGCTTATTTTGCCTATTGTCACCACAGCCGCATCGTTGGCCTTGGCGGCAGCCTCAATAAGAGCATTGTCGAGCTTCATTTCGTCGACACGGTAAGGAGGCAGCCACTTGCCATATTTGCCCTGGCGCTCAGGAAGGCTGGCTTTGGCCTTCGGAATGTAGGCATCATAAGCAGCCTGCACAGTGGCATCGGTTGTGAATCCGGCATTGTGCAGACCGTCAATCAAGTTGACCACATAAGCGTGGTTCACATTGCCCGAGCCTGTTCCGCCAGCAATGAAATCATAGCTTGTGCATCCGAATGCCGCAAGTTTTTTCACCTTCTTGCCCAGGGGCAAAGTCGAGCGGTTGTTTTTCAGCAGCACCATACCCTCAACAGCGGCAGCACGAGCAGTGAGCGCGTTGGCTGCAAGGTCGGGGTTGTTGTCGGCCACATATCCGGCAAAGCGCGGTGTGCGCTGTATGTAATTGAGCACGTGCTTCACGTCGCGGTCCACCAGTTCGAGCGACAGCGTGCCGTTGTTTACCGCACGCTTGAGTTCCTCGCGCTGATTGAGAGCACCCGGCATCAGCAGGTCGTTGCCAGCTGCGATTTGGCGTGCGGCACTGATGCCGCCATACCAGTCGGTCATCACCATGCCCTTGAAGCCCCACTCTTTGCGCAGAATTTCGGTCACGAGGTCGCAACGCTCGCTACTCATGGTGCCGTTGATTTTGTTGTAAGAAGTCATCACGGTGAGCGGCTGTGCCTTCTTGACCACTATCTCAAATGGTTTCAAGTAAATCTCGCGGAAAGTGCGCGGGGTGCCCAGCACATTGTTGCGCACGCGGTTGGTTTCTTGATTATTGATGGCAAAATGCTTGAGCGAGGTGCCCACACCTGCACTCTGCACACCGGCCACCTCAGCGGCACACATGTCACCTGCCAGCAGCGGGTCTTCGCTGTAGTATTCAAAGTTGCGGCCACATAGCGGATTGCGCTGAATGTTGGTGGCCGGAGCCAGCAGCACGTCCACGCCATAGTGTTTCACCTCGTCGCCCATGGCAGCGCCCACCTTGCGGATAAGCGTGGTGTCCCACGTTGAGCACAGTGCCATAGTCACAGGAAAGTGAGTGCAGTAGAACGTGCGGTCGGTGCCTTTGCGGTGCGAGTCGATGCGCAGTCCGGCCGGACCGTCGGCAACCACGGTAGCGGGAATGCCAAGTCGGGGCACGCCGTTGGTCTGTCCGGCAGCACCGGGCACTATTTCGGCCTGGCCGCCCACTGTGGCAGCATCATCGTTTTTCACATTACCGCTTGAGCCCACAAGCAAGTCGATTTTCTCGTCAAGGGTCATTGCATTGATCACCTTGTCGATTGATGTTTTGCCCAATTGTGGATCTTGGGCAGCAACACCTGCGACCGACGACACGGCCACCAGTGCTGCTATAAAAGAATGAGTTTTCATAAACCTATTATTGTGATTATATCATTAATGGTGATTTGTAGCGACTGGAGTCTTATAGGGCACAACGCCCTATAGGTCATATTCTAAGATTAGGTTTGACTCTATGCCGGCAACACAGCTGCCGACATGGCAAAAGTAACAAATTTTTCCCATAGGCAAGAGTTAAGACATCAAAAAACGTGCGCGGCACGCCGCAGCCCAGCGCTGAAATGCGCCGAAAAGGAGATGCGTAACGGAATAATGTTGTAAATTTGCCGTTAAGAATAAAAAATATAATCACATATGGGTTCAAAACTTTGGGAAAAGACGGTGAAGCTCGACCACGACGTGGAAAAATACACAGTGGGGCACGACCGCGAAATGGATTTGTATTTGGCTCGCTACGACGTGTTGGGCTCAATAGCCCACATCACCATGCTTGAGTCGATAGGACTGCTCACAGCCGACGAGCTTGCCACGCTCACAACCGAGTTGCGCCGCATCTACAGCGAGATTGAGGACGGACGGTTTGAGATTGAAGACGGCATTGAAGACGTGCACTCACAAGTGGAGCTGATGCTCACGCGCCGCTTGGGCGACATGGGCAAGAAGATTCACTCTGGACGCTCGCGCAACGACCAGGTGCTTGTCGACTTGCGACTGTTTATCAGAAGCGAGCTCGAGGATGTGGTGCGCCACATCACCGTGCTGTTCAAGACGCTCATCGACCAAAGCAACCGCTACAAAGACGTGCTGATGCCCGGTTACACCCATCTGCAAGTGGCAATGCCCTCGTCGTTCGGACTGTGGTTTGGCGCCTACGCCGAGTCATTGGCCGACGACCTTGCCGTGCTACGCGCTGCCTATGAGGTTAACGACCGCAACCCGCTCGGCTCAGCCGCCGGCTACGGATCGTCGTTCCCGCTTGACCGCGAGCTGACCACCAAGCTGCTTGGATTTGCGTCGGTCGACTATAACGTGGTGTATGCCCAAATGGGTCGCGGAAAAACCGAGCGCATTGTGTCGCAAGCCATTGCCAACGTGGCCGCCACACTGTCGAAGCTTGCTTTCGACGCGTGCATGTTTAATTCGCAGAACTTTGGCTTCATCAAGCTCCCCGACGAATTCACCACCGGATCGTCGATTATGCCCCACAAGAAGAATCCCGACGTGTTTGAGCTGACGCGTGCCCGCTGCAACCGGCTTCAAGCCCTCCCCTACCAGATTACCATGATTACAAACAACCTGCCTGTGGGATACTTTCGCGACCTTCAGCTAATAAAGGAAGAATTCCTGCCCGAGTTTGACGAGATAAAGGCCATAGTGTCGATGGTCAATGCAATGGTGAGTCAAATCAAGGTAAACGACCACATACTCGACGACACGCGCTACGACTTGATGTTCTCGGTAGAAGAGGTGAACCGCCTCACACGCGAGGGGATGCCGTTCCGCGACGCCTACAAGAAAGTGGGACTCGACATAGAGGCCGGCACGTTCAAGCCCGTGAAGAAGGTGAGCCACACCCACGAGGGTTCGATAGGCAACCTGTGCAACGACCGCATTGCCGAGCTCTACCAAAAGCAACTCGAGGCATTTGACTTCGACACCTATCACCAGGCATTTGCCAAGTTGCTTGGCAGAGAGGGGAGCAAGTGAGAGCCACGGGTATAATAACCATCATGGCCGCAGCTGCATGCCTGCTGGCGTCGTGCGACAAGGTGGACAACACCAGCCTGCCGTCATATGCAGTGCGCATCAACCTCAGCGACATCGCCAGGTGGAACACCTATGGCGTGAGCGGCGTGGGCGACTATCGCATCTTCAACCGCACAAAGCGCCTGCCATCGAATTTCCCCTACGACGTGAACACCTACACCGGATATGGCGGTGTGCTGCTTATGATGGCTCTTGACATCAAGTCGACGTCATCGTCTTATGCGCCCGTTGCCTACGACGCGGCATGCCCCGTAGAGAAAAACGCCGACGTGGCCGTGAGCGTGGATGCGTCGAACTTTGAGGCTGTGTGCCCGCAATGCGGCTCACACTACAATGTGCTCACCGGCGCCGGCGGCCCCATAAGCGGAACCGCCCTCACGCGCAAGGTGGGCCTCACCACCTACAAGGTGCGCGCCTCGGCCAGTGGAGGATATATTATCACAAGCTACTGATTCCCACAGGGGAATGGCACCAGGGACAAGGAGCGGAGCCTACACGAGCCCCTCTGCGAGAATTCCAACATTAAAAGAAAAAACAAAAAAACGACATAATAAGTTCAAAGATCTATGAAACCGATTGTTAGCATCATTATGGGCAGCACCAGCGACCTGCCCATCGTAGAAAAGGCCGCCAAGTTTCTCGACGAGATGGAAATTCCATTTGAGATGCATGCCCTCTCGGCACACCGCACACCACGCGAAGTGGAAGACTTTGCCCGTGGCGCCAAAGACCGCGGCATAAAGGTGATAATAGCAGCCGCTGGCATGGCAGCACACCTGCCCGGCGTGATTGCGGCAATGACCACCCTGCCGGTGATAGGCATTCCCATCAAGTCGACATTCGAAGGAATGGACGCCATGCTGGCCATCATTCAAATGCCTCCCGGCATTCCCGTGGCCACAGTCGGACTCAACGCAGCCCAAAACGCAGCCATCCTTGCCACCGAGATGCTTGCGCTGGCCGATGAGGCCTTGGCCGAAAGACTCACTGCCTACAAGGAAGGCCTTGCTCAGAAGATTGTAAAGGCCAACGAAACCCTTGCCCAAATAGAATACAAATTCAAGACCAACTGATCAATGCCGACATTCAACTACCGGCGACGCCACACAGTGAGCGTGAACGTGGGCGGAACGCCCATGGGCAGCAATTTTCCCGTCAGGGTGCAGTCGATGACCAACACCTCGACCGACGACATCGACGCAAGCACATCCCAATGCCTAAGCCTTGCCGATGCCGGTGCCGAATACGTGAGGCTCACCGCACAGGGTGTGCGTGAGGCCGAAGCCATAGGCCAAATCCGCAACAGGCTGCGCAGCCTTGGCTGCACCACACCACTCGTGGCCGACATACACTTCAACCCACGTGCCGCGTTTGCAGCAGCCCAAGTGACCGACAAGGTGCGCATCAACCCCGGCAACTTCGTGGATCCGGCCCGTCAATTCAAGAGCCTGAGCTACACCGACGAGGAATATGCAGCCGAGCTTCAGCGCATACACGATGCGTTAGTGCCATTTATCGAGATATGCCGCCAGCACGGCACAGCAGTGCGGCTGGGAGTGAACCACGGTTCGCTCAGCGACCGCATCATGAGCCGCTACGGCAACACAGCAGCCGGCATGGTGGAAAGCGTGATGGAATTCTTGCGCGTGTTTGTGGCCGAGGGATTCCTCAATGTGGTAATCTCGATGAAAGCATCGAATGTGGTGGTGATGGTAGAGGCCGTGAGGCGGCTTGTGAGAGCCATGGATGCCGAAGACATGCACTTTCCGCTGCACCTGGGTGTGACCGAGGCAGGTTTCGGCGACGACGGCCGCGTGAAATCGGCCGTGGGCATCGGCGCCCTGATGAGTGAAGGCCTGGGCGACACCATCCGCGTTTCGCTCAGCGAGGCTCCCGAGGCCGAGGTTCCCGTGGCCCGCAAACTGGTGGAATACATCACATCGCGCGCAGGGCATCCCAGCATCAATGGCGCCCTGAGTCCCGGCTACGACGCAGTGAATCCCTGCCGCCGGGCATCGACCGAAACCGGAAGCCTTGTGGGTGGTCGCCGCCAGCCTGTGGTGGTGGCTTCGTGCCGCCCAAGCGATGTGACGCAAAAAGCAAAGCCAGACTTTTACTTCAGCACAAGCGGCGCGGGCGACGGCGGCACCAACCGCTACATCGTGCCCCTTGCTGAATACACCGGTGCCATTGGCACCTACCCGTTGCTCGAGCTCAACGAGTGGACCGATGACTGCCAAGCCGCCATCAAATGGGTGGCAGTAAAAGCCGACACGCCTGTCACCGACCTGGAATTTCTGAAAGGCCGAAACGATGTGGTGCTGGTTGTGGACCCGGCCAACGTCAACATACCTGGGAGCTGGCAGTCGCTGCTTCATGCGATGAACGCCGCCGGAATCAGTTGTCCGGCCGTGCCGCGTGCATCATACGCCGGCACCACCGACACCGAATGGCTGCAAGTGAAAGCCGGAGCCGATTTCGGAACGGTTCTGCTCAACGGATTTGCCGACGGACTGTGGCTCGACGCCCCCGACTACGCCGATGCCGAGACCCTCGTGGGCATTGAGTTTGCAATTCTGCAAAGTGCGCGGCTGCGTATGAGCAAGACCGAGTTCATATCGTGCCCAAGTTGCGGCCGCACGATGTTTGATCTGATGAGCACTGTGGAGCGTGTGAAAGAAGCCACAGCCCACCTCACCCACCTGAAGATTGGCGTAATGGGATGCGTGGTCAACGGCCCAGGCGAGATGGCAGATGCCGACTACGGATATGTGGGCGCAGCCGCTCACCGCATAAGCCTCTACAAGGGCAAGCAGTGCATCGAGAAAAACATCCCCGAAAGTGAGGCCATTCCACGTCTCGTGGCCCTCATAAAAGAAAACGGCGATTGGGTTGATCCATAGCCACACACGCCACACCTGATGCAATGACTTGCCGAAGCAGTTGTTTATAGTATAAAAAAGTTGATCACTAACACAATCAAACACATTAATTATATGAAAGCAACACCGAAACCTATATTTGCCATACTGGTAATGGCGCTGGCCCTGTGCATTGGCATTGCCAGTTGCAGCTCCAACGAGCCAAGTGGCAACACCAAACACGTGGGCGATGCCATAGACTTGGGCCTCAGCGTGAAGTGGGCCTCGCACAATGTGGGCGCGCTTGAGCCAGAGTCAACCGGAGGACTATATGGCTGGAGCGACTACACCGGCTCACGGCGCACTCAGGCCAACATCGCGTTGTACTATACCAGCAGCGACTCGACCGTTGTGACGTGGGGAAGCACCCTGTATGGCGGCATAACCCCGCCGTCAAACATCTGCGCATCTGACAGCGACATCGCACGCTACTCGTGGGGCGGCACTTGGCGCTTGCCCACAAAACAGGAAATGCAAGAGCTGATTGACAAATGCACGTGGAGCGAAATCACCACCATCAACTCAAAACCCTGCGTGAAGGTGACAGGGCCAAACGGCAAATACATCATTCTGCCCGTGGCAGGATACCGCAGCAACGAGACATCGGTCGACCTGCGCGGATCCAATCTGTGCTACTGGACCGGCGAGCGTTGCTCGGCCTCCGACCAACAGTTGTGGAAAATAAAAAGCGGACAGCTAAGCACGGCATGGAGCCTTAATGCCTCAAGCCTCAAGCGGCAAATGGAGCCACAAGTGAGAAGCTTTGGGCTAAGCATACGCCCAGTGTGCAACTAGCACACTCATACCCACATCTCACAAAAAATAGCGGAGCCGCGATCCTGCACCTTGACAGGAATTGCGGCTCCGCAGTTCTTTTTCCGCAACTTGCGGCCGTCAGCCGAACACCGACATCATGAAAGTGACTGAACCGTAGCCCACTACAAAGCCTGCTAGCACTTGTAAAAAAGTGTGTCGGCCCAGAATGATTCGCGATGTACCGAGCATGCCGGCAAGCAAAATGGCCGCGCAGATGACCCAAAACAGATTGAAAGCCTCAAGCCCCTGCACGTGGATTTGGTAAAGGAGGGCAAGCACTCCTCCTATGCCGGCAAGGTGAGCGCTGATTTTCCACCAGCGGTTGACCACAGTCAGCAAAACCGTAGCCAAGGCTGCGCCACCCAAAAACATCACAAACCACAGTGGCGAATGCACATGGTCGAGATAGAACGCGGCGGCTATGTTGCACGCAATGCCGCACAGGTATGGAATGTTGCGCTCGTGGCGGTTGACGAGGCGTTTGTCGGATATCACCTTGAAATTGTGCAGCACCGCGATGGCCACCACAGGCAAAATGCCGGTGATGCCAAGCACCACCATCACCACAGTCCACCGCACACCTGGAGCCAAACCGCAAAGGAACGAGACCCAAAGCGTGAGAAACACACCATAGGCAGGCATGAACAACGGGCTGAACACCGCCGACAGGAAACGCGCCGCTGCAGCTATCAGTTTGTCGAAAGTAAATGTGTTTTGCGTCATTTCTTATTATATTCGTTGCGTGTTATTTGTCATTTTTGCGACACTGCCCCATCAAGCCTTGCGGCGCAATTTGGCAGTGGGGATTGAGAGCAGCTCACGGTATTTCGACACAGTGCGCCGCGCTATCTTGTAGCCCCGGGCATTAAGCAAGTCGCACAAAGCGTCGTCGCTCAGCGGAGCCACCTTGTCTTCGGCATCCACAATCTGCTTGAGGGCACTTTGCACCTCGCGCGACGACACCTCGCCGTCGGCACCGTCTTTCTTGATGCCCTCGGAGAAAAACGACTTAAGCGACTTTGCGCCCCAAGGCAGTTGCACATACTTTCCGCTGCACGCCCGCGACACCACCGACATATCGAGCCCGGTCTCTTCGGCAATGTATTTCAGCGTCATCGGCTTCAAGTCGGCCGGGTCACCGCTTAGCACATAGTCATGCTGGCGACGCACGATGGCATCCATGGTGCTGAAGAGGGTCTTCTGCCTACGGCGCACCACTTCGATAAACGTTGCGGCATTGAAGCACTGGGCCTTCACCAGCTTGGCCTCGTCGGTCTCGTGCTTGCTTAGCGGCCGTGTGTTGGCCTTATAGTAGCGTTCCTGAGCATCATAGCTCTCACTTATCTGCAATTCGGGAATGCTGTTGACCAGGGTGAGCGTAATGGTGTCGTCGTCATCAATGTCGACCACAAAGTCGGGGGTTATCTGTTGCCCGTGCGAGTCGCTTTGCGACCCGCCGAATGCACTTCCGGGCTTGGGATTGAGCCGGGCTATCACCTGCATCACCTGCTTGAGCTCATCGTCACTGAGGCCGAGAGTGCGGGTCACGCGCTGATAATTTTTTTTGGCAAAGGCATCAAAGCACTCCTCAAGCACCTTTATGGCCAGGCCATTAATGGCCGAGGACTGCTTGCGCCGCAGCTGCAGCAGCAAGCAGTCGCGCAAGTCGGCTGCTCCGATGCCCGGCGGGTCGAGCTGGCGCAATATGGCAGTCACGGTTTCCACCTCCGACGGTTCCACTTCAATATTGAGACCCGAATTGAAAGTTATGTCGTCGGCGATGTCGATGGCACTGCGCCGCAAGTAGCCCGAATCGTCAACCGAGCCTATCACATATTCGGCAATCACCTGCTGGCGCGCCGAGAGGTTACGCTCGTTGATTTGGCCGGTCAGATAGTCGGCAAGCGACACCTCGGCAGCCTGCTCGCGCTGTGTGGTGTCGTCGTCGGCAGCACTGTTGCGGGCATTTTTCAGCTTGCCGCGATAGTTTTCAAAATCATCATCGTCGGTGGGCTGCATGCTTTCAGCCGTGTCGGTAAACTCGTCGCCGGCCTCGTCTTTAGTGTTGATGTCGTTGTCGTTATCGGCCACACGCTCAAGGGCAGGATTATTGTCAAGCTCTTGCTTCACCAGGTCCTCAAACTCATTGTTGGTCTTCTCAAGAGCCGGGCCAAGCAGTCGCTGCACGGCCGAAATCCACTGCTTCTGCCTGATGGTGGTAGTGGTGCCTATCGATAGGCTCTGCTTTTTTCCCATAACAATAATAATGTGGTTTCTTGAAAAAGTTACGCTCTCACAAATTTACGCAAAAGCCGTCAATGTGCAAAATCTGTAACCTTATAATGCACTTTTGCGATTTCAAACCGTTACATGCATTTTTCATGCCAAAGCCAACCGTGCACCCCTCCGGCAAAGAGCAGCTATAGCTGAAAACCCTGCCTAAAGCAGTGGAAAAGCGTGCGTTAATTGTTAATATTAGTTAATTCGGGGGGGGGGTAAATCTTATTTGCTTATATTTGCCCACAAGCGGTGAGAGCCACTTTCACTACGATTAACCCACAACACGGCACAAAGCCATAAAGTCCTGATGCCCTTAGGAAAAAAGCATAACACCGAACCGATAGCACACGAAGCATTTGAATAACACACTATAAAGAATAAGAGGACAAGGATTCTAAATCCTTATCCTCTCAATGCTTTTGGGCTTAAGCCTGCTTAGTACTCGGAGTGGGACTTGAACCCACACAGCCGCAATGGCCAAGGGATTTTAAGTCCCTCGTGTCTACCGATTCCACCATCCGAGCAGCCTCGTGCCAATTGCAAAGCGACCGGCGGCCGCACGCAAATAGCGGTGCAAAGATAAGCCGATTATTTTGCTTTTGCAAATTTTTTGCAACCCAGCCGGCATTTTTTGAAATAGCACTAGCCACACAGAGCCTAACCACAGTGTGCAACAGCAAATTCAAGCAAGCCCGATTTGCCATTGCGCTCGGCTTGCACTACCTTTGTGGGCTAAAACTGAATTTTACTAAAACGACAAAAGCGTTCTCCGACATGAACAGATGGATTGAGGCCACACGTCCGTGGTCGTTCCCGGCATCGACTATGCCGGCTATTATAGCACTGGGCTTCGCGCAATGGAGCCTTGGCGGCAACACCGACCTCGCAGCAGGAATTGCAGCAGTGATTGGCGCCTTTATTTTTCAAATATCGGGCAATCTGATAAGCGATTACTATGATTTCAAGCGCGGTGTTGACCGCCGCGACACTTTCGGGTCAAGCCGCATGCTTGTGGAAAATGTGTTCAAGCCATCTACCATTTGGCTTTACGGAATGGCCTGGATGCTGATAGGCATCGGCGTGGGCGTGTGGCTCACAGCCCGATGCGGACTATGGCTGCTGGGAATAGGCGCACTGGGTGTGCTCAGCACCTACTTCTATTATGTGCTCAAGTTTCGAGCACTGGGCGATGTGCTTATTTTCACTGTCTACGGGCAACTTATCCCACTTGGCGTGTACTATTGCATGAGCGGCGGGCACATCGACTGGCACTTGTGCCTTATCACCACCCCCATAGGATTTCTCATAGTGAACATATTGCACAGCAACAACACGCGCGACACGGTGTATGACTCCCGGGCCGGCATCTCCACCCTGGCTATGCGCTTGGGGCTGAAACGGTCGAAAGTGCTGTTTGCCGCTCTGGCCATTGCGGCCTATGTGCTCACCGTGGTGTGTGTGGTGGCCGGATGGCTGCCGTGGCTGTGCCTGGCCGTAATGGTCACACTTCCCATAGCCGTCAAGAACGTGAAATGGATGATGCGCGCCACCGATGGCGAGGGGCTTAAATCGCTGCGCGGCCTCGACGGCAGCTGCGCACAATTGGTGATGGCTTGCGGCGTTCTCCAGACCGCCTTGCTTCTAGTGTCGGCCCACATACCCATGTGATTAGTCTATGATGAGCAGCAATTCAATCAGCATTAAGCCTGTGGCTTGGGCTATTGCCGTAGCCGCCGTGCTGTGGGGCATCATGTTCTCGCCCCTCACAGCCCCTCACATCAATTTCTGGATTACCATGACAGGCTCGGGGCTTGTGCTCATAGGCATAAGCCACATGCTAAAAGACCGATGGGGCGGCCGCCGCTTCAATCTGGCTTGGGGCGAAGTTGCTTTAGGCATAGCCAGTGCTGCCTTGCTATGGGGCGTGTTTTGGGTTTGCAACGAGCTGTCGCGCATGATTTTCAGCTTTGCCGGCAGTCAAGTGAGCGCAATATACGACTTGCGCACCGGCAACAATCCGTGGGTGGTTGGCGTCATGCTCATGGTGGTGATAGGCCCAGCCGAAGAACTGTTTTGGCGCGGCACCGTACAGCGGGCCATGGAAGCCAAGTGGGGACGAACGGCAGCATTCTTTGCTGCCACGGCAGCCTACACACTGGTGCATATATGGTCGCTCAACCTGATGCTAATAGGCGCAGCCGCCGTGTGCGGCGGATTTTGGGCGCTGATATATGCCTGGCGGCGCAACCTCACCGCAGTGCTCATCTCGCACTGCCTGTGGGACGTGGCCGTGTTCCTCATATTCCCTATCTCATAAGCGATTAAATGCCCAAACTGTCAGCAACCGACCGCGACATCCTGGCAATAGCCATCCCGGCAATAGTGGCCAACGTGACCGTGCCGCTGCTCGGGCTGCTCGACGTGGGCATAGCCGGCCATTTGGGCGTGGCCCGCTACATAGGAGCGGTGGCAGTGGGTGCCATGATGTTCAATCTGGTGTATTGGAATTTCGGGTTCCTGCGCATGGGCACATCGGGCATCACTGCCCAGGCCTACGGCCGCGGCGACCGGCAGGGGCAAGCCGCCGCACTGCAGCGCGCGGCCACCCTGGGCGCTGTGGCAGGCATCGGCATCATTGCCCTACAGCAACCATTGTGCCACTTGGCATTATGGCTGATTGGTCCGTCGCCTCAAGTGGTGGAACTTGCCACACAATACTTCGGCATAGGCGTGTGGGGAGCACCCGCCATGCTGACAACAATGGCCATAAAAGGATGGCTACTGGGAATGCAAGACTCACGCAGCCCCATGGCAATTGCAATCATTGTGAACGTGGCCAACATCGTGGTAAGCCTTACGGCAGTGTTTGCCTTGGGCATGGGATTCAAAGGCATAGCCGTGGGCACACTTGTGGCCGAGTGGTGCGGCTTGGCTTATGCCATCTCCATTCTGGCCCGCAAGCACCGCTGGCTGGCGGCAATGCTCAGCACTGCTGCGGTCACACGGTCGAACGGGACAAAAGACTTTTTCAAGGTCAACAGCCACATATTCATGCGGAATTTTCTGCTCATGACGGTCACTCTCTTCTTTGTGTCAGTGGGTGCCCGCAGCGGCGATATAATCCTAGCAGTCAACGCATTGATTATGCAGCTATTTACACTGTTCTCCTATTTTGTCGACGGATTTGCCTTTGCCGGCGAAGCCCTTGTGGGCAAACATGCAGGCCGGCACGACGACAAAGCCCTGCGCCTCACGGTGAGACGGCTGATGGCTTGGGGCACTGTGGTGGCCGCAATCTTTTCAGTTGGATATGCCATATGCCCGCATCTCATTTTCAGCGCGCTCACATCCGATGCCACAGTCATAGCCACAGCCATGGACTACCGCTGGTGGGCCGTAATGATTCCCCTTGTGGGAACGGCGGCCTTTGTGTGGGACGGCGTATACATTGGGCTCACGTGGTCGCGCGGCATGCTGGCGGCAGTGGCCACAGCAAGCGTTGCTTTCTATGCACTTTATTTTGCACTGTCGCCCAGATTGGGCAACAACAGTCTGTGGGTGGCCTTTGTGACCTATCTGGCTGTCCGCGGCCTGGTGCAAACCGTGGCTTACGGTGCAATGACACGTAAGAAACGGATATAGACGTGGCACCAAGACCAAAAAAACGCCCGTTTTTTTCATTTTTTGTTCCCTATTGATTATTTTTGCAAAGAGTCATCATAAAAGCGGTGGCAAGATTATCAACCGATTAAAGGCACAACAGGCACAATTATGCAACAATACTGGATTAATCAAGATGGAGTGCAGGCAGGCCCTGTGACCATCGAGCAGATGGAGAAAATGAGCATCACAGGCAAAGCCTATGTGTGGCGCAGCGGACTTGAGGACTGGGTGAAAATCACCGAGTTGCCCGAGCTGGCCGGAGTGTGGCAGTCGCCAACGCAAAACGTGCCGCCCGTGCCGCCTGTGCCACCCGTGGATCAAGCCACACCACCTGCCATCCCCGTTGCTGAGCCGGCTACCGAAGAGCCCCAACCAGTGGCTGAGGCTGAGCCGGAGGCCGAGCCCACTGCCGACCTCGAGCCAGAACAGACTGCTGAGCCCGCCACAGATGCCGGCGACAACGACACCCAGACCGTGCCCCTGCCACCCGAGATTCCGCAAGAATACAGCAGCTATCAGCCACAGCCGGCCGGCAGCCAAGAGTTTGAAGAATGCCCACCTTCAAATCTGGTGTGGGCCATCATCTCGGCTCTGCTATGCCAACCGCTCGGCATCATAGCCATCATCTTAAGCGTCATGGTCAAAAACAATTACCGCGACGGCAACATCAAGCGAGCCAAGCAATTCAGCGAATGGAGCGCGTGGTGCTGCATTCTGGCAATCACCTTCGGTGTGGCATCGTGCCTGATTTTGCCTCTTGAATTCCTCTTATGACCGAAAAGTGGCCCAAGCCGCTGAAAATCGCTGCTGCGGCAGCGGCAGCATTATCGGCCGCAATTATACTTGCCGCACTCTATGCCTTTGAGCCTTCGGCCGGCAGCTTCTTCCCTAAATGCCTTTTCCACCAAATCACCGGTCTCAACTGTCCGGGGTGCGGGTTGCAACGCGCCATTCATGCCCTCATGCACGGTCATGTGGCCGAAGCGGTGCGTTTCAATGCAATTTTGCCTGTGCTTGCCGTTGTTGTGGCTGCCTATGGCATAGCCTATGCCTTGCGCAACCGGTTCCCGCGCATCAGCAAAGCATTCACGTCGGCCCGAGCAACAATGCTTGTCCTTGCATTGATTGTGGCATGGTGGGTGCTGCGCAACATCTTGCACATTTGACACACATAACGATAAGAAGGTCTGCTTGATTAAACGCTCGGCTTGCACTATGTTGCCTGCGGCTTAATTAGGCGGCGCCCCGGCAATGCAAATTCAAGCAAACCTGATTTGCTATTGCGCTCGGCTTGCACTATGTTGCCTGCGGCTTAATTAGGCTGCGCCTCGGCCATGCAAATTCAAGCAAGCTTGATTTGCTATTGCGCTCGGCTTGCACTAATTTTGCAAAAAAATTACGGCAAAAAACAGATATCACAATGCATTTCTCAACATATATTCCGCCTGTTGTCATCGCCTTGCTCGCATTCGGCCTTGTGGCCCTGGCCGCAGGTGTGTGGTGGCAATGGACCCGCGCCATAAGGATAAAGCGATTTGTCACCCGATATGAGGACGAGCGCGACTATGCCGACGAGTTCCCGTCGGTGAGCATCGTGGTCAGCGCCCACAACGACGCCGAGTGTCTGCAACGCTATTTGCCGTTGCTGCTCGAGCAAGACTACCCTGCCGACTTCGAGGTGGTGGTGGTTGACGACGGCTCATGTGAGACCAGCGGCGACTCGCTGAGCGAGATAGTGGCACGGTATGGCAACTTGCACGTGACATTCATCCCCGACGACACTCGTGCGCTATCGCGCAAAAAACTGTCGATTATGCTTGGCATCAAGGCCGCACGCTACGATGTGATACTAACCACTTGCGCCAATTGTTACCCCGACAGCAACCAATGGCTGAGGCTGATGATGCGCAACTTCACGCCCGACACCGAAGTGGTTGTGGGATACTCACACATCGAGGCCAGTTGCGACCGCCGACTGGGCAGCCGCTTCAGAGCCTTCGACGACACCATGACTGCCGTGCAATGGATCAACGGAGCCATCAAGGGTGCCCCATACCGTGGCGACGGCAACAACCTGGCCTATCGCAAGCGGTGCTTCTTCGACCACAACGGCTTTGCCAATTCGCTGAACCTGCTGTGGGGCGAAGACGACATATTCGTCAACGAGATTGCCAACAGCGGCAACACACGCATTGAAATCGCCCCCGACGCCATGATGACGGTGGTATATGAGAATGCCGCCCTGGCCCACCGGCGCCTCAAGTTGCGCCGCGACTTCACGTCGCGCCAGCTTCCACGCAAGCCGTTTGCCGTGCAAGGGTTTATGAGCTTGCTTGCATATTCAGGCATAGCAAGCTTGGCAGCCGCAGTGGTCCTCGACCGGACCAACCTGCTGACTATAATTGCAGCCGCCGTAATACTGGTAGCCACTGCCATTGCAATGATGCCCGCCACAAAGCGATGCTGCACCGCATTGCAGTCGAGACGCCTGTGCATCACAGCTCCGTTGTTTGCCGCCTGGCGTCCGATAGTGAATGTGCTGTATGTGGTGCGCGGCGCACGCGACCACAAAAGCAACTACACATCGATAATAGGATAACCGCCACCACCCTGGCGCCAATCCACCTCCCCCCCCTCCGACAAAAAAAGATGACAAGCACAGCACCCACTACCGACGGCCACATCAAAGCCCTCACTGCATTGAGGGGAATTGCCGCCATGTGCATTGTGCTTTTCCACTACGATGTTGAAGGGTTTGCCCAACCCACCCGAATGGGCGTAGCCATGTTTTTCATGCTCAGCGGCTTCCTGCTGCAGAAACGCCACCACGTCAAAATCGGCCAATGGGGCTCATTCACGCTGCCACGCCTTGCCCGCCTTTATTCCATTCACTGGGTGGCCCTTGCCACCATCATTGCAATAAAAGCAGCCACCGGCACCCCCGTGGTAGGCAAATGGTTCACTGCCCACCTGCTGCTGGTCCAGACATGGCTTCCGCAACACGATGCAATTTACGCCTACAATCCAGTGGCTTGGTTCCTAAGCGCACTTGCCGTGTGCTATTGCATATTCGTGCCACTGAGCGGAGTTATTGAAAAAGCGGGAAAGCGGCAGTGCATTGCACTTGCCATAGCACTGGTTTCAGTCCAGGCCGCCACCGTGCTTGCAATTGGCGGCGACCTTGCCTACACACATCCCTTAAGCAGAGTCCAAGACTTCGCCCTCGGCATGACACTTAGCCGCCTCACCTCCATCATGCCTCAACCAGACAAGCGGCAACAGAGCATAGCGCAAGCGGTTGCAGCACTCCTAGCCATCGCAACGATAGCCGCCGACAAGGCTTCCCCCGACGCATTAGGCACAATCGATGCCACACTGCTATGGTGGCCCTCCTCGGCGGCATTGATTTGCGCATTTTCAGCAACGCCAAGCACAGGCAACCGCCTAAAGGCTTTATCGCCACTCGTGTGGCTCGGAACCGTGAGTCTCGAGATATATTTGTTTCAATGCCCGGCCGCACTCATTTGGGACCGCTGCTGCGCACCGGTTGCCGCACATTTCGGATTCGGCTCGGCCTACCAGCACTATGCACTGCCTAGCCTGGCACTGCTGCTGGCCGCGGCATGGGTAATCCACAACCGAATAACCACACCCATGTGGAAAGCCATCGGGAACATCACCAAAACATCAAGGACATGATAAAGTCGCTCACAGGCCTGCGTGCCATAGCTGCAATAGTGGTGATGCTCTACCACCTGTGGAGCGGCACCCTTGCCACCGAAGCCTGCATAGCCATGATAGCAATGATGGCCATGAGTGGAATGGTCAACGCAATGCACCACGGCACTATGGTATGCAGCGGGCGCGAATACTGGAGATATGTGGCCCAACGGCTTGTGCGCATAGTTCCACTCCACTGGCTCACGCTGGGAATGCTGCTGGCCGCCGGAAGCCACACCATAGGCTGGGACTTGCTTGCCAACGCACTGCTGCTGCACGCCTGGGTTCCCGACTTGGCCGTGTGCTACGGCTACAACACCATGTCGTGGTTTCTGAGTGCCCTTATCCCGTGCTATCTCTTATTGCCGTCGCTATGCCGGGCATTGCGGCAAATAAGCGTGAAATGGCAAGTAGGCGGACTCGTTGCCGTTCTCATTGCCGAAGCAGCCTGGCTCACAACGCTGCCATCCGGCCAATTTGCCGTGTGGGCGGCCTACGTGGCCCCACCAGTGCAACTCATCAACTTTGCCGGAGGAATAGTGGCCTGCAACGTGTGCCTCAGCATGCCGCGGCACACCCCGTCGACACGCCACGCCACAGTGGCCGAACTTGCCATGGTGGCCATACTTGCCGCCCTGGCGTGGACGTCACACACCGGACCACTGCCGGCCCGCTTGGGTGCCCCTTACAGCCTATGGACACTGCTGCTGGCAATGGCCACACTGACCCGCACCGCCGGCAGCGGTGCCATAGTCACCCGCTTCCTGTCATGCAAGGTCATGCAGTGGCTTGGCGGCATCAGCTTCGAGATGTTTATGCTCCACGGCATGGTGTGCGCGGCCCTGCTTGCCGCAGCGCCAGCCATCACATCGCTCCCGTGGGGCGTGCAAGCCGCCATTTGCATTGTGCCCGTTGCCATCACATCGTGGATTGCCAACCGACTGCTGCGGGTCATAACAAACAGCGTAAAGAAACGCATAACCAAAATCAAATCATGAGAAAAGCGAAAAGGAAAATCGGGATATTGGCCACAGCGTCCGTCATTGTCATTGCCGCCATAGTAGCCGCCTGCAACATGGCGGTGGCAATCAACGCAGATGGCCGCACAACGGCCGACATCAACCAAGTGCCCACACGAGACGTGGCTCTGGTGCTGGGCGCACCGCCAAAATCGATACACACCGGTGGCGGCAACCCCTACTTCACGGCACGCATCCATGCCGCCGCCACACTTTACAAGGCCGGCAAAGTGCGCAAGCTGCTGCTGAGCGGATCGGACGACAGTGCATTCGGGCTCAACGAAGTGACGTGCATGCGCGACTCGCTGCTGCTACTTGGAGTGCCCGATTCGGTGATGATTCTCGACGGGAAAGGCTACCGCACACTGGCCTCGGTGCGCCGTGCCACCGAAGTCTACGGATTCAAAAGTTACACCGTGGTGTCACAAAAGTTCCACAACGAGAGAGCCATT
This sequence comes from Bacteroidaceae bacterium, assembly GCA_963612465.1. Classification (GTDB taxonomy): domain Bacteria; phylum Bacteroidota; class Bacteroidia; order Bacteroidales; family Muribaculaceae; genus Sodaliphilus. The sequence goes on along the minus strand of CAVDUV010000001.1, from coordinate 192,313 downwards.
TACCAAGCCGATCATTCAGGACTGGGAGTGAGCGGCATCACAGGCTTCAACGCCCCCGACGTGACCGGACCACTCAGCACGCGCATCACTATGCGCGAATGGCTGGCGCGGGTGAAACTCATGGCCGACATTTACCTGCACAGCCACAAGACAAAAAACGGCCCCACACAATAACGGGCCGACTGTTGCGTTATATTAATTAGATGTCAAACACTACAAAGCGAAATATTGTAATAATAACGTTGCTAATCAGCTTTTTGGCAGCGCTGGCTCAGGACAACGACAAAATCCTGAACCGCCCCTATGCCGACCAGAAGAAGATACACTTCGGATTCTCGGTGGGCATGAACTTTCAAGACCTCAACATCACCAACAACGGCCTTGTCACCGACGACGGCCAGTCCTGGTTTGCCGATATCCCCAACCACTCTCCCGGCTTTTGCGTCAACGTGCTTGCCGACCTGCGCCTCTCGCGCCACTTCAACCTGCGTCTCACTCCAGGCATGTATTTCGGCAACAAAGTGGTGAAATATGTCAACGGCAATGCCCCGTCGGGCGCCACCGACCCCGAGCTGAGTCTGCAAAGCCAAAACATCAAATCGACCTACGTGGTAGTGCCCATCGACTTGAAATATTCGGCACTGCGCTACCACAACGTGCGCCCGTATTTCACGGCAGGCATCATGGGCGTGTATGACGTGGGAAAAGACCGCAGTGAGCAATTACGCCTCAAGGACTTCGACGCCATGCTCACAGTGGGAATGGGATGCGACCTCTACCTGCCATTTTTCAAGCTCTGCCCCGAGCTGAAGTTCTGCTTCGGGCTGCGCAACGTGCTCGAGAAGAACCGCCCCGACCTGCAAGACAACCCCGACATGATGAAATTCACCAACAGCGTGAACAAAGTGCTCAACAACATGGTGGTGCTCACATTTTATTTTGAATAAAAGCAGAAATGACAATATCAAGGCTCAAAACATGGCTCATAGCCGCGGCAGCAATAATGCTCGCCGCGCTTGACGCGTCGGCCCAGACCGATGCCCAGTACACACAGTACTGGCATGCGCCGGCCTACTACAACCCCTCGGCCATAGGCATGACCGACTTCATCCACATCACGGCAGGCAGCCGCATGCAGTGGGTGGGCATCGAGCACGCCCCCGTGAGCTTCCTCGGCATGGCCGACATGCCCTTCAAGCTGCTGGGTAAGCGCTGGGGCACCGGCATAGTCATCCAGCAGGAGAGCATGGGCCTCTACAGCTCGCTCAACGCCGGAGCCCAACTTGCCTTCAAGAAGCAGAAGCTGCTGGGCGGCACACTGAGCGTGGGCGTTCAGATAGGTATGCTCAACGAGACTTTTAAGGGCACAAAGATAAAGATTCCCGAAGGCGACAACGCCCACGACAGCAACGACGACGCCATCCCCAACGTCGACGTGACCGGCACGGCATTCGACGTGAGCGCCGGCATAATGTTCAGCCACAAGTGGTTTTGGGTAGGGCTCTCGGGCACCCACCTGACCCAGCCGAGCGTGACACTGAAAGCCGACGGCAGCGACGACAAGCAGTATGAGTTCACCGCCGGCCGCACGTTTTATTTCATGGCCGGCAGCAATATTCCGATAAAAAACACGTTATTTGAATTGCAGCCCTCGGTGTTGCTGAAGACCGACACCAAGTTTTTCCAGGGCGAGGTCACGGCCCGCGTGCGCTACAACAAGTTTATCTCGGGCGGCGTGGCCTATCGTCACAATGATGCAGTGTCGGCGATGATAGGCGTCGACATCAAAAACTTCTATGTGGGCTACTCCTACGACTACCCCATCAGCAAGGTGAGCGTGGGCACAAGCGGCAGCCACGAGGTGATGGTGAGCTATAACGTGAAACTCGACTTGAGCGAAAAAAACAAGAACAAGCATAAGAGCATTCGTATAATGTAGAAAATATATGAAAAAGTTATTGATTTATATTGCGACGACCCTAATGGTGGCATCATGCAGCTCATCACGCAAAAGCGTGGGAGTGGGCGGCGAAGTGACGGGGGTGGGAGCACCCACCTTCTCTGAGCCCACACCTTACGGCATGGTGTATGTTGACTGCGGCTCGATGAAAGAAGGCCCCGCCGAGCGCGACTCGCTATGGGGCATCGACTCCACAGCCCGCGGCGTAAGCGTAGACGGATTCTGGATGGACGAGACCGAAATAACCAACTCGAAGTATAAGCAGTTTGTGTTCTGGGTGCGCGACTCCATCATCCGCGAGCGCCTTGCCGACCCTGCATTCGGTGGCAACGAGGAGTTCAAAATCGAAGAAGACAAGGAAGGCAACCCAGTGAAGCCACACCTCAACTGGAGCAAGGCTATTCCATGGCGCAACCCCAGCGAAGACGAGGAGCGCGCCATCGAGAGCGTGTATCGCCGCAACCCCATCACCGGCATCAAGGAGCTCGATCCCACACAGATGAACTACCGGTATGAGACCTACAACCTCACCGAGGCCGCCAAGCGCAAAAACCGCTTCGACCCCACCCGTCGCGACTACAACACCGACCATGCAGTGCCCGAGACCAACCCGACCATAAGCAAAGACACCGCTTATATCGACGACGGTGGCAACATAGTGCGCCAAACCATCACGCGCACCCTGCAAAGCGACTTCGACTTCGTGAACACCTACATTGTGAACATATACCCCGACACCACCTGCTGGGTTAACGACTTTGAGAACGCCTACAACGAGCCCTACGTGCGCATGTATTTCGCCAACGGCAACTACAACAACTATCCAGTGGTGGGCGTGAGCTGGGAACAGGCCAACGCCTTCTGCAACTGGCGCACCGAGTTCCTGAAAAAGTCGCTCGGACGCGACGGCGTGTACATCGAGCCCTACCGACTGCCCACCGAGGCCGAATGGGAATATGCAGCCCGCGCCGGTGTGAACAAGAACAAATATCCGTGGGAGGGCGACTTGCCTCTCACCGAGCAAGACGGTTGCTTCTATGCCAACTTCAAGCCCATGGAAGGCAACTACGTGAAAGACGGAAGCATCATCACCGCCCCCGCCGGCACCTATCAGCCCAACGACTTCGGGCTGTATGACATGGCCGGCAACGTGAGCGAGTGGACCTCGACCGCCTACACCGAGAGCATCGACAAGATGACAAGCGATCTCAACCCCGAGTTCCGCTACAACGTAGCCAAGGAAGACCCCTACAAGATGTCGCGCAAAATAGTGCGCGGCGGCTCGTGGAAAGACGTGGCACACAACATCCGCAGCGACATCCGCATGTGGGAATACCAGAATGAGCAGCGCAGCTACATTGGTTTCCGCTGCGTGCGCTCGAAGGCCGGCTACGTGAAAGTAAAGAGAAAACAATAGTCTGCCGCTCCATTTGGGCCACAGACACACACGACGACAAAATCCACATTTCACCAAAGAATTGAAAAATGGGTAAAATAAAGAAATATAAGAACGTGATTGAGCGGTTCCTCTCGGGCGAGAAGGGACAGCGTTTCTTCAACTTCGCCTACAGTATCGGTGCCGCAGTGGTAATTTGGGGTGCCCTATTCAAAATCCTGCACCTCCCTGGCGGCAACACGCTGCTGTGCGTGGGCATGGGCACCGAGGTGCTTATGTTTATCCTCACCGCATTCGACCGTCCCGAAAGCCAGTACCACTGGGAAGACGTGTTTCCCGTGCTCAAGACCAAGGACCCTGACGACCGTCCAGATTTCAGCTCAGGCAGCGGCATAGTGATTGCCGGCAATGCCGAAGGCGGCACAGCAGGCCAAGCACAAGCACAGGCACAGGCAACAGCACAGGCCGTGGGACTGCCGCAAAGCGTAAGCCTCACCCCCGACGACGCCCAATCGCTCAGCGAGAGCATTGCCCGCATGGCATCGGCCAGCGAACAACTGTCGAAAATGGCCGAGCTCACCGACGCCACCCAGCAGTATCTGAGCCAAATGGCATCAATCAGCGAGCAAATGGAGAAGTTGAGCGCCACCACCGAAGCCCTCAACAACGTGTCGGGCTCGCTGCTCAAGAGCTACGAGAGCATCGTGGGCAACGGCGAGGAAATAGGCGGCAAATCAACCGGATACGTCGACCAGATGGAAGCTCTCAACCGCAACATCAGCGGCCTGAACACAATCTACGAGATTCAGCTCAAGAGCATCTCATCACAAATCGACAGCATAGACCGTGTGAACCGCGGCCTGAAAGACATACGCGACATGTACGAGAAATCGGCTGCACAAAGTGCCACCTACTGCGACGAGACCGAGAAGATGGCACGCTACATGAAGCAGCTCAACAGCGTGTATGAAAAGATGATCAAGGCCATGACCGTGAACATGTACCGCCCCATGGGCGGAATGCCGGGAATGACTGCCGACGACAACAACGATGATAACTACGACACTAAAGGATAACGCTTAATGGCAAGTGCTAAAAATCAAACGGTGGGCAGGATGTCGCCCCGCCAAAAGATGATAAACTTGATGTATATCGTCTTGACGGCTATGCTTGCCCTTAACGTGTCGAGCGACGTGCTCAACGGCTTCAGCCAGGTTGAAGAAGGCCTGCTGAGGTCGAACCGCACCATCACGGCCCGCAACCGCGCACTGCTGGCCGAGCTTGAGGCGTTCAATTCCAAGAACCCCAAAAAAGGAAAGCGCTGGCTCGACATCGCCATGCATGTGACGCAGACGACCGACAGCCTATATGACTACATCGACCAACTGAAGAAAGAGATTGCACAAGCAGCCGACGGGCCGCAAGGCGATCCGCAAAGCATTGAGAACAAAGATAACCTCGACGCCGCATCGCAAGTGATGCTTTCCACCACCGGCGGAAAAGGCCGCTTGCTGCGCATGAAAATCGACAATTACAGAGGGCTCATACTGCAATATGTCACCGAGCAGGCCAAACGAGCCAACTTAGAGGAAGCCCTCTCGACCAAGGTGCCACACGTCAAGGGACAACCGGCAACCGGAAAGAACTGGGAGGAGACCATGTTTGAGAACATGCCCTCGATTGCCGCCATCACCCTGCTCACGAAACTACAGAACGACGTGCGCTATTCCGAAGGCGAGATTCTGAGTCAGCTACTGCAGAACGTGGATATGGGCGACATGCGTGTGAACCTGGTGAACGCATTCGTGGTGCCACAATCGCGCATAGTGATGCGAGGCACAAAATATGCCGCCGACATTGTGCTGGCAGCCGTCGACACCACACAGCGCCCGGTGGTGTATGTGAACGGGCAGCGCCTGGCCAACAACAAAGGCCACTATGAAGTGGGCACGGGAAAGGCCGGCACCTACGACTACTCGGGCTGGATTGAGGTGATGGGCCGCGACGGCACACTCACACGCCGCGACTTCAAGTCGAGCTACACCGTGATTGATCCAGTGGCAACCATATCGGCAACAATGATGAACGTGCTCTATGCCGGCATCAACAACCCCATAAGCATAGGCGTGCCCGGAGTGCCGGCATCGTCAATCTCGGCCTCAATGACCAACGGCTCGCTCGTGAAGAGCGGCAACGGCTGGGTGGCACATCCCACCAAGGTGGGCGCTGAGTGCGTAATCACCGTAACCGCCGAAATGGACGGCCAGCGCATGAACGTGGGCTCCACCACATTCCGCGTGCGCAAATTGCCCGACCCGATGCCGTTTATCGCCTATCGCGACGCAAAGGGCAACGTCAACCGCTACAAGGGAGGCCGCGGCTTCTCTAAGGGCCTGCTGCTGGCAGCATCGGGCGTAGACGCAGCCATCGACGACGACATCCTCAACATCGACTACCGCGTGATAAGCTTCGAGACTGTGTTCTTCGACTCGATGGGCAACGCAATGCCCGAAGTGTCGGCCGGGTCACGGTTCAGCGAGCGCCAGCTACAAGCCATACGCCGCCTGCAACGCGGGAAGCGGTTCTACATCACCCGCGTAAAGGCAGTGGGCCCCGACGGCATCACCCGCGACATTGCCCCGATGGAAGTGATTGTGAACTGACAATGGCATGCCACGGCAAAAGAACTCAAAAAACCAGATTTTTTCAACACACATATATTACGGGAAAATAATGAAACTCTTAAAACTGACAACGATAGCAGCCGCGCTGCTGCTCACCGCCCCCGCCGCAGGGGCGCAGGTGGTGAAGCGCACAGGCTCAAGTGCCGACCGCAACAAGAAGGCTGGCACTTCGGGACTCACCGTCACCGACAGGCAGCAATCGTTCTATGAGGTGACCGAGCCAAGCGATGCCGACCTGCAGTGGATGAAGGTGGTGTACCGCTCACTCGACCTGACCAAAGACAAGAACCCCGCCCTCTATTATCCCGACGAGCCAAATGCCGACGGACAGGACCTCTTCTTCATCATAATGCGCTGCCTTGCCGACGGGCAGATTTCGGTCTACGAATATCTTGACGGCCGCGAGATGTTTACCGACCAATACAAGATTAAGGTGCGCGACATGCTCGACCGCTTCCATGTGCTCTATGCCGAAGCCAAGGGCAGCACATCGAAATCGCCCAAATTCAAGATTGAAGACGCCGACATCCCCGCCAACGAGGTGCTGAGCTACTACATTATCGAGAAATGGCAATTCGACACGCGCAGCAACAAGATGAAATCAAGCGTCGAAGCCATATGCCCGGTGCTGCACCGCACCGACGACTACGGCGGCGAGCCACTTAAGTACCCCATGTTTTGGGTAAAGCTCAATGACATCCGCCCGTGGATGGCCCAGCAGTATGTGTTTACCGACGACGACAACAACCTCACCCGTTACAATCTCGATGACTTCTTCAAGTTGCAGATGTATACAGGTGAGATCTACAAAGTGAAAAACCTGCGCAACCTATCGCTGGCTCAGCAATTTCCCGACCCCGAGAAGCGCAAACTTGCCCAAGACAGCATAGAGCAGCGACTTCGCTCATTCGACAAGAACCTGTGGGTGCCCAGCCGCGAAGAGTTGCAGGCACGTGCCGAGGCAAAAGCCCAAGCCGAGAACGAAGCCAATGCCGACGGCGACAACGCCACTGCCACCGAGGCCAAGGACAAAAAGAGCGTGAACAAGCGTGCGAAGACCAAGCGCGGCACCAAGAGTGAAACGACAACGCAGAAAAAGAAGTCGACCACAATCAAGACCCGCCAGCCCAAAGCAGCGAAGCAGTCAAGCAATTCGGGCTCGGTGCGCTCGGTGCGCAACCGCAAGAGGTGAACGGGAGTCTGTGGCGAAACGCACATACCCACCACTTTAACAGACAATTAAAGAATCCATCACCGGCCGGGAGGTAAATGCTTCCCGGCCGGTGCTTGCTACCGGCAAGGAAGGTAGCCGTGCCGAAAAACGTGAAAAAAGCCTACCCGGCCAACGACAAAACGCAAATTAGGGCACTGCCCGCTTGTCGTTGCACACGATTTGCACTAACTTTGCACAACTAATGAAAAATGCCGCCCATAAAGCGGCATTTATTTTGCAGAACCGCAAAATATTAAGCCACACAATTCGTTATAGAAATATATAGAATTGACGTCACACACAGCATAAAAAGCTTTTTTTGATGAAAAAATCTTTACTTATATTGAGCGTATGCCTTATGATGGCATCGTGCAAAACCACCCAAAGCCATCTCGCCTATTTCGAGAATACAGCCACAACCACACAAGGCCAGTTGCCATCAACAGCAATACCCGAAATCCGCATCCAACCCGATGACGAGTTGCTAATCAACATATCATCTAACGTGCCCGACGCAACGGCCGCCTACAACCAACCGGTGGTCAACGTGGCGAAACGCGGTGAAATGCAAGTGAGCGGCAATGTGCGCACCCAGACGTATATCGTAGACTACAACGGCAACATAGTGATTCCCAACTTAGGGGAAATCAACGTGAAAGGCAAGACCACAAGCGAAATTGCCCAAATGATTAAAAACATGGTGAGCCACGACGTGAAAGACCCGTTTGTGAGAGTGGAGCTGCTGGGCTTCAACGTCGACGTGATGGGAGAGGTGAAGAGTCCGCACAAGATCTACGTGCAGTCGCAGCGCTACTCGGTGCTCGATGCCCTGAGCGATGCCGGCGACCTCACCGAGTATGGCCGTCGCGAGAATGTGATGGTGATTCGCGAGACCGACGGTCAAAAGACCTTCACGCGCATCAACCTCAACAGCGACAGCGCATTCATGTCGCCCTGCTTCTACTTGAAGCAGAACGATGTGGTATATGTAGAGCCAAACAAGATCAAGGTTGACAACTCAAGGTATAACACCAATAACGCCTACAAACTGTCGGCCATCTCAACCGTGGTGAGTATGGCATCGGTTATCGCGTCGCTTGTGATTGCGCTCACCGTGAAATAAGCCACACCCCAGCGCAGCCGCCAAAGCCGCTTATCATACACAACCCTATAAAAAGAAAACAATCAACAGTCACTCTGTGTGTCACAACAATACAGTCATGAGTCAAAATCAGAGTTCCAACGACAATAATTTCACTCAAAAAGAGCCGATAATTGATTTCGGCGCCCTATTCAACAAATACAAACGCTACTGGTGGATGTTTGCAGCATCATTAGTGGCCTGCTTCGCCCTGGCAGCAGTGTACCTGAAGGTGAAACTCCCCACCTACCTGGTAACATCAACCATACTCGTTGCGCAAGACGACAACGGGTCGAGCGCCGGTGCCTCACTGCTCAAGAGCCTCAGCCTTGGCGACATAGGCGGCTCAAAGGTTGACGACGAAGTGGTGGTAATGAGCTCCAACGAGTTGTGCAGCAAGATGATCAACAAGCTGAAAATCAACCGCAGCTATATCGAGAAAACGGGATTCATGAAGAAAGTGGACCATTATGGCGACTCTCCGATTGAAATCGACGCTCCCAACGAGCTCTTCGACACACTGTCGGTGTCGCTTAAATTCAAAATTGAGATAGGCAGCGACGGTAAAGCCGACGTGAAAGTGAAAAAAGGCTTTTTCAAGACCCTCGCCAGCGTTGACGGTGCCGAATTCCCCGTGCGCGTGAAGACGCCCTACGGCATGTTCCAAATCAGCAAGACCAGCCACTTCAAGCCCGGCAAAGCCACCACCATCAACGCCAGCGTGGTGGGCAACGTGCGCAAGTCGGAGATGCTGCAAAAGGACATGACCATCAAAATCCTGACCAAGAAGAGCAATGCCATCTATATGGACATCACCGAGACCAACACGCAACGCGCCAAGGACATTCTCAACACCATCATGGCCCTGTATAACGAGCGCGGCCAGGAAGAGAAAAACGAGATGGCTGTGAACACCGGCAAGTTCATCGATGAGCGCCTTGGGCTCATCTATACCGAGCTCACCAAGAGCGAGGCCGACATTGAAGCCTACAAGAAAGCCAACAAGATATATGACGTGGAGACCCAGACCAAGACCCTCTTCGGCAAGCAGACGCTGGCCGAGCAGCAGGCACTGGCCTTGGAAACCCGCTACCGCATAGCCGAAATGGTGCGCGACTTCATCAACGACCCCAAGAACCGCAACAGCTACATTCCGTTCTCGGTCGACTCAACGCAAGCCGCAGCACCCATTGCCGCCTACAACCGCCTGATTCTGGAGCGGGCACGCTTGGAAAACAGTGCCAAGCCCGGCAACATGGCCCTGCGCGAGATCGACGACCAGATTTCGGCAATGCGCATTAACGTGCAGCGCGGCATCGACAACACCCTGCGAGCCATCAACATCCAGCACCAGCAAGTGAGCTCGGTCGACAACAGCTCGTCGGGACAAATCAGCCAAATGCCAACCCAGGAACGCGAGGCACGCACCCTCTACCGCCAGCAAGGCATACAAAACACGCTCTACACATTCCTGCTGCAAAAGCGTGAGGAAAACGCACTGCTGCTGGCAGCCACCACCCCCAAAGGCAAAATCGTAGACCACGCATTCGCGCAGAGCGAACCCGTTGCGCCCAAGCCCATGATGGTAGCATTTGTGGCTCTGGTGATGGGACTGCTCATTCCGCTTGCAGTGCTTTACATCAAGAACGTGTTCACCACCAAATTCTCTACCACCGACGAGCTGCAAGACATTGTCCAAGTTCCCGTCATCGGCGAAATTTGCCACAACCGCCACCACAGCCCGCTTGTGGTGAAACCGGGCAAGACATCGTCGATTGTAGAGCTTTTCCGCCTGCTACGAAACAACATCCAGTTCATGCTTCCCTCGGCCGAGCATAAAGTGCTGCTCGTCACCTCATCGGTGAGCGGCGAGGGCAAGTCGTTTGTCAGCACCAACTTGGCTGCCACATTCGCCTTACTCGGCGGAAAGAAGGTGGCTCTTGTGGGCATGGACATCCGCAGCCCCAAGTTGGCCGACATGCTCGGACTGTCGACCACACCTGGCGTGACCAGCTATCTGGCCAAGAGCGAAGTCAATTTCACCGACGTGCCACAGCAAATCGATGCAATCAACGGCCTCGACGTGCTTGTGGGTGGCCCCATACCGCCCAACCCGAGTGAGCTGCTGCTCAGCAACCGTGTTGACGAGCTGTTCAAGGAACTTCGCGCACGCTACGATGTGATAGTGGTCGACTCAGCCCCGATTGCCATGGTGAGCGACACATTCTCGCTCGTGCGCCATGCCGACGCTGTGGTGTATGTGACCCGCGCCAATTACACGAAGCGCAGCCTGATAAAATACTTCAACAGCGTGGTGCGCCGCGGCCAGCTCAAGAATGTGGCCATGGTGGTCAACGACAGCAACCCGCGTCTGTCGCAAGGCTACGGATACGGCTACGGCAAAGAGGAATCGAAAAGCTGACACACTCACATTCAGTGACCCGGCCTCAGCCAAACCGATGCGCCAACACGCATCTGCAGGCAACTGAGGCCCGGCCTCTTAGCTCATGAGAATACAAAAAAACATATTGGTGCAGCGCATGCTCTTCACGGCCTTTTGGCTTGTAGCCGCATTCGGATTTGTGGCCGAGGAGATTGCGCCTTTCATAGAGCCACTGCGCACCCCTGTGATGCTTGCGGCCGACGCCATTGTGGTGATACTTGGCTTGTGGACACTGCGCCACAAGTTCGACATTGCCATTGTTGCATCATATGTGGTCATCAGCTATGTGAGCACCATACTAATAAACCACTCACCACTCGTGACATGGCTCAACGGAACACGCGTGTTCGTTGGAGTACTGTTCTTGGTGCCAGTGCTACGCTACATGTGGGACAGCGAGGAACGGCACGACGCATTCCTGCGCGCGCTTGACAAGCAAGCATTCATCTTCCTGTGCATCCAGGCCGTGTGCCTGCCGTGGCAATTCATCAAATATGGCGCTTGCGACCACGGCGGCGGCTCAATTGGTAACATGTTCTCAGGCACAGTGTCGTGGACCATCTACTTTTTCTCGTTCTACCTGATGCGCCGCCGCTACGATCCACAAAATGTGTTCCGTAGCATATTGGCCAACAAGTGGCTGGTGATATTGCTGCTGCCCACATTCCTCAACGAGACAAAAATCAGCATCATCTTGCTTGGGCTTTACTTTGTGCTGCTCATTCCATTTAACCGCGAAATGATAAAGCGCATGCTGGTAATGATTCCCCTCACGGTGCTGGCTGTGGCCATTGGCTGCTATGCCTATGCCGCCGCACTGCCCGACGAAGACAGCGACTTTACCGACTTGAACTATTTGCTCAACACCTACCTGTTTGACGACGACCTCGACATCGACCAGGCAGTGGGCGGCGTGACATGGATGCTCGAGAACGACGACAGTGCGCTGCCCGACATTCCACGCGTCACAAAAATAGTGCTCACGCCCAACGTGCTGGAAGAGAACCCCGGGCATGAGTGGCTGGGCTTCGGAATGGGATTGTTCAACGGTTCTGAGCACATGGCTGCCACCGACTTCGGGACCAAATACCAATGGATGGTGTTTGGCACCAACCCCTACCTGCTGCACATTTTCCTGCAACTGGGCATAGTGGGCACACTGTGGCTCATAGCATTCTACGCCGGGCTGTATTGTCTGAGACCACGCCTCTACAGCCACCGCGACACGGGCACTATGCTCTACTCGCTGCTGTCGGTAATCATGCTGCTGCTCTATGCCGACCTTCACCGCATGCTTGTGTTCAGCTTGATGTTTTTCATTTTCTCATTCACCATGTGGGAGAAGCCCAAACCACAAAAAGCCAACGCGCCCGGGGCAAATCCTTCAAATAAACTGCCAGCCGAGCAACCATGCTGATCAACTCAATCGACTTCGCCATTTTTTTTGCCGTAGTGGCCATAGCCTACTACGCAGCCTGGCGCTACAGCGCGCGGCTGCAAAACGTGTGGCTGCTGGCGGCAAGCTACGCATTCTACGGCTATGCCGACTGGCGCATGCTGCCCTTGCTTGCGGTTGCCACAGTTGTGTTCTATGCACTGGGTAAGGCCATTGGCAACCTCAGCCCCGACCGTCGGGCCACAGCCAACAGACTCACCGCTGCAGGCATAGTGGCCGGCGTGGGAGTGTTGTGGTATTTCAAATACTTGAATTTCAGCACACAGGAATTTGCGGCAGCCTTACACGCCATAGGCATAAACGCCCACACGAGCACCCTCAACATCATAATGCCCATAGGCATCAGTTTCTTCACATTCAAGCTCATAAGCTATGTGATTGAAGTGCGCAAAGGCAACATGGAGGCATGCTCAAGCATTGTAGACTTTGCCACCTATGTGGCTTTCTTTCCCACCATCATGTCGGGGCCGATTGACCGCCCGGCACCCTTCTTGGAACAATTGCGACAGCCACGGCAGCTTTCAGCCATCCACTTGAGTAATGGAGGTCGCCGCATATTATGGGGCTTCTTTATGAAAATGTGCATAGCCGACCGCATCTGCCCTTATACCGATGCCGTGTTCAACAACTGTGGCAGCCATAACTCCACCACACTCATCGCAGCCTCGTTCCTCTACCTGATACAGATGTATGCCGACTTTGCCGGTTACTCAAATATGGCAATAGGCGTGGGACAAATGCTTGGCATTAAAGTGGCCGAGAACTTTGCGCGCCCGTTTTTTGCGCAAAACGTGGCCGACTTCTGGCGACGCTGGCACATCACACTGTCATCGTGGCTGCGCGACTACATCTACATAGCCCTGGGGGGCAACCGCCGTGGAAAATGGCGCACTTACGCCAACTTGATAATCACGTTTGTGGTGTGCGGAATATGGCACGGGGCCAACTGGACCTACATCTTATTCGGCACATGGCACGGACTTTGGGTGGCAATCGACAAGGCCGCCACCGCCCCACGCAAGCGACTTGAGCAGAAGTTCGGAGCCACCGTACCGCGAGCCTACCGCATGGCACGGCAACTGCTCACCTTTGTGCTGTGCGCCTATGGCGCAATGATGTTCCGGGCCAACTCATTTGCCGACATCTGCACCATCACACACGGCATGTGGGGCAACTTTGGCCCACTGTTCACCACGGCGTCGGCCCAACTTTTCACTATGGGAGCTCTTTCAGTATGCATAATGCTCTACAAAGAGTGGCGCGACGAACACATGCCCGCCACCCAAGGGCACTTCATGCACTCACGGCACAAATGGGTGCGCGTGGCCAGTGCGGCCGCTCTGATAGTGTATGTGGTACTCACAGGCGAGGTTGATGGTGTGAGCTTCATCTATTTCCAGTTTTAATGCGGCATTTAGTTATGAGACAATGGATTTTGAGCATAGCAATCATAGCGGCGATAGTGACAGCAGCCGACTGGGCAGCAGGCGTGGCAGGCAATGCACTGCTGCAGCGCATGCCCGACTCGGGAACATTTGAGGCCGACATCAACCAGGCATTGACACACAAAAGCGCCGATGTGCTGATTTTGGGGTCGAGCAAGGCAAAGCACCACTACGTGCCCAAAGTGATTGAAGACAGCCTGGGGATGAGCGCATACAATGCCGGGGCCGACGGCCACGACGTGGCTTATGCCTGCCTGGTGCTTCAATCGTGGCTCACACGGTGCACCCCGCGTGTGGTGGTGCTCGACATTTGCAACTCTATGATAAATGGCGACTGGATCGACAACAGCATTGCCGACATAAAGTGCTACTACGGGCAAAACAAGGCCGTGACCGATTATATCGACTCAAGCCAAGACTGGCGGCTAAAGCTCAAGCTGCACAGCAACCTCTATAGGCTTAACGGCAGCTTGTTGTGGCTCACAAAAGCCATGCTAAAGCACCCGACAACCGCAACCGACGGCTACTCACCGCTCTATGGCAGCGACATCGAACACGGTAACACCACCTATGGCCCCTTCACACCAAGCCCCATTGAGGTGGAACAGTTGCGCCGCATAGCACGGCTATGCCGTCAAAACGGCATACGCCTGCACATTGTGCTCTCGCCCAACCACGAGATTGACAACGGGATGCGGCATTGGCTGGCAGCCGAAGCCAAGCGCGACAGTGTGGCATTTGCCGACATGACCGAAGCTCCCGAAGTGTGGGCCGACCACTACTATAAAGACCGCGGCCACCTCAACAACGACGGAGCAGTAACATTCACGTCAATGATGACGGCAACATTGCGGCAAGGTCTCACGGCGTCACCAATTAGCAAATGTGACGCCAAATGAGTAACTTTGCGCACTGAAACAGATAAGTAAAATCAACCAGAGTAGAGAGCGGGATGAATCAGTCACAAAACACCGGGTCGAATAAGCAGCGGGGCGTGAAGTTCCTTAAAGACCTGCTGATATATGCCGTCGGGAATTTAGGCTCAAAGCTCATCACATTCCTGATGATGCCGCTCTACACTTATTTTATCCACAACCCCAACGACTTCGGCTACTACGACGTGTGCCTCACGGCAGTGTTTCTGCTGCTGCCCTTCGAGACGCTGCAGCTGCGCGACGGAGCCTTCCGCTTCCTGCTCGACACCAACAACGACGACAGCCGGCGCAAGATCATCACCTTCGTGTACCGCACGATGGGACTGATGGTGGGTGTGTCTACGCTGGTGACAATGCTGCTCGGCGTGTTCACCAATCTCGACTACCTGTGGGCCACATTTGCCCTGCTGGTAGCCATGTCGGCCTACGACGTAATCACGCAAATGGCGCGCGGCCTGGGCGACAACCGCACATTTGTCACCGCCGGACTTATATCATCGTTTGGAATCAGTGCATTCAGCATCATTTTCCTTGCCGGTTTCAATATGGGCATCGACGGCGTGTTTCTCGCCAATATCCTGGCTCGCGTAGTGGCCGTGCTCTACATTGAAGTGAAATTGAGCATATTCCGCCGCTACTTCAGCTGCCGCGCCGACTGGCGCGAAGTGGGCCGCGGCATCCTGCGCTACACACTGCCCTTGCTGCCCGGATCGATATGCTGGTGGATGACGCAAAGCAGCGACCGGTGGTTTATCATGCACTATCTGGGACTTGACGTGAACGGCGTGTATGCCGTGGCCACAAAGTTCACCGGAATAATCCAGACCCTTGCGGTGATATTCTACCAGGCGTGGCAAGAGACCGCCATCCTGCAATACAACAGCAGCGACCGCGACCGGTTCTTTTCACGCATGTTCAACACCTACATCTCGGTGCTTGCCGTGATATTGATAGCCTACACGTTTGTAGTCAAGTATAACTATTTTTGGCTCGTGGAGAGCAAGTACCAGCCAAGCCTCGATTTCCTGTATCCGCTCGGAGTGTCGGCCGTGTTCTTTGCGGCAGCCGCGTTTTTCGACATGGGCTACCAGTGCGCCAAAGACACCGCCCGCACCCTGCCGGCAATCACCACTGCGGCAATAGTGAACGTGGTGATGAATTTCACACTCATTCCACACCTGGGCATCAACGGCGTGCTTGTGACCAGCATAGCCACCAACATGACGCTGTTCTCGATACGCCTGTGGGACATGCGCCGCTATTTCAGACTTAGCATCTACCGCTCAACAGCCATTCCCGTAATGGCCATGGTGGTTTGTTTCATTCCTTTTGCAGTCGACCTCGTGTGGTGGCAATCAGTGACAATAGCCATTGCCGGAATCGCCGCCAGCATAGCGGCAATCCCGCACGAGATGCTCAGTGAAATCGCCATCAAGCTGAAAGCCAAACTCCACGTATAAGGCCTCACCCGAGGAAACCAGACGATTCCCCATACAAAAAATGCAGCAGAAACGCCCCCAAAAGCGCAATATTGCAATAAGCACACGCCGCAATCGGGCATTTTCACTTGATTAACACATCCAGTTACGTTAACTTTGCAAGATAGATTAGTGCATACCACACAAACTCACAAAAAGACAACATAGTAACACCAAATTTATATTATGAGCAAGAAATTGATACTCACCTGCGCGTTCACCGCCGCCACAGCAATGGCCTCGATGGCCACCACACCGCTGTGGATGCGCTATGCGCAAATCTCGCCCGACGGCAAGGAGATAGTGTTTGCCTATAAAGGCGACCTCTACAAAGTGTCATCGAAAGGCGGACAGGCTGTGCAACTCACATCACAGCCATCCTACGAGTGCAATCCCGTATGGTCGCCCGACGGCAAGACCATAGCATTTGCCAGTGACCGCAAGGGCAACTTCGATGTGTATGTGATGCCGGCCGAGGGCGGACAGCCCAAGCAGCTAACCTTCAACTCGGCCAGCGAGGTGCCCACCACATTCACTGCCGACGGCAGTAGCGTGGTGTTTGGCGCTGCCATCCAAGACCCGGCCGCAAGCATGTCGTTCCCCACATCGCGCCAGCCCGAGCTTTACAGCGTGCCAGTGGGCGGAGGCCGAGCCAAGCAGATAATAGCCACTCCGGCCGAAGACGTGAAATTCAGCCCCAAGGGCGACTTCATGCTCTTCCACGACCAAAAGGGATTTGAAGACGCACTGCGCAAGCACCACACATCGTCGGTCACCCGCGACATTTGGCGCTACGACGTGGCTTCGGGCAAGTTTACCAACCTCACCAACCGTGCCGGAGAAGACCGTTCACCGGTTTTGGCACCCGACGGCAACACAGTGTATTTTCTGAGCGAGCGTAACGGTGGCTCATTCAACGTGTGGAAATTCGGCTTAGACAATCCGCAGAATGCCACCCAGGTGAGCAACTTCACCAAGAATCCCGTGCGCTTCCTGTCGATGGCTAACGACGGCACCCTGTGCTACACACAAAACGGCGAGCTTTATACCCAAGTCGACGGCGGCCAGCCCCAGAAAGTGCAAGTCACACTATACCACGACGACAGCGACCAAGTGGCCAACCTGACCATGACGACCGGGGCCTCAGAGGCAGTGCCCTCGCCCGACGGCAAGCAGGTGGCATTCATTGTGCGCGGCGACGTGTTTGTCACATCGGTAGAATATGGCACCACCAAGCAGGTGTCGAACACACCGCAGGCCGAGAGCGACGTGTGCTGGGGTCCCGACAACCGCACCCTCATCTATGCCAGCGAGCGCAACGGCAACTGGCAGCTGGTGAAAGCCACCATAGGCCGCAAGGACGACCCCAACTTCCCCAACGCCACCACCATCAAGGAAGAATTGGTGCTGCCCTCGAGCACAGTAGAGCGCTATCAGCCCGCCTACTCGCCCGACGGCAAGGAGATTGCCTTTGTGGAAGACCGCAGCAAGCTCAAGGTGCTCAACGTGGCATCAGGTGCAGTACGCGAGGTTACCGACGGGTCGATGTGGTTTGGCTCGACTGGCAAATTTGAATACAAATGGTCGCCCGACGGCAAGTGGTTTGCCCTGCAAATCATAGGCAACGGCCGTGACCCATACAGCGACATAGGCATCGTGAGTGCCCAAGGCGGAAAAGTGACCAACATCACCGGAAGCGCCTACATCAGCGAGCAGCCCCGCTGGGCACTCGACGGCAACGCCATCACATGGCTGAGCAACCGCTACGGAATGCGCAGCCAAGCCTCATGGGGTTCGCAAAGCGACGTGATGATGGCATTTGTCAACGAAGACGCCTACGACAAATACCGCTTGAGCAAAGAAGACTATGAACTGCGCAAAGAGCTCGACAAGAAAGCCAATGCCGACAAGCCAGGCGCAAGCGACAAGAAGAAAGGCAAAAAGGACAGCAAGAAGAAAGACGACAAGAAGAAAGACGAGGAAAGCAAGCCCAAGACCATCGACGTGCAGCTCGACGGCATCTGCGACCGCGTGGTGCGCGTCACTCCCAACTCGAGCGACATTGCCTCGGCCACATTCTCGAAAGACGGCGACAACCTCTACTATCTGTCGGCCTTCGAAGGAGGCTATGACCTCTGGAAAATGGACCTGCGCGAGCACAGCACCAAGCTCATCAATAAGCTGAACTCACGGTGGGCCGGACTTGAGCAAGACAAAGACGGCAAAAACATCTTTGTACTCGGGTCGAAGATGGGCAAACTTGCCGTGAGCGGCGACAAATACACCCCAATCAACTACAAGGCTCAAATGAAGCTCAACCTTGCCGACGAGCGCGCATACGAGCTGGAGCACGTGCACAGACAGATAGCCAAGAAGTTCTACAACCTGAACATGCACGGATGCGACTGGGATGCCGTGGTGGCCAACTACAAGCAATTCTTGCCCCACATCAGCAACAACTACGACTTTGCCAACCTGCTGAGCGAGGCCCTGGGCGAGCTGAACGCATCGCACACAGGCGGACGATACTACCCCTCAAGCCGCAGCGAGGCTACCGCCTGCCTGGGACTGCTATTCGACCTGAAGTATGCCGGCAACGGGCTCAAAGTTGACGAGGTGGTGGAATACGGCCCCTTTGACCGTGCAAAATCGCAAGTGCGCAAAGGCACTGTGGTAGAGAAGATCAACGGCACCGACATCACCATCGAGAACGACTACACATCTCTGCTCAACGGCACCAGCGGCAAGAAGACCCTTGTGAGTCTCTACAATCCGGCTACCGGCAAGCGCTGGGAAGAAGTGGTGCTCCCCGTGACAGCCTCGGAGTGGAACAACATCCTCTACAAACGCTGGGTGAAGCGTTGCGCACAACTGGTCGACAGCCTCTCGGGCGGACGACTGGGCTATGTGCACCTGCAGCAAATGAACGACAAGAGCTACCGCGAGGTCTACAGCCAAGTGCTCGGCAAGTATAACAAGCGCGACGGCATTGTGATCGACACCCGCTGGAACGGCGGTGGCCGCCTGCACGAAGACATTGAGATACTATTCAGCGGACAGAAGTATTTCACTCAAGTGGTGCGCGGACGCGAGGCTTGCGACATGCCAAGCCGCCGCTGGAACAAGCCGAGCATCATGGTGCAGTGCGAAGCCAACTACAGCAACGCTCACGGCACTCCTTGGGTCTACAAGCACCAGCACCTGGGCAAACTCGTGGGTAAACCAGTGCCTGGCACCATGACAAGCGTGTCGTGGGAGACACTGCAAGACCCGAGCATGATTTTCGGTATTCCAATCATCGGCTATGAGCTCCCCGACGGCAGTTATCTGGAAAACTCACAGCTCGACCCCGACATCGATGTCACCAACAACCCGGCCGAACTCGCCAAGGGCCGTGACGCCCAACTCGAGACAGCCGTGAAGGAGCTGCTGCGTGAAATCGATGCCAAGAAGTAAACGCCCGCTTAATCAAGCACGACGATAAAAAGCAACGCACCACTTGAGGTGCCTGTCCATGCAACCACAGGTTTCAAAACCTGTGGTTGCTTTTTTTTGCAATCGCAGTGCTACCGGCATAGAATGCGGCAAAAAAACGCTATATTTGCGCAACAGAGCCTTTTGGGCTACCATTTCATAAATCAAAAATCCAAGTACTATGACTCTCAAAAAAAGTTTACTTATTTTAGCGGCAGCCTGCATCACACTCAGTGCACACGCATGGAAGCCCACATTCATCGGTCACCGCGGTAGTTACACAGGTGTGCAAAACACCACTGAAGCCTACCGCAACGGTATTGACAAATATGGCTACGCCGGCCTTGAGTGCGACGTTAGAGTCACCTCCGACGGCAAATACGTGATAAGTCACGACGAAACCACCACCAGCCTGGGCGGCTCGCTCACCGTGGCCAACGCCACCTTGAGCCAGCTGAAAGCCGAGACGCTGACACAGACGCGCGGAGGCATAACCTACACAGGCAAGATATGCACTGTGGAAGAGTACCTCGACATTTGCGTCGAGAAATCGGCCATTCCTGTTATTGAGCTCAAATGGACCACCGGCATCAACAACAACGACATGAGCAACTTTGCAGGGCTCGCCTCGCTCGTGAGCAGCAAGGGGCTGAGCTCCAAGGCCGTGTTCCTGACCTCGATGAAACAGTCGATTGAATACATACGCACCAATTACCCCGACCTCAACTGCCAATTCCTCACCGGCGAATACTGGGCCAACCATTTTGATTGGTGCGTGAAGTGGAAGGTGAACCCCAGCATACAGTCGGGCTACTTCGACATCTACACCGTGAAGAAATTCCACGACGCCGGCCTGCAAGTGGCTATGTGGACTGTGAACTCGGCAGCCGACTACACCAAATATGGCAACATGGGCGTGTATATGATGACGTGCGACTACCTGATGCCATCGGCCATGCCCCAACTTGCCGACATCAACTGGGACAGCATACCCGAGAAGGTAGACCCGCTTGAGATAGACTCGTGCACCGTGTTCCGCTACAGCGACGTCGACGGCACTCTGCCCACATGCTTCCCCATTAGCAACAGCTCCAAGACCACCTATACCACCGGCCAGCAAGGAGCCTGGGTCGACGGCACCCTCTACGTAAACAACTACGGCACTTCGACCATAGTGGCCTATAACGCCAACGGCCCCGTTGAAACCAGCCTGCAAGGAGCCAGTTCGCACGGCATAGCCGCCGACGATGCCGGCAATCTGATTCTGCGCAACGACGGCATCACGGCCAATCCGAGCAAGCTCAGAATCTACAAGAAAGGCAGCACCGAGCCCATCGACCTCGACTTCACCCTTGCCAATCCCGGCCAGACCAACTTCATCTCGGCAAGCGGCGACGTAATGTCGGCCGAAGGCGGTTACGTCTACTTCTTCCCCAACAAGCAGAAGACAGTCAACGTAGTGAAAATCGCCAACGGCAAAGTGGACAGCGTGATTGCCTCAGGCACTTTGTCGCTCACAGCCAACACAGCCGGCTACGTGATTCCCATCGGCAACGATCCGGCAAGTTTCATCTACCAGCTGCGCAGCTCGGGATTCGGCCGCTACAACGGCAGCGACCAGGGCAGCTATCTCACCGGTTCAGGCTCCACCACAGCCCCCAACCGCAACAACTCGGTGGGCGGCGCCTTCTTCACGCTTGGCGGCCACGACCTGTTTGTGCACTGCTCCGGCACCAACTACAACGGTGGCTTCACCGTGCGCGACATGACGGCCGACGGAGCCGACCTGCTCACCTTCAATCCACTGGGCACTGTGGGATACACAAGCGGCAACGTGTCGTGCGGCTCGTTCTTCGCAGTTGAGCGCATCGACGACAACTGCGTGCGGCTCTATGAATACTGCATGGCCGGCGGCTATGCTGCCTACGACCTCAGAGTCAGAGGAACAGTGACAGGCATAACCGCAACCAAAGCCCAAAAAGATTCCCAACTGAATGCCAGCTGCTCAGACTCCCGCCTCACCCTGCGCCACAGCCAAGGAATCAGCACCATCGACATCCGCACCATCGCAGGTGCTCTCGTCACGCATCAGGCCCTTGACGGCACAGCCCAAAGCATCACCACAAGTGTGGCAAGCCTGCCTGCCGGAGTGTATCTGGCCACAGTCAACGGCCATGCCACAGTGCGCTTCATAAAACATTGACATCACAAAGCAACGCATACATTATCAACAATTTATCCATACACAAAGAAAAATGATAGATCTTATCTCCGACCACATGAGCAACATAGTGGGCACTGCAGCATCTATATGCATGGTGCTCGGCTATCTGCCCCAAACCGTGCGCACCATACGCACCCGCTCGACCGACGACATTGCCACCTGCACATTTCTGCTGATGGGAACGGGAGGGTTGCTGTTTGCCATCCAAGGCGCGCTCACGGGCAACATACCGCTCCTGTGCACCAATCTGCTCACCACCACTATGAGTGCCATAATATTCGGCATCAAAATCCATAACGATTATTTCAAAAAGCGTTAGATTCACATAATTTTACCCACGCCGGGCACGGTCAAGCTCAAGCAGCGGCCGTGCCCGGCGATTTCATATAGCCATACAAAAATCACAACGGGGTAACTTCCCAGCCACCCCGATGTAAAAACATTACTTAATTACTAATAATTTTAAACCATTTATTAATTTTAGCGTATTGTGTCAAAAAATAAAGACTTAAGGTGTATCGTATCTTAGCCTTCTTTCCAACCGTTGCTCGTGCCGATTGCCGCCATGCCGACAATTGCTGCAACGACAGTAAAGAAAGAGTCAAGTTTAATCAATGAACTGTGGATGTGTGACACATGAAATGCGTTGTGATGTGACTGCCACAAGACATCAAGTCTCAGAAAAGAGACCAACGCCAGCGTGACAATGACATGTGCACATTGCGGCACGACATATCGGCCACGCTCAGAGGTCAAGCGCATACACGCACTTGCCATGGACATTGGCCGTAAAATCATCTTTTGTTCTAAAACCAAGTATTAGGCAGCCAACGCACATGATTGGCACACATCGTCTTATTCTTCACAAATTTAACCAATGAAAGCCAAACACACAAACTTTTCACTACAAAAAAGCATAAGTCACGGTATTCTATCAGCCAAGAGCCGATTCCGGCTCACAAGACTTTGCAAAATGAGCTGAAACAGCGAACTGAAGTCACAGCTTGGCATTTTTGTGCTGCGGCATAGCCATGTGGCGACATCAGATAGTGCTGCGGTTGATACCAAGCAGGCGCTTGGCAAGGCGGTTGGCCACAATGAAGAAACGGCGTGCGCCATTGCAGCGCAGCAACTGCTGGCACACCCGCGTTTTCAACGGATATCCGGCAGTGTTAAGCCTTATGAGCGAGCGCACCCACGGGTCGCTGCTATCCACCTTCCGCATGTGGAAGCACAAGTCGTTGATTTTTCGACATGCGAGTTCGCGTGCCACCACAGAATCGGATATTGCACCAAGATGCGCTTCAATGCCCTCATAGAATTTGCGCCACAATTCGGTGGTGTTGTATGCGCCAACCAGCGATTGCGAGCCCGGCACTTCATAGTAGTCATACACCACACGGTTGTATAGCCCCACAGGGCGGGTGATGTGGTTGGTGAGAAGAATGTCGGTATAGATATCCTCGCATGGGAGGCGCAACGTGGCCGGCGGCCACACATCGTCGTGCCAAATCTCGCGACGGGTGACGCATGCCCATGGGCCGCACGGACACTCGGGCGACACCACATAGCGACTGTATTCCAGGGGCGACAACACCCGCTCCCGTCCGAAGTGCGACTGCGACGCGGGCAGGCCGTTCACCATATGCACATTAGTTCCGTACGCCACATCAAGGTCGCCGTCCAAAGCCTTCGCCATAAGGAAAGCAATGGCATCGGGGTCGTGCAGGGCATCGTCGCTGTCGACGAGCGATATCCATTCACCCGAAGCCGCGGCTATGCCGCTGCGACGTGCCTCGGCCGAACCGCCGTTGACCTTGTGAATCACCTTCACATTGCTGTAACGCGCGGCATAGCCGTCGGCAACGGCACCGGCATTGTCGGGGCTGCCGTCGTCGACCACCACCACCTCAAGGTGAGGATACGTCTGTGCCAGCACGCTGTCGAGACAGCGAGACAGCAGTTTCTCGGAATTCCATACCGGAATTACTATTGATACGGTGTCGTTATTCATTTGAGATGCACATATGCGGCACTTGCAGCGCCGTTGACTTTTTCACCCTTTTCACTGCCTGCTCGAGCCATCAGGCTTGAGCGCATGGCGGCAATCAAGGTAATGCAAAGTTAACCCATTTTGCCATTATCTGCAATATGCCCAGCCCTGTCATCACACTGTGGCGGTGTGCAGGTTGTAAGGAATGTTTTTTTTTGCTAATTTTGCATACCATACTTGATA
The DNA here is from genome assembly GCA_963612465.1 of Bacteroidaceae bacterium. Taxonomy (GTDB): domain Bacteria; phylum Bacteroidota; class Bacteroidia; order Bacteroidales; family Muribaculaceae; genus Sodaliphilus. The sequence goes on along the minus strand of CAVDUV010000001.1, from coordinate 168,228 downwards.
ATAAAGAAAAGCAACTGTAGTTATGAACGTAGTGTTATTGAACTTGATACTGACCACTGCCGAAAATGGTGTGATTAAGCGTCGCAAGACCATTAAAGACACCATGATAAGCAACTGCGCGATGGGCTTCGTGAAAAACGGGCACAACGTGACCATACTGGCAAGCGAGGAGTTCAAGCCCACCAAGGAAGAGACCTACGACTACAGCATAATCTACTTCAAATCGGGATTCAAGCAACTGTGCAAGCCACACCTGATACCCTACCCCATTGGCCTTTACAGCTACTTGAAAGCCCACAGCCAAAGCATCGACATGATAGTGTGCAGCGAGGCTTTCTCGATAGGCACGCTCATAGCCACCATCGCCTGCGGCGACAAGGTGCTGATATGGCAAGAGATGGCCTTTCACCAGCACAAGTGGCACAAGCTGCCGTCGAAACTGTGGCACAACCTGGTGGTGCGCACAGTGATGCGCCACACACTAGTGGTGCCGCGCAGCGAGCCGGCCGCAAAATTCATTGCACGCTACAACAGCAATGTGAGCCCCGAGACGGTGGACCACGGGGCCAACAGCGAGGTGCTGGTTCCGGCCGACGAGCCCGACGAGTCGCTGATAGTGGTGTCGCAACTGGTGGAGCGCAAGAATGTGGCCTACATAATAAAGGTCTTTGCCCGCCTGGTGGCCATGCCGCAATATGCCTCCTACCACCTGAACATAATAGGCGATGGCGACCAGACCGCACAACTGCAACTGCTGGCATGCAACCTGGGCATTGTGGACAACGTCACATTCCACGGCTTTATGCTCCACCGCGACATGGCACGATTCCTGCGCCATGCGCGCGCCATGCTCATAGCCACACACAGCGACTTGAACATGGTGTCGATACCGGAATCGATTGTGAGCGGCACCCCCATCGTGACAAACACGAAGCCTACCACGGCATCCTACATAGCCCGACACAAGCTGGGCATAGTGCGCGACAACTGGGACGAAAACGACCTTGCCGAAGTCATTGGGCACTATCCGGCCTACCACAAGGCATGCCTTGCCGTGCGCAACGACCTCACACGCGAAGGATGCGCCCACAAGCTGATGGAAATCTTCGAGCGAAACCGCCGAAGCCGGTAGAGGCAAGCACCACCCAAAGCAGTACCCAAAAGAGCCGCAAGGCACATAATAATCGCATCGGCAATCACGTTATATAATCAACCGCCACCTATGGGGGACCAAGGCATAACGCCCAAGCCCGCGGCAATGGCGGCCAGCATTTTTATTACCGACACAGCATCAAGGCTACAATAATGGCTAAACGCATACTCCTAGTCAACAAATTCTACTACTCGCGCGGCGGAGCCGAAATAGTTGCCATCAACTTGCGCGATATGCTCACGGCAATGGGCTACGAAGTGGGCATATTCACAATGGATTTCGGCAACAACAGGCGTGAACCGCACATCTATACAGCCCCCGAAGTCACCTTCAAGGGGTCATTGGGACAAAAAATAAAATTCGCACGCCGCACCCTTGGCGGTGCAGGACTCAAGCAAGCATTCACCGAGGCTATGCACAAATTCAAGCCCGACGTGGTGCACCTGCACAACGTGCATTCCTACCTGTCGCCAGCCATGGCACAATGGGCTCACGAGCAAGGAGTGCGCGTGGTGTGGACGTTGCACGACTACAAGTTGCTGTGCCCTGCCTACAGTTGCCTCAACCAGGGGCGCCCCTGCGAGTTGTGCTACAATCACAAGTGGAAAGTGGTGAAGGAACGCTGCTTCAAACAAAGCTCGCTGGCAAGCATTCTGGCCTGGGTTGAAGCCTTGAAATGGAATCGCTCATGGATTGAGCGCAACGTTGACGCCTTTGTGTGCCCGAGCCAGTTTATGCGCCGGCAGATGCTCAAGGGCGGCTTCAGCGCCGAAAAGCTTCACACAGTGTGCAACTTCATCGACCCAGTGAAAGCCGAAGCCCTGCGCCGCAACAGCGAAGTGAAGAAAGGCGACTACTATGCCTACATAGGCCGGCTATCGGCCGAAAAGGGAGTGGAGACGCTGCTCAAGGCAGCCTCTCGCCTACCTTTCAAACTCAAAGTAGCGGGCGACGGGCCGCTGATGCCGCGGTTCAAGGAACTTTATGGCCAATGTGCCAACATAGAATTCCTGGGGCAGCTCGATGCCGTGCAGGTGAGCGAATTGCAGCGCAAGGCCCTTATGGTGGTGCAACCGTCGGAATGCTACGAGAACAACCCGCTTAGCGTGATTGAGTCGCTCTGTGCCGGCACACCGGTGATAGGCTCGCGCATAGGAGGCATTCCAGAGCTCATCACTCCCGACTGCGGACTCACATACACCATGGGCAATGCCGACGAGCTGGCCCAGTGCATAACCACAATGATGGGGCGTTCGCAAGGGTGCGACTATGCGGCCATTGCCGCCCAAGCATCTGACAGGTTCTCGGCCGAAGCTCATTTCACGAAACTCAAACCGCTTTACTTCCCCGATGAAAACTGAAAAGACGCAAACGATAGCGGTGATAGGCACACGCGGATTTCCCGGCGTGCAAGGCGGCGTGGAAATGCACTGCCAAAACATCTACACCCGGCTGTGCGCGGTCAACGGCGGCATAAGAGTGCGCATCTACCGCCGCAAGCCCTACCTCACCGAAAACTCATTCACGCCACTGCAGGGCATCGACTATGTGGACCTGCCATCGACCCGCATTAAGGGATTGGAGGCCGTGTTGCACACACTGCTGTGTGTGGTTCACATAGCCATGCATCGCCCAAGCGTGGTGCACATCCACAACATAGGCCCTGGAATGTTTGCACCGCTGCTCAAACTGATGGGGCTGCGTGTGGTAATGACATACCACAGTCCCAACTATGAGCACGACAAGTGGGACTCGGCCGCCAAGCGGTTTCTCAAATGGTGCGAGGGAGTGTCTCTCAAGTGGTGCGACCATGTGATATTCGTCAACAAGTTCCAGATGCATAAGTTCAGCGCCGCAGTGCAGGCCAAAAGCAGCTATGTGCCCAACGGCATCGACCGCACAGCACAGCGCACCGACGACACCGGCTTCCTTACAAGCCACGGCATCAAGCCCAAGCGCTATGCCCTAGCCGTGGGACGGCTCACCCCCGAAAAAGGATTTGAGCATTTGGTGATTGCCGCACAGCAGTTGCCGCAACTCGAGCAAGTGGTGATTGCCGGAGCAAGCGACCACGGCAGCAACTATGCCGAGCGGCTGAAAGCACTCGACAAAGAGCACAAAGTGATATTCACCGGTTTCACCTCAGGCGACGACCTGCGCCAGCTCTACAGCCACGCCAAGTTGTTCGTGCTATCGTCGGTCAACGAGGGATTTCCGCTCGTACTGCTCGAGGCCATGACCTACGGACTGCCGGCCGCAGTTAGCGACATCCCCGCATCGCACCTCATCGAATTGCCTGCCGATCGCTATTTTGCGCCAGCCGACCCCGCTGCCATGGCACGCACCCTGGCCCATTGCCTCGCGGCCGACCAAGGCACCACAGAATACGACCTCACCGACTACGATTGGCAAGCCATTGCCAGCCGCACGCTGACGTTGCTCTTGCCCCAACAAAAGGGCTGAGCACCGGGAATTAACCCACCCGAAAAGCAACATTCACAAGCTACAATAGCACAAGAGCCGGAACTCGTCGTCACAGGACGCGGTTCCGGCTCTCGCTATTTCGTGATTTGTCGGTTTGAGGCCTAGTCTACTATGAGCATTGCGTCGCCATAGGCACCAAACTGATATTTCTCTTTCACAGCCACGTCATAAGCGTGCATCACCAAATCATAGCCACCGAAAGCGGCAGTAATCATCAGCATCACCGACTGCGGCATATGGAAGTTGGTAATCAGCGCATCGGTGGTCGAGAAGTCGTAGGGTGGGAAAATAAACTTGTTGGTCCAACCTGAATAGGGCTTTATGTGACCATTCATGCTCACAGTGCTCTCCATAGCGCGCAAAGTGCTTGTGCCCACGGCACAAATGCGGTGGCCGGCATCGCGAGTGGCGTTAACTCGCTCCGAAAGGCCCTCGGTAACCTCCATGGGCTCGCTGTCCATGCGGTGCTTAGTGAGGTCTTCCACATCGATGCTGCGATAGCAGCCAAGACCTATGTGCAGAGTCAGGAAATCAGCCTCCACGCCCTTTATTTCCATACGCTTCATCAATTCGCGGCTGAAGTGCAAGCCAGCGGCAGGAGCAACCACAGCCCCTTCGTTGCGGGCAAAGATGGTTTGGTAACGCTCCACATCTTCCTCATCAGACTCACGCTCAATGTAGTAGGGAAGCGGCGTCTTGCCCAGTGCAAACAAGTTGGTCTTAAACTCATCGTGATCACCATCGTAGAGAAACCGCAGAGTGCGACCACGCGATGTGGTGTTGTCGATGACTTCGGCCACCATCGAGTCGTCGAGACCGAAATAGAGTTTGTTGCCGATGCGTATTTTGCGGGCGGGTTCTACCAGCACATCCCACAACTTATGCTCCACATCGAGTTCCCGCAGAAGGAAAACCTCGATATTGGCCCCGGTTTTCTCCTTGTTGCCCATCAGTTTGGCAGGGAATACCATGGTGTCGTTGAACACGAAGCGGTCATGCTCGTCGAAGTATTCAAGAATGTCCTTAAACACACGGTGCTCAATTTCTCCACTCTTGCGGTGGAGAACCATCAGGCGCGACTCGTCGCGGTTTTTCGACGGGTGAGTCGCAATCAGGTCGGCAGTCATGCTGGTGTTGAATTCCGATAATTTCATTTCTCTATTTTATAGTGTATTTATTGTTTTTTATTTGGAAGAATCAATATTGACGTGGGTAGACTTAGTCCACTTGCGACTGCCTTTTCTGGGCGGCAGCCTTGCGGGCCTTCAGCACGCGTGCCCGTGCACGGTTGGCCTCGCGCTCGGTCTCGATGCGCATCTGCTCGGCCTGGTCGGGCATCACATAGTCGGCATCGTCGAGCATCTGCACCAGTTCGTCGACGCTCATGCAACCGTCAACCGTGACATCGCCCACACGCGTGCGCCGCAGCGAGGTGAGGTGTGCGCCACTGCCCAAAGCCTCACCAATGTCGCGGGCGAGGGCGCGAATGTAGGTGCCCTTGCTGCACACTATGCGCAGCGTGAGCGTGGGCTGGGCAGGCAGTCCGCAATCGAGAACCTCTATCTCATCGATAACGAGGCTCTTGGGGCGAATGTTCACGTCCTGGCCCTTGCGTGCAAGTTTATAAGCTGGCTTGCCGTCGACCTTACATGCCGAGAATGCCGGCGGCACCTGTTCGATGCTCCCGGTGAACTTTTCGCGCAGCGTCTGGTCAACAAGCTGCCGGGTGATGTGCTGCCATGGATACGTGGCATCGACGGCAGTCTCGAGGTCGAACGACGGGGTGGTCTCACCCAGGCGCACTCCGGCCACATATTCCTTCACGCCAGCCTGCAAGGTGTCTATTTGCTTAGTCATGCGGCCAGTGCACACTATGAGCACTCCCGAGGCAAGCGGGTCGAGCGTGCCGGCATGGCCCACCTTCAGGTTTTTCACACCCAAGTGGCGGCGCAGCCTTGCGCGCACCTTCTTCACTGCCTCAAACGATGTCCAATGCAGCGGTTTGTCGATATAGAATACTTCTCCCTCTATAGGATTAAGCATAAATCAATACTTGTAAATTTGCGTTTTTTACGTGTCACAACTGTTGAGAAGCGGGAGTGTCGACTTGCATCAGTCAACCATCGAGAGATTGACTCCGCACAGCAGCATTATCAGCAATGCAGCTCCCACTATGATGCGATACCAGCCGAATGCCTTGAAGCCATATTTGGTCAAGAAGCCCACAAACCACTTGATGGCTGCAAGCGCCACAATGAAAGCCACCACAAAACCTACCACCAGGGCGGTGATGTTGGCTGTTATGGCCTCGGCTCCGTGCTGAAGCACAAGTTTGAGAAGCGAGTAGCAGCTGGCTGCCAGCATGGTGGGCACGGCCAAAAAGAACGAGAACTCGGCGGCCGTCTTGCGGGTAAGGCCTTGCTGCATGCCGCCAGCTATGGTGGCAAACGACCTGGATGTGCCCGGTATCATGGCGATGCACTGATAGAGGCCTATTTTGAAGGCTCTGCGCTCGGTGAGAGGCTTGTCGGTGCTATGAGCAAACCACTTGTCGACAAACAGCAGCAGCACGCCCACGCCCAAAAGCATCACGGCCACCACCTCCACACTGCCAAGCAACTTGTCGATGAGGCCTCCGCAAAGGAATCCTATCACGGCTGCGGGGATAAATGCCACCAGAAGTTTCCAATAGAAATCATAGCGCACGAGCAAACGCTTCACGCCAGTGACTTCGGCGGGTACCTCGTTGATGTGGAAAAAGCGCTTCCAGTATAGGCAGACGACCGACAAGATGGCGCCAAATTGGATGATTACCGTAAACGCATTGACAAACGGGTCGTTAAGGTCGACCCCAAGAAGATTTTCGGTGATAATCATGTGCCCGGTCGAAGACACGGGCAAGAATTCAGTCAAGCCCTCTACGACGGCTATGACTATAGCTTGAATAATGTCCATTAAATTCTGCTGTGGTCTTTCGGCGTGGTGCCGACAAGGAAATTCTTACTTGTTGCGGTCAGTTTTCACAATTATGGCAAATGCCATCAGCACAAAACCGGCAAAAGTGATTAGCGGAGCCACCACAGTGCGGCGAGTGTCGAAAATGTCGGCATTAAACGTGTCGCCTGTATTGGCGCTGCCGGTCATCATGGCAAAACCCACAACAATAAGCAGCAGGCACACACCCATCATGATTAGATTGGTCTTGCCAAGGGGCATTCTGGGCCGTTCGTCGCCGGTAGGCTTGGCCGGCTTTATTTCTTTCTTTGTTGTCATAATATTTTATAAATTCTTTTTTGTGGCGGAATAAGCATAAGCACGGCACACCTTCCGGCGCGGCAAAATCGCCAGAAAGGAGTTCCAAATTGCAAAATTACTACATCAAGAGGCGCTTGTCAACCTTTTTGTGAATAATTAACCGCTCAGGCACGGCCGTTTTGGCTAAAATCAAAAGCGCTTACGTCCACGCAGGTAATAGTCGACGATGATGTTGCACTGGCAATGCGGCATAGTGCGCAGCAGATTCGTGTCGGGATAGTCGGTGTAGCGGTGGGCCATGCGGCGATAGTCGCGGTGCGCCTTGAGGATGGCCTTCGCATCGCCGAAATTGCCCTTGAGGGTGGCCACGAGCAAAGCAGCCGTGTCGTAAACGAGGCGGCGCACAAATATGATTCTACGGCCTTCGCCCTTGGGAAGATTTTTGCGAAGCAGCAACAAGTTGTTGCGGAAATTCAGATAGGTCTTGCGCGGATTTCCCTGCGGCAAGCTGCCACCGCCCAGGTGGTACACTCGGCTCGATGGAATCACGCGTATGTCGTAACCGGCACGGTGTATGCGCCAGCACAAGTCAATTTCCTCCATGTGGGCAAAGAAATACTTGTCGAGCCCGCCCACCTGCATGTAGAGATCGCTGCGCACCACCAGGCAAGCCCCTGTGGCCCAGAAAATCGACACCGGCTCACCGTCGTATTGCCCGCGGTCGTCTTCAACCGAGTCGAAAATGCGTCCGCGGCAAAAGGGAAATCCGTGCTTGTCGATAAACCCGCCTGCCGCACCGGCATACTCAAACACCTGACGGTTGTCATCGCGGTCTTTGAGCAACTTGGGTTGCACTGCGCCCACTTGCGGATTGCTGTCAAGATAATCCACCAGCGGCTCAAGCCAGCCCTCGGGTGTGCGCACATCGTCGTTGAGAAGCACGGTATAGGGATACTTCGTGAGCTCGATGCTGCGGTTGTAGCCCTCGGCAAAACCATAGTTCTGATCAAACGTGAGAGTCTTCACTCCGGGGAACTCCTCGCCCAGCACCTTGAGGCTGTCGTCGGTGCTGCCGTTGTCGGCCACAATCACATCGGCCAACTCGGCGTTTGTATTGGCCACCACGCTGGGCAAGTAGCGCCTAAGCAAGGCTGCGCCGTTCCAGTTGAGAATTATTACTGCTACTTTTTTCATCACTGTAGTTGATTTTCCTCCTTGTCGATAAATCCTTCGGGATATTGCACAGGCCGCTTCCAGCGGTTGTGAGTCCATAGCCAGTAGGCCGGCTCGGCCTTGATGCGGCTCTCGAGCAGCCGCGCATAGCGGTCGGTTATCTCGCCCTCTGGCAAGTCGGCCGGACTGTCGCAAATGGGTGTCACCGTGCACTCATAGTGGCCACGGCTTATTTTGCGCACGTCGAAGTACATCACGCTCAAATCGAGGCGGCGGGCTATAACCTCGCTCCCCGATATCATTGCCGTGGGATGATTGAGGAACTTTATCACATGGCCCTCGTCGTTGTGCAGCGGATGCTGGTCGCTGATGAAGCCCACCACCATCTGGCCGCCACGGCTGATGTTGCGCATCATGTCGAGATAGACCTTGCGCTTAGGATAGCACACCGTGTGAAACCGTGCCCGCAAATTCAAGAAGAAGCGGTCGAACCACTCATTCTCGAGAGGCTGGTACACCTGTCCGTAGGTCACGTTGCTGTTGCTGAAATGCCGGCTCCACAAGGCCACCGACGTCACCCACTCCCAATTGCCGTAATGGGCGGCATACATCATGATGCTGCGCCCGCGGTCAAGGGCATTGTCGATGTGCTCCACCCCGTGGAACACCATGCGACGGCGCATGTCGTCGTCACTGACGTGCAGCAGCTTTATGGTCTCCATAAAATAGTCGGCAAACTGGCGGTAACTTTCGCGCTCAATCTGCTTTATCTCGCCAACACCCTTGTCGGGAAACGAGTCGGCGAGGTTGCGGCGCACTATCTTGCGCCTGTATCGCAGCACGTGATACACCAGAAAATAAAGCACATCGGCCTGGGCATAGACCACCCGCCAGGGCAGACGCGCCAGCAAGTGCAGAAACCATCCGAGCGGGGCATAGAGTACGTTTTTCTGTCGCTGTGTCATCTCGTTGGCTTTACAGGGTTATGCGCATCCATTATTGTGGCGTTGACCGTAAGGTCGGCGTTCACGCTGTCGAGGCGCACCGCCACTATGCTGTTGACCACCGAGTCGTCGGGCTCCACGGTCACTCTTATGTAGTTATCGGTAAACCCATGCATGGGATGGCCGGGTTGCGGTTGCTCCATGAGCACCGGGCGCACAGTGCCCAGATAACGCTCAATGAATTGCCGCTGCTTGGCGTCGCTCAGGGCTATCATGCGGGCCACGCGAGCGTTTTTGTCGGCCTGACTCACAACGTGTGGAATGCGCAGCGCCATGGTGCCGGGTCGCTCGCTATAGGGGAACACGTGCAAGTGCTGAACATCGAGGCCGCTTATGAAATCATAGCTTTCGGCAAAGAATTCTTCGGTTTCGCCGCGCGAGCCCACCATCACATCGACCCCGATGAACGAATCGGGCATGAGCTGGCGTATGCGCTCCACCTTAGAGGCAAAGAGTGCGCTGTCGTAATGACGGCGCATGAGTTTAAGCACCGCGTCGCTGCCACACTGGAGCGGAATGTGGAAGTGAGGCATGAATGCCCGCGAGCCGGCACAGAATTCAATAATCTCGTCGGTGAGCAAGTCGGGCTCAATCGACGATATGCGGTAGCGACTTATGCCGTCCACAGCATCAAGGGCACGCAACAGGTCGATGAGGCGCTCACCGGTGTTTTTGCCAAAGTCGCCAATGTTGACACCGGTAATCACTATCTCGCGGCCGCCGTCGGCTGCCACCTGCCGGGCCTGCTCCACAAGACTCTCGATGGTGCCGCTTCGGCTGCGGCCGCGCGCATAGGGGATTGTGCAATAGGAGCAATAGTAGTCGCATCCGTCTTGCACCTTAAGAAAATAGCGCGTGCGGCTTCCGCATTCACACGAAGGGCTGAACCGCCTGATTTGCGGGGTTGGAGTCACTGCCACTTCGTTCTGCGGGTCGTTGAACCACCGCTCTATGTGCTCCATCAAGTCGGCCTTCTGCTCACTGCCAAGCACCATATCCACACCCGGGATGGCCGCTATCTCCTCGCTTTTGAGCTGTGCATAGCACCCTGTCACAATCACAAGCGCGCCGGGGTAATGCCCCACCAAGCTGCGTATGTGCTGGCGGCACTTCTTGTCGGCCAACTCAGTGACGCTGCAGGTGTTGACCACGCAGATGTCGGGAGTCTCGCCATCTTGCACAGTGGGTATACCGTGCCGCGCCAGCGTGGCGCTGAGCGTGGCGGTTTCCGAGAAATTGAGTTTGCAGCCCAGCGTGATAAACTTCACGCGGTGCGCGCCGTTGATGGGAGTTTCAGCCATTGGATATATATGACGTTGATTTTTGCCTTAATTCGTAAGTGTGTATAGGAACGGCTTTTGACCACGGCAGAGCCGCCGGCAAAAGCCGGTGCAAAGTTAGTCACTTATCGGCTAATTACAAAACGCCTCACCAAGGCCGCTCACAGCCGAGCTACAGAGTCACACACCGAAGCCGCGACATGGGAATGTCCCTTTTAGGGCCTTATCTGTCCTAAAGTGCATAATTGGACTTATAATTTCGTTAAAATGTCATAATTAACTATTGATTATTTTCATTTTAGACTATTTTTGTGGTCTAAAACTACGATTATGATTGCACGGAACAATGAAATAGAACGTCGTGGATTCGGCTACTTCGAACTTGGCCCCAACGACATTGTCATGGGTCCGCTCGACTCGAAATATTCAGTGATGGCATTATGCATAAGCGGAGAATGCGATTTTGAGGTCAACATGGCAAAAGTGCACCTTGAAACCGGTAGCCGCCTCATTCTGTCGCATGTGCTTTACCAAAAGGGGCTGCAAGCCACTCCCGACTTCAAGGTGAGGTTGGTGATAGTGACCAGCCCATTTGCAGTCGACCTTCTGGTGGGCATCCCCACCGAATCACTCAGCATGCTTGCCGAGACACCGGTGGCCTCGGTGACCAATCAGGCCGAATGGCAAATACTCACAAAGCTGATGGACGTGATTAGCATATATGCCAACCAAGACGGCACAACCAGGGCACGGGAAATTGTGGGGAGCTGCTACCGCATGATGATACAGGTGATGGCTGAATTTGAGCAGGACGCACCACGCACCAGCCATCACAAAGCCAGCTACACGATGGCCGACGTGTATTTCAAGAAGTTTATCGACCTGCTGCAAGACAACATCAAGACCGAGCACGAGGTTGCATTCTATGCCATGAAGCTCAACATCACGCCCAAATACTTGAGCGAGATTACCAAGCAAAAGACCAGCCACAAGGCCAAGGAGGTGATTTCGCACCTGCTGGCCATCATGCTCAAGCGCGAGATGCTATATAGCGGAAAGTCGATGAAAGTGATAGCCTACGACTACTGCTTTGCCGACCAGTCGAGCCTGGGCAAGTTTTTCCGCAAGATGACCGGGATGTCGCCCAGCGAGTTCAAGAAGCAACAGGGCAACGGAGCCTTATAGGCTATTTGCGTTCAGTCCTTTTGCCTGCGTCATAGCGGGTCACGGGAAATCCGCAAGGCACAATCACTGCCCTCGCCATGCATGCATTGTTTTTTTTGCCGAGAGAACGAGCTGATTAGTCGGCGCACTAATGCCGTTTTGTCGATGTGTAGCCTTCTGCCAATTGCACATTAGCGATATTGGTAGTAACTTTGCCTCGCATTTTCGCAGTCACACTGCCGCAGAATAAAGTGCGCAAGCAAAACAAAATCAATGAACTACAAGACTTTTCTTCTTATACTATTGGGGATGCTCACTGCATTCGGGCCGTTTGTGACCGACATGTATGTGCCAAGCTTGCCCTCAATGGTAGGGTATTTCCACACATCGATAACGATGGTCCAAGCCGGACTCACAGCGAGCATGCTCGGCCTTGCAGCCGGCCAACTGCTCGTGGGCCCCATCAGCGACAACCGCGGCCGCCGCGGCCCATTGCTGGCCTCGATGGCACTTTTCGTGGTGTCGTCGACAGCCATCATATTCTCGCCCACCATCCAGACGTTTGTGGCCCTGCGCTTTGTGCAGGGATTTGCCGGAGCGGGTGGCATAGTAATCTCACGCTCGGTAGCCACCGACACATTCGACGGCCACGACCTGCTTAAGATGCTGGGCATAATCGGAGCCATCAACGGCATTGCTCCAATCATGGCACCCGTGGTGGGCGGATCGCTGGTCGACGTGGGCGGATGGAGGCTGATATTCGTGCTGCTGCTCGGTGTGGGCATTGCGCTGACGGTGGGAAGCTGGTTCATGAAAGAATCATTGCCAGTGGAGCGCCGCAGCAAGGGCAGCATGCTGTCGACGTTCAAGCTCTTCGGGGTGGTGTTGCGCAACCGGCAGTTCATGCTTTATGCCTTGCATCAAGCCTCGGCCCTCGCTGTTCTTTTCGCCAACATCTCATCATCGCCATTCATCGTGCAAGAGCACTACGGCCTCAGCGCGCTCGGCTACAGCCTGACGTTTGGCATCAACGGAGCATTTGTGGCCTCGGGCGCGGCTTTGAGTATGAAATTCCGCAAAGCCACCACCAGCGTCAAGGTGAGTTGTGTGGGACTGCTCGCGTGCAGCGTGCTTTTGGCACTTGCCCTGACGCTCGACCTGGGATTCATAGTATATGAAGTTCTGCTCAACCTGATTCTGCTGTCGGCCGGCTTCACGTTCACAGCATCGACCACGCTGGCCCTCAACAGCGCCCGCGAAGAGGCCGGCACGGCTTCGGCAGTGTTTGGAGCACTCGGCTTCATAGGCGGCGGACTGGTGTCGCCGCTTGTGGGCATGGGCAACATCATGCACAGCACCTCAATCACATTTGTGGCAACATCGGTGCTGGCCGTCGCATTCGCCTTGCCGGCACTGCGCCACAGCAAGGCCGAGGAATAGAGGACGCAGCAAGGCACAAACGACATCACAGGGCAGGAGGCCACGAGCCTCTTGCCTTTTTTGCGTGCCATGCCGCACGGGGGGATTATGACTTGTCAGCGGATTATTCTGCGCTCCACGTTGAAGCGCGGGCGGTCCTTGACCTCCATGTAGATTTTGCCAATATACTCACCCACAATGCCAAGGCCAAGCAGGACGCAGCCGCCCACAAACCAAATTGAAAGGATTATCGACGACCAGCCCCATGCCGTGTGGCCGGTGAAATGGTTGTAGAGCACATAGACGAGAATGACAAGGGCAATTGCCATAAACACCAGGCCGAGCGTGAACACCATGCGCACCGGGCGGATGCTGAACGAGGTGATGCCGTCGATGGCGAAATTCACCATCTTGCTCAACGGATACTTGCTGGTGCCGGCAGTGCGCTCGCTGCGGTCGTAGTAGACGCAAGCCGAGCGATAACCTATCAGCGGCACTATGCCACGAAGGAACAGGTTGCGCTCACGGTAGCGGCACAACTGGCGCACGGCCATCGAGCTCATCAGGCGGAAGTCGGCGTGGTTATACACGCTCTTCACCCCCAGCCGGTGCATCACTCTATAGAATTCAAGTGCCGTGCGGCGCTTGAACCAGGTGTCGGAGTCGCGGTTGCGGCGCACGCCATACACCACCTCACACCCGTCGGCATAATGCCTCACCATGTCGGGAATCACATTGATGTCGTCTTGCAAGTCGGCATCGATGGTGACAGCAGCGTCGCCCATTTCGGCAGCGGCCTCAAGGCCTGCCATGAGAGCGTTTTGATGCCCGCAGTTGCAGGCAAGCTTTATGCCGCACACACGGGTGTCGGCAGCTGCGAATCCCTCAATGAGACTCCACGTAGAGTCGCGCGAGCCGTCGTCGACGTAAAGCAGACGGCTGCGCGAGCCGTCCACAAGGCCATCGGCCGCCATAGCCTCTACAAGCGTTGAAAGCCGCTTGTGGGTCGAGGGCAGCACTTCCTCCTCGTTGTAGCAGGGAACTACTATTATCAATGCCGTTGTTGCCATATCAGCATGGGTGTGGTGAGTGGTTGATAGTTGTGTTGCGGCTGCCGTAGACAACAGCCTATGATATGCAAAGATAATGAGTTTGCGGCAACAAAGCAAGCGCAGTTGGCCGCATAAGGCAGTGACGCATAGACAGATTTTTTTGTTTGTCAAGCCGTTTTGGCGTAACTTTGCAGCGCGGTTGGGCCTTCACGCCAAGCCCACCGGCAATTTCATTGGCTGACAACTGATAATTTATACATTTATATATGGCACTACAATGTGGTATTGTGGGTCTGCCCAACGTGGGCAAGTCAACCCTGTTCAACTGCTTGTCGAACGCTAAGGCGCAGTCGGCAAACTTCCCGTTTTGTACAATCGAGCCCAACGTGGGCGTAATCACCGTCCCTGACGAGCGGCTCAACCGCCTGGCCGAGCTCGTGCACCCCGAGCGCATAGTTCCCACCACCGTTGAGATAGTGGACATCGCCGGCCTGGTGAAAGGCGCGTCGAAAGGCGAGGGCCTGGGCAACAAGTTCCTGGCCAACATACGCGAGACCGACGCGATTATCCATGTGCTCAGATGCTTCGACGACGACAACATCACACACGTCGACGGCTCGGTGGACCCGGTGCGCGACAAGGAAGTGATCGACACCGAGTTGCAGCTGCGCGACCTCGACACAGTGGAGAGCCGCATCACACGCGTCTACAAGCAAGCCCAAACCGGAGGTGACCGCGAGGCCAAGCAGCAATATGAGGTGCTCAAGCGCTATCAAGAGGCTCTGTCGCAAGGCAAGTCGGCACGCTCGGTGACACTCGAGAACAAGGAAGAAGAGCGCATTGCCCACGACCTGTTCCTGCTCACCAACAAGCCGGTGCTCTATGTGTGCAACGTCGACGACGCCAGTGCCGTGAGCGGCAACCACTATGTGGACGCCGTGCGCGAGGCCGTGAAAGACGAGCATGCCGAGATACTGGTGGTGGCTGCCGCCACCGAGAGCGACATTGCCGAACTCGAGACCTACGACGAACGGCAGATGTTCCTGCAGGAGATAGGCCTTGAGGAATCGGGCGTGAACCGCCTCATCAAGAGCGCCTATGCACTGCTCAACCTCGAGACGTTCCTCACCGCTGGCCCCAAGGAGGTGCGCGCCTGGACCTACGTCAAGGGCAGCAAGGCGCCACAGTGCGCCGGAGTGATACACACCGACTTTGAGCGAGGCTTCATCCGCGCCGAAATCATCAAATATGCCGACTATATCGAATATGGCAGCGAGGCAGCCGTGAAAGAGGCCGGCAAGATGCACATCGAGGGCAAAGAATATGTGATGCAAGACGGCGACATAGTGGTGTTCCGCTTCAACGTATAGCCACCCCTGCAGGCGGTCATGCCGAGCACATTACGAGGCCCCGCGGCCATGCCGGCAAGCACCATCGGATTTAATAAAGATTTTTTTCGCCAATAGTTGCAAGTGCGGTTTTTAAGCGGTAAATTTGCAAGATAAAACAACACAGTCAATTACTAACAACTAATTTAATAACTAAATTCAGAACTACTATGTGGTTAACAACATCTTCAGTAGGACGGAAAGTGGTGATGTCGCTCACTGGTTTATTCCTGATCCTATTCTTAACCTTTCATGTGCTGATGAATGCGGTTGCCATCATTTCGCTCGACGCTTATGAGGCAGTATGCGAATTCCTCGGCGCTAATTGGTATGCACTTGTCGGGACTGCAATTCTCGCAGCCGGCTTCGTTATTCACATCATCTACGCCTTCTGGCTCACACTGCAGAACCGCAAGGCCCGTGGTAACGACCGCTACGAGGTGAGCAAGAAACCCGCCAGTGTAGAATGGGCTTCACAGAACATGCTCGTGCTCGGCATCATTGTGGTAGTGTTCCTCCTGATTCACCTTGTGAACTTTTGGGCCAAGATGCAGCTCCCCGAGATTATCGGCCAGGAGGCCATGACAGGCCAAGAGGCTCTCGAAGCAACATTTGGCCAAGTGTGGCTGCTGCCCCTGTATCTCATCGGCTTTGTGGCCATCTGGTTCCACATCACTCACGGATTCTGGAGCGCTTTCCAGACCCTCGGCACCACCAACGAGAAGTGGATTTGCCGCTGGAAATGCATCGGCTGGTGGTGGGCAACCATCGTGATGGTGCTCTTCGCTGTCGAGGCAGGCTACCTCACTTACTTTTATGCTCTTTAATTATTAGCTGAGTACCAACTTTTAAAATTTTACTGAAAATGGAAGAAAAAGAAATCAAAACTGCTCAGCCCGCAATCGATTCTAAGATTCCCGAAGGTCCCGTCGCTGAGAAGTGGACTAATTATAAAGCACACCAAAAGCTCGTTAACCCCGCCAACAAGCGCCGCCTCGACATCATAGTCGTGGGTACAGGTCTGGCTGGTGCCTCGGCAGCCGCCACGCTCGGCGAAATGGGTTTCAACGTGCTCAACTTCTGCATTCAAGACTCGCCGCGCCGCGCTCACTCAATCGCAGCACAGGGCGGCATCAATGCAGCCAAGAACTACCAGAACGACGGTGACTCGATTTACCGCCTGTTCTACGACACAGTGAAGGGTGGCGACTACCGTGCCCGCGAAGCCAACGTGTACCGCCTTGCCGAGGTGTCTAACGACATCATCGACCAGTGCGTGGCACAGGGCGTGCCTTTTGCCCGCGAATACGGAGGCCTGCTGGCCAACCGCTCATTCGGCGGTGCTCAGGTGAGCCGCACATTCTACGCCAAAGGCCAAACCGGCCAACAGCTGCTGCTGGGCGCCTACTCATCGCTCAACCGCATGATTCAGCTTGGCAAGGTGAAGAGCTACAACCGCTATGAGATGCACGACATCGTGATGGTCGACGGCCGCGCACGTGGTATCATCGCCCGCAACCTGGTGACCGGCAAGCTCGAGCGCTTCGCAGCCCACGCCGTGGTTCTTGCAACCGGCGGCTACGGCAACACCTACTTCCTCTCGACCAACGCAATGGCCTGCAACTGCTCGGCAGCAATCGCAGCCTACCGCAAGGGAGCATATTTTGCCAACCCTGCCTACGTGCAGATTCACCCCACCTGCATCCCCGTGCACGGCGACAAGCAGTCGAAGCTCACGCTGATGTCGGAATCGCTGCGTAACGACGGCCGCATCTGGGTTCCGAAAGACCTTGAGACCGCCAAGAAGCTGCAAAGCGGTGAAATCAAGGGCAGCGACGTGCCCGAAGAAGAGCGCGACTACTACCTGGAGCGCCGTTACCCGGCATTCGGTAACCTCGTGCCCCGCGACGTGGCATCGCGCGCAGCCAAGGAGCGTTGCGACAAGGGCTATGGCGTGAACAACACCGGCAAGGCCGTGTTCCTCGACTTCAGCGAAGCCATCAACCGCCTCGGCATCGACGCAGTGCGTGACCGCTACGGCAACCTCTTCGACATGTATGAGGAAATCACCGACGTGAACCCCGGCATTGTTGCCAACGAAATAAACGGCGTGAAATACTACGAGCCGATGATGATCTACCCCGCCATCCACTACACAATGGGCGGCATCTGGGTTGACTATGAGCTGCAGACTTCGGTTAAGGGTCTGTTTGCAATCGGCGAGTGCAACTTCAGCGACCACGGAGCCAACCGCCTCGGCGCATCGGCCCTCATGCAGGGCTTGGCCGACGGCTATTTCGTGCTCCCCTACACTATCCAAAACTATCTGAGCGACCAAATCTCAGTGCCCCACTTCAGCACCGACACTCCGGAGTTTGACGAGGCCGAGAAGAAGGTACAGGCCAACCTCGACCACCTGATGAGCATCCAGGGCAAGCGCTCTGTCGACTCAATCCACAAGGAGCTGGGCCACATCATGTGGGAATACGTGGGCATGGGCCGCACCAAGGAAGGCCTTGAGAAAGCCCTCAAGCTGCTCAAGGACCTGCGCCACGAGTTTGAGACCAACCTCTACATCCCTGGAAGCCAGGAAGGCATGAACGTGGAGCTCGACAAGGCATTCCGCCTGCAAGACTTCATCACCATGGGTGAGCTTATCGCCCACGACGCCCTCACCCGCAACGAAAGCTGCGGCGGACACTTCCGCGAGGAATACCAGACCGAAGAAGGCGAAGCTAAGCGCGACGACGCCGAATACTTCTACGTATCGTGCTGGAAATATGAAGGCAGCGACGAGAAGGAGCCCACTCTGCTCAAAGAGCCGCTCCACTACGAGGCCATCAAGGTTCAAACACGTAACTACAAGTCATAATCAATTTTTTAACTCAGAAAAAGATGGATACAAATATAAGTTTCACACTTAAAATTTGGCGTCAGGCCGGTCCTAAGGAGAAGGGTCATTTCGAGAATTACCAGATGCAGGACATCCCGACCGACACCTCATTCCTCGAGATGCTCGACATCCTTAACGAGCAGCTCATCGAAAAGGGCGAAGAGCCCGTGGTGTTTGACCACGACTGCCGCGAGGGCATCTGCGGCATGTGCTCGCTCTACGTCAACGGTCACCCCCACGGCCCCGCAACAGGCGCCACCACTTGCCAGCTCTACATGCGCCGCTTCCACGACGGCGAGACTATCACAGTGGAGCCCTGGCGTTCGGCAGCCTTCCCTGTAATCAAAGACCTGATGGTCGACCGCAACGCGTTCGACAAGATTCAGCAGGCAGGCGGCTATGTGTCGTTCCAAACTGGCGGCGCTCAAGACGCCAACGCACTGCCCATTTCAAAGGTAGCTGCCGACGAGGCTATGGACTCGGCTTCATGCATCGGCTGCGGCGCCTGCGTGGCAGCCTGCAAGAACGGTTCGGCTATGCTCTTTGTATCGGCTAAGGTCAGCCAGTTTGCTCTCCTGCCCCAAGGCAAGACCGAGGCAAAACGCCGCGTGAAAGCCATGGTGGCCAAGATGGACGAGCTGGGCTTCGGTAACTGCACCAACACCGGCGCTTGCGCCGCTGAGTGCCCGAAGAACATGAAGCTGAGCAACATTGCACGCCTCAACCGCGAATATCTGTGCGCTAAGCTCACCGACTAATCATTGCCAAGTGCGTGCCCAGTGCGGCCACCAGATGCCGCACGCCATTTAGGCAAGCACGCAACAGCAACATAACCACACACCGACGCTTGTCGCCCTCAACGGGGCGGCAAGCGTCTTTCTTTTGCCACGGCAAAGGCACTCGAGTTGGCCCTTGACACATGTTTGCCGCATTTCTTGATTGAACCCGACGAATGGCCGTTTTTTGTGGATTTGTGGCAGCCTATGCCGAAATTTGCGTAACTTTGAAGAAAACAAAAACACAGCTATGCTAAATTTCACTCCACTCATGCGCAGTCTCATGGCTGGCCGCTTGCAGCAGCAGGTGCGCTATATCGACCATGCCGACAGTGTGCAGCAGGAACAGCTCGTGAAACTTATTGAGCGGGCCTCACTCACCGAAATAGGCCGCAAATACGATTTCTCGAGCATTCGCACCTATCGCCAGTTTGCCTCTACTGTGCCACTATACCGCTACGAGGACATCCGCCCGCAAGTAATGCGCATGATGAATGGTGAAAAAGACGTGTTGTGGCCCGGCTTGACACTCAACTATGCCCAATCGTCGGGCACGAGCGACGGCAAAAGCAAATACATTCCCATCACTGCCGAATCGTTCCGCTCAAACCACTACCGCGGGTCGGCCGATGTGGTGGCGCATTACTTGAACCTTAACCCCGAGAGCCGCATCTTTTCGGGCAAAGGCTTCATTCTGGGCGGAAGTTTCGCCAATGAGCTCAACCTGCGCCCCGGTGTCAAGGTGGGTGACCTTTCGGCCAACCTGATTGGCAACATCAACCCGATAGTGAACCTGTTCCGAGTGCCCGACAAGCGCACGGCCCTCATGGAGGACTGGAACAGCAAACTCCCCGCCCTTGTGGAGGCGAGCATTCATGAGAATGTGACCAACATATCGGGCGTGCCGTCGTGGTTTCTCACGGTAATAAGGCGCGTGCTCGAGCGCACCGGCGCAAGATGCATCCATGAGGTGTGGCCTAATTTGGAGGTGTTTTTCCATGGTGGCATAGCCTTTGGCCCCTATCGTGAGCAATATGAGCAAATATGCAACATGGGCCGTATGCATTTTCTCGACACCTACAACGCCAGTGAGGGTTTCTTTGCCGTGCAGACGTCGTGGGACACCACTGCCATGATGCTTCTTCTCGATGCCGGCGTGTTCTTTGAGTTTCTGCCGGTGGAGCAGAGCCACAGCTCAAGCCCCGAGGTGTATCCTATTTGGGAAATTGAGCCTGGCCGCACCTATGAGCTCATAATCACGGCTTGCAACGGCCTGTGGCGTTACCGCATAGGCGACACCGTGACGGTAGAGCAAGTGTCGCCAGTGAAAATACGCATTGCCGGGCGCACCCGCAGCTTCATCAATGCCTTTGGCGAGGAGCTCATGGTCTACAATGCCGATGACGCCATGACTGTGGCGCAGGCCGAGACCGGCGCCAGTGTGCTCAACTACACTGCAGCTCCTGTCTATGCCAGTGGCGACAAGCATGGCCGTCACCAGTGGCTGGTGGAGTTTGCCCGGATGCCACGCTCGCTCGATGAGTTTGCCCGCTCGCTCGACAAACGCTTGCGTGAGGTGAATAGCGACTATGATGCCAAGCGCAGCGGTGACATTTTTCTTGACGCTCCGGAGGTGGTGGTGGCGCGTCAAGGGCTCTTTGACCAGTGGCTTGCACAGAGCGGGAAACTGGGGGGGCAACGCAAAATCCCGCGTCTGAGCAACGACCGCGGCATCATCGATTCAATGATTTCACTCAACAATCCTGACTGAGCTTGACTGCCTGAGGCAAAAAGACATGACCAGAATAAAAACGACGCAAGCCTAACCTGTCGCGGTCGGGCTTGCGCCTTTAGTCTACTTGTGGAAAATACTGTAGATGTGTAAGTGAACGAAAATGTTTGTTTTGATTACACTGTTATATGTTGCCTATATAATTGAATCGTGTGAGGTTTGCGGCTGAATCAGAACTTGTAGTCTACACCCACGCCAAACACTTTGTTGGTGCGCGTGTACACATCGGTGCCGGCCATGGTGGTGCCATTGTAACCACCCGTTGCCGATGCAGCTACCGATTTTGTGTATTTGTCATACATCGACCAAAAGTAGCCCACGTTGAGCTTCAGTTTCTTCGAGAGGTTGACGGCTGCGCCCAGGCCCACACTCCAGCTGCTGCATGAGAATGCAGTGTTGGTCTGGAAACCATCGCTCAGGCCATACTCAGTGCGTTGCGCACCGGCGCTCACAGTAAACATCCGGTTGATGTCGAATTCGGCACCTGCCAAAAACTCGTGTGTGCCGTGCTTAAGCGCCTTTTCCTTGCCTTCAGTGCCACCGTCGACGTGTGCCATGCCAGCGTGCTTGTCGTCATAGAAATGGTATTCCACTGTGGCGCGCAAGCGCGGGGTGAAGTTGTAACCAACGGCTACCGACAGCAGCGACGGGATGTCGCTGGGAGTGTTCACTCCGTCTTTGAAGTCGGCAAGTGCGCCCTCGGGATCGCTGTTTTTCTTTGTCTTGTTCTCGATGTTGAGGCTCGTCTTAAACTCGTATTTGGCGGCAAGGGTAAGGTTGTTGACCTTGTAGTTCACACCGATTATAGGGGTGAGGCCCCATCCGCTTTGGTCGCAATCGAGCTCGAGGTTGAGCAGGGTTTTGTCGGCCGACTTGAGTTTTGCTTGCACAAAGCCGTTGTAGTTGCCCGAGAAGTAGTTCATGCGGCCTCCGGCATACACACCGAAGTGCTTGTTGATGCGGTAGGTGAAACCAAGTTGTGCGCCATATATGTATTGACGGCCCGACACGGCTGTGTTGATGTCATACATTGCCGGGGTAATCGTCCCTTTGCTCTGTGAGTACAGGCTGGCCATCACCTTTGAGTCAAACATTGGAAGGCCGTCGTCGAATGAGGCTTTGCCTCCGCCGCCCACCACGCCAAAGAAGCCGCTGATGCCCCAATCACCTTTGCGATAGAGGGCATAGGCGCTTGGAATGATTGGTGCCGATGCTTTTCCTTTATATTTGCGCGTGCCTTCGGGATAGAGTGCAAAAGTCGATTCTATGTTGCGAGTCTGGTATGCGCTCTGCCCAGTCAGCGACAGATACCATCCCTCGGTCATATATGCCGTGCCGGCGGGGTTGGAATACACAGCGTCTATTTCTTGCGAGGCGCCGCGGGCCACCATGCGCAGGAAGGCTGCACTCTGGTTGGTGTTGGTGAGTATGCCGCCTGCGTTTGCGGCCACGGCACAAAGGGCTGCGCCTGCTATAAAAATTGATTTCTTGTTCATTGATGTTGTATATATGCGTTTTTGTGATTGTCGTAAACTTCCCATACTCTTTGGGGCAATGCATCGACTCGATGCGTGTGCAAAGTTAGGCACTATAGCATCTGCGCTGTTCGATTTGGGATAAAAAATGGTGAAATTGATGCTTTTTGTTAACTTTTGTTTATACAACCCATAAAAAGGAGTAGATTCTTACACTTTTTTGCAATTAAAATTTGTTAAATATTGCCCATTAGGCGTTTTCTTGCTATCTTAGCATAGTAATGCCCATTGACACCTGGGCGCACTTGGCCATGGAGTAGCGCAGCGGTGGGCATTAGGCGGCAACAGGGCTCTTGCGGTGCATATGCCAGTGGCCAAGTTTATGCCGGCACATGATATTTATAAATAGAATAGAAACACATCAATTTTAATGGAACTATGAAAAAGAGAGGTTCGCTAATTGTCATCGTATTGGTGGCGATTATGGTAATTGGCTGGTTTATGAGCACTTATAATGGATTAGTGTCGAAACAGCAGGCAGTGGAGTCGCAGTGGGCTCAAGTGGAGAACGTGTATCAGCGCCGTGCCGACCTAGTGCCTAATCTGGTGGCCACGGTCAAGGGGTATGCCAAACATGAGCAGCAGACGCTCCAAAGCGTCACAGAGGCCCGATCGGCAGCCACGCAGATGAAAATCGACCCGTCGAAACTCGACGAGGCAGCTCTGAAGAAATTCCAGCAAGTGCAGGGCGAGCTGGGCAATGCGCTAACAAGGTTGCTTGCCGTGCAAGAGGCTTACCCGCAACTTCAGGCAAGCTCCAATTTCCAGACGCTTCAAAGTCAGCTTGAAGGCTCGGAAAACCGCATTGCAGTTGAGCGCAAGAAGTTCAATGACGTGGCAAAAGACTACAATACTGCCATCCGCCGCATCCCGGCAAACATCTTGGCAGGCATGTTCGGCTTTGAGTCCAAGGCCTATTTCGAAGCCAACCAAGGAGCCGACAAGGCTCCCACGGTGAGCTTTGAGTGATTATTGCACAAGAAAATGTAGCATACTATGAAAACGATGAAGTCAACAGGCTTGTGGCGGTTTGTGGCTGTGACCGTGATTATGGTCATGGCCGTGGCCAGACTTGCGGCGCAGGTGCCCGAGCGTCCCACGTCGGCACAGTTTGTGGTCGACAAGGCGGGCGTAATCAAAGATTCCAAGGCTATCGACGACACCCTAAGGCTTTTTTCGCGACGCACCGGCATTCAAATAGTGGTGGTGACACTACCCAGTCTTGGCGGAATGGAAATTGCCGAAATGGCTCAGCAGATTGGGCAGAAATGGGGTGTGGGCAAAAACGACAAGGGCGTAGTGATTCTTGTGAAGCCCAAGACGTCGAACTCAAGTGAGGGGCGCGGCGGCGTGTTCATTGCCACCGGTTATGGAATTGAGGGCGATTTGCCCGATGCCTACTGCAGCCGGATAGTCAATGAACTGATGCTCGGCGAGTTTAAAAAAGGCGACTACACGGCCGGAGTGTGGGCTGCAGTGGATGTGATAGTTCCTGTGGCCGATGGTGCCTTGACGTTTGATGAGGCAATGGAAACCGCTAAGCGAAACATAAAGTCGCACGCGACGGTGCGCACCGAAACCACCGCCACGGCCGAAGCCAAAGATTCTGATGAGGCTGACATGTGGGTGATGCTGATGGTTTACGGGAGTGCAGGATTGCTTTTTTGGCTGTTCTTGGCGTTTGGCTATGTGTGGCGCCGCAAGGGCGGCTACGTCAATTCTGACGATGATGATGACTACAGCAGTTCCAGCAGCTCCAGCGATGGCGACGACTATGGCGGCGGCAGTTTTGGCGGCGGGGGCGCCGGTGCAAGCTGGTAGGTGAGTCGGTGTAGCCATCGGCCGCTCAAGGAAAAGCCGGCTGCGTGCTTATTCACCCTGTGGTTGGTGATTTTGCACGCAGCCGGCATTGTTATGCTGTTGCCAGTGGTCTTTCTTTAGCGCTGGTTGTCGTTGCGGTAGTCGTTGTATTTGTTGCCGCTGTAGGCGTTGCGCCCGAAGCTTGAACTGTTGAACTCGTCTTCTTCCTCATCGCTGGCCTTCTTTTTGTTGTCGGTCTTGTTGAGCGGGTTATTGCGCGTTTCGGGCTTGTTGCGGCGCACGTCGTCGGGCTTCTGCAGGTCGAGCGGCAGCGAGTAGATATCCCAAGCCTGCTCCACATCCCAGTTGCGGCGCAGCTTCAGCGGTTTGGGAAAATAATAAACCTCTTCGGGCTGGACGTGGCGATTGTAGTTGCCTGTGTCCCAAATGCCGTTGCCGTTGGCGTCGATGGTGAGGCGGGCATAATAGGTGCCGGGGGTCACGTTTTCGAAAGCCACTTCGCCGTTGGCCTCAACAGTCGCCTTCATCACCGGCTTGTCGCTGCCGTTCAGCAGT
Organism: Bacteroidaceae bacterium; assembly: GCA_963612465.1. Classification (GTDB taxonomy): domain Bacteria; phylum Bacteroidota; class Bacteroidia; order Bacteroidales; family Muribaculaceae; genus Sodaliphilus. Next base: position 143,484 of record CAVDUV010000001.1, on the reverse strand, counting down.
TCCACAAAGGCCGGTTTGCCCCCCAGGTTACTCACCTTAAAGTAAAGGTTGGCATATTCTTCGAGCGTTTTCACTTTCAGATTCTGCTCAAGGGTCTTGTTGGTGATGTTGTAGATCGAGTAGATTGCTGTGGAGTCGATGGTGAGCTTGTATTCGCCGCCAGGGGTGAGGCGCATCGGTATCACGTAGCGCATTTCACTCCAGCTGTTGGCCTTGACCATAGGCGGCAGTTCTATTTCGGTCCATGAGCTGTCGGCTTGCATCTGCTTGAGGTGGATGCGGCGGTTGTAGATTGTGTCGATGGGAACATCGAATTTTATGGCAATTGAATCGGCTACACCTATGTCGGTTGCTTCGAGAGTGGTCTTCAAGACGGGAATTTCGGCCTCCTGCTCCTTGCGCAGGGCTGCTATGTCGAGCTCAAGCTCGGTCACGTCTTTGCCGGCTGCGGCAGCCTTGTCGCGCTTCTCAATGAGTTGGCTGATTTCTTTGTCGCGCTTCTCGCGCTCCTTGCGCAGCTGCTCTTGCTGCTTGAGCTGCGCACTGCTACGGCGCAGGGCAAACTGCAGCGTGTCGGTAGCGGCCACAAGTGTATCGATGCCGCTTGGCGGAGTGCGCATGTAGCTGACTTCGATGGCAATGCTGTCGCTCTTGATTAGGTTCGAGTCGGTGAGCCAGTAGATGAGCGAGTCGCCTGCTGCGTTGCGCTCAAGCCGATTCCACTTGGCGCTATGGTGCTCGGGGTTGATGATACGCAGCTCGGGCAGTGCTTTGGTGGGCGCTCCCAGACCTATGTAAAGGCGGTTGTCGCCCAAGCGCTGGTAGGTCTTTAGGTATTGCTGCTTGTAGTTCTCGTTAAACATGCACAGCAGCACGTTGTTGGGGTGATACTCACTGTGTGTGGCCGTGACCACTGTGTCGACTCTGTGGTCGAATGTAAACACGGTGTCTTGCGATGTGTAGCTGGTCACCGATGGAACGATTATGCTGTCGCAGAATGCCATGTCTTCGGTGCGGGCCATGCGGTAGTTGCCGTCCATGTCGTTGAGGGCAAACACGTGGTACTTGCCTGGCTTGAGATTGCGCATGGTGAACTGGCCGCGGTCGTTGGTGCGGCATATGCGCTCAAAGGGTGTGGAAGTAAATGCCGTGTCGCTCAGGTTGCTGTGCAGTCCCACCAGCACATGTTGCATGGGCTCGAGGTCGTTGGCGCGCAGCACCATACCCGATATTTGCAATGAGTCAATTTTATCGCCAGTAGAGAAGGCGTAGCTGTAGCCGTCGAGCACGTTGCCCTCGTTATTGTCCTCGATTGAGTTGGTGAAGTCGATAACGTAGGTGGTGTTAGGTAGCAGGGTATCGCGGAACTCAACCGTGATTTTGCGCCCCAGGTTCTTTATCGACGGCTGGCTCTTCTGTGCCGGCGACACCACCACTTTCGATTGCTGGTCTTTCAGCTGCACTATTTCGTCGAAGGTGATTTCCACCTTGTTGCCCTTGAAGTCCAAGGCGCCATTGGCCGGCGATGTCTTTGTCACTCTTGGCGGGGTGTAGTCGCGTGGCCCGCCCTCGGGTGAGCCTATATTGGCACATGCCGAAAGCGCAATTGCGACCATGGCCGTTATGACCAAGGCCCATATATTGTGGCTGATAGCTGTAGCTGTTCGATTCATTTTGCTTGGTTGTGAAAAATGTGTGTGGCGTTATGGCTCGGTCTCCGGCATGACGCTTTTGGGCCGGCATTGCGCCCGGTGAATGCAAAGGTAGTAAAAATCTCTCAGTGAGTAACTCCCGTTTGGCCACATTGGGTGTCTCGGCCTCTAATCTTCTGCCTTTCGGCTTGCGTCGCTGGTGAAAAAAGGGACTTTGGGTGGGGAGAGTCATGAATTTCGGAATGTTTTTGAGGTCTCCGCCAGGTTGCGGGCCACGCGGTGTGTGGCAGTAAAAACAATGAGCAATCGGTGTGCATTACACTCGACTGCTCATCTCTCTCCATTGCGGTGCGTACGGGACTCGAACCCGTGACCCCATGCGTGACAGGCATGTATTCTAACCAGCTGAACTAACGCACCATTTTGGGATTTGCCATCAGGATTTCTCCCCGATTGCGAGTGCAAAGGTAGCACATTTTTTCGTAATCCCAAATTTTTAAGGCAAAATATTTGCGTGTTTTGCGGTTTTTGTTGTGTTTTTTGTTCCGCCATGCGCAATTATTAGCGTTGCGCAACGCAAGCGGGGCAATTTTGATGCCGGCAGCTACATGAGCGTGATGCCCACACTGGCACACTGCTCGACTTGCTCTTTGGGCCATATGCTGGCTTGCACCTCGCCTATGTGGGCCTTTTGCAGCAGATACATGCACAGCCGGCTTTGGCCTATGCCTCCGCCTATCGAGTAAGGCAGACGGCCCTCGAGCAGCGCCTTGTGAAACGGCAGCGCCTCGCGGTCGGTGCAATGTTGCGCTTCGAGCTGGCGACGGAGCGACTCGGGGCTCACGCGGATTCCCATCGACGATAGCTCAAACGGGATTTCGAGCACATCGTCCCACACGATGATATCGCCGTTGAGACCCTGGTAGCCGTCAGAGTTGACGCTTATCCAGTCGTCGTAGTCGGGCGACCGCCCGTCGTGTGGCTTGCCGTCGGCCAGCTGGGCTCCAATGCCTATCACGAATATCGCACCGTGGCGTTTTGCTGCTTTGGCCTCGCGCTCGCGCGGGCTCAGGTCGGGGTATTCATCGGCGAGCTGCTGCGAGTGCACAAAGTGTATGTCTTCGGGCAGGCGTGGCGTGATGTGAGGGAAATTCTCGTAAACCACCTGCTCGGTCTCGCGCACGGCCTGATAGATGCTTCGCACGGTCTCCTTCAGGTAGTCGAGCGTGCGGTCGCTTTCGGTTATCACTTTCTCCCAGTCCCACTGGTCCACATAGAGCGAATGCAGGTTATCGAGTGTCTCGGTGGTGCGGATGGCGTTCATGTCGGTATAAAGGCCATAGCCGGGGGCTATGCCGTAGGCACCGAGTTTCATGCGTTTCCACTTGGCGAGCGAGTGCACCACCTCAGCGTGGCAGCCGTTCATATCGGCGATGTCGAAGCCCACAGGAGGCTCCACACCGTTAAGGTTGTCGTTGATTCCGGTGCCGCTGAGCACAAACAGCGGTGCCGTCACGCGACGCAAGTGCAGCGAGCGCGACAGTTTTTGCTGAAAGGCGTCTTTCACTAGTTTGATTGCCACTTCGGTGGTCTCTGGCAGCAGTCGCTGCTTGTAATGCTTGGGGATGATGAGTGCCATAGGCTCGTGTGTTTTAATTTTTATATGGCCATTGCTTTGCGTGCTTCTTTTTTTGACAGCATTTCATCGGATAGCAGTGGCTTTTTTCTACATTAATGGCGCAAATGTAATACAAAAAGATATTAAAATAAAATTTTTAACAACAAAAAGAACAATGAAATGGCATTTATTATAGAAATATGACACACAAAAGCATTATTCTACGTGAAAAGCAAACCAGCCTGCCAGGCTAGTTACGCGTTTTTGCCGATTGGCGGCTTGTGGCAACTATTGCTTTGGGTAATTAGTGTTCTTATTTTCCCATATTTGTGGTCAATTTGGTCGGCTACCCAAAACTGTAGTTTTAATTTTACAGTAATTGGAAAGTATGCTATATATTTGGAAATAATGTGCTTGTGTGGTTAAATTTGTAGTTGACAAAATTATATCATCATTAATTATTAATATATGACAGCCAATAAAATGGAATTGACGGAACGAGAAAAAGAGGTGCTTGCGCACCTCGTGAAGGGTCTTAACAGCCGCGAGATTTCAGAAAAACTGTTTATCTCAATCAACACGGTTCAATACCACCGCAAGCAGTTGTTACGCAAAACCCTTTCACGCAATGTGGCCGAGCTTATAGGCAAAGCATATCAACTGAACCTTCTTGACGAGTAAAATATTTTTTGAATGTTAAGGAACTGAAAGTATTTATCTTTCATGGAGAACAACGTGCCTTGAAATTCTTCCCTTCACTTCACTAAAACCAAATCTCAAAATAAGAAGCCTCATTGAATTAACCACTCAAGCGGCGCACACTTCACATAAATCACCCCTTTGATGCGTGCATTAGCGCGCAGGTGGACTGTTGTGGGCTTGTGCTCCGACGCTTGCTTTTTTGCCGTATTGCGCCCAAAGACCAACCCTGCCCTTGGGCAGCGACAGGCAATGCAGCTACAATGCAAAAAACGCATCCACCCAAGTGCAGCTTGTGTGCGCTTGGGCGAGTGCGCTTTTTATCTATGCTTTATGCGCCTGTGTAGCGCTTATTTATACGATGCTTGGTAAATGTCGATGATTTCCTCTCGAGTGAGGAAGCGCGGGTCGAAGTCAAACATGGCGCCGCCGGTGGCAATCGCATTGTCGGCAAAACGGTCGAAGTCGGCAGGGGTGATGCCCCAGTCGCTCAGCCGTGTGCCGTCAACCTTGCACTCGCGCAGCATCACATCAAGTGCGTCGAGGAAGTCGCTCGGGCGTGCACTCTTTTGTTGCGTCATCTTCTCGGCCATCTTCATGTAGCGCTTCATACTGTCGTTTTTGAAGGTCTTGTAGTAGGCCCGGCATATGGCAATAAGACCTGCTCCGTGAGGCAGCTTCGGGAAAAACGCGCTCATGGCATGCTCCATGGCGTGCTCTCCGGTGCAACCGCTGGTGCTCTCAACCATGCCGGCAAGGGTGCTGGCCCATGCCACTTTCTCGCGTGCCTTGAGATTAGTCCCATCGGTCACGGCCACGGGTAGGTATTTGGCCAGCAAGCGTATGGCCTCAAGGGCATACATGTCGCTGATTGGGGTGTGCCGCTTGCTGTTGATGTAGCCCTCGGCTGCGTGGAAAAACGCATCAAATCCCTGGTAAGCAGTCAACTTGGGCGGAATCGACACCATAGTCAGCGGATCCACAATGGCCAGTGCCGGAAACAGCTTTACGCTGCCGAATCCAATCTTCTCATTGGTGTCCTCATCGGTGATTACACACCACGGGTCAATCTCGGTGCCTGTGCCGGCTGTGGTGGGTATGGCCACTATGGGCAGAGTCTTGCCTATGGGCTTGCCCTTACCGCTGCCGCTGTCCACATAGTCCCAAAAGTCACCGTCGTTGCAGGCAGCCACGGCAATGGCCTTGGCAGTGTCGATCGAGCTGCCGCCACCAAGACCCACGATGAAGTCGCACTGCTCGTCGCGGCACAACTTTGCGCCCTCGGTCACATGGCGTTTCACCGGATTGGGGAGTATCTTGTCAAACACTACGCTTTCTGCTCCAGCCTTGCTAAGCTGCTGACGCACTTTGTCGAGATAGCCGAATTTTTTCATCGAGACCCCGGCCGAAATCACTATTAGGGCTTTTTTCCCGGGTAACTGGTGTTCCGACAGTTTGGAGAGTTGTCCCGCACCAAATATCAGGTGGGTGGGGATGTTGAGAGAGAAATTCATGTTGCTCATAATATCTTAAAGCTTTTTGGGGGATGTTTCCTCCTGGTTCATGCAAATAGTCTGCTCAAATTTAACGATAAATTGAAAGCCGTGCAAACACCAGTCGCCAAAAAACAGAAAAAACAAATCCCCACCCGCCCGGCCAATGCTACAAAGGGCATTCCATAAGCACTATTAGCAAAAGTTGAAAATCATGGGAATTTTATATTGAAAATCTTGGGAATTTTGCGTTGAAAAGCATGATTTACAGAAAATAGTTGTGGTTTTCCACAGATTTTTCCCGCCAAACCACACATTTTATTTAAGAAAGCAGCATAAATGGTTGAAGAAACTTTTCTAAGCTAGTCGACACCGGCGGCACTGCAGAAGGTGAAGCCACACCACACACAACGCCAGCAGGGAATGGAAACCATTCCCGCACAGGGGGGGGCGCAGGCCTGCGCCTTATGTGTATATATGCATTTATTCGCCGTAGTGGTTGTTGCGGCGGTAGTTGTTGGGCGATGCACCCAAGTGCTTCTTTACGAATTTGCCGAAAAACGATAGGTTGTCAAAGCCCATATAGGCGGCAATCTCTTTAATGGTGCGGTCGCTGTAGAGGAGTTGCTGACGCACGCGGCTCACCGTGTTGCTTGTGATGATTTCACTTGCAGTACGCCCCGAGAGGCTGCGGCACACGCTGGTAAGGTATTTGGGCGTTACACACAGTTCTGTGGCAAACGACTTGACCGTGCGCTCCTGGTTGTGCGTACCCGAGAGCAGCAGCAGAAAGCGGCGGAATATCTTGTCGCTCTGATGAAGCATTCGCGGGTTGCCCTCATCGCTCAGATGGCGATTCACGCTGTCGATGATGTCGAGCAGATAGGCGCGCAGCAGGCATTGCTTGGTTTCGCGTCCGTAACTCAAGTTGGGATGCGCTATTTTGTAGAGGGCAAGCTCGTAATATTTGCTGAACATGTCCATCTCATCTTGCGTGAAGCGCAGCAGCGGGTTTTCACACAGGTTGAGGAATGTGTCGATGATGCTGCGGTGGATGAATGTGTATTCCACATCGTTGCTTATTCCCAAAATCTTGCACTGGAATCCCTCGCCAATCACCACATCGCTTATCACGTTGTATGAGTTTACGAGCAAGGCTTCATTTGGCCCCACCCGGTAAGGCTTGCCACCCACATGGATGTCAAGTTGGCCGGCCAGGCAAAACACCAGCAGATTAAAGTTCACTTTATATGCTTTGACCAGCATTGGGAGCGTGATGACATCGTCGGCAAATGCCATTTCGCCATCGTAGTAGCTGACGCCCTTTATCGATGGGACATCGTTGAAATTAAACTCCTTCAGCCGTTCCTCTTTATGTGCGTTCTTGTCGTCGGGCATAGTTCTGAATATTTGGCTTACGCTTATGCTGGTACAAAATTAGGGCTTAACTATTGTTTCTGGCAATCAAGAAATATTATTTTGTGTTAAAATCTCAGCAGTTTTTGCCGTGGGGGAAAATACAAACAGTGTGTGACCGCTTGATTTCGGCTTGATTTTACGGGGCAAAAGCCCCCCCTACTCTGCTAAGCTTTGTGCTTGTTGCCGAAAATTGCGGCATAGATGAATTCTGTGGCTCCGGTGTGGGTCTTGATGTAGTTGCCCGCAATGGCTCCACGCTTGCGCAATTCATTGGTGCTGTGCAGTGTGGCCATCACGCCAGCAAAGTCGTTGTCGTCGGTGATGCTGAAGCCTCCGCCGCACGCAATCAGGTCGCTGGCCTCACGGAACTTGCCGAACTTGGGCCCGAACACCACGGGGATGCCAAAGACGGCAGCCTCGTTCACATTGTGAATGCCGGCGCCGAAGCCTCCGCCCACATATGCCATCTGCCCATAGGAGTATAGCGACGACAAGATGCCGAAGCAGTCAACTATAATGCAGTCGAGACTCGCAGCAGAATCCTCGTCGGTCTTGGAATATAGCTCCACCGGGCGGCTTATGCGGCTTTTGATGGCAGCCAGTCGCTCGTCGTCAAATTCATGCGGCGCAATAATCAGTTTCATGCCCGGATGACTGTTGAAGTAGGGAATCACAATGTCTTCGTCGGGTTGCCACGAGCTGCCCATCACAAGCGTCATGGGACTGTTCTCGGCAAACTTGGCAACAACGGGGAATTGCTTGGCGGCTGCCTTGATGTCGGCCACGCGGTCAAACCGTGTGTCGCCCGACACCTCTACATTGGTCACGCCTATCGACTTCAGCAGCTGGCGTGAGTCCTCGTTTTGCACAAAAATGGTTGTGAAACACTTAAGCATACCGCGGAACATTCCGCCCCAAGGCCTGAAGAAAATCTGCTGCGGGCGGAATATCGCCGAAATCAGATAAGTGGGCACGCCACGACGGTGAAGTTCGTGCAGATAGTTGCCCCAAAACTCATATTTCACAAATATCGCCATCGACGGGCGCACGGTGTCGAGAAACTCCCTCACAAGTCCGGGCAGGTCGAATGGCATGTAGCACACGGCATCCACCTTGTCGTAACCCTTGCGCACCTCAAAGCCCGAAGGCGAGAAGAAACTCAGCACAATGCGCGCCTCGGGATTCTCGGCCTTGATTTTCTCAATCAGCGGGCGTCCCTGCTCAAACTCGCCAAGCGACGACGCGTGAATCCATATGTGGCTTGCCGACGGGTCGAGTTTCGAACGCAAGGTGGCTATGGTGCGTGCTTGTCCGTCGAGCATGAGTTTGGCTTTCTTGTTGCTTTGCGACGCAAGTCTCACCGCAAGCCTGTAGGCCTTAATGCCGAAGTTGTATATTGGAGTCATTGTTGAGTAGTCTTTTTTTGTGGAAACGCCTGTGTGCGTGATTGGGATTTGGTGGATGTGTATATGTTCTTTGGAGGTGAGTATTCTAATAAGTGTTGGCCAGATGCCCGCTCTTTAGCCACTTGCCATTGCGCCTGTGCCGCCAGATGTGGTGGTCGAGGTAGAACCTGACAGCCAACTGCTGCCAGAATGCAGTGGTGCGGTCGGTGGCGTGAAACGTGAGTGTGGCCCGCACGTCGGCAAACCGTGTGCTCACTATTGTGGCCCACACGTCGGTGCGGCTGTAGAACTTCGAGCGGTAGTAGGGATCGCCCATGTTGAGCTCGCTGCCAAACCGGTCATATAGCGGATACAGGTCGCGCCCGGCCATCAGGTTCTCGCTCACGCCGAGCCAGCGCCACTGCATGGTGGCATTGGCCACAAAGGCACACGGTGTGTGCCACTTGCCCTCGGCCCTCGACCGTTGCATCTGCACCACGGCTCCGGCTGTGATGCTCAGGCTGTCGAGCGGCGTGCGTCGGCTCAGGTCGATGCCGACAAGCGGGTTTATGGTCACGTCGTCGTTCACGCCCTCGTCGGGCGGCGAGTCTTTGCGCTTGGCCAGGTGGTTATATTGCAGATATCCGCCGAGCCACACGTTGCGGCGACCCGGATACCAGCGTCCGCTGAAGATGGCATTGAATGCTTCGCGGCGCTTCACGCTTTGCATTTGCCGCCAGTCGAGCATCATCTGCCAGTAGCTGGGACCGGAGCCGTATTGAATGAGGGCTCCGCGCAGGTTGGGCTGCATGTAGTTCATCGAGTCGCTCCACAAGTATAGCGGCAGCCTTTCGCGCATCAGCGTGCGCGGCATGGCCCCGATGCCCATGTGCCAGCGCCTGGAGGCATACATGTAATACAGGGCGGGGCTTATCTTGTGCCCATCCCAGTCGTCGTTGAGCGGTTGATACCAACTCACTCCTGCCCTTAACTGGTGGCGGCTGTGCATCAGGTCGACGCCCACTTCGGGCGACAGGCGCGCAAAGAAGAACGTCTGGTCGGGATTGGCCTCGTCGCCGCCTTCGCGGTTGTTGAGCACGGTGGAGTAGTCGACACTCCACGCCACATCCTGGGCCACAGCCGTGATGGCCAGGCCGCAAAGCAGCACCAGTGAGAGCAGATGCTTAAGCATCGGTGGGCTTAATGTTGTCGATGCCACGGCGCAGACGGGCTATCGTCTCGTCTTTGCCAAGCAGCTCGGTTATTTCAAACATGTGTGGGCCTTTGCATTCACCCACCACAGTAAGGCGGAAGGCGTTCATCACATTGCCCATGTGATATTCATGCTCCTTTATCCATCCGAGAACCACCGGCTCGGCAGCAGCCGCACTGAAGTCGGGAAGTTCCTGGAGCACCACAATCAGTTCTTCCATGATTTGCGCCATGCCGTCTTTCCAGCGCTTGCGCACGTCTTTCTCGGCATAGGTGACAGGTGCCTCGAAATAGAACCGGGCATTGTCCCAAATATCTTTTGTGAACGATATGCGGTTTTTGATTGTGCCCACGGCACGTGCTATATAGTCGTCGGTGAACTTCGACGGATCCACGTGTTGTGCCAGATATGGCTTGAAGTCGGCAGCCAGGGTGGCGTCGTCAAGGTTCATCAGGTATTCGTGGTTGAACCACTTGGCTTTCTCGAAATCGAATTTAGCGCCACTCTTCGAGCAGTGCTCAAACGAGAAGTCGCGCGTCAGCTCGTCGATGCTCATAATCTCGCGGTCGTCGCCCGGGTTCCAGCCAAGCAAGGCAAGGAAGTTGACCACAGCCTCGGGCAAGTAGCCGCTTTCGCGGTAGCCGGTGCTCACATCGCCACTCTTGGGGTCGTGCCACTCGAGCGGGAACACCGGGAAGCCCAGGCGGTCGCCGTCGCGCTTGCTCAGTTTGCCTTTGCCGTCGGGCTTGAGCAGCAGCGGCAGATGCACGAAATCGGGCATGCTGTCGGCCCAGCCAAACGCCTCATAGAGCAGCACATGGAGCGGTGCCGACGGCAGCCACTCCTCGCCGCGAATCACATGGCTCACCTCCATCAGGTGGTCGTCTACAATGTTGGCCAGGTGATAGGTGGGCAGGTCGTCGGCGCTTTTATACAGCACCTTGTCGTCGATGATGCGCGAGTTGATTTTCACGTCGCCGCGAATCAGGTCGTGAACCACAATGTCGCGGTTAGGCTCCACTTTGAAACGCACCACATACTTCTCGCCGCCGTCAATCAGAGCTTTCACTTCGCTTTCCGGCAGGCTAAGCGAGTTGCGCATGCTCAAGCGAGTTGCGGCGTCGTACTGGAAATTCTTCACTTCGGCACGCTTGGCCTCAAGTTCTTGCGGGGTGTCGAATGCAATATAAGCCTTGCCGTCGTCGAGAAGCTGCTTCACATATTTGCGGTAGATGTCGCGGCGCTCGCTCTGCTTGTAGGGGCCATAGTTGCCACCTTCGCGCACACCCTCGTCGATGCCTATGCCAAGCCATGCAAGGGCTTCGTTGATATAGTCTTCGGCACCGGGCACAAAGCGGTTAGAGTCGGTGTCCTCAATTCGCAGAATCATCGTGCCGTGGTTTTGGCGTGCAAACAGATAGTTGTATAGAGCCGTGCGCACTCCGCCAATGTGGAGCGGGCCTGTGGGCGACGGGGCAAAGCGCACTCTTACCTTTCTTTCCATGTCTTCTTAATCAGTGTGTATATATGTTATGTTCCAATAGTGTTGTCTCGTTCACATTTGCTCAGTCGGTGCGGTTGCCCGGCTAAGCAATTTGCAAAGTTACAAAATAAGCGCCACATATCGGGCTTTGCTGCCACTTATTTGCGTTTCAGGTGCATAACTGCCTTGCCGCTGGCGTCGAATATTGTGGCCGAGTCACCGCTGACGCTGACAGTGGCTGCCGAGTTCAATGCTTGTGTCACGGCATCTTCCACCTCGATCGGGTGACCCATCATCCGTGTCATACCCACGTCGGTCAGTTGTAGCTTGTTGCCGCTCAGCTTGTAGCCGCCAAAAAAGTTGTTGATGCTGGTGCAGCCATGCATCTTGCCGTCTTCAAATGTTATTTCGGCGGGATTCATGCCCTTGGCCGTGCTCACTCCGCATGCTTCGGCGATGGCCCACGACCCCTTGACCGAGGCACCTGCAGCGGCACCCTTGCTTGCCGAACAACTTCCCAGACCTAATGTGATAATGGCTGTAACGGCAATAATTGCCGATCTCATAAATGTTCTCATAATCTTTAAAATGAAATTAGTGTATAATATATAATATGCTTGTGTCGGTTGCAGCGCGTCACTTGAGCAAGTCGGCAATGGCGGGCATGGCCTTGCGGCACGTTTGGTCGGCTTGGCATGGCGTCACGCTCACCCAGCCGCGGTCGAGCCAATAGTAGTCTGACTCGGCATCGTTGGGGTCATCGCGCTCAAATGTCCCTGTCATCCAGTAATAGTCTCGACCGAACGGGTCGATGCGATGCTCATATTCGCGCACCCATCGCCCGGCAGCGGCTGTGGTGGTCTTCAGTCCTTTGATGCCGCCAGTGGTGACAGGTATGTTCACGTTCAGGCACACGCCTTGCGGCAGGCCGTGCTCAAGCGCGCGTTTCATTATCATTCTCACCCACGGCAGGCATTCCCCAAAGTCGGCCTCGGGACTATAGTTGCCATAGCTGAACCCTATGCTGGGCACATTGTGGAACAGGCCCTCAAACACGGCACCCATGGTTCCGCTGTAGATGGCGCTGTTGCCGGCATTGTAGCCATGGTTAATGCCCGAGACGAGCAAATCGGGCTGCCGGTCGCCGAGCAAATGGTTGAAAGCCAGTTTCGCGCAGTCGGCGGGAGTGCCGCTCACGGCATAGGCCGTGATGCCGGGCTCCTTGAGATGCAATGAGGCGCGGAGCGGAGTCCCCACCGTTATGGCCGACGACATTCCGCTTTGGTGCAGCTGGGGTGCGGCCACCACCACCTCGCCCATCTCGCGGGCCACGGCCGTGAGAGCTTTTATACCACCGGCGTTGTAGCCGTCGTCGTTGCAAATGAGAATGAGCGGAGTGTTGCCTTTCGTGTCCATAATCTTACTGTGTTTTTTGCTGTTAGCAACAGCGGTTTTGTTATCTGCGCAAATTTACACAAAAAAGTCAAAAAGGGCAATGCGGGCGGCAACAAGCCGCGGAGCAGAGGCTCGGCCGTCCAGACCATCCTGTCACAGCCCATCCTATGCTCTGCCGCTTGGCTTTGCGGTTGCACAACGGTTATGTGCCCTTTAGTGTAAAAAATGTTATATGTGGCTGATAATTTTGTGGGTGCTCGGAAGTAAATGATTTTTTCCGTAACTTTGCGTGTAGAAATAAAAGTCTGAAAATTCATTAATAAAATTTAAAAACAAACTATGAGACTGATTATCGAACCCGATTACGAGAAAGTATCAGAGTGGGCAGCCAACTATGTGGCATCACGCATCAATGCTGCCAACCCCACACCCGAAAAGCCTTTTGTGCTCGGTTGCCCCACCGGAAGCTCTCCCCTGGGCATGTACAAGAAGCTTATTGAGCTTAACAAGGCCGGCAAAGTGTCGTTCCAGAATGTGGTTACATTCAACATGGACGAGTATGTGGGCCTGCCCGAAGAGCACCCCGAAAGCTACCACTCGTTTATGTGGAACAACTTTTTCAGCCACATCGACATCAAGAAGGAGAATGTGAACATCCTCAACGGCAACGCAGCCGACCTGGAGAAAGAATGCGCCGACTATGAGGCACGCATCGCCAAGGCTGGCGGCATCGACCTCTTTATGGGTGGCGTGGGCCCTGACGGCCACATCGCTTTCAACGAACCGGGATCGTCGCTCGTCTCGCTCACTCGCCAGAAGACCCTTACCCAAGACACCATTATCGCCAACAGCCGATTCTTTGACAACGACGTCAACAAGGTGCCCAAGACCGCTCTCACCGTGGGCGTGGGTACAGTGATGGCTGCCAAGAGCGTGATGATTATCGTCAACGGCTACAAGAAGGCTCCCGCTTTGCAGGCTGCCGTTGAGGGCGCAGTATCGCAGATGTGCACTCTCAGCGCTTTGCAGATGCACCGCAAGGCTGTGATAATTTGCGACGAGGATGCCACTATGGACCTCAAGGTTTCGACCTATCGCTACTTCAAGGACATCGAAAGCAAGAATCTCGATCCTGCCACACTGCTCTAATTATTGCAGGCGCAGAGGCTGGTCCTCTGTCGCCACAAATTGAGGTATAACCGGTGCCGCACCCCCAATGATTCCCGTTGCACGGGATGGAAAGGGGTGCGGCACCGGTCGCTTTTTTATGTGCCGGAGGGCGGCATTCAGCGCACACTGCGTGCCGTGACTTTCACAAATGCTTAGTGGTAATAACGGTAGCCGCCTATGAAGCCGATGACAATCATCAGGAAGAAGGAGATTCCAAAGAAAATGAATCCAAGGTTGTTCCATCGTTTTGCCTCATCAGCCATTGCCTGAGAACCAGAAGCGTTGCCGGCCTTCCACAACTGCGTGGATTTTGTGGCTTTGCTGATGGCTATTATGCCGAAAACCGACGGCAAGAAAGTGCAGCAAACCAATCCCAAAGTGGTGACTACGATGGCCCATGTCATGTGGTTATCGGGCTTGTATTTGGGCATTGGTTGGTTGTTCTTGTCGTCATTTTTGGGCCTGGTTTCGATTGGCAAGGCCGGGGGTGCTGTTTGACGGGCGGCGGGGGGCGGTGGCGGAGTTGTGTGATTTGCCGACGTTGTGCCGGCAAAAATGTGTGTCAAGGCCGGAAGACTGCCTGCCGCCTGCCATTGTTCCATTCCCTCGCACCACACGAGTGTGTCGGGCGTGATGTTGTGGTTGATTAATTCCTTTTCTTCTATTGGTCCCGTACGCTGTCCGGCGACCGAGATGTAATATTTCATAAGCTTATGTGTGTGGTTGATATTAGGATTGCTGCCATGCAACACCCAAAGATAACTAAAAATATCCAATCGCCACACACCGCAACGCTGCAAAGGCGAAAAAACTTTCAATGTGCGTGTTTTTTGTGCACCCAAGGCATTGCGGCGCACTTTGCGGCAAGTGTGATGATGGGTGAATGGCCACTTGCAGCAACAGCAAAGGCCGACAGCCATTGGGACACACACGGGGTGCCCGCTGGCTGTCGGCCTTTAGCATTCCGGCGGCTGTTATGCCGCCTATTCAGTCACTATTTCTTTATTTTATGTATTTTGAATAGTCGGTCTTGCTCATGTCGCTCTCTGCCTGGAGTGTGCGGTGGAACGACAGGGCCAAGTCGAGGTTTTGGAGAATGTGTCCACCCTTCGACAACTTCAAGTATTCGCGCAGAAGCGGACGATACATCGGGTGAGCTGCTTTCTCAATAATCTCCTCGGCTGCCTGGATGGGGTCTTTGAAGCGCAAGTCGGCCACACCCTGGTCGGTGACGATGATGTCGACCGAGTGGATGGTGTGGTCCACGTGGGTAACCATAGGCACGATGGTGCTGATGCCGCCGTCTTTCTTGATCGACGGGCACATGAAGATTGACACATAGGCGTTGCGGGTGAAGTCGCCCGATCCGCCGATGCCGTTCATCAGGCGTGTGCCGCTCACGTGTGAGGAGTTGATGTTACCGAAGATGTCGCACTCGATGGCTGTGTTCATCGAAATCACACCTATGCGGCGAATCACCTCGGGGTTGTTGCTTATTTCGGCCGGGCGCATCAGCAGCTTGTCGTGAAGCTGGTCCACATTGTCGAAGAATTCCTTCATTGCGTCTTTCGAGAACGTCATAGAGCATGTGCTGGCAAACTTGCAGCGTCCGCTCATCAGCAGTTTCACCACGCTGTCTTGCACCACCTCGGTGTACATTTCAAATGGCGGAATCTCGGTGCTGGTGTCGAGCGAGTCGAGCACGGCGTTGGCAATGTTGCCCACACCCGACTGGATAGGCAGGAATGTCTTGGGCATACGGCCCTGCTTCATCTCGTTGATGAGGAAGCTGCACACATTGCGGCCAATGTTGCGGGTGGTGTCGTCGACCGGAGTGAATGCGCTGCTCATGCCCAGAGGCTTAGATGTGTATACCACGCCAAGCACTTTCTTGGGGTCGACGTGGGCTGTGGGCGAGCCGGCGCGGTCGCTTGCCTTGTAGATAGGTATCTCGCGACGGTTGGGCGGGTCGAGCGGCAAGTAGCAGTCGTGCAAGCCGCGTATTGTTTCCGGAATCTGGTCGTTGATCTCAATGATCACCTTGTCGGCCATCTTGAGCCATGTGGGCGAGTTGCCGAGTGCTGTGCCAAGCACCATGTCGCCATTGTCGTCGATGCTCTGCACCTCAATCAAGGCCACATCCATCTTGCCGTAGAATCCGTAGCGGAACTCCTGGGCCATTTCGCTCAAGTGGCGGTCGTTGTAGTGAACCTCATGGGCGTTGATGCGGTTGCGCAGCTCACCTAGCGACTGATAGGGCGCACGGAAGTTAATGGCGTGAGCGCGAGAAAGTTCGCCGTCGGTGAAGTCGTTTGACGAAGCACCCGAGAAGATGTTCACTTTAAACTCGCGTCCGGCTTCGTGCTCGCGGCGAGCTTTGGCAGCAATTGCCGGTGGCACCACTTTAGGGTTGCCAGGCACTGTGAAACCGGAAATACCGATAGTGAAACCGTTCTGAATGTATTCAGCGGCTTCCTCGGCCGATAAAACAGGGTAAATCATATTGATTAGTGAGAATTATTAGTGTAATTATATAGTGTATTTTTATTTTCCAAAAATAGGCATTTTGCCTGAATTGGCAAAATATGCACCACATAAAGTGTTTTTTGCACCACGAAAGGCTCCAATTAGAGGAGTCACGGCAAGGGCCGCGGCTTGGGCCTTTCATGCCTTGCCGCACGCGGGGTCAGTTGAGTTTCAATATGCGGTCGCGCTGCACGCGGGTCACGCCTTTCACTTTGCGCAACCGTGCCATCTCTTGGGCTATGGGCGTGCCGTCGCCAATTTTCACGGCAAGGGCCTTGAGGCCATTGTAGCGGTAGATTACGGTTGAGCCGCTTTCGGCTATCACGCTCTCGAGCTGTGTTGTGCTGATTATTGTGCTGTCATAGTTCACAATGATTGTGCCGGGGGTGTAGTCGGCAGGCTCGATTTGCCCTGACGCACTGTGACCAACCGCCGGCTTTGCGCTGTGGCAACTGCCAGCGCCCATGAAAACGGCTGCCGCAACAATGGCGGCAGCCGCTATGTGAAACGGGTGCTTCGTCCTCATTCTGTGAATTGGGCTGATATTATTTCAGTGGTTTTGGGCCATACATGTTGTCGCCCTGGTCACCGCTTATAGCAAACCAGTAAATCAGGATAAGGCCAACAAGTGGCACAAGGGACAAAAGCTGAAGCCAGCCGCTGCGACCGGTGTCGTGCAGGCGGCGTGCGCCCACTGCATACGACGGAATGATGGTGGCAATGATGCCAATACCGCAAGTGACGGACCATAAGATGAACTGGAACAGGAAGAACCACCAAAATTCGGCTAGCGATGCACGGCCTTCGAAATCGGCATATTTGCTAAAGCACACCTTGATTGACTCTCCGAATCCCATCGACTGCTGAACTGGCTGCTGATACTGTGGCTGGGGAGCCTGTGGTTGGGGAGCCTGTGACTGCGGTGGAACTTGTGTGAACAACTGTGCCACTTCAGGCACTTGAGTGGCGGGCAGCCAGTTGGCCATACCTTCGCACCACACCAGTGAGGATTGGTTAAGGCCGTTGGCGATTAAATCTTGCACTTCAAATGGCCCAGCCTGTTGGCCATTGTTTGAGATGTAATACTGCATAAGTTTATTATGTGTTGAATGGTTAATAATGGTTGCAGGGAAATGAGTGTGACCCCACATTGGCAAATATACGTAATTAGAGCAATACTGCCAAATCACAACGACTGTTTGTGACTTTATGTGGTTTTAGATGCTTTTTATGTAAATTTGCAAAAAACATCACCGCGGCATGCAATGCTCACGCCCCGTGATTGATTACAATATGAAGCAAGGAATAATGACAGCTACCGCTACCGACGACGAACAGGCGCTTGCGCAGCAAGTGGTGCAGGGCGACGCAAGGGCCATGAGGTTCTTGTATGAGCGTTTCGTACCTAACCTTGCCTCAGTGTGCGCGCGGTATATTGCCGATGACGCCGACGTGAAAGATGTGCTGCAAGACAGTTTCGTGGCCATATTCACGTCGATGGACAGATTCCAATACAAGGGCCCAGGATCACTGCGGGCATGGATGACACGCATAGTGGCCAACAAGGCCATCAACAGCTTGAAAAAGGCACAACGGCTAAGCAGCATTGAAGTGGGCGGACAACAAATCCCCGACGTGCCCGACGAGGAAGTGGAGGCCGAAAAAGTGCCAATCGACGTGATTCACAGCATGATACGCCAGTTGCCCGACGGCTACCGCACGGTGTTTAACATGAGCGTGATTGACCATCGCAGCCACATCGAGATAGCCGAGGCTTTGGGCATAAAACGCGAGACGTCGGCCTCGCAATTGCACCACGCAAAAGCCCTGCTGGCTAAGAAGATTAAAGAATACTTGAAAACACATGACAACTGACAAGGAGGAACCACAATATGAGAAATGACTGGACTAACGACATAGGCAAACGCATGGATGAGCACCGGATCGACGGATTCGACGACATGTGGCCCGACATAGAAGCAGCCGTCAAAGAGGCTCAAGCAGCCCAAAAGCGCCAAAAGGCACGCACCGCATGGCTGCGCTCGGTGGCTGCCGTGGTGGCCGCTGCAGCCGTAGTGGCTGCACTGGTGTGGATTCCCGCCACCCGCAGCAACCACACTACCACTCCATCAGGAGCAATAGTCGCACCTCAAGGCATAGCCCAAAGTGGCAAGACGACCGACACCCAGGCAGCCAGTGCTACCCCCAACGCCAAAGCCACATCCAAGCTGGCAACCGGCACCGGGCATCTCGCCTCGGCAGTGGCCAAGCCCTCCTTGCTTGCACAAAACACCACCAGCAACGAGACCACACCGGAGCTGACAGCTGTCGCACCCGATGAAACCGGCACAACGAGCCACACTGAAGACGCGGTGAAAAACGAGGGTGCAATTCTTGCCAGCACCACAAAAGAGAACGACCATGCCAAGGAATCGACCGAAAACGGCAACAAGCAAACCAGCACCCAAAACAAAAATGCGGCCAACATCTGGGCCTACGACGTGAGCAACGCCCCCATCGAGATAGCAAAAACCGACAACAACGACAATTGGGCAATAGGCCTGTATGCTTTCAATAGCCCTGCCAAGATAGGCAACAGTGATGACAACGTTTCCTTCTCAGCCAATCCGGCAGACGGGGCGACAATGGGAGAAACCAACACCATAGCCCCCTCGATAGGTGTGGCCGACGTGACACTGCGGCACAAGCAACCCGTGAGCGTGGGAGCATCGGTGCAATACAGCATCAACCGTCGATGGAGCCTTGAGGCCGGACTGGCATACACCTACCTGAACTCAGACTATTCCAACAAGCAAATAAACTGCGAGCAACGGTTGCACTATCTGGGCATCCCCGTGAAGGTGAACTTCAGTCTCTACAACAGCCGACGGCTGAATGTGTATCTCACAGCCGGAGGCATGGCCGAAAAGCTTGTGAGCGGACATTTCAAAGTCACCTACACCCAAGCCAAAGGCCATGACACAAACAGCAGCCTTAAGGAAGGCGGCCTTCAATGGTCGGTGAAAGGAGCTGCCGGAATCGCATTCAACATCACCCCTGCCGTGGCAATATATGCCGAGCCAGGCATAGGGCACTATTTCGACAACGGCAGCCGCATGCAAAGCTTCTACAAGGATTCGCCCACATGCTTCAACCTGCTGGTGGGATTGCGGTTCAACGCCAAACGTTAAGGCCGGTCGGCATCAACCAGGTGCTGAGGATTCTGAGGGTTCTTATGGCCCGAAAGCCACGACGGAATCACAAAAGTGCCAACCAGCAAATAGGAATAATAGGTGATTAGCCTCCAAGCAAGCACAGCCACAAGCAGCGTGCCGGCATCGGCCGTGAAGTCGCTGTAATACACACTGAACATATACTCATTAAGCCCACTGCCTCCCGGCGTGGGACTTATCATGGCCACAATCCACAGCACAAACTGGCGTGCGAATGCCAGCAGATGGTCACCGCCCGAGGCAAATGCGAAAAGCACAGCGTTGACCACCGCATAACGGCACGACCACGCTCCCACGGTTATGCCGAACGTCTTGAGCCAAAAGCCAAAACCATGACTGCGCATCGACTCCGAGCTCACACAAATGTCATGAGCAACAGCCTCGATTGAGGGCTTCCAACGCCTCAACACCGGCAACGAGAAAACCGCCACTAGCACCCTGCCCACCCACTGGGGCTTGTGAAACAACGCCACATAAAGCACAGCAGTCCACACAGCCACGGCCACAAGCACCCCTATAAAAAGCCATTGCACACCGGTATTCACCAACTGGGTTTCGCCAAACAGCACGTGGGCTGGCATCAGGGCCAGGACCGCCAAGCATCCCAGTGTGAGAAACAGCTCGTCCATCATCAGTGTCGACATCATCACAGCCGTGCTACGGCCTGCATTCATCCCCTCGCGATGCAAAAACCAGAATATCAAGCTGCTGCCACCTACGGCACTCGGCGTGACGGCCGATGTGAATTCACACAAGGCATCGACTCTGAAAGCCTGACGCCACGATATGCTGCCGCATGCAAGGTGGTGGTATCGCCACATGAGGCAGAAGTTTTGTCCGGCAAAAAGGAGCATTGCCAGCAGCAGGCCCACCACGGTGTGACCAGAGAGCCTGACGCCCGAAAAAGACAGGGAGTGGATATCGCGCAATGCGAGATAGGCCACGGCGGCAAGGCCGCAAGCCACTGCAAGCGCTATGTGTCGACGTTTCACGGCAATATCAACTGTTATTGTTTGGGGTAAAGTTAAGTTAATTCATCACAGCCACCATGTGGCTGCGACAGTCAGGCAAATTTAGCAATTTGGGCTCACAACGGCAATGCCCACCAACCACAAAAAAGCAAAAAGGGCAAATAAAAACCTGGCCATGGACAATGCCACTGGCCAGGCCTTATTATTCAAACAATTAACGCCTCGATTAGTCGTTCACATTCTCAGAGCGGTCTACCGTAGTGGTAGTGGTGGTCACCTTCAGATAGTTGATTTGCTTCTCGCCTTTCACACGCACGTAGAGACCCTTAAGTTTGTTCTTCACCGGGTTAAGGCTGTCGGGGAGACGGAATGACACATAATCATTCACGCGAGATCCGGTCGACGTGCCCGAGCCCTTGCGGCTAAGACGCACCTCGAGGTTCACGTAATCAGCTTGATGATTGGCAAGTGTGTTTTCTATCAGCGACACCTCGTAGGTCACGTTGTCGCCACTAACGGCAGGAACCGACAGATAGGTGTCGAGATACTTGCCATCGGTGGTCAAGTGCATCTGGTTAGTGTAGATAGCATCATCGCCCACACTGTCGAGCTGAGCCTGTGTGGTGGCCGAGAAAGCGTTCTTTGTGAGGATCACACGCAAGCCCAGCAAGTCCATAGTGCGGGCATTGGCGAGCGTGCCTTGAGCCAGATTCTTAAAATAAACAATGGCGCGCGACCCGTTGTCCGACGAGCTGACCTTGAAAGAGCTGTAGTCGCTGTTGTGGTTTGGCAACAGTTGCAAGCTGCTGTCGGCCTCAAACCAGAAATTGCTCGGATCCTCGGAGTGGAGCGTTGCATAACCATAATACTGAATGCTTCCGTCGTTTTTGTCGTTGTTGCATGATGTGAATGCAGCTAGCAATGCAACCATCACCAAGGCAACCAATGACACTGATGTTTTTTTCATAATTATAACCTGTCTGTTTTTTTGCGTTATTTATCAATTCGTTTTTTTATCGCACACTATATAAACATCGGCCTACGGCAATTATTGCACGCAGACCGGGCATTTTTTCTCGGAAAAGCATGTCTCGACAAAGCAGAGGCCGCTAAAAGTGCCATTTAGCTCCAAGTTGCAGATTGAAGTCGACGTCGTTCACGCCTTGTATGGTGGGCATTGGCAACGTGGCCGTGCGGAACGCCACACGAGGCTCAGCATAAATGCTCACTCGAGGCGACACAAAATATTGTGCCCCGGCAATTATGCTTGCATTCAACAGTTTGAAGCGGCTTGAGCAAGTCACGTCAGAGGGCATTCCGGCCACTATACCCGGAGCGGCCTCCACACCGGTGTAAACCCTGATGCGGTTGCGGCGCAAGGCATTCCAGCGCACGCCGATGGGCAACGACACGGTAGACAGACTTTGAGTGACCGACGACGAGGCTGCAGCATCGGCCACTTTGGTGCGGAGCAGCGTATAGGCGAGACCTGCAGTGGCAGTGGCTGCCCCATGGGCAAAGTCGAGGCTAACGTCGACGCCCACAGCCAAAGGCATATTGTGCCTGTAGTTGAGTGTGGAGCCGTCGGCACTGACTACTGTCTGATTGCGATTGGCCACACTGAGCCCCATCACATTGACACCCACAGCCCAACGGCGCGGACCGCGGGCCAAGGCATCGGGTAGGCAACCTGAATCACCGAGCGTGCGGGCGTTGTCTTCCATCTGCCGGTAAGCATCATATTCGCGATCGCTGTAGTTTTGCCACGGATTGAGTGACGACGACGGAGCCTCATCATCATCGCCCTGCCCCATCGGCCGGTTGGGAACACCAGCCCCGCCGGAGGCCGAAGCGTAAAGTGCACCTAAGTTGACCGAATCTTCAACCACGACCATCTCTTGTGTCTTGTAACGCAAGCGACGGCGATGGCGGTAGTGGTGCTTTGCTGCGGTTCTCTCGCCAGGCTCGGGTGTAACCTGTGCCGTGAGTTGGCTCGCTGCCGGTGACTGTCCGGCGGCCCGCGGCAACGCCGTCGGTGCGCTTTGCGAGGCATCATTCAGCATGAGTCTCAACCCCACACCTAAAATCAGAGCCACCGCTGCTGCGGCTGCCGTGGGCCATAGCCACCGGCGGCTACGCCGGGGCGCCACCTTGGCCTTCGTGGCCATGCGGGCAGCCATAGCCTCCCAACAGCCAGCAGGTGGTTGCTTGGAGGCCTCATGCGCCTTACGACGCACCACCTCGACCCAGTCTGATTTTATGTGTTTATCGTTATTTATCATATTGCTCGTTCAAATAATCTTTGATGCGCCTTGCCAACTGCGCCTTTGCCCTTGCCAACTGCGACGACGAACTCTTTTCGTTGATGCCCAGTTGCTCGGCAATCTGCTTATGCGAGAATCCCTCGATGCAATACAGGTTAAACACCATGCGGTAGCCGTCGGGCAATTCGGCAATGAATCCCATCAGTGTGTTGGAATCGATTTTATCGACCATCGACGGCTCAGGCTCATACGGCTCATCATCGCCAAGCGACTCCACTGGCCGCTGTTCGGCCAATGCCTCTTTGCGATTATCACGCACATAGTTAATTGCCATGTTCACCGCTATGCGGTCAATCCAAGCCCGCAACGACCCTTCTCCACGCCAAACGAAATGGCCCACCGAGTCGAAAATGCGCAGAAACGCCTCCTGAAGAACGTCGGCAGCGGCATCCTCCTGAGCTACGTATCGTAATATAAGGGAATAGACACGGGGGCTATGCTGTTCAAACAGTTTGCGCTGACTTGCGCCATCGCCCTTGAGGCATCCATCCAGCATCTCTCTCTCGGTCATTGCAGGAATCCACGCTCTTTATTAGGAAACACGTGGTTTACAAAAATACTGCATTATTGTGAGTTATTTAGCACAAATGGTCATTTTTTCAACAACTTTGGCATCAACAGCCACACACGTGGCACGCCTGTCCTTCAACAGTCGCCCGAAACAGGAAGAACCGAAAGGGGGGCTTGAGCCAGCACTAATCGTCTGGAATCAAGCTCCCTTCGGTTTATTTCTTGTCAAGTGGTCAAAACAGCGTAAGCCTCACAGATTCAAGCATCAGCACCGCCGGTCTGGGAAACCATTTCCCAACCCAGGGAAGCAGCAAAAGCAACAGCAAGCAGCACACAACGGCCACATCAATCACCACAAGCATCCAAGGCCCTACCGCAAACGGGAAAAGCGGCTGATAAATGACGAGCAAAGCCAAGAACGGATATGCCACCACATGGCGGTGCCGACGAAAGCCCAAATAAGACGCATAGCCGAATATGGCCGACAATGCGAGACTGGCAAGCCTGCCCACCCCGTCGGGGATCGGCAGCAAGAGCAATACCACAAGTGCCACTGCGGCTATGATGGCCATTTTCATGATTCTTGTTATCTGTGTTTTGAGATTTTCTTGTAAAACGACCGGTTATTTCAAGTTGAAGTTGAGCGTGGCTCCATTGTCGCTCACATTGAGTGTGGCCTCACAACCCTCAATCATAGGGAAGTTTTCGTGACCTATGTGTCCCACGGGGAAATCGTAGCACACCGGGATATTGAGGTCGGCAATGTGGCTGTGAATCATGTCGTACATGTCGTCGTAGCCCTTCACTGCGCTGTAGTCGGTGAATTTGCCCACCACCAGGCCCTTGATGCGGCCAAGCACGCCCCTTATCTTCAGGAGGTGAAGCATGCGGTCTACGCTGTCGTAACGCTCGCTCACATCTTCAATAAACAGAATCACATCGTGATTCTTGAGAAAGTCGCGCGAAAGGAAGTCGTAGTCGCTCTCGGAAAGACCGCCATAGACACTCATGTTGCCGCCCACAAGGATGCCACGGGCCGTGCCGGCGTGGTTGAAGCGGTGTGCCGCAACGCTGTACGACGGCAATTTGCCTAACAGCAGGTTGTGAAGCGCACGGCAAGTGGTGTCGTTGCCGCCGTCGTAGCCGAGCGGCCCGGCCATGTTGGCGTGAATGCTCATGTTGCCGGCACGCACCTCGGCACTGTGGAGTGCAGTGATGTCGCTGTAGCCTATTATCCACTTAGGATGCTTGGTGAATTCTGCAACCGGGATGTCGCATAGCAGCTGCACAGAGCCATAACCGCCGCGCGAGCATAAGATTGCCTTTATCGACGGGTCGCGCAGTGCCCACAGCAAATCGGCCTTGCGCTGAGCCTTGGTGCCCGCAAAACCGGTGCTGATGCGCTCGAGCACATACTTACCTTTCACGGGGTTGAAACCCCACTGCTTTAAAATATTATATCCAGTCTCGACCGAAGCGGTATCAACTGCACTGGCAGGACTGATGATGGCTATTTTGTCGCCCGGTTTCAAAAACTCCGGGGCCTTGATTTTGTTTCCGGCAGTCATTGCAACGGCGCACATGGCGGCCACTGCAAGCGAAATCATTTTCTTCATTATCTTGAATTGTGTAGGTCCTAATTTGAATGCTTGTGCATTGCAGTTGCAAATTTACACAAATTTCAGCTCACAGCCAACAAAGCAACCACCGGCTAGGCATCTCAGTCACAAGCGGCAATTGGGCGGGAACGATATTTGGCTCTACCCGTGATTTTCATTAATTTTGCTGACAGATGGACAACAACGGCAAAAAAATCACAAAAACGCTCTATGTGAGCGACCTCGACGGCACATTGCTCAACAGCAGCTCGTGCCTAAGCGACACCACTGTGCAACTGCTTAACCAGGCCATAGGCGAATATGGCGCGGCATTCACCTGTGCCACGGCCCGCACGCCCGCCACGGTGACCCGGCTCATGGCACAGGTGGACACACGCTTGCCACTGATAGTGCTTGCCGGAGCAGCCATGTGGGACAATGCCACACAAACCTACACCGACGTGCAGACGATTGACCCCGACACAGCCAACAAAATACTTGATGCCTTTGATCGTCACGGCTTGCATCCGCTCATCTACCGCCAGCATGGCTCAATGCTGCACGTGCACCACTGCGGGCAACTGTCGGCTCAAGAGCAAAAATTCGTCGACGAGCGCACAGGGCTGCAACTCAAAAAATTCATGCTCAACGATGATGAGCGTGCCTACCGCGACGATACCGACGGCAACGCCGTGCTGTTTTTCTCGATGCACGACTACGACAGCCTCAAAGCCATACATGACGAATTAACGGCCACCACCGACTGCTCGGTGATGTATTACCGCGACATCTTCGACCACAACGCCGGACAGATTGAAATCTACAAGACCGGTTGCACCAAAGCCTCGGCCATAGCACGACTTGCCGCACGGATTGGAGCCGACCGCACTGTGGTGTTCGGCGACAACGGCAACGACTTGGCCATGATGCATGCAGCCACCCACAGCGTGGCCGTGGGCAATGCCATTGCCGAAGTGAAAGAAGCGGCCAGCGAGGTGATAGGCACCAACGATGCCGACAGCGTGGCCCGATGGATAATCAACGACTTGTGCCAAAATGCCGCCGCAAGCCAAAACAGCAGTGCCGGATTATGAAAAAAGTGGTGACCACACGCAACATCTACGACTCGCGCCGCATCTGGAAGATCGTGCTTCTGGCTGTGGCGGCATTGCTGATGGGCGTATTTATCTATATTTCCAACCGCCTGGTCAAAGACCTCGCCCAGCAAGAGCGCGACCGCATGGAAATATGGGCCAGCGCCACCAAGGAACTTGCCTCGATGGGCAACGATGCCGCCGCCGACACCACGGCCCCAGTCCCGCAAACCGACGTCGACTTCCTGCTCAACATCATTGAGCGCAACCACAACATACCGGTGCTTCTCGTCGACGGGAACGACAGCATCTTGCTCAACCGCAACTTCAGGCTGCCCGAGCCGGTCGACAGCATGTCGCCCTACCAGATATCGCCCCGCAACATGGCTTTTCTGAAAGACCGCCTCAGCCACCTCAAAGCCACACCCAACAAGATTGAGATAAAAATCGACGACACCACCACACAATGGCTCTATTACGAAGACTCCACAGTGCTTCGCCGCCTGGCCTACTACCCCTACATTCAGCTTGCCGTGCTGCTGATATTCCTGGGTGTGGCCTACTTTGCACTAATCAGCGTGAAAAAGGCCGAGCAGAACAAAGTGTGGGTGGGCCTGTCGAAAGAGACCGCACACCAGCTGGGCACTCCCATATCGTCGCTTATGGCGTGGACGCAAATGCTCGGCTCGATGGGTGTGGAACACGACGTGGTGGCCGACATGGACAAAGACGTGCACCGGCTGTCGGTAATCGCCGAGCGGTTTTCTAAAATCGGCTCGATGCCCGACAAGGAGCTTGCGTTTATCAACGAGTCGGTGACCCAAAGCCTTGAATACATGAGTTCGCGCATACCGCGCCGCGTGAGGCTTAACGTTATAACCGACGATGCCCACAACTGCGGAGTGATGCTGTGCCAGTCGCTGTTTGAGTGGGTGATGGAAAACCTCACCAAAAACGCGGTCGACGCCATGAGCGGCGAGGGCGACCTCACCATCACAGTGAGCAGCGACGACAACCGGGCACTAATACTGGTGCGCGACAGCGGCAAAGGCATTGCCCGCAAGAATTTCAAGGACGTGTTCACCCCAGGCTACACCACCAAGAAGCGCGGCTGGGGTCTCGGCTTGACGCTAGTCAAGCGCATCGTGGAAGAATACCACGACGGCAAGATATATGTCAAGGAGTCGGAGATAGGCAAGGGCACCACCTTTGCCATCGAGATTCCCAAAGTGGCACCTTGAAATGAATTCAGACACAAAAACGCTTTACACAGATATGACACCTACATCACCCACACACAACGGCAAGACGCAAATCACGATGCTTGGCACGGGCAACGCCATGTGCACCCGCTGCTACAACACCTGCTTCTATCTGCGCACACCAGGCGGAGGCATGATGGTGGACGCCGGCGGAGGCAACGGCATTTTCCGCCAGCTGCACAAAGCCGGAATCACTTTTGAGGAAGTGCACCACCTGTTTGTCACCCATGTGCACACCGACCACATACTAGGCGTGATATGGATGATACGCAAAATATCGCCCATGATGAACCACGGGCGGTATGTGGGCAAACTGCACATCTACTGCCACGACGAAGTGGCACGCACACTGCGCACAATTGTGCAACTGCTCATCCCGGCAAAAATATGCCGTGCCATCGACGACACCATAATAATCCACGAGGTGACCGACGGAGAGCAAATCAAAGTCGACGACATGGACGTCACATTCTTCGACATTGGCTCAACCAAGACCAAGCAATTCGGATTCTCAGCCTTGCTGCCCGACGGCCGACGGCTCACATGCCTGGGCGACGAGCCATATAACGAGCGCAGCGAGAAATGGGTGCGAGGATGCGACTGGCTGCTATGCGAGGCATTCTGCCTCTATAAAGACCGCGAGCAGTTCCGCCCCTACGAAAAGCATCACAGCACCGCACTCGATGCAGGACGCCTTGCGCAAGAGCTCAAGGTGAAAAACCTGCTCATCTACCACACCGAAGACACCCACCTTACCACAAGGCGCGAGACCTACACTGCCGAGGCCAAGCGCAACTTCACCGGATGTGTGGTAGTGCCCGACGACATTGAGACCGTGATTCTGTAACATCAACCGCCAGCTGCGCATGAACTACCGCATCACACCACCCGGCCGCATTATCGGCGAGATTGACCTGCCTGCATCGAAGAGCATCAGCAACAGGGCTCTCATCATCGATGCCCTGTGCCCGTCGCACGGACGGCTCGACCGCCTGGCCCGTTGCGCCGACACCGCCGCTGTGCAGCGAGCCCTTGCCGCTGCAGGTGCCCACCGCATCGACATCGGAGCCGCCGGCACGGCAATGCGGTTTCTCACAGCCTATTTTGCCACCCGCAGTGGAATCACCGTGACACTCGACGGAACCGAGCGCATGCGCAACCGGCCCATCGGCCCACTTGCCGATGCGCTGGCATCGCTTGGAGCAGGCATTGAATGGGAAGGACGCAAGGGCTATCCGCCACTGCGAGTGACCGGCGGCACACTGCACGGCGGCACACTGCACATCGACGGCAGCATGAGTTCGCAATACATCAGCGCGCTGATGATGATAGCCCCCGTAATCGACGGCGGCCTCACGCTGTGCATCGACGGCATCCTCACCTCACGCCCCTATGTGGAAATGACCATGCGCCTGATGCGGCAATGGGGCGCCAGCGTGGATTTCGACGGCAACCGCATCGTGGTGGCACAGGGCGGCTACGAACCTCACGACATAACCGTAGAGGCCGACTGGAGTGCCGCAAGCTACTGGTATGCTCTGCAAGACTTGGTGCCTGGCTCCAGAATTTCACTGAAAGGGCTGTCAAGACCCAGCGTGCAAGGCGACAGCCGCATTGCCGACATAGCTTGGAGCCTGGGAGTGGAATCAAGCCCGTGCGGTGTGTGCACCGACCTGCGTCCTTCCATTGCCAGAGCGCAAACGGTGACCGAAGACATGACCGACACACCCGACATCGCGCAGACGCTTGCCGTGTGGCTGTGCCTGAAAGGCATCCCCTACCGACTCAACGGGCTGCACACGCTCAAAATAAAGGAAACCGACCGCATAGCGGCTCTGCAGTCGCAACTGCTCAAGTTGGGCTATGCCATTGAGGCCGGCGACAATTTCATAGCATGGAACGGCAACAAGGCCCAGATTCATGGCACGCCCTCAATCAGCACGTTCGACGACCACCGCATGGCCATGTCGATGGCTCTGGCATCCACACACTATCCAGGCCTGATAATCGAAGATGCCCAAGTGGTGGAAAAATCATATCCCGAATTTTGGCAACACCTGCGCCTTGCGGGATTCAAAATCGAAGAGGTTTAGCGGTTATGCGCCACGGCGTCACAACCGCACCACTCACAAAAAACGGATAAAGGAAGAAATGACATTCCATATCGCATCAATCACCATTAGCCTCACGGCCTCATGGATGGGCTCGCACCACGGCATTGAAGCTGCGCTGATACTTGTGGCACTGCTCGCTGCCACCGCACTGGTGCTGTGGACGGCCGACCGATTGAGCCACAACAGCAACTCCGAGAGCAAAAGCGACAACGACACCGCAGCCGGCACCGACGAGGTATGTGGCGACTCGTGCTGCGAGGCCCACAGCGTGTGCCCAAGCCAGATGCTGCTGGAAGGCGATGCCGACGGGAAATGCGAAATCACCTACTACGACGACGAGGAACTCGACAACTATCGTGGCCGCGAAGCTGCCGACTACAGTCCCGACGACACCGACCGGTTTCGCGACGTGCTCTACACACTGCTTCCG
Organism: Bacteroidaceae bacterium; assembly: GCA_963612465.1. Lineage (GTDB taxonomy): Bacteria > Bacteroidota > Bacteroidia > Bacteroidales > Muribaculaceae > Sodaliphilus. The sequence continues at coordinate 113,895 of CAVDUV010000001.1, read as the reverse complement.
TCGGACCTGATGGGATGGCAACGGTCACTCAAGCGGAGAGGCATTACCATGCCCGACGCAATTCACGACGAATTCATCATGCTCTACAATGAGTATAGCGGCAAAGGACAACAATAAAAGACGGCCGTCCATCGTTATATATTAATGCCCAAGGTGGGCAAAAAGCCACATACCCACATCGATACAGTGAAGAGAAGATTAAGAAAATACATACCGCTTGCAGTGATAGCCCTAATAGCCGTCATGCAGTCGTGCAGTGCCCGCAAAAACACTGCGGGATCGCGTTTTTGGCAGGCATTCACCACACGCTACAACGTGTACTACAACGGAATCACGCACTACAAAGAGCAGATTCACGACCTTGAGAACAACTACGAAGACGACTACTCGCAGCAGCTCTTCATCCATCCCGCCGAAGCCTACAGCAACCCCAAGTCGCCGCAACCGTCGGCGAGCTTCGACCGCACCATCGAGAAGATGCAGAAGGCCATATCGCTCCACTCCATCAAAAAGAAGCCCAAGCGCAAAAGCGGCAAGGGCAACGACCCGAAATACAAGGAGTGGCTCAAGCGCGACGAATACAATCCCTTTATCCACAACGCCTGGTTCACAATGGGCAAGGCCCAATACATGAAGGGCGACTTCACCAGCGCGGCCGCCACATTCCACTACATTGTGCGCCACTTCACATGGAAGCCCGAGTTGGTGGCCGAATCAGAGCTATGGGAAGCTCTGAGCTACTGTGCCATGGGATGGACTTCTGAAGCCGACAACGTGCTGGCCCACGTGCACATCGACAAGATAACAGACAAGCGCTTGCGCGCGCTTGCCAACCTGGCCTTTGCCGACTACTACATCAAGTGCAAGCGCAATGCTGAAGCCATACCCTATCTGGCCGAAGCCGTAAAGGGGCAAAAAGGCGCACAAAGCGTGAGACTCAACTTCCTGCTCGGCCAACTCTACCAAGACGCCGGCAACAACGACCTGGCCTACCAAGCCTACAAGCGCGCCGGCAGCCACAGCGGCTCTACCTACCGCACAAAGTTCAACGCCCGCATCAGGCAAAGTGCCGTGTATCAGGGCAACAACATCAACGGCGAGATACGCTCGCTGAAGTCGATGGCACGATATGACCGCAACAAGGAATACCTCGACCAAATTTATTATGCGATAGGCAACATCTACCTGTCGCGCCGCGACACGGCCAACGCCGTGACCAACTATGTGGAAGCCGCCAACAAGAGCACCCGCAACGGCATCGACAAGGCCATCAGCCAAATCACCCTCGGCGGCATCTACTTTGCACAGCACAAATACGACCTGGCACAGCCATGCTATGCCGAAGCCATACCGCAACTCAGCGAAGACTACCCCAACTACAAGGTGCTCAAGCGGCGCAGCGACGTGCTCGACGAACTGTCGGTCTATGCCCAGAACGTGACCCTGCAAGACTCGCTGCTGCGCCTTGCAAAATTGTCGCCCGACGAGCAAAAGGCCGTGATAAAGAAAATAATCGACGCGCTGAAAAAGAAAGAGAAAGAAGATGCCGAAAACGCCAAGCGCGAGGAATATCTGGCGCAACAGGCCGCCAAGGGCAGCTCAATAAAGAGCAACAACCAGCCGGCCACCTACACCATCAACAGCGACAACTCGTGGTACTTCTACAACACTGCAACGAAAAATGCCGGCAAGACCGCATTCCAGCAACTGTGGGGAAACCGCAAGCTTGAAGACGACTGGCGCCGCCGCAACAAGAACACATTCTCGCTTGGCGACGACAGCCAAGACATGGACCAGGCTTCCGACACCACCGCGTCAGACACCACAAAAATCGACAAGGTGGCTCTCAAGCATGCCGAAGACCCGCACTATGAGGAATACTACCTGAAACAGATTCCCAAGACCGACGAGGAGATTCTTACGGCCAACAATGTGATTCAAGAAGGTCTTTACAACATGGGCATCATCCTCAAGGACAAACTTGAGGACTACAACTCGGCCGCCTACCAGTTCAACGAGCTGCTAGACCGGTATCCCGACAATGTGTACCGGCTCGACACCTACTACAACATGTACCTGATGTATATGCGCATTGGCGAGCCCACCACAGCCGAGCACTACCGCCAGCTCATACTCAGCAACTTTGCCGACTCAAAATACGGCATGGCGATGAAAGACCCCAACTACATCGACAACCTCAAGAACATGGAAAAGGCACAGGAGCAAATGTATGAGCAAGCCTATGCCGACTACCTGAGCAACAACAACGAAGGAGTGCACGAGGCCTATGCCGAGATGATGCGCAAGTATCCGCTGTCGAAAATCATGCCCAAGTTCATGTTTATCGACGCTTTGAGCTACGTCACACAAAAGAACTACGACAAGTTCAAATCGACCCTCAAGGAGATGCTTGAACGCTACCCAGAGACCGACATAACCCCCACTGCCTCAGGCATCATAAAACAGCTCAACAAGGGTCGCCAGCTCAACGGAGGCTCCACAAATGCCCGCGGCATGCTTTGGGCCACCCGTCTGACCAACGACTCCACTGCTGCCAACACCGAGAAGAAATTCACACCGTTCAAGGAAGGCAAGGACAAGCCGCAGCTGTTTGTCTATGCGTTCTCGACCGACTCGGTTTCGGCCAACCAGTTGCTGTATGAAGTGGCCAAGCACAATTTCACGTCGTTTGTGGTCAAGGACTTCGAACTCGAGCAAATGACCTTCGGCGAGATTGGTCTGCTTGTGGTCAAAGGATTTGCCAACTATGCCGAAGTGGCACACTACCGCCAGGTGATGGATGCCGACACGGCAAAAGTGATTCCCGCACAGGCCCACCCGATTATAATCAGCCAAGAGAACTTTGACCTGCTTGTGAACGAAGGCCGGTCATTTGCCGACTACTTCCAGTATCTCGAAGAGCAAAACACTGCCAAGGTGGAGAAGCAAATCCCAGCCAATGCCACCGACGACGCCACACGCGACGCCGCCGACAAGCCGGCCAAGCGCAAATCAGTGCGCCAAGCCCCTGCCCTGCCGGCCAAGCCTTCGGCCAAAGCAGCCAAAGCGACCGCCGCGCCAAAGGCCATCACTCAGCCCGACACTGCAAAAGCAGTAGCCGCGCCAAGCCAGCCACAAGGCATTAAAGCCGCACCGACCGCCACGGGCACAACCGTCGCACAGCCCGCCGACACTGCAAAGAAGGCAACCGCCACCGCCACGGGTAGCACCCCACTGCAGCCCACAGCCACGGCCACCGACTCGACCATTGCCGACAAGCCGGTTCCTGTGGCCATGCACGACAGCGTGCCTGCAGCCAAGCCAGCCGAAGCCGCAAAACCGCAGAGCACGACAAATGCTCCTGCCGAGGCACAAAAGAACGCTGATGCAGCCAACAGCGACAAGAATGCCGACAACGTGAAACGCCTCAAAAAGCAGAAAGACGAGGCTCAACTTGAGCGGGAACGGGAGCAGAAACAGCGTGAAAAAGAAGAGAAAGAACGCATAAAACGCGAACAAGAGGCCGAAAAAGCCCGCATCAAGCAGCAAAAAGATGCCGAGAAAGAGGCCAAACGCCAACTGGAACTGCAGCAAAAAGCGCACGACGACTCGGTGAAACTGGCCAAGAAACAAGAAATCGAGGCACAAAAACTGGCTCAAAAGCAGAAGGCCGAAGCACTGAAGCAAGAACAGCAGGCCAAGAAAGAGGAGCAAAAGCGGCAAGAAAACGAGCGCAAGCTAAAGCAAAAGCAGCTCGAAGAAGACCGCAAACAGCGAATCGAGGCACGCAAGCAGCGCCAAAAGGAACGCGAGCAGAAAAAGAAAGAAGAGCAGAAGCGCAAGCAGCAAGAGGCCAAGGCGCGCAAGGAAGCCTACAAGCAACGCCAGAAAGAGCGTGCCGAGCAGGCTAAGCAACGTGCCGAGGAGCTCAAGCAGCAAAAGGAGCAAAAGAGCAAAAACAAGTGATGCCGGCGCATTTTGCCACAGCATTATATTTTTCAACTTATAGAACAAACAAAACAATCACAGATATGAGCAACGAAACAATCTTGTGGGCCGACGACGAAATCGACTTGCTGAAACCGCACATCATGTTTCTGAAAAGCAAGGGCTATGAAGTGGTGACCGCAACCAACGGCCGCGACGCCCTCGACATGCTCAACGGCCAGAACTTCAGCCTCATTATCCTCGACGAGAACATGCCCGGCATAAGCGGACTCGAGGCGCTGCAGCACATCAAGATAGCCCAGCCCAACGTGCCCGTGATAATGATAACCAAGAGCGAAGAGGAGAACATCATGAACCAGGCCATAGGCAGCGAAATCGCCGACTACCTGATAAAACCCGTGAACCCGATGCAGATTCTGCTGTCGATAAAGAAGAATCTGCACAGCGACACACTGGTGGCCCAAAAAGTGACCGACGACTACCAGCAACAGTTCATGCAAATAAGCCAAATGATAAACTCGGCGAGCACCATCGACGACTGGTATGAGCTTTACGCAACACTGGTGAGATGGGAAATCACGCTCTCAAGCGCCGGCACCAACATGGATGAAATGCTGCGGATGCAGAAGACAGAAGCCAACAGCGCTTTCGCGAAATTCGTGAAACGGAACTACGAGCGGTGGATCACCACCCCCGACCATCCGCTGATGAGCCATGAGCTGTTTAAGACCCACATCTTCCCCATGCTCGACAACGGCGAGAAAGTGTGCTTTGTGGTAATCGACAACTTCCGCCTCGACCAGTGGCGCACAATCAGGCCACTGCTTGGCGACTACTTCAACGTGGAGCAAGAGCAGCTCTACACCACCATCCTGCCCACCGCCACACAGTATGCCCGCAACGCCATATTCTCGGGACTGATGCCTATCGACATCGAGCGAATGTTCCCCGACTTGTGGGTCGACGAAGACGAAGACGAGGGCAAAAACGTGAACGAGGCACCACTTATCCAGACCATCATTGACCGCTACCGCAGGCACTTCAAGTTTTCCTACAACAAAATGAACGACTCGGTGGCAGGAGAGCGCCTGCTGCAAAACTTCTCAAGCCTCGACAACTACGACCTAAATGTGATTGTGCTCAACTTCGTCGACATATTGTCGCACGCACGCACCGAGTCGAAAATGATTCGTGAGCTTGCCTACACCGACAGCGCCTACCGGTCGCTCACCGAATCGTGGTTCAAAAACTCGTATGCATTCGAGATATTCAAGAAAATAGCAGCCAAGGGATGGTCGGTCGTGCTCACCACCGACCACGGCACCACACGTGTGGAAAATCCGGTGAAAGTGATTGGCGACAAAGGCACAAACACCAACCTGCGCTACAAAGTGGGCCGCAACCTGAGCTACAATCCCAAGCAAGTGTTTGAAATCAAGCAGCCCAAGCGCTTCGGTCTGCCCACGCCCAATGTGTCGTCGACCTACATTTTCACCACAGGGCGAGACTTCTTTGCCTATCCCAACAACTACAACTACTATGTGCAATACTACCGCGACACATTCCAGCACGGCGGCATCTCCATGGAAGAAATGCTCGTGCCTATCGTGAAGCTGACCAGCAAGTGAGTCAGGGGTACGACCCGTTTTTTGGCAAAAGGAAAGCACCGACGGCACTACAACGACATTACTGACCACAAATGGCAACAATTTGAGCCATTTGCGGCCAGTTTGTTTGTCGTTTTGCACATTTTTTCAAAAAATGTAATTACATTTGCACTAGTATAAACATTAATAAGCATGTCGCATGGAGAAAATTGACAATCTCGACAAGAAGATACTGAAAATCATAATGAAGAATGCCCGCATCCCATCGAAAGACGTGGCAGTGGAGTGCGGCGTATCGCGTGCAGCCATACATCAGCGCATTCAACGCATGATCGACATGAAGGTAATCACCGGATCAGGCTATCACGTCGACCCGAAATCGGTGGGATTTGCCACATGCACCTATATAGGCGTGAAACTGGAGCGCGGCTCAATGTATCGCAACGTGGTTCCCGAGCTTGAGAAAATCAACGAGGTGGCCGAATGCCACTTCACCACAGGCCCTTACACCATGCTCATCAAGCTCTATGCCCGCGACAACCAGCACCTTATGGAGCTGCTCAACGACAAGGTGCAGCACATTCCCGGTGTGACAGCCACCGAGACGCTTATCTCGCTCGACGAGAGCATCAACCGCGGAATCCCCATTCAGGCCGACGACAACGCTGAATAGCACACACATCGCCACGCGCGCATATCACATCTTGAGAAAACATGCCACCTGGAATTAAATCTGTGGTGGCAATTTTGATTGTATTTTGCTACCTTTGCACACATTATCCACTTAGACTATGGACGAAGAAGATTTCGACATACGCAACGAGCGCATAAAAGGCGATAGCGACTTTGAGAAAGCGCTGCGCCCGGTGCGGTTCGGCGACTTTGCAGGGCAAGAGAAAATCATCGACAACCTGCGCGTGTTTGTGCAGGCGGCCAAGATGAGAGGTGAAGCCCTCGACCACATCCTGTTTCACGGCCCTCCGGGCCTTGGCAAAACCACATTGAGCAACATCATTGCCAACGAGCTTGGCGTGGGGTTTAAGGTGACATCGGGCCCCGTGCTCGACAAGCCGGGCGACCTTGCCGGCCTGCTCACGTCGCTCGAAGAGAACGACGTGCTGTTTATCGACGAAATACACCGCCTGAGCCCAGTGGTTGAGGAATACCTATACTCGGCAATGGAAGACTACCGAATCGACATCATGATTGACAAGGGACCGGGAGCACGCTCGGTGCAACTCACGCTGTCGCCGTTCACACTGATAGGCGCCACCACCCGAAGCGGCCTGCTTACCAGCCCGCTTCGGGCACGCTTCGGCATAAACTGCCACCTTGAGTATTACGGCCACGACGTGATAGTGAACATCATCAAGCGCTCGGCCAGACTAATGGCCGTTCCCATAACCGACGATGCAGCCCTTGAGATAGCCTTGCGCAGCCGCAGCACTCCGCGCATTGCCAACTCGCTACTGCGCCGCGTGCGCGATTTTGCCCAAGTGAAAGGCTCCGGCAAAATCGACACCAGCATTGCCCGCTTTGCCCTTGAGGCCCTCAACATCGACAAGTATGGACTCGACGAGATCGACAACAAGATATTGATTACGCTAATCGACAAGTTTGGCGGCGGTCCGGTGGGCATTTCCACCATAGCCACGGCACTGGGCGAAGATGCCGGAACCGTAGAAGAGGTGTATGAGCCTTTCTTGATAAAAGAGGGTTTCTTGAAGCGCACTCCGCGCGGACGCGAAGTGACCGAGCTGGCCTACACCCACTTGAAGCGCACACGGCCGGGAATCACGGGAACACTGTTTTAGTCCTCGCCGCACCCCGCTCATGAGGGGGGATACGACCACACGAGAGTGTGTGCGCACACATTTTTCTTTCACTAAAAAACTCACAGCTTTGTGGCAGCAAATTTAAAATCACTGGCCAAAGACACGGCCATATATGGCATAAGCAGCATAGTGGGGCGTTTTCTGAACTACCTGCTTGTGCCCCTCTACACAGCCAGCCTCTCGGCAGCCTCGGGCGGCTACGGCGTGATTACCAACGTTTATTCCTACACGGCCTTGTTGCTCGTGATTCTCACCTACGGCATGGAGACCACGTTCTTCAGGTTTGCCAACAAGACCGACGAGAATCCGTCCACGGTCTACACCACCGTGCTGCTCACAGTAGGCTTCACCTCGCTGGCCTTTGTGGCCGCAGTGCTCGGGTTCCTGCCGTGGATAGCCGGAGCCATGGGATATGCCGAGCATCCGAGCTACATAGGCGTGATGGCCGTGGTGGTTGCCCTCGACGCATTCCAGGCCATACCGTTTGCCTATCTGCGCTACAAGAAACGTCCCATAAAATTTGCCGCGCTGAAGCTGCTTTTCATCTTCCTCAACATAGGGCTCAACCTGCTATACTACTTGGTGTTGCCCGCTGCCTACAAGAGCCATCCCGACGTGGTGGGCGCCATCTACGACCCATCGGTGGGCGTGGGTTATGCCTTCTACCTCAACCTGGTGTGCACCGGCCTTATCACCTTCTGCTTCTGGCGCGAGTTCACCGAGGTCAAATACACCTTCAGCCGCCCGCTGCTGCGGCGCATGCTCAGCTACAGTTGGCCCATATTGATACTGGGCATAGCAGGCATCCTCAACCAGACTGCCGACAAGATTCTGTTTCCATTCCTGTATAAGCGCGGTGGCAGCACACAGCAGCTTGGCATCTATGGAGCAGCAAGCAAGATAGCCATGATTATGGCCATGATAACCCAGGCATTCCGCTATGCCTATGAGCCGTTTGTGTTTGGCAAGGCCAAGGAGCGCGACAACCGTGAGACGTATGCCGAGGCTATGAAATACTTCATAGTGTTCACACTGCTGGCCTTCCTGGCTGTGATGGCATGGATTGACGTGCTCAAGCACATCATTGCCCCCGACTACTGGAGCGGTCTCAAGGTGGTGCCAATTGTGATGGCAGCCGAAATCATGATGGGCATCTACTTCAACCTGTCGTTCTGGTACAAACTCATCGACAAGACCATATGGGGTGCTTATTTCTCGGGAATAGGTTGTGCGGTGCTCATAGCCATCAATGTGCTGTTTGTGCCTGCCTACGGCTACATAGCATGCGCTTGGGCCGGATTTGCCGGATATGGCACAGCCATGGTGCTCAGCTACTTTGTGGGCCAGCGCCACTACCCCATCAAATATCCTATGGCCGACATTGGCATCTACACACTGCTGGCCGCCGTGCTCTATGCCGGAATGATGGTGCTGCCCGTGAAGGGGACACTAGCCGTCACCGGAGCGCGCACTGTGCTGCTTATTGTGTTCTGCGCAGTGATTTTCAAGCGTGAGCACATGGGGGCCATGCTGAAACGGCTGCCCGTTGTGGGCCGATTGTTCAAGTAACCCCAAAAGACGCACCACATTCCACAACAGCACAAGCTGCCACAAAAGTAAAATGCAGCATCCTGCCCGGCAATAGCCCAGGATGCTGCATTCTTCATATTCAGTGTGCCGCCTAACGCGAGGCAAGCAACTGCGGCATAATTTCGGCAAGGCCTTCGGTGGCCTTGCTGGCCACCACATGCACACGGGCCGGCACCGCATTGGGTTTAGGGTCGATGTAATACACCTCGGCCGAGTCTGAGGCATAGTTGAGCAAGGCGGCAGCCGGATAGACCACAAGCGATGTGCCTATCACCACCACTACATCGGCTTTCTGCACAATTTCCAGTGCAGGCTCAAACTCGGGCACGCTCTCGCCGAAAAACACTATGTGCGGACGCACATGGTCGCCGAATGAGTCGACCGTGTCGACCGTGGTCCTAAGGCCGTGGTCGCTCAACTCACTGCATGGCAAGGTGTATACCCTGTCGTCGCGACACATCGACCGCACCTTCATCAGTTCGCCATGCAGGTGCACCACGCGTGTCGATCCCGCACGCTCATGAAGGTCGTCGACGTTTTGTGTAATAACTGCCACGTTGTAACTCGATTCAAGGTCGGCAAGCATCTTGTGAGCGCCACTGGGCTGCACTGCCAGCAACTTCTCGCGCAGTTCATTGTAGAACTTGTGAATCAACTGCGGGTTGCGCAGAAACCCCTCATGGCTGGCCACATCCATTACCGGATAGTTTTCCCACAGTCCGTCGGCATCGCGGAATGTCGACAGACCGCTCTCAGCGCTTATTCCAGCGCCGGTAATCACTACTAAGTTTTTCATATTGTTCATGACATATTAATGTGTGTGGCAAATATAGCTCATTTTTCGCAATGGGTGAAATGCACGCAAAAAAAGCGTCGGGCCATGCTGTGCACCGCACAGACTGAGGCCCGACGCGTGTATCGCGGGAATCATTGCGCTTTGTTACAAGCGCATAAGTGTGACTTAGAAGAGACTCGATACGCCATACTTGGCAAACTCAAGGTCGGTGCGGGCCTTGGCGGCAAGACTGCTGTCGAGGCGCACGGCCTGCTTGAGGTTGCTCAGGGCCATCTGCTCGTTGTTGGTGCGGGCGCCAAGCACTGCCATCAGATAATAGGTGGTGGCATCGGGATTGGTAACCGAGGCAAGAGTGCTGCTTGCCGAGCTGTAATCCTTGGTGAGGATTTGCGCAAGGGCTGCATTGTTGGTCTTCGAGTCGCCAAAGGCGCGCACTGCGGCATTGTAGTCGCCAGTCTTGATGTAATACACGCCCAGGGCATCGCCCAGTTCCTTCACACCGGCAGCGCTGCCCAGCTTCTGGTTGGCATCACTGTAGTTGCCTGCAAGCAGTGAGCAGAGGCCCAAGTTCATTTTAGCCTCGCTGCTTTGCGGATTGAGCTGTGCAGCCTTGGCAAAGCTTTCCTTGGCTCCGCTGTAGTCCTTGGCCTGATATTGGCACAGACCCTCGTTGTTGTAGGCACGATAATCGTCGGGGTAGATTTCAGCACATTTTTGATATACGGCCTTGCGTGCCGAATTGTCTTTGAGAGTGCTTGCATAGTAAAGGAGCTCCTCGTTGGTGAGGCTCTTAGGGTCGGACTCATAGGCAGCCTTCATCTCCTCCTCGGTCTTGCCGATGGTGTTGATCGACGCTGTGAGGCGTGAGTAGCGCAGTTGCGGCAGCACTTCCTTGGCAAGCTGGTCGAATACCGACGACAAGTTGCGGATTTCGCGTTCACGCACCTCAGGATCCTTATACATCGACAGTACGCTCAAAATCAAGTTCTTGTCCTGAATATTGCTTTCCGACACAAGTTTCTGGAATCCGTCCCAGTCTTGTGCGGTGAAATCGGCTGTGAGACTTCCGGCATCGGTTATGCCGTCTTTCTTGAGTTGGCTGTTGAGATACTTCTTGGTATTGTCCTCACGGCCCGATGCAATGCGGGTGTTGAGCTTCACACCGCCCTCGGGAGAGGCATACGACGAGATGTTGATGCCCTCAACCTCCTTCTTGGCGTCGCCTTGAGCATCCTTCACTGTCTTGTGAAGATCCTTGAGGGCCTGCTGGCGCAACTCGCTTGCGCGCACATTGGTCTGGTTGATGAGGAACTTGATATCGGCCGTGTATTTCTCATTAATCACTTTTTGGAACTTGTCGGGAGCCAAAGCCGGAGTCACAGTGCCGGCATCGGCCAAAGTGGCCGTAGCCACAACTCCGTTGGCCACCTTCACACGCGGCAATGCGTAGCTCTTGTTGCCCTGCTGCACCTTGAAGTCGAGCCAAAGGTCGCTGTTGGCCATATCGGGGGTGTAGGTGTAACTTGCCGGGATAGTGAGAGTGCCGCCGGTCTCATAAGGCACCACCTGATAGTTGCCGCGCACCTTCTCGCCTTGCACCACATAGGGGGTAGAAGTGGCCTCATTGCCGCCATACACCAGTGTGGGGGTGATGGTGAGCTCGGCATTCTTCACGAAAAACTTTGCGGGGATGTTGGCTGTAACGGTTGCGGGCACTTTCTCGCCCACCACAGCAAGCGGAGTGGGATTGACGGTGAAGTTCTCGGCCTTGAAATCGGCCATTTTCTTGCTGCAGCCAGTCAGAGCTAAAACTCCTATCGCAGTGCAGGTTAGCATTAAGTTCTTTTTCATAACAACGAAGTTATTAAGATTATATTTTGTCTGTTAATTTGATGGTTAAAAAATCGCCCGCATCGGCGTGGCATGCGCGAGCGCATTGCGGCACACACCATCCCTGCCGGGCTATTTTGTGTAAAGATACTGATTTAGTTGCACAATCATAGTCTCGACATCGTTTTTTTTCTGATACACGCTGCGGCAATGCCGTTTTTCGCATCAATGCGCACGGTCACTGCTGTGGCGCGACGGGCGACTGAGCCGCCGGCTGGTGGGCCGAGCCAAGCAACTCAATGGTGTCGGCATACACCTCGGTTGTGTATCGCTTCACCTGGTTGCGGTCTTCCCAAGAGCGTGTGCGCAACTTGCCCTCCACATACAGTTTGGAGCCCTTGCGCACATAGCGCTCCACCACCTCGGCCTGGCGTCCCCACACCACCACGGTGTGCCACTCGGTGCGCTCAGGCACCTGCGCGCCCGACTGTGTGGTATAGGCCCGCTCACTTGTGGCAAGGCGCACACGGGCAAGGATTTGCCCTTTCTGCGGATAGCTGATTTCGGGATCTACCCCGACGTTGCCCAATAAAATTACTTTGTTGACTGACATAATCGCTCAGTGTTTTAGTGTGTGTTATGTTTTATCGCATATTGCTTCTTGCGGTTAATTACCCCCGAAGCGGCCTCCGCTATTTCACCGAGGCCTTGAGTCCGCTCACCACGCTTGAAGTGAACCCGCCGGCCTCCATTGCGTTCAGACCCTTAATGGTGAGTCCGCCGGGCGTTGTCACCTTGTCGATTTCGGCCTCGGGATGGCCGCCTGTCGACCTCAACAGTGCCACGGCTCCAGCCATGGTCTGCATCACAATCTGCTTGGCGGTATCGGCCGGCAATCCAAGCTCCACTCCGCCCTCGCTTGCAGCTCTGATGTAGCGCATCACATAAGCTATGCCGCATGAGGCAAGAGCCGTGCATGCCGGCATCACACGCTCCTCCACCACCATTGTCTGGCCAAGCTCGCCAAATATGCCTTCCACGGCGGCAAGCTGCGATGCAGTGGCGCCACGGTGCGCTATGAAGGTCATGCTCTGGTGCACGCTGATGGCTGTGTTGGGTATGAGCTGAAACACAGTGGCTTCACTTGCCTGGCTTCCGGCATACGCCGCAAGCCTGTCGAGTGTGACGCCCGCCACTATCGACACAAGCATCTGCCGCCTGTAGTCAATCACGCCTTCCAAGCCGTTCATCACATCGTCGAGAAGCCACGGCTTCACAGCCACAATCACCACGTCGGCTCCAGAGGCAGCCTCGGCATTCGACAGTGTGACGTTTATATCGCCGTATTCGGCCTTAATGGCATCGAGTTCGCCTCGGCGGTTTGGCGAACTTAGGCAGATATCGGCAGTAGCCACCTTGCTCCCGGCGGCCAGTCCGCGGGCTATGGCTCCGCCCATGTTGCCTGCGCCTATAATTCCTATCTTCATAATCGTATAATTTTGTTCAACACGTTAAAGTTTTCAGCAGGTTCGGCCGCATGGCTGAATCTGCTACAAAAATAATCAAAACTTTTCAGATTGTGAGGCGTGGCTCATGGCCACAAAGAGGGCATATAACTAAAAAAAGCGCAACCAAAAATCTGATTGCGCTTATGTGACCCCGGAGGGGCTCGAACCCTCGACCCACTGATTAAGAGTCAGTTGCTCTACCAACTGAGCCACGGAGTCATTCGGTTTGTTTCCGTTTTGCGATTGCAAAGGTACTGCTTTTTTTTGAATCGGCAATAGTTTACCGGCAAAAAATGTGATTTTTTTTGCCAAAGGGCTTAAAAACCGAGATTAGAGGCCCCCAATCCACCCATCACACACTAGGCAGTGAGGCCATAATTATATATAAATAATGTGTAACTGCCGCCAAACAGCCGATTATTACACAAAAAGCGCAAAAGTGTGCCAAAATAGGAATAATAGTGGTAACTTTGCAATCTAAACAATTCAGAATCGAACAAACGTTATGATGAAGGAAAACACCATAAAAATTTTTGAACAGAGTTTCAAAAGCAACTGGGAACTTCCGGCCCTAAGCGACTACAACTCAAAATCCACACAGACCTACGGCGACTTTGCCCGCAGCATGGCCCGCCTGCACCTGGTCTTCAAAACGATAGGCATCAAACCCGGTGACCGCATTGCGCTCATCGGCAAAAACACACCAGCGTGGGTCAACGTGTTTATGGCCACCATCACCTACGGTGCCGTAATCGTCCCCATTCTGCAAGAATTCAATCCGCACGACGTGCAGCACATAATCAACCACAGCGAGTCGAAAATGCTTTTTGTGAGCAACTCAATTTGGGAAAACCTGGACTTCGACGGATTCAGCCGCATCGAATCGGTGATTTCACTCGACAGCCACAGCGTGCTGGCACAGCGCGAGGGACTTGAGGTGGACAAGGCCATTGCCAATGCCGACACCGAAATGCAAAAAGCGTATCCCAACGGCTTCGGCCCCGACGACGTGAAATATCCCGACGTGCCCAACGACAAACTGATGGTAATCAACTACACATCGGGCACCACCGGTTACAGCAAGGGCGTGATGATTAGCGGCAACAACTTGTGTGGCAACATAGTGTATGGCATCAACTCGCAGCTGCACCGCCGCGGCACACGCTGCGTGTCGTTCCTGCCGCTGGCACATGCCTACGGATGCGCGTTCGACATGCTGGCTCCGCTCGCAGTGGGCGCCCACATCACCCTGCTCGGCCGCATACCGTCGCCTAAGATACTGGTGAAGGCCATGAACGAAATCAAGCCCAACCTGGTGATTTGCGTTCCGCTTGTGCTCGAGAAGATTTACAGCAAGATGATTGTGCCCATGATCAGCAAGGGAATGCTGCGCTGGGCGCTTGCAGTGCCAGGCCTCGACAAAAAAATCTACGGACAGATTCGCAAAAAGCTGGTGGAGGCTTTCGGCGGCGAGTTTGAAGAAGTGATTGTGGGTGGCGCCCCGTTCAACGCCGAGGTCGAGGAATTCCTCTACAAAATCAAGTTCCCCTTCACCGTGGGCTATGGCATGACAGAGTGCGCCCCGCTGGTGAGCCACACACCATGGCGCGAATTTGTGCTGCACAGTGCCGGACGCGTGTTGCCCGGCCTGATGGAGTGCAAAATTCTCAGCGACGACCCCGAGAACACTCCCGGCGAGATATGCGTGAAGGGCGAAAACGTGATGATGGGCTACTTCCACAACACCGAAGCCACCGACAAGGTGCTGGCCGATGACGGCTGGCTGCACACCGGCGACATGGGCACCCTGAGTGCCGACGGCACAGTGTTCATCAGAGGCCGCCTCAAGACCATGCTCCTCAGTGCCAACGGGCAAAACATATATCCCGAAGAGATTGAGGCCAAGCTCAACAACATGCTCTACGTGAACGAGAGCCTGGTGGTTGACCGCAACGGCAAACTGATAGCCTTGGTCTATCCCGACTACGATGCCATGGACCGCGACGGCGTGACACGCGACAAGCTTCCCGAGCACATGGAAACCGTGCGTGCAGAGCTCAACAAACTTGTTGCCCCCTATGAGCGCATAGCACAAATCGAACTTATGGCCAACGAGTTTGAAAAGACTCCCAAACGCAGCATCAAGAGATTCCTATACAAGTGATGCGCACTATCAAATGCAGGAAATGTTTGACGTGGTAACATTAATTAACAATTGGGGATTAAACCCTCAACTTCTCATGTTACCACCTCAATTACAGCATATTACGATACGAATCAATGCAAAAAACGCTTAAAAAAACATTATCAAAGCCACAAAATCACTCAAAAAAAACAGGAAAATTGTTTGCATATGAGTTTTTTGTTATAAATTTGCATCGATTTTGAAAAAGAAAATTATTGTTTTATTATTTAAAAAAATTACTGAAATGAAAAAGTTAGTTTTATTACTTGCTGTTGTATTTAGTGTATCACTTTTCTCTTGCGGCAACGCCGACAAGAACGCTGCTGCTACTGACAGCGCAGCTGACACTACTCTTGTTGCTGATAGCGACAGCACTGCTGCTACTGACAGCGCAGCTGCTCCCGCTGATAGCGCTGCTGCTCCTGCTGACAGCGCTGCTGCTCAGAAATAATCTGAACACTGCACAATAGCAAAAAAAGAAAGAGGCTGCTTCCACCAGATGTGGAACGCAGCTTTTTTTGTACCCTCACGGCAACAACACGCCGCAGTCCATAGGCCACAGCGCCATCACACAGCATTTTAAGGGCATGATATTTTGAAATGAGGCCAAGTTGCATTATCTTTGCTTGAACGCCATAGCCGGCAGCATTCCGCCAGAGCATGGATGCCGGCCACCCACAGATTCCACACCCAGAGAGGTTCACGCGTTCGGCCAAAATGCCAAGCCACGGCTTTAGGGGAAATTTCAGGCAGGCACGTTGGCTCAATCATTGCATTATTTGATTTTTCCCGGTTTAACAAAATTACGACTTTCAGCACATGAGGACTGACTTAAGCTCACTCATTAAGCTCGGACAGGTTTCAAGGCAACACTTCCACCCTAGCGCCGAAATGGAACTGGCATCACTCACACGATGCGAAAAGATTCCCACCACCATAAACTGCTCCCCAGAAGAAGGTGCGGCCGCAGCTGCACGATTTGTGGCCAAGACCATTGACCAGTGCGTGCAAGAGCGAGGCCGCTGCGTGATTGGCCTCGGGGCAGGCCGCTGCGCCCTCGACGTCTACGACGAGTTGGTGAAAATGTATTTTGCCGACAAGGTGAGCTTTGCCAATGTGGAGATTTTCAACATAAGCGAGCTATGGATAGGCAACTCTATTGCGCTCGACTCAGAGCAGAGCACTATGCGCAGAATCAACGAGCGGCTAATCAACAAAATTGACATTCAGCCCGAGCACGTGCACACATTCAGCCTGAAGGCCAACGAGGAGAATGTGTTCAGAATGTGCAAGGACTATGAGGCCGAGATCGACGAGTTTGGCGGCCTCGACATCGTGGTGTGCGAGCTCACCAAAAGCGGAAGCGTGGCCTTCAACGACCCCGGTTCGGCAATGAGCACCGGCTGCCGCCTGACATCGCTCAGCAACGACGCCCGCCGGCGCGTGGCCGACAGCTACCAGTGCAATGTGGCTCCACACACAGCCGTGACCCTGGGCATGAGCAATTTCCTCGGTTGCCGCAACATGGTGTGCGTGGCATGGGGCATCGACAGCTCAGAGGCAGTGCGCAACGCAGTGGAAGGACTGTGCACCGACCAGGTGCCGGCATCGTTCCTGCAGATGCACGCGTCGGCCCACATCTATGTCGACATCGATGCCGCATCAAGCCTCACCCGCCTCAACTTCCCGTGGCGTGTGGCAAGCTGCAACTGGGATGACCAGCTGGTGCGCCGCGCCGTGGTGTGGCTGTGCGGACAAACGGGCAAGCCGATACTGAAACTCACCAACAAAGACTACCACGACAACGGCCTCAGCGAACTTGTGGTGCTATACGGCTCGGCCTACAACGTGAACCTGAAAGTGTTTAACAACCTGCAGAACACCATCACCGGATGGCCGGGCGGCAAGCCAAACACCGACGACACCTACCGACCCGAGCGGTCGACGCCGTTTCCCAAGCGGGTGGTGATATTCAGCCCGCACCCCGACGACGCAGTGGTGTCGATGGGCGGCACACTGCGCCGGCTCGTGCAGCAGGGGCACGATGTGTATGTGGTGTTCCAGACGAGCGGCGACGTGGCCGTGAGCAACAACGACCTGTCGCGCACCGTGATGCTGATAAAGCGCATAAGCAAGCACTACGGGCTCGACAACAAGATACAGCAGCAGCTCGACTCATCGATTTCGAGCTACATAAGCAACATGGCGCCTGGCGATGTCGACGACAACGACATGCGCTACATCAAGGGAGAGATTTTCGTGTGCGAGGGACGGATGGCATGCAACTACATGGGAGTGAACAGCGAAAACGTGATTGAGCTCAGACTGCCGTTCTACACCGAGGCCCCATTCGGCAAAGGCCGCGTGGGCGAGGGCGACATTGCCGCCGTGAGACGCGTCATAGAGCAGATACAACCGCATCAGATATACTTCGCAGGCGACATGAACGACCCTTACGGGACACACGCCCGCGCAATCGACTGCATACTCGGAGCCCTCGACCAACTCAAAGACACTGCACTGATGCAACAGTGCCGGGTGTGGATGTACCGCGGGCAGTGGGCATCGTGGAACATCGACGACATCGACATGTCGGTGCCAATGAGCCCCGAAGAATTCCGCTTCAAGCGCGACGCAATCCTCAACCACCAGTCGCAAATCCACGACGCTCCGTTCCGCGACACCGACGACGACAAGCTGTCGTGGCAGCGGTCGATTGACCGCAACAAGAGCATTGCCGACCTGTATGCCAAGCTCGGCCTCGCCGCCTATGAGGCCATCGAGGCATTTGTGCAATACGACCCGGCAAAATCAGACGAAAAATAAGAACAACAACTATATAACACATTAGATCACACTTTCCAATGGCAAGTAAAGACAATTTCAAATCTTTGAAAATGGAGCGACGCGAGTTCCACGACAAAGTGATTAACTTCTACAATACCGAGGAAAACAAACCTTACAACTACAAGCAGGTAGCCGAAAACGTGGGAGCCACCACGGCCAAGCAGCGCGCCATGATTGTGGAAATACTGGAGCAGCTCGAAGTCGACGGCTTTGTGTGCGAGACCTTGCCCGGCTGGTTCAAGGCCGCAATGCGGTCGTCGGTTGCCGAAGGCACGTTTATCCGCCGCAGCAACGGCAAGAACAGCGTTGACATCTCAACCGGACCCGACGACGACACCAAGCCCATATTCGTGGCCGAGCGCAACTCACTGCACGCCCTCAACGGCGACCGCGTGCTGGTGCACATAAGCGCTGCGCGCACCGGACTCGAACCCGAAGCCGAAGTGCTTAAAATCATCGAGCCCAAAGAGCAAGTGTTCATAGGCACACTGCAGGTGAAGAAATATTTTGCCCATCTGGCCACCGACAGCAAATTCCTGGCTACCGACATTTTCATACCTATCGACAAACTCAAGGGAGGCAAGACCGGCGACAAGGCCGTGGCACGCATTGTGGAATGGCCGCAAGACGCCAACAGCCCTGTGGGCGAAATAATCGATGTGCTGGGCGTGGCCGGCGAGAACAATGCCGAAATCCATGCCATCCTCGCTGAATTCGGTCTGCCCTACAAATACCCCGAGAAGGTGGTTAAGGCAGCCGAGGAAATCGACGAGGGCATCACCGAAGAAGAGATTGCACGCCGGCGCGACATGCGCAGCGTGCCCACGTTTACCATCGACCCGAAAGACTCCAAGGATTTCGACGACGCCATCTCTATCCAGAAGCTCGAGAACGGCAACTGGGAAGTGGGCGTGCACATTGCCGACGTGACACACTACGTGACCCCGGGATCAATCATCGACAAGGAGGCTTACGAGCGCGCCACATCGGTGTATCTGGTCGACCGCACCGTACCCATGCTGCCCGACCGCCTGTGCAACTACGTGTGCTCACTTCGCCCCAACGAGGAGAAACTGGCTTTCTCGGTGATATTCGAGATTACCGACGACGCCAAACTGCTGAACTATAACATATGCCACACCGTGATATGCAGCGACCGCCGCTTTGCCTACGAAGACGCGCAGCAAGTGATTGAGACCGGCAAGGGCGACTTTGCCAATGAGATACTCAAGCTCAACGACCTGGCTCAGCGCATACGCAAGCAGCGTTTTGCCGACGGTTCTGTGGCATTCAACCGCGAGGAAATTGAATTTGACATCGACGAGACCGGCAAGCCCATAGGCGTGCACCTGCACGTGTCGAAAGAGGCCAACAAACTCATCGAGGAATTCATGTTGCTGGCAAACAAGAAGGTGGCCGAGCACATAGGTAAAGTGGGTAAGGGCAAAAAGGCAAAGGCCTTTGTGTACCGCATACACGACGAACCCGACAAGGACAAGCTGTCGAACTTTGCCGACATAGCAGCCCGCTTTGGCTACAAGGTGAAAATCAAAGGCACCCCTCGCGAGGTGAACCGCTCTATCAACAAGTTGCTTGACGACATAAAGGGCAAGCCTGAAGAAGAGATGCTCTCAATCCTGGCCATCCGCTCAATGTCGAAAGCCGTTTACTCGACCACCAATGTGGGCCACTACGGACTTGCTTTTGAATACTACACTCACTTCACATCGCCCATTCGCCGCTACCCCGACATGATGGTACACCGCTTGCTCGACCGCTATGCCGCAAAGGGTAGCCGCACCGTGAACCAAGAGAACCTTGAGGCCGACTGCCAGCACTCGAGCGCCCAAGAGCAACTTGCCGCCAATGCCGAGAGGGCTTCGATCAAATACAAGGCAGTTGAGTTTATGGGCTATCGCCTGGGTGGCGTGTTCGACGGCCATGTGTCGGGCGTTACCGAGTGGGGCCTTTATGTGGAAGTCGATGAGACACACTGCGAGGGCATGATTCCAGTGCGCGACCTCGACGACGACTTCTATGAATTCGACGAGAGCAACTACTGCCTGATAGGACGCCGCTCGCACCGCCGCTATCAACTGGGCGACAAAATCACCATTCAGGTAGCCCGCGCCGACCTCATCAAGAAGCAACTCGACTTTGCACTTGTCGACAAAAACAACCCGGCAGGCACACACCACATCGACAAAGCCCCCATCACGCAAGGAAACCGCTTTGCGTCGTCGGCCGACGACCGTCGCCGCAGCAACCGCGAAGGCGGACGAGCCTCTAACCGGCAACGGCGAGGCGCACGCGGAAACAGCACCCGCCGTGAGGTGCGCGAAGGTTCACGCCATCGCTCCGGCTCCAAGAAAAGGAAGTAAGCCTTAAGGCAGACCACAACACATAGCAAGGCCGCCGATACCCTGATTAGGGTCATCGGCGGCCTTGTGTGTTTGTTATAGTGGGCTATGCGGCTTTAACGCGTTAACAATACTGCGCCCCACAAATTCCCAGGGCCACCACGGCCAAACAGCAAAGGACAACCAGCACAAGCTCTACCAGAATCACAATGCCGCTCACCTTCGCCCATCGGCGGGCATTGGCGGCACGGGTCTCGGCCTCGGCATAGCGTCCTGCATGCCATAGCGTATCTGACTCGTTGGCGGCAACCACACCCAATATGCCGAAAATACCCGGAATCACACCGCACAGGGTGAATCCCACAATCACGAAAGCAATGTTCCATCCCAGCCAACCGTCGGGCTTCGACGGCGCTGTCGTCCCATTGCCGCCAACCGGTGGCGGACAAAACGGAGCAGGCGGAAACAGATGAGCCAATTCAGCGACTTGCGAGGCGGGCTGCCACTGCGACATGCCCTCACGCCACACCAGGGTTGATTTTGTAAGTCCGGCAGCAAGCAGGGCATCAATCTCAAAAGGCCCTTGCTGCTGTCCGTTAACCACTATGAAATATGCCATAATTTTTTTTAGAATTCAGTGGGATGATACTTTTTGAGCAGCGTATAGATGCGGTTGGCCTTGCTGCTGTTGCCATTGATAGTATAGTAGTTGGCAAGAGCTCTGGCCGGCTCGAGGCAGTTGGTGGTAAAGAAACGCTCACTCATGCCATAGGCCTTTTCGAGCAGTTTCACGCCAGCCTCCACATCGTGGGTCAGGCCGTGAGTTCCGTTGTAGGTGTAAAGGCCAATATAGGCAGTGCCTTCCTGATTGTTCTGGTCGGCAGCCAAGCGCGCATAGGCCGTTGCTATCGAGTCGCTGGGCTCAATGTAGTATTCGCCGCTGGCATACGACTTCACGCCTTCGCGATAGGCGTTGAAGAGTTCGGCCGAGGCATCGCCATTGCCTTTGTCGCTTGCCTGCTTAAGCAGCTCAATGCCTTTGAGCTTTTCCTCTTTCACATCTGGCGACATGGCCAAAATGCAAAAGCCCTTGCGCTCGAGGGCATATACCGAGCCCGACTCGATGCACTCATCGAGCATCTTCACGGCTTCCTGCTGGTCGATGCTGTATTCAGGCACTTGGGCGGTAAATATCATGTAGGCCAGACGCACCTTGCTGTCGGTGTCGCCCTCGTCGACTGCTTTCAGCAGATAAGGGAGAGCCTTCTCATAGCGTTCCTCCACGAACCATTTCTTGCCCGCCTGGGCATTGGTGAGTTGCGGGGCCGAAGCCGTCGTTGTGGTCTTTTTCGCTTTCTTGGCTGGAGTGGTCTTGGCTGTAGCACCTGAGCATACCACCATGACTGCTAATGCAAGCAAAACTATCTTCTTCATGCTTATTACTGTTTTTTTGATATGATTAATAATATTCTTTTTTCTATGCTTGTGAGGCGATGCAATTCGCTTCTGGCAAATATACGAATTAAATCGGCAACAGCCAACTTAAGCCGCATTTGCCGACGTGACAAAAAGCGTGCCGACTCATGAAAAAAACCGCAAGGAGGCTTTAACTATCAGTAGCCATCCTTGCGGGAAATCGATTTGCGGCTCAGCTCTGCATCACCGCTAGTGCTATTTTGCGATCGGGATTAACCGTTAAGGTCACTTCACCACTTTCAGCGTCTTGCCGTTGCTGAAGCGCAGCAGGTAAGCACCATGCGCATAACCACCGATGCCAAGAGTTGCGTAGCCGTCGACAGCCACCGTCTTCAGGAGTTGTCCCGACACTGAATAGACGCTCACGCTCTTGACCGAAGCCGGAGCCGACACGGCGAAGTCGCCACCCACATTGACCACACTGAGAGCCGATGTGCTGATTGCGCTCACGCCGGTAGAGCGGCTTTGGGTGATGTTGAACTGGTATTGGTCACCGCTGGCATTGCCCACATAGGCGGTTGTGGCGCGCTCTTCAACATCTTCGGGCAGACTGGCAACAGTGAAAGTGACAGTACCGCGTCCGTCGACCACATCGGTCGAGAGCTTATTGTCGGCATGCTTCTCTACGATCCATGCCGGAGCCAGCCTGTCGTCGGTGTCGAAATCAACAGCCCACGCCGAAGCGGCATCAGATGCCTCCACATTGAAAGTCTTGCTCGACGCATCTGCGCCAAACGCCACAGTCACTTCACCGTCTTCGTTGTATTGCACATCGTCGTCAACCAAGCTAAACCAGCCATAGTCGGCATACAGGTTGAAGAGGAACGAGCTGTAGCACTTTCCTGTCGATGTGGAGAGCACTGCAAGTGAGTGCAGGGCGTTGGTCACATTGCCGGCGGTGTCGGTGCGTGCTACAAAGAAGTAGCCGTTGGTCTCCTTGAATGGGTCGGCGCCGGTCTGGTAGGCGGTGAACTTGGTGGTGTTGCTGTTGTCGAAATTGTCGAACACCACGAGAACCTCGTCGTTGATAAGCACAGGAGATGCTTTGCCCTGGTCGTCGACAAAAGTGAACGGAATCGACACATAAGGCTGGCTGCTTATGGTGGTGGTCACCACTTCGCTACCCTTGCACTTGGCAGTGGCAAGAGTATCGGCCAATGACCCGTTGTTGATGCGGATAACATAGGCGTGAAGCTCAGCCTCGTCTTTAAATGAGCCTGAGCCTTGCACCGACACTTTCTTGAGGAGGTAAGGCTTTGCCGGCTTCTCAAAAAGGTTGCCGAGCGCATAGACGTGAGCTTTTGCTACGCCAAAGAGGCTTGTCCACACATCGTCGATGCCATCGCAATAGCCATAAAGGCCCTTGCCGCCCGACGTCAGCGCATAAAACTTGTTGTTGAGGTCGTAGTTGCCCACGCCGTAGTAGACGTTAGTGCCGTCGGAGCCTTTATACTGAGCCTCGCCACCGGCTTGAATTGCCAGTCCGTTCCACTGATAGGTTGAGTCGACAGCACCTTCAGCGCTTGCCGTCAGAGTAGGCACGTTAAACCAGTTGTATTGCGAGCTGTAATTGCGCTTATAGTTCACTGTCAAGTCGGCAACATCGCTTGTGGTTGAAGAGCCGTCTTGCTTGTCGTATTTCCATGTGAAGCTTTCACTCTCGCCGTTCGACTCATTGGTCCACGACTGATCGACATATGCCGGTATGAGCATGAGCGAGCGCTGCTTGCTGTCGGACACAAAGCGGTAGTCATCGCTGAATCCGAAATAGAAAGCACCTTCGGGGCGGGTGTAGGCCGAAGTGGGATGCGGAACAGCCACCTTCACAAGGTCGACCGAAATCACATTGCCGTCAGAGCCCACATAGCGGAATGCCACCTGCACCTTCTTGCCCGTGTAGTCGGCAAGCGACACGGTGTGGGTGTAGTTTGCCACATCGGTGTAATCGTTAAAGAGTTCCTGGAAGGTGTAGTCCTTATAGAGGTCATAGACGTCAAACACCTTTTTCCACTCACCGCCGTCGGCCTTGACAAGCACCTGCAAAGTGGCCGATACTTGCTTCTTGGTAAACGACATTGAGCTCCAATCAACGCCATTGGTCACATCAAACAGGAAGAATGGCGAGTAGCCAGCCGTGAAAATCAGCTTCTCGTTGGCTTGAGGTGTAAATTCGGGGCTTATGAGCCACTCGTCTTGCGGATAGGCGTGCACCTGAAATAAATCATCATATTGGATGGCAGCATTGATCACGGCCATATACATGCCAGCCGCTGGCGAAGGGCCAAACAACGAGGCCCCACCCACATGCCAGGTGCAGTTGCCATTATAGGTCTTCAGCGTGTCGGCACTGACAATGCGCGACCAGTTGGTGGGAATCCAGTCGTCGTCGGTACCGTCCCAATACTCAAAACTCTCCAAAAGCGTGTAGTTCGACGAGCTAGCCTTGGCCGCGCCCACTTTAGCTGCCGCCTGTTTTGACGACTGCAGACTGCTCACACTTTGGCTTGCAAGCGGTTTCACAAGCTGCTTGGTTACAGTGCCGTTGGCATTGCGGCCATACACAATCTTGGAGCCGTTGGCAAGAGTCTTTACTAGCGACTTCGACGCTTGCGCCTGTTCCACGACAGCCGATGAAGCCACCACTTCTTGATTACTGAAAAGATTGCCGGCTTCGGCGGCACTGCGTTGCTGCACACTGGGCTGAGCCCAAAGCGACGCGGCCGTGAAAGCACACATTGAAGTAAGGAGTAATGATTTTTTCATAAACCTATGCGATTAAATTTATATATGTTTTTACATCAATTTCTCAATTTCATTCTGCCAATCCCACAACAGCTTAATATGTATCGCTTTTTGTGGTCGTATTCTTTATAATTGAAACCAATGGCAAAGATAATATATTATTTTTTAATTGTGTTAACTAAATTAAATAAAAAACATCACATTGCACGTTTTTCGCCTTTTTCAGTAAAGGCCCCTGCTATAATGGCAGTGCGGCTACATCGACAGCCCAAAACACCACACGGGCCCACACAAAAAGTGCTGGCTGCGGAGCGATCACACTATCGCCACGCAGCCAGCATGAATATCACAAAGCCACTTGCGGGTGGCCAGTTAAATTATCATTTTACAACCACCTTGGTGGCACGGCCGTCAACAGTCACCACATAGATGCCGGCAGGCACAGCAACAGTGAGTTGTGCCGGAGCAGAAACGTAGCTTTCCACCACACGACCATTCACAGCCACCACTGTCACCTTGGCACCCTCAGCATTGGCAACTGTGATCTCGCCCTTAGCAGCACGCACTGTGGCCACTTGCAGAGCCGACTGTGAAACGCCGGTTGTGTTGGCGGTCACATCGAGCTTATAGCAGTAGAGATAAAGAGTACCAGGATCAGAAATGGCATGGATGCCCACGAAATAGTCACCGCTGGCTGTGGGAGTGAAGTCACCGCTGAGGTCAACCGGGAAACGGTAACCGCCCTCGATATTGGTGGCCGGGATAACCGATGTGGTCATTGCGTCGGCTGTGGCATTGAGGCCCACCTTAACTTCGGCCTTCTCGGTATAGGGGTCCATTGCATTGGCAAACTGTGCGGCTACGGTGTAGGTCACACCAGCCTTCATGCTGATGGGAGGAGCAATCAGCCAGTCGTCGGCAGCCACCGAGTTGCTGTAGAGGTAGCGTGCACCGCGTGAGTCCTTGTTCCAAGTAGAACCGTCGCCATTGGCGTCGATGATTGTATAGAGGCTGAAATCGCCGTCAGAGAAAGTTTTGCTGTAAGGCACCTGAAGGGCAGTACCAAGCACCACATTGTTGGTCTTCGTTGGAGCAGTCTTGTAAGTGCCGTCAACGGCCACCACCTCGTAGTAGTAGCTACCCAGGTCGGTCACCTTGTTGGCATCGGTGCACTCAGTTGCCTTCACGCCAGTGGCTACAGTTACCGAGTCGGGGTAACGCACCACATTATAAGTAACGGTCGACGGGTCGAACTGTGCGCCATGTGCGCCAGTGGTCACTGCCTCCCATGTCACCTTGGCGCCGTCGGTGCTGCGCACAGCCGATGCCGACGACACTGCCGACGGAACATCTACGCCAAAGTACTGCGTGCAGATGTATTCAGGACCTGCACCGGCAGCATTCTTGGCACGGGCAGTCACATTGTGCTCACCACGGTCAACAGCAAGGCTCAGTTGCACTTGGCTGCCAGCTGCGGCCGAACCAGTGGCTTTCACCACACCGTCAACGAGCACCTCATAGTCGAGGTTGCCGGTAATGGCCTCACCGCCATAGGTGGCAGTTGGCTGAGTGAATGTCACAGTACCTGTGAGCGAAGTGCCAGCATAACTAATGGTCATGGATGAGGGAATCTCGGGTACGCCAGCTGCAAACACCGGAGTCTTGGTGCACACGCCCACAAACTCTTTGCCGCCGGTAGCCCATTGCGAGTAGCGGGTTGCCTTACCAGTGGCGAGGTCGACGGTGTAAATTCCGCTTTGGGAGTCATCGTCGTTATAGGCAAACCAGTAGAACTGCTTGGTTCCATAGTCGAATGTGGCATCTTGCAGATATTTAGGCTGGAATCCGGTTGCGCCGATGATGGTGATTGCACCGTCGGTAGTGGCAATCTTTCCAAAGTCGCCGTTGTCGTTCACAAAATACAGAGTTCCCTTCTCGTCGCTTGCAAGAGCGTTGAACGAGTGGTCGAGAAATGCGATGGTGTCGCAATCGGCAGTCTTGGTGTTGATGGTCCCGAAATAGAATTTCTCACGTTCCTCGCTGTAGAAGCTGCCATAGATTTTCTTGTCGACCGGGTTGTAGGTGAGCGAAGTGGCAATCGACGAGTGAGAAGCAGTCACCTGATTGGTGCGCTGCCATGTGGCGGGATTGTAAGAGTTGAGATAGCAAGTGTAGACATTGCCGTAACGGGTAGTGTACTCAACTGCAAAATATGCAGTGTCGGCAAGGCATGCACCGCCGTTGGCCTTAGTCACTTGCGACTCCACTTGAGTCACAGTGGCGCTTGGATTGAACACTGTGGAATAGATGCCGGTGGTGGCGTTACCAGTGACGGCCTGGTCATAAATCAAGTTGCCGTAAAAGGTGACTTGGCTGCCATTGACGTTTGCCGCACTGCCTGTAGCAGCTGCAGTTGATGCCAGCACAGCCGCAGCAATTAAAGCGTAGCTCTTTCTCATCTGATGAAATTATAATGTTAATGAATAAATAGTGCTTATTTTAAAATCACTTCAGAAATCCAGTACAAAGATAATAAAATTTAAGCAATTTTTACTGTTATATTCAAAAAAGCAACTTTGCGCTACTATTAAGAGTTAAAAACGCACACCCAACCATCACGGCACAATGCAAAACGGGCATCGGCATTACCCGGAGGCACGGTAATATCGATCAATGCTCAGAGTCGCACCAACACAACGATGCCCACCGGGCACAACAAGGCCGATGGGCATCATAAAGTCAGTGAAAAGGCGTGGCCTAAAGCCATGCGCCGTGTGGGCCGTCAGTCCACATAGTGCACATAGTCGGGTTTGCGGGGCGCCTGGGCATGAGGCTCGGCCGATGCATATCCCAGCACACAATGACCAATACCCTCATAGTCGCCCTCTATGCCCCACTCTTTCAGCATGGCCTTGCCCTCGGGCGAGTCAAATTCCTCCTTTGCCCGATGAATCCACACAGCTCCCAGGCCAAGGGCGTGGGCGGCATTAAGCAAGTTGCCCATCACCAGCGTTCCGTCGTAGGTGTGGGTGGGCACAGATCGGTCGGCAAGCACTATAAGCACTACCGGGGCACCGTAGAACGGGTCGACATCGACACCCATCACGGCAGCATTCATCGCCATAAGGCGGTCACGCACCTGGCGGTTGGTCACACACACTATTTTCGGCGACTGCTTTCCGCGCCCGGTGGGGGCGTAGGTGCCAGCCATGATAATCTCGTCGATGACATCGCGCGGGGGCATTTCGGGTTTGAAGCCGCGAATGCTGCGGCGAGTCACCATGTTTTCTATTATTGCATTCATGGTGCAAATATACCACAATTTCGTTTCCCTGTGGATGGGTCAAAGTTAAAAAACAGTGATGTCCGCCTCCCTCACAGGGCAGCGGACATCACGGGAATTATGTGTTCGTTTGTTTTATTATTACTTGCGAATCATAGGGGGGAGTAGGCTCACTTCTTTTTCGAAGTTGCCTCGGCGGCTTTGGCGTGTTTCTTGTTTTCTTTCTTCGAAACTGCGTAAGCCACAGGAGAAGCAATGAAGAGTGATGCCAAAGTACCGAATACCACACCGAGCATCATTGCAAAGATGAAGCTGCGGATGCTCTCACCACCAAGAAGGAAGATGACGAACAGCACGAGGAATGTGGTGAACGATGTGATGGTGGTACGCGACAGGGTGCTGCAGAGTGCAGTGTTGAATGTGTCGTACTCATCGTCGCGCTTCGGATAGAGGTGACGGTATTCACGCACACGGTCGAATACAACCACGGTATCGTTGACCTGATAACCAATCACGGTCAGGATTGCAGCGATAAAGGTCTGGTCAATTTCCATTGAGAATGGGAAGAGGCCGTGCAGCGTGTAGAAACCGATTACCAAGAACGAAGTGAATGCCACGGCAGCAAGAGCACCCAGTGAGAATGCCACGTCGCGGAAGCGGAGCAAGATGTAGAGTGCCATTGCAATGAGCGAGAAGAACACCGCCAGCACAGCGCCACGAGTCATGTCGCTTGCAATGCTCGGGCCCACCTGCTCGGTAGAAACCACACCGATAGTTTCGTTAGACACGCTGAAGTCGTTGTATGACATATTGCCGATTTCGCTCTTAAGGCCCTTATAGAGCTTCTGCATGATTATCTCGTCAACGTCAACGTTGGGGTTGTTGTTGTCAATCATGTAGTTGGTAGAGATGCGCACCTTGGTGTCGTTGTCGATGGTGATAACCGACAGGTTGGCATTCTCAAACTGACCCTCAAGCTCATTCTGGAGCTTCTCGGTAGAAACCGGGTGAGTGAATTGAACCACATAGTTGCGGCCACCCGAGAAGTCGATGCCACGGCTGAGACC
The DNA here is from genome assembly GCA_963612465.1 of Bacteroidaceae bacterium. Lineage (GTDB taxonomy): Bacteria > Bacteroidota > Bacteroidia > Bacteroidales > Muribaculaceae > Sodaliphilus. The sequence continues at coordinate 84,821 of CAVDUV010000001.1, read as the reverse complement.
ACGGCCAGGGATCACAAGCATAGCCACGATGACCACAATCAGAGCCAACGAGATGTAGCGCACTGCTTTGGCCTTGCCCATGAAGTCGAAGTTCACATTCTGCATGAGGTTTTTGCTCAAGCTTGTGGTGAAGGTCACCTTGTTGAACGAGCCCTTGTTGACAAAGTGCTCAAGCACGAGGCGGGTTGCAAACACGGCAGTGAAGAACGAGCAGCAAATACCAATCATGGTGGTGATGGCGAAACCGCGGATAGGACCTGTGCCGAGGAATGCAAGAATTATTGATGTGATCACCGAAGTGAGGTTGGAGTCGAAGATTGCCGAGAAGGCGTTGCTGTAACCATCGGCCACGGCAGCCTTGATGCCCTTGCCGGCACGGAGTTCCTCCTTGCAGCGCTCAAAGATAAGCACATTGGCATCGACTGCCATACCGAGCGCAAGCACGATACCGGCGATACCGGGCAGGGTGAGCACCGACTGGAACGAAGCCAGAATACCGAATGTGAAGAAGAGGTTGAGCACAAGACCGAGGATAGCAATGCTACCAGCCTTGAAGCCATAAACGCCCACGATGAAAATCATCAGGATTACCAGTGCCACGGCAAACGACACGAGGCCCTTGCTGATGGCTTCCTGACCGAGCGACGGACCAATCACGCTCTCGCTGGCGATGTTGACACGAGCCACCATCTTACCTGACTCAAGCACGTTGGCAAGGTCGTTTGCCTCTTCGGGAGTGAAGTTACCCGAAATCTGCGAGCGACCGCCGTCGATTTGGCTGTTGACGTTCGGGAAAGAATAAACCTGGTCGTCGAGCACGATGGCTATGGCACGGTTGAGGTTCTGGCCTGTGATGCGCGACCACTGGCGTGCGCCCTCGTCGTTCATTGTCATCGACACCACCTGACCTTGCAGGTTGTCGAACTCGCTGGTTGCATCGGTCACGACATCGCCGGTGAGCACCGGTTTGCCCTGAACGGTGCGCAGAGCCACGAGCTGGAACATGCGGCCACCTTCATCGACTGCCTTCACAGTCCAGCAGAGCTTGAGGTCGGTGGGCAGATATTGCTTAGCCACCTGCGAGTGGATAATCTCGTTGACTGCGGCAGTATCCTTCACATCAACCATACCCACAACAGGAGATGCGGGGTTGAGCTGCTGTGCATTGATGAGAGCCATGAGCGGACGGGCCTGTTGCTTAGCGGGAGCGGCTGCGGGCTGCTCCTTCTTGGCGCTGTCGGCAGCGGCCACTGTAGAGTCGGCTGCTGCGGGAGCCACACCGTTGGCTGTAGCCACGCTCAGGTTGTTGATATCGTTGCTTATCTCGCTCAGCTTATAGGTCTGATAGAATTCGAGGTTGGCAGTTCCTTGGAGGAGCTTGCGCACACGCTGCGGCTCCTTGATGCCAGGGAGCTCAAGCAGGATGCGGCCAGTGCTCTGAAGCTTCTGAATGTTGGGGGCAACCACACCGAAGCGGTCGATACGTGTGCGGAGCACCTTGTATGAGTTCTCCACCATGTCGTCGACCTCTTTCTTGAGTATGCTCTCAACTTCGGCATTCGAAGCGCCCGGCTTTGCCTTCACCTGCTCCACGTTGCGGAAGATTTGAGCAAGGCTGCCTTCGGGAGCGAGCTTCTTGTATTCGGCGCAGAACGATGCCACAAAGTCCTCTTGGGCGCTGCGGCTCTTTTCTACGGCAGCAATTGCCTCGTTGAATTTCTTGTCGGGATTCTCGTTAGAGAGTGCACGCAAGATGTCGGGAACCGAAATCTGAAGAGTTACGTTCATACCGCCCTTCAGGTCAAGGCCGAGGCCAAGTTCCTTCTCGCGGACTTCCTGGAAAGTGTAGCCCAAGTACACCTTTTGCTTAGCGATTGAGTCGATATACTCATTGTAGGCTGTTCTGTACTTATCGTTCGACGTATCGGCAGTCTTAATGCCGGCTGCGGCAAGTGCTTTCTGCTCTGCGATGCTGTTGTAGTGATAAGTCACAAACGAGAACGAGAGGTAGAATGCACAGATAAGGATCAGCAGAATGGTAATGACTCTGATAAAACCTTTGGTTTGCATTTGTTAATTATTATTTATTATTTTTACTAGTTTTCGTGCAAATATAATTTACAGTTTGCAAATATACTACAAATTCTTCAAGCTTAAAAATATTTGCAAGCCGTTTTTGCGCTTAAAGCCAACTGAATGTGATTAGCGGCGTCGACATGAAAAAAGGACCGTTGTCTCACGACAACAGTCCAAAAAACTTAAAATCTAATACCATGAAAAACCGCGGCGCGCTGCTCTGCTGGGGCTGCAATTCGACACGCTGTTTACCGACGACCTGTATATGCGCATTTCGCGCAATGCCGTAGACAAGGCCATGCGCCTGCGCGAGGCTCTGGAGATGAAGGACTACCCGATATATGTGGAATCGCCCACCAACCAACTGTTTGTGGTGGTGGAAGACCATAAAATGGAGGAACTTGCCAAACGCGTGGGCTTCAACGTGATTGAGAGCGTGGGCAACAGCCACCACGTGATTCGCTTCGCCAGCACCTGGGCCACCACCGACGAGCAGATAGATGAGCTGATTTCGCTGCTGTAGCCGCAAGGAATCGGAATGACGCACCACACCTCCCGGCACTTTTTTCGTTGCATGGCGGTGTTTTTTTGTTTATTTTTGCTGCCGCCGCGCGTATTAATATCGACAACTTTTATTATCACAACATAACTACTTATCAGATTTATGAGGAAATTAATTCTTGCAATTTGCCTAATTATGGGCTTGCACGCATCGGCCATCGAGGTGACGGTGGACGAGAATGTGGAGTTTGTGAGCGCAATGTGCCGCCTCGCAGGCTTCGAGGAATATGTGTTTGACATCAACAAGAAGTATGTGGCGGCCATCGACTCGATGATGGCCCCGTTCAAGGACAGCAAAGCGGTGGCAAGGCTCAACGAGCTGCGCGGGGCGCAGGGGCTGAGCTACGACGCAGTGGCCACATTTGCCACGCACACCGCCATCAGCGACGGTCACTTCACGCTGCGGCCGGGATCGGACTTGGCCAAATATGAACGCCGCTGGCGCACTGGGCAAGACGCCGAGATGGCACGGCTGATGGACGACGTGTACCGCCGCTGCGGTTTCCACGCTTTTTATGTTTCGCAACAGCCATTTTACAGCAAGGTGGTGGCCAATGCAAAATCGATGGTTTCGAATGTGGACCTAAAGTGGCTCGAGGATTTTTTTGGCGGCCCTATTCACGGACACGTCGCCGTGAGTTTGCTCAACTATGGCAACTACGGCACCACGCTCCACTGCGGCGGGCTGCCCGAGGAGTCGGTGGTGATAATCGGCTGCAGCGCTCTCGACAAGGCCGGAGTGCCGGTATTCCACAACCTCGAGAGCCTTATGGTGCATGAATTCTCACACCCCGCCTGCAACCCCATAATAGGCCAGCACATGCAGCAATTCAACGGCAATGCCCAGCTAACTGCCGAACTGATGAAGGAAGAGCTGCGAAAGGGCGCGTATTCCGGCGGAGGCACGGTGCTGCGCGAGTCGATGGTGCGCGGAGTGGAAGTGCAATATGCGCTGGCCCACGCCACTACGGCCGACGACAGCCTTGCGGTTGAGACCACAATAAACAGCCAGGTGGCCGGCGGATTCCTGTTTTTCCGCGAACTCACCGACGCATTGTCAAGCTACAGGCAAAACCGCAGCCAGTATGCCACACTGGCGCAGTTCGCGCCCAAAATTGTGGAGACCGTGAACAATGCCGACGTGAAGCAGAACTACCTTGACCTTAGGCGCAACCAAATCAAAATCATAGGCACCTCGCTGCCCAAGGACGCGCGCGACGTGCCCGCGTCAGACCGGCTTGAAGTGAAGGTGTACTTCGACAAGCCCAACGAGACCGGCGGGTTCGGACTCAACGATTACAAAGGCAACGAAAACATTATGCCTGACATAGCGGGAGTGAAGGTGGACAATGACCGCCGCATAATGTCGGTGACGGTCAAGACCGAACCGGGACGCGAATACGGCTTTGTGATTCCCGGCTGGGTGTTCAGGACCAAAGCCGGATACCCCGGCCTTGGCAACGCCGTGTTCCACTTCTTCACAGCCAAGTAGCCCCACGCCGAGCCACAAAACGCAGGCAGGCCGCGCAATCCACCATGGTTGCGCGGCCTGCTTATGTTTTTGGTCTCAGCCCTTATGATGGGTGAAGTTAGTTGATGCCCGACAGGTTGTATTTGGCAAACTCAAGGTCTTTGGCGGCCTTGGCAGCAAGAGAACTGTCGAGACGCACGGCCTGCTTGAGGTTGCTGAGTGCCATCTGCTCATTGTTGGTGCGGGCGCCGAGCACAGCCATCAGATAGTAGGTGGTGGCATCGGGATTGGCAACCGATGCGAGGGTGCTGCTTGCCGAGCTGTAGTCCTTGGTGAGGATTTGAGCCAGAGCGGCATTGTTGGTCTTAGAGTCGCCAAATGCGCGCACTGCTGCATTGTAGTCGCCCGTCTTCAGGTAGTATACACCCAGGGCGTCGCCCAGCTCCTTAACGCCAGCGGCGCTACCCAGCTTTTGGTTGGCATCGGCATAGTTGCCGTCAAGCAGCGAGCACAGGCCCAAGTTCATCTTGGCCTCGCTGCTTTGCGGATTCAGCTGCAGAGCCTTGGCGAAGTTGCCCTTGGCGGCCGAGTAGTCCTTAGCCTCATACTCGGCAAGGCCCAGGTTATTGTAGGCGCGGTAGTCGTTGGGATACAGCTCGGCGCACTTCTTGTATGCTGCCTGGCGGTCGGCATTGCTCTTAAGCGTGTTGGCGTAGTAAAGAAGCTCCTCGGCAGTGAGCGATGAAGGGTTGCTTTCGTAAGCGGCCTTCATTTCCTCTTCGGTCTTGCCAATGGTGTTGATTGAGGCGGTGAGGCGCGAGTAGCGCAGCTCCGGCAGCACTTCCTTGGCCAGATGGTCGAACACCGACGAGAGGTTGCGAATTTCGCGCTCGCGGGTCTCGGGGTCCTTATACATCGAAAGCACGCTGAGAATCAAATTCTTGTCTTGAATGTCACTTTCCGACACCAGTTTCTGGAAGCCGTCCCAGTCTTGGGCGGTGAAGTCGGCGGTGAGGTCGCCAGTCTCCTTGATGCCGTTTTTCTTGAGTTGGCTGTTGAGGTACTTCTTGGTGTTGTCCTCACGGCCCGACGCTATGCGGGTGTTGAGCTTTACACCACCCTCGGGAGAGGCATACGACGAAATGTTGATGCCCTCCACCTGCTTCTTGTCGTCGGTTTGGGCTTCCTTCACCGTGTTGTGCAGGTCTTTCAGAGCCTGCTGGCGCAGCTCGCTGGCGCGCACGTTGGTCTGGTTGATGAGGAACTTATGTCGGCAGTGTATTTCTCGTTAATAACCTTCTGGAACTTGTCGGGGGCAATGGCTCCGCCCATGTTGCCGGCACCTATGATTCCTATCTTCATGTTTTTCAGTATTTATTAAAATAACGCGGGGCAATCGCGCACACTGCACAATTGCCCCACAAATATAGTTAAAATTTTCAATAACCGCTATAAAAGCCGCTTCAGGCGCGACACAAACTCGTCGGCCTGCTCGATGGTGAGCACCAACGGTGGCAGAAGTCGCAGCACATTAGTGCCGCTGGCTCCGGTAAACACGTGCTGCTCATGAATGAGCCGCGAGCGCAGCTCCTTCACGGGGAAGTCAAATTCCATGCCTATCATCAGGCCACGGCCGCGCACCTCCTTGATTTGCGGAATCTTCTTGAGCTCGGTCATCAGGTGCTCGCCCACAACGCGGGCGTTCTCAACCAGATTCTCGCTCTCAAAAATGTCGAGCACGGCGCAAGCTGCAGCACAACCCAAGTGATTGCCGCCGAAGGTGGTGCCCAACTGCCCGTACACGGGCTTGATGGCCGGGCTGATGAGCAATGCCGACATTGGATAGCCATTGGCTATGCCTTTGGCCACAGTGATGATGTCGGGGCGGATGCCAGCATACTGATGGGCAAAGAACTTGCCAGAGCGGCCGTAACCACTCTGTATTTCATCAAGCACGAGCACCACACCGTTGTCGGCAGTGAGCTGGCGCAACTGGCGCAAGAAATCATCATCAGGAATCACGATTCCACCCACGCCCTGGATGCCCTCGATGATAACGGCAGCCACATCGCCCTTTGCCACCTCGGCCTTGACGGCCTCAAAATCACCAAAAGGCACGAAAGTGACGTTGCCGCTCAAGTTGGAAAGAGCCTTTATCTTCGGGTTGTCGGTAGCCTCAACGGCAAGCGACGTGCGGCCATGAAAAGCCTTGCTGAAGGCCACAATGCGCTTCTTGCCGGTGTGAAACGACGCCAGTTTGAGAGCGTTCTCGTTGGCCTCGGCACCCGAGTTGATGAGAAACAGCTGATAGTCGTCGTAGCCCGAGGCACGGCCCAGCTTGTCGGCAAGACGCTGCTGGAGAGAATTAATCACAGAGTTGCTATAGAACACCAAGTTCTTGGCTTGGTTGATGATTGCCTCCACATAGTGTGGGTGGCTGTGGCCTACCGAAATCACGGCATGGCCACCATAGAGGTCGAGATACTCGGTGCCTGCTGCATCGTAGGTGTAGCAACCGCGGCCACGCACTATCTCGATATCATATAATGGATAAACGTCGAACAGTTTCATTTTTTCATTTATTTGTCTTTATTGTCTCAGTGCCAAATAATTGAGCTGTCATGCCTTAAAATGCCGAAGGCTTGAGCATGAGACCCACGCGCTCATGAAGGCCGAATAGCAGGTTCATATTGTGCACCGCAGTTCCGCTTGCACCCTTGATCAAGTTGTCGATCACCGATGTTATAAGCAGCTTGCCATCAATCTTGTCGAGATGGATGAGACACTTGTTGGTGTTGACCACATCCTTGAGGTCTACGTCCTTGTCGGTCACAAAGGTGAAGTTGTGGTCGCTGTAGTAGTCGTCATAGAGGCGACGCACCTCACCAAGCTCAATGGGGCAGTCGAGGTAAAGCGAGGCGAAAATGCCGCGGGCAAAGGGGCCACGCACCGGAATGAAATCGATATCAGCTTTGAAGCTCTGCTGCAGTTGCGAGAGCGACTGCTTGATTTCGGCTAAATGCTGATGCTTGAACGGCTTGTAGATCGACACATTGCCGCTGCGCCACGAAAAATGGGCCGTAGGCTTGGGCTTAACGCCTGCTCCCGTGCTGCCGGTGATGGCATTAACGTGCACATCGGCATTAAGCAGCAAGTTTTTGGCAAGCGGCAGCAATGCCAGCTGAATGGCAGTGGCAAAGCAGCCTGGGTTGGCCACATGGATGCAGTCGTGCACCAGGCGGCGGCGGTTAAGCTCGGGAAGCCCGTAGACGAAATCGTGTGTGCCGTCGGCGATGCGGAAATCCTGCGAGAGGTCGATTATGCGCATTTCGGCCGGAATCTCGGCCTTGTGCTCCTCGAGGAAGGGGCGTGAGAACCCGTGAGGAGTGCACAGGAACAGCACATCGAGGCCCTCAAACGGATATTCGGAAGTGAAGCACAAGTCGCACTCGCCAATGAGGCCCTGATGCACACTGTCGACACGGTTGCCGGCATTGCTTGAGCTGTTGACCCACACAATGTCCACGTCGGGGTGGTTGACAAGGATACGGATGAGTTCGCCGGCCGTATATCCGGCGCCGCCTATTATGCCTGCTTTAATCATAATTCAAATTTCTTGCCGTTTTTAGCCTGATTGTAATGGTACACCTTGAGCGGGTTGGCATATATCTTGGTGAAGCCCTTCACGTCGTCGGCAGTCCAAGCCTTGTTCATCTCGCCATATTCGCCGAAGTTTGTCTTGCTCAGGTCGTAGTCGCTCTCCACGCCCACCAGTTCGTAGCGGTAGGGTTTGAGGTCGACAAGCACACGTCCGGTGACATTGCGCTGGCTCTCGGTGAGGTAGGCCTCGATGTCGCGCATCACGGGCTCCAGGTAGTAGCTCTCGTGGAAGAACATGCCATACCACTGGCCAAGCTGCTCTTTCCAGTATTGCTGCCACTTGGTGAGGGTAAACTTCTCAAGCATCTTGTGAGCGGCAATGATGAGCAAGGGAGCTCCGGCCTCGAAGCCCACACGGCCCTTGATGCCTATGATGGTGTCGCCCAGGTTGATGTCGCGGCCTATGGCATACGGACCTGTTATCTGCTCCAGATACTGGATGGCAGCCACCTTGTCGGTAAATTCACGGTCATCAATGGCCGAGATTTCGCCCTTGGTGAAATCGATGCTTATGCGGCGGTCGGCAGTGGCGGTCATCTTGGTGGGATAAGCCTCATCGGGCAGCGTCTCGTTGCTCACCAGAGTCTCCTTGCCGCAGATGCTTGTGCCCCACAAGCCCTTGTTGTAGCTGTAGGCCATCTTGGTGAAGTCGGCCTCGAAGCCGTGCTTCTTGAGGTAGTCGATCTCATAGTCGCGGGTGAGCGAGAGGTCGCGCGTGGGCGTGATTATTTCGATTTCGGGAGCAAGCACCTGGAACGTGAGGTCGAAGCGAATCTGGTCGTTGCCGGCACCGGTGCTTCCGTGGGCCACATATTTGGCTCCAATCTTCTTGGCATAATTGATAATGGCTATGGCCTGGAACATGCGCTCCGAGCTCACCGAGATGGGATAGCAGCCGTTGCGCAGCACATTGCCCATGACCATATATTTTATGCTCTTGTCGTAATACTCTTGGGTGATGTCGATCGAGGCATGCTCCACCGCACCCAGTTCGAGCGCGCGACGGCGAATCTGCTCAAGCTCCTCGGGGCCGAAGCCGCCGGTGTTGGCGATTGCCGTATACACATCATAGCCACAATCCTCGCTCAGATATTTCACACAGAATGAAGTGTCGAGTCCGCCGCTGAAGGCGAGCACCACTTTCTCGCGTTGTTTTTTACTGTTCTCGTCCATTATTTCATTTATTATATTAGCGTCATCGGGATGGTCGGCCGGATCATAGAGCAGAGCCGTGCACAGGCACTTCTCGCCGCCGTTGCGCTGCAAGATGTCGTAGTTGACGCAGCTCTCGCAACCTTTCCAAAAGTCCTTGTCGGCCGTCAGCGAAGCGAAGGTAACCGGTTTGAAGCCGAGCTTGTTGTTCATGTTGAGCACAGCGGCGCCAGTGGTGAGGCTGAACACCTTGGCCAGCGGATACCGCTGGCGCGCAAGGGCAAACACGCGCCTCTTGATGCGCGAAGCCACACCTATGCCCCTGAAGTCGGGATGCACAATAAGGCCCGAATTGGTCACAAAGAGCTTGTGGTCCCAACTCTCGATATAGCTGAACCCGGCAAAACGACCGTGGTAGAGGGCCAGCACGGCTTTACGCTCAAGCATCACTTTCTCCACATAGGCGTGGGTGCGCTTTGCAATACCAGTGCCGCGCACTTTGGCGGCATCGCTCATGGTCTTCAGAATCTCGTCGATGTATTTGACATGATCGACTCCGGCCACTACAATTTCAATTTCGTTGACATCTATCATTTTTAAATCAAAAGATTTTTTTGCAAAGCAGCCTGCCGGCTCAAGCCGAATGCCCTACCCGTTTCGATTATTCCGGGGAAGCGTTGCTGCTTCTGCATCACATATATGCTTTTTTGAATTGTCACCCCCGCTCGGTGTGGAGCCAAGGGCTGATATCGTTAAATAATAAGTTGCTTGATTTTGATTTCGGAGGCCGGGCGGCTTCCTGTCATGGCACATGGGTGGGGCTCACTCTTGGTTGTCATCGCCCTCGACCATGTCTTGAATAGGAATAAAACGCGCGAACACCTCCAGTGCTCGTCGTCGCGACACTCCTTCCCGCAGCACGGCAAAAACCGTGTCGGCACCTGCGATTGTGCCCATCACCTCGGGCACGCGGCTCATGTCGATGTCGTAAGCCACACCGGCTGCATAGCCGTTGCGTGTCTTGATGATGGCTATATTGCCCGAGAACTCTATCGACACGAAGCCCACCTTTTGGTTGGCCGTGATTGAACTTTGGCCGCTTCTCAGCAGCGAATCCTGAATTTCATTGCCCGCCGGAATGATATACATGTAGCTGCCCCCGTCGTTGGCCACCTTGGTGATGCGCAGCATCTTCAGGTCGCGCGAAAGGGTGGCCTGGGTCACACTGAACCCACGCTCCTTCAGCATAGCAGATAGCTCATTCTGGCTGCCTATGCAATTGTTCTGTATCAGCTCGGTGATGAGCTGAAGCCTGTTCTTTTTATTTTTCACTTTGCAATAGGAGGGGCAGTCCGGCCGGGCCGGAACCGCCTGTTACAATCAATTTCGGATGCAAAGTTAATAACAAAAAAACAAAAATGCACAATCAACAGCCGCCAATGTGCATTTTTATACACCTTTATCCCTTTCAAATTGCAATCAGCGACCACTGCAGGCCATGAGGCCGGAGCGTGATTTGCGGGGAGGGGAAAAATGCGTTATATTTGCATATGGTCATGAATGCCACACAACCACTGATATCGGTGATAGTGCCCTGCTACAATGTGGAGCCTTATCTTGAGCGTTGCTTCGCCAGCATCGCCGGGCAGAGCTATGGGCACATCGAGGTGATTCTGGTGGACGACGGCAGCACCGACGGCACCGGTGCCTTGTGCGACCGGTTGGCCGCAACCGACAGTCGCGCACGCGTGGTGCACAAGGCCAACGGCGGGCTGTCGGACGCCCGCAACGCCGGAATCGACGTGGCCCACGGGGAGCTGCTGGCGTTTGTCGACAGCGACGACTACATGCCGCCACATGCCATTGCCACCTTGCTCGGTGTGATGCAAGCCACCGGGGCCGACATCAGCGAAGGGCGCCAAAGGCGATTTGACGAAGGCAGCACCTGCACCGTGGAGCAAAAAGAGGGGCACGTGACCACCTACACCACCCACGAAGCCATCGACAACATGCTTTACCAGCACACATTGTCGTGCTCGGCATGCAGCCATCTCTACAAGGCCAGCCTCTTTGACGGACTGCGCTACCCCAAAGGAATGCTCTATGAAGACCTAGCCGTGGCCTACGACCTGCTGTCAAGAGCCTCGACCGTGAGCCACACCAGCGCCGTGACCTACTGCTACATGCAGCGCCGCGGCAGCATCACCGGGCACTACAGCCACAAGCGCACCGATGTGCTCAACATTCTCGACAGCCTACTTGAGCGCGTAGAGGCTGACTCTCCACGCCACATCAGCGCAGTGCAAAGCCGCCGCTTGAGCGCACACTTCAACCTGCTGCGCATTGCCCCGGTGCGCACTGCCGAATGCAAGCCCCTGGTGGAGCGGTGCTGGCGCGTGATAAGGCAACTGCGGTGGCAATGCCTGACCGACAAGCGCGTGAGGCTGAAGAACAAAGCAGGCATACTGCTCTCTTACATGGGATTGAAAATGACGCTACGCTGCATTAACCGCTATTGAATTTCGGGTAATTTGTCGGCAAATTTGCAGTATTTGTCTATATCGTTATTTGCCATTGGGCATAAATGCGTATCTTCACAACGAATTAGAAAAAATTTAATTAAGCTGACTGACCTTCATTAAAAAGTACCATCATTAAGTTTGTTGGTTTAGGCGGTGGGATTTACAAACCTTGTCCCACCGTCGTTTTTTTTACAAGTTACCCACACACAAAAAAGCCTTGACATCACTGCCAAGGCCTTCACTGTCTAAAAAAATCCCTATTTATTTTGCAAGCGGAACGGATGCGGCACCACGGTCAGCCAATCCACTCAAACGACCGTAGACGAATGGAATCGCTGTCGCGCAGCATGCGCATAAATTCCCGCGCCGAATTCTTTATGTAGCTGTCTTTGAGCACATGGATGCAGCCTTCCATGGTGTTTTCCTCGCTGGGAACGTCGAGGTGCACCGCCGTGACGCCCGACTCCCCCATTATGGAAGCTTCGCTCAATATGGTGGCCAACCGGCCCTCGCGAATCACCTTGAGCAGGATATTCACCTCATTGAGCTCGATGTTGGTCTTGAAGTCAAGGTCGCGGCCCTGTATCATCTTCTCAAACGCATTGCGCGCCTGCAAGCCCCGGCTTGGAAGCACCAAGTCATAGTCTTGCAGCTCGGCCAGCGTAATCTTGTCGCGGCCTGCAAGCGGGTGGTTCTTCGACACAATCACCGAGAGGTGGTTGTCAAAGAGCACATGCGACTCAATGTGGGTGTAGTGACGCGCCGGCTTGAAGGCCAGCACAAAATCGATTTCACGCTTCTCCAGCATTTCGAGCAGTTGCTCCATGGGATTGTAGAAGATGCGCATCTTAATCTCGGGGTACTGCTTGATGAAGGTGAGCAACGTCTCGCTGAGCATAGGGCTAAACGAGTAGGTGACGCCTATCTTGAGGGTGCCAGCCACAATGTTTTTCAGGTCAATCATATGCTGGCAGCACGCCTCGCTGGCCGACAGCGTCTTAACTGCAAACGGCATCAGTTCCTTGCCGTTTTCGGTTAGCGACACCTCGTGGCTGTTGCGCTCGAAAAGCTGCACGCCAAATTCATTCTCAAGTTGCTTGATTTGCTGCGACAGAGTGCTTTGCGTGACACAAAGCGCCCGTGCTGCCTCTGAAAAGTTGAGCAGCTCGGCAGTTTTCAAGAAATAACGTAGTTGCCGTAGTTCCATATGCGTTGAGTGTTGATTATAGTCGCGGGAGACAACAGCCGCCGAAGGCTGTCGTGGCAGTGACACCAGGGCGAAGTCACATCAATCGTCGCAGTCTATTGCATCGTCGTCGACAAAGAGAGCCGTTTCCTTGTCATATTCAATGGGCTTTATATTGCCGTGCTTGCGACCGAAACGGTAAATTTCACGAAGCATAAGAGCAACCATAGTAAATCCCACAATTAAAATCCATAAAGTTTTTTCGTCAATCATAATCAAATCTGTCTTAAAGTTTCTAATTTCCCTTTTTCGACAGCAAATTTACTATCACCCTACCGACGCGTTATAGAGTTTTTAATTGTTTGTTACGATAGCAACTATCTTAAATCGCGATTAACAGCCACCTTGGCTATCGGCAAAATTAATAACAAAAGCCCATATAGCGAAAAATTACCACAAATATCAGCATCATCAAGCAGCAAGCCCATGTGCAGGCACGATTTGCTATCGTTTTAACCGATAGCCGCACCTCAAAACATCAAAAAAAGCAATAACTTTTATATGCTATATGCCCAGAATTATGCGGCAAAAAGGCCACCACAATGGCCGCAAATTTCATTTTTACGCCAAAGCGAATTATCTTTGCAAACACATATATATTATATAATATAAGTGTCACAGTTCACTGCTATTTGAACCACACAACATGAAAAAAGCATCCACACTACGCATTATCAAAGACGACCCGTGGCTTGCACCCTACGAGCCAGCCATTGCCGGGCGCCACAACGACGCTCTCAAAAAGCTCGATGAGCTCACCCAAGGCCACCAGTCGCTCAGCGACTGGGCCAATGCCTACAACTACTACGGACTGCACCACACCGCCACCGGGTGGGTGATGCGGGAGTGGGCGCCAAACGCCAACCGCATAGTGATGGTGGGCGACTTCAGCGACTGGAAAGAATGCATACACTATGAGCTCAAACGACTGCCTGGCACCGAAGGCAACTGGGAGCTCACCCTGCCCGAGCATGCTCTGCACCACGGCGACCTGTTTAAGTTCCACATCTACTGGGATGGCGGCATGGGCGAACGCATACCGGCCTATGCCACAAGAGTGGTGCAAGACGAGTCGACGGGAATATTCTCGGCCCAAGTGTGGAACCCAGCAGAGCCCTATGAGCTTAAAACCACGAATTTCAAGCCCAACACAGCACCATTGCTCATCTATGAGTGCCACATAGGCATGGCCGAAGACAAAGAAGCCGTGGGCTCCTACGAAGAATTCCGCACGCTGGTGCTTCCCCGCATTGCCGCCGATGGCTACAATGCCATCCAGATTATGGCAATCCAAGAGCACCCCTACTATGGGTCATTTGGCTACCACGTGTCGAGCTTCTATGCCGCATCAAGCCGATTCGGCACACCCGACGACCTGCGCCGGCTCGTGGACGACGCCCACTCGCGCGGCATTGCCGTGATAATGGACATCGTGCACTCCCACGCAGTGAAAAACGAAGTTGAGGGTCTGGGACGCTTCGACGGCAGCTACGACCAATACTTCTACGGCGACTCGCGCCGCGAGCATCCAGCATGGGATTCGCTATGCTTCGACTACGGCAAGAACGAGGTGCTCAACTTCTTGCTCAGCAACTGCAAACTCTGGCTCACCGAATATGGCTTCGACGGCTTCCGCTTCGACGGCGTGACATCGATGCTCTACTACAGCCACGGTCTGGGGCAGGCTTTCGGAAGCTATGACGACTACTACAACGGAGGCCAGGACACCAACGCCATCACCTACCTCACGCTGGCCAACATCCTGATTCATGAAGTGAAGCCACACGCCATAAGCATTGCCGAGGAAATGAGCGGAATGCCGGGCCTCGCCCGCAAGTTCAAAGACGGCGGAATAGGGTTTGACTACCGCATGGCTATGGGAATACCCGACTACTGGATAAAGACCATTAAAGAGCAGCGCGACGAGGACTGGAAACCCACATCAATATTTTGGGAACTCACCAACCGCCGGGCCGACGAGAAGACCATCAGCTATGCCGAGAGCCACGATCAGGCCCTTGTGGGCGACAAGACCATCATATTCCGCCTAATCGACAAGGAGATGTACTGGCACATGATGGTGGGCGACAACAACGCCGTGGTCGACCGCGGAATGGCGCTGCATAAAATGATAAGACTGGCCACGGCATCGACCATCAACGGCGGCTATCTGAATTTCATGGGCAACGAATGGGGCCACCCCGAATGGATAGACTTTCCACGGGAGGGCAACGGATGGAGCTACAAATACGCAAGAAGGCAGTGGAGCCTCGTTGACCGTGACGACCTCAAATACCAGTTTCTCAACAACTGGGACAACGACATGATTCACCTCATAGGCTCGGTGCACAATTTCCAAAAGAAGCCGGTGCATAAGCTGTGGGACAAAGACGACGACCAAGTGCTGGCATTCATGCGCGGCAAACTGGTGTTTGTGTTCAACTTCAACCCCGTCAAGTCGTTTGACGACTATGGCATTCTGGCTCCAGCCGGAGAATACGCCGGAGTGATTGACACCGACAGTCCACGCTATGGCGGTTACGGCAACATCGACGAGACAGTGAAGCACCTCACCCAGCCCGACCCGCTCTACGACAGCGCAGGCCTTGGATGGCTGAAGCTCTACCTACCCGCCCGCTCGGCCATGGTGCTGCGCCAGGAGGCAACGGCGAAAGCCCCTGTAAAGCCAGTGGCGAAAAAGCCCCAAAGCACACCCAAGAAGAAAGCGGCCAAAAAGAAGTAAGCGACAGCTTGCTTAGGCAATAGCCAACACATATCAAGAAATAGCCCCCACACGCGAAATGTGTCGCGTGTGGGGGCTATGCTTTTTGTGCGCCTGGCGTCAAAGCGCCAGCGTCACTATGCAAAGCCGTCAATAGGCCACCTTGGCTGTGGTGCCGCCAGTCACAACCACATACACACCACGGCCGGGCAGAGCCACAGAGTGACTTGCACCCTCATACACGAGGCGGCCGGCCGATGTGTAGACCGCAACCAAGCCGTCGCCAGCCACTTGCAGCACGCCTCCACTAACGTAGGCGATTGCCTTGGCCGTACCGGCATTGATGCCATCAACGCCCGTTGCGCTGATAGCTGAGATGTTGGCGAATTTGCCCCATTGGGCATCAGCCTTATAGAGGCTCACGCTTGACTCAGGCACATAAAGTCCGCACGATGCCACATCAACGTCTTCAAACACATCGGCGCTGATAGCCACAGGCGTAGCCATACGCGCCGTCACCTTCTCCAGACTTGAGCAGCCACTGAACGCCTCGGCTCCTATTGTGGTGAGAGTTGACGGAAGGTCAACGGTCTTCAGCGCAGAGCAACCGGCAAATGCCTCATAGCCTAAGGCCGTGTAACCCTCAGGGACAACTATGCTCTCAAGACCCAAGCAGTAATAGAACATGCTTTCGCCTACCTGGGTCATGCCCGACCCCAAAGTCACACTCTTCAGGGCAGCACAACGGTAGAATGCGTTCTGCCCCACACTTGTGACCGAATTAGGAATCACCAGCGAGGCGATGCCTGTGCAGCGATAAAACGCCTCATCGCCAATGGTGGTGAGAGTAGACGGTAGCGTGATAGCGGTGAGAGCCGCACAACGCCCAAAGGCACTCTCCTCAATCTCCTCAGTGCCCTCAGGAACGGCATATAGTCCGGCTTTGCCCACAGGGCACACCTTGAGCACAGTCATGGCCTTGTTGAAAAGCACGCCGTCGACCGAAGCATAGTAACTATTGCCCGAAGCCACACCAATGGTGCTGAGGCTGGTGCAACCGTCGAACACCGCCGTGCCAATCGACCTCAATTTCTTAGGCAAAGTGATTGAGGCCAATGATGTGCAGCCGTCGAAAGCATTGTCGCCGAGTTTGGTCAACGCATCGGGCAGGACAATTGACTTCAACGACGTGCAACCACTGAACGCCTTAGTGCGGATGTCGCTCACGTTGCTACCCAGCGTGACGCTTTCAAGAGCCTTGCAGCCGTCGAAAGTGTTGCGATACACCGTTTCAATCTCACTGGGCAACGCTATCGACTTCAGGCTAGTGCAACCTGCAAAGGCGTAGTCGTCGACATAGAGGATTTTCTCAGTCAGGCTGATGCCGGCCAGGCTGGTGCAGCCGTAGAAAGCGCGGCTCTTAATCTCGTTGGTAGAAGCGCCAAGCGTGAACGAAGTGAGGCCTGTGCAATACGACAGGGCATCGGTGCCCACCTCCCACATGGTAGCCGGCCACACCACCTTGGTCAAGTTTGTGCCCGTGAACGCATAAGAAAGGTCGGTGCAGTAATACTCGTCTTCATCGTCATTCACATCATAGCTTGTGGCCGTATAATAGCTGCTCCACGAGTCCTTATAATAGGCATCTCCGCCATCAGTGAGCGTCACGCCTTCCAAGTTAAGTTCGGTGAGAGTGCCATTGGTGGCATTGCCCTCCACGTCTTGCCCAGCCATTTCCCTTATGTAGAGCACGTCATTGCCATTGAGCGTTCCGCTCACGGTGAGCGACGTCACAGAATTTTTCTCACTTGCCGGAATAAGCGTCGACAGCGTTCCGGCCTTCGACACCGACACGGTTTTTTCAGCCGCTATGGCCGACGGGCAGAACAATGTTCCAACCGCGGCGATTAGCGCGCAGCAAATTGTAGATTTTTTTGTCATAAACAATAGTAATTGTGAATTAATATGGGTGAATTATCGTTTGTCGTGTATTTGTCTGCAGGGTATAAGTCAAATTCATTTTTTACAAAATTAGCACATTTCATTGACAAAATAAGGCGCAAATGCACATTTTCGTGTTTTTTTGAAGCCACACATTGCATTTGTAATGACCTTTTACTAATTTTGCAGCCGAAACAACACCACACCGTGAAAAACGCATCAAATTCATCACCAAATTTTATTTAGCAATGCGAAACCCGATGAGGGTTTAGCTTTTTTGTGCACCCATGCCGCAACAGCCCATTAAATAACGGCCGCCACTGCATCATTTTGGCCGTTTTTTTATTACTTTTGTACACATTAATATAAATATCGCACACCACGATGATAAGTTTCAACAGCGACTACATGGAAGGCGCACATCCCGAGATACTGCGGCGCCTCAACGAGATTAACTTTTCGAAGATAAGCGGCTACGGCCGTGACCCCTACTGCGAGAGCGCCAAGCAAAAAATACGCCAAGCATGCGCCTGCCCTGATGCCAACGTGCAATTTCTGGTGGGCGGCACGCAGACCAACGCCATAGTAATCGACGCCATACTGTCGCACAATGAGGGTGTGCTTGCCGCCGAGACCGGCCACATCAACCAGCACGAGGCCGGCGCCATCGAGGCTTGTGGACACAAGATTCTGTCGATTGAGCAGCAAGACGGCAAAATAAAGTCGCTCGCCTTGGCTCAATACCTCAAAAACTTCTTTGGCAGTGGTTTTGCCTATGAGCACCTGGTAGTGCCAAAGGCAGTGTATATATCGAACCCCACGGAATATGGCACCATCTACTCGCTCAACGAGCTGCAAGACCTGCGTGAGGTGTGCGACCGCTACGGTCTTATGCTCTACATGGACGGCGCACGCATGGGCTATGGTCTGGCTGCAAAGCACAACGACCTGTGGCTGCCCGACATTGCCCGTCTGTGCGATGCCTTCTACATAGGCGGCACCAAGGTGGGCGCGCTGTTTGGCGAGGCCGTGGTAATCACAAACCCGGCCATAAAGCTCACCCTGGGCTACATGAAAAACCGCGGAGCCCTTCTCGCAAAGGGATGGCTGCTGGGATTGCAGTTCGACACTTTGTTTACCGACGACCTGTATATACGCATTTCGCACAGTGCCATCGACAAGGCCATGCGCTTGCGCGACGCGCTTGAGTCGAAAGACTACCCGATATATGTGGAGTCGCCCACCAACCAGCTATTTGTAGTGGTTGAGGACCACAAGATGGAAGAACTGTCGAAGCGAGTGGGATTCAACGTGATAGAAAGCGTGGGCAATCATCACCATGTGATTCGCTTTGCCACCACTTGGGCCACAACCGATGAGCAAATCGACGAACTGATTTCACTGCTTTAATCTGCTTCAAGCACACATTTATTGGCATTTTTCCCGACACACAACAACGGAACACGAGCCACTCGCCCTGAGCAATCAGTGGCGAGTGGCTCGCTTTTATCATACGGATGCCGGCAAGCTACGCACGGCGGTTATTTTGAGAGCATAATCTCGTCAAGCCACGCCCCATTGCGGTAACGGCACAAGTCTACGTAAGCATCAATGCCAGGCACTATGCCCGACTGCGAGAATTGCCAAATGGTGTATCGGCCGTCCCAGGCTATGTCGGGTTTCTTATCGCTGTATCGGCCTATGTAGAGCGGATATTTGTTGAAGTTGGGGGCGAGCCATCGGTTGTAGAACGCCATGGTGCTGTATATCATGGGAAGCACGCCATAGTGCTGCCTCACGAGTTCGGCAAAGGCGGCAACGCTGTCCACAAGCTGGTTACGCGTCCAGCTCCCGCTGTGCTCCACATCAATCATGGGTATCAAGTCTTGGCTGCTCACCGCGGCCAAATGGCTGAAATTGCGGAACTGGTCGCCCACACTTGCCGTGGGTGTGAAATAGTGGTAGCTGCCCACCAGCAAGCCATGCCGGCGCGCCATGGTCACGTTGTAGCCATAGTGCGGCGAGCTGTAGGTAGCACCCTCGGTAGCCTTTATGTAGACAAAGCGTATCGACTTGTCACTGGCCACCTTACCCCAATCGATATTGCCCTGATGACTCGAAATGTCGATGCCGTCGTAAGGTGCGGTGGTGTCGCGCGGAGCCACGTGCCGCGTCACCTTTGTGGTGGCATTGCGCTTGTTGCACGCTGCAAGTGCAACCATCAGTATAACGATGGCTGCCATCACCATTGTGGGCATATGTGCGTGAACGTGTCTCATTTCATTTGTTGGTGCGGTGGTTTGGACTAAGCGGCACATCATTGGACCCGGCCGCTGCCGTCCCGACGGGTTGTCAGCGGTTGCGGCGGGTGGGCATATAGATGTCGCCGTCGTTATCGGCCGAACTTTGGTTCTTTTTCTTTCCGGCCTGTTTGGCTTGTTGTTGCTGCTGTTTTAGCTGTTGCTGCCGCGCCAGTTGCTCTTTGCGCTGCTGCTCAGCTTTTTTCTTTTGTTCCTTTTCTTGCTCTTTCTTCAGTTTTTCCTGTTTTTTAGCCTCCTCTTTGGCTTTTTTTTCAGCCTCCTTCTGCTTGCGCTCATAGGCTTCGCGGTCTTCTTTAGCCTTCTTTTCGAGCAGCTTCTTCTGCTCTTTCTGTTGCTTCTCAAGCTCCTTCTTCTGCTTGGCGCTCAGCGGAACGGGCTGTTGCGAGGTCGACTGCACGCGTTTCACGGCAGGCTCAGGCACCCGGCTTTGCGGTGCCACCGAGCGAGGTCGATGCCTGGCTGGCGTTTTCTTTATGAGTATGTCGTTCACGCTGCATCCTGTGTTGAATCGGCAGAGATCCACATAGGCATCAATGCCCTGTATGCGGCCACGCTCGCTGAACTGCCACAATATCCATTTGGCGCCGTGAGTCAGCTGTGGCTGTGTCTTGGAATATCGGGCAATAAACAACGGATAGTCAACGAAATCGGGGGCGAGATAGGAATTGAAAAACGAGCTGCTCGTGTAAATCATAGGGCGGCAACCGTAATACTCCTCAAGCAGGTCGGCAAACAACTTGACGCTGTCGCGCAGTTGCTGGTTAGTCCATCCGCGGCGGTATTCCACATCGATCAGCGGCACCAAGTCCTGCTCCTCTTTCTTGACCACACTCTTAAAGTTCTCAAACTGGCTGCGTATGCTCGAGGCCGTGCGCAGGAAGTGGTAACTGCCCACCCGCACGCCGTAGCGCCGGGCATTCTCAATGTTGCGCCGGTAATGGTTGGAAGTGAACGTGGCACCCTCTGTGGCCTTCACATACACGAATTTTATGTTGCGGTCGGCAGCCGTGGTGCTCCAGTCAATATCTTTCTGATAGCTCGACACGTCGATGCCATCATAGACCAGCGTCTGGTCGTTGCGATACAGTTTATCGTCGTCGACGTCGATTTGCTTCGGCGCAGCCATTGCTGCTGCGGCCCATACAGTTATGGCCGCAAGCAAGACCTGCCTTGCCTTATATAGTGGATTTCGGAATTTCAAAACTCAATCGAATATTTTGTAAACGCGCGGTGGCCACAGCAGCATCTCAATGGAAAAGGCACATCAATAGCCACGATTTCACAAAGATAGTAATTAATTTGGAAAAACAGGCCCGCATGCTTTCACGTTGAATCTTTTTTTGCAACTATAACACGCCTTTTAGCATTGTTTATTAGGTTAAAAGTGCAATAAAGATTAATATTTATGGCAATGCGGGGTCATAATGTTGACAATTTGTGTTTTTTTTCGGATATTTGTGGGCACATTTCGCACCCACTCCACAATGAATTTAGAGCCTAGAGCACAGAGTGCGCGTGCATGTTTCTGAACGACACAAAACAACAACCGACGCATGAATGCCCACAAGGCACCATTGCGACAACAACATTTTAAAGATATGAGGAAATCAATTCTTTCCCTTGCATTAGCATCATTGATGTCACTGCAGGCCCTGGCCGTTCCGGCCGACCCGAGGCCGCTGACAGTGACCCAGCCCGACGGCACCCAACTCACCATCAAAAACAATGGTGACGAGTACTACAACTTCCTAACCACTGCCGACGGCTACACGGTGGTTAAAAACACCGACGGATACTACACCTACGCACAACTGTCGGACGGACATCTGACTGCCACAACCACTGTGGCCCGCAACGAGCAACAGCGCACAGCTGCCGACAACGCTCTGCTGAGCACACTCGGCAAAGGCCTTATCGACAAGACATCGGCCACCACAGCCAACAAAGTGCGCAGCGCCCGCACCAGCGAGATGAAGAAGTCGCCCATCGACTACAACAAATTCCGCGGACTCATCATCCTCGTGGAGTTCAATGACTGCTCATTCAAGCGCAGCGACCTGAGCACATTCTTCGGCGACATGGTCAACAAGACCAACTACACCGGCTACACCAACGAAGACGGCTCGGAAAACCGCTACGGCTCATTCACCGGCTCGGTGCGCGACTACTTCTACGACAACTCAGCCGGCCAGTTCAACCCGCAATTCGACATTTACGGTCCTATTCAAGTGCCCTATTCGGTCGACGACCCGAACCAGACACAAAATGCCAGAGCAATTGTGACCAACGCCATCCAAACGGCCTACACCACCTATGGAATCGATTTCTCGAAATATGACGTGAACAACGACAAAGTGGTTGATATGTTCTACGTGATTTTCGCAGGCACAGGATCCAACGTGGGCGGCGGCAAGCACGTTTGGCCCCACGCAAGCAGCGTCAGCACCCGCCTGGGCGGTTACACACTGAGCCGCTACGCTTGCTCGACCGAGCTGTACTACGAGTCACCTCTCATCTTCGACGGCATAGGCACCATTTGCCACGAGTTCTCACACGTGCTCGGCTTGCCAGACCTCTACGACACCGACTACACCGAAAACGGCCAAAGCCACGACCCCGGAGTGTGGGACATCATGGCAGGCGGCAGCTATCTGAACTATTCACGCACTCCGTGCTGCTACTCGGCCTACGACCGTTATGCAGCCGGCTTCCTGACTCCCACAGTAATCACCCAGGGAGAACAATCGCTTAATAGCGTGGACAACCATGTGGCTTATCGCCTCAACACCAGCGGCAAAAAGGAATTCTTCCTGCTCGAGAACCGCCAGCTCAAAGGATGGGATGCCTATCTGCCTGGCCACGGACTGATTGTGGCCCGTGTAGACTCTACCAGCGCGGTATACTGGCTCAACAACAAGGTCAACGCATATTCAAGCCGCAACTGCTATGAGCTGCTGCGCGCCGGCGGCAGCACAAGCGACGCCAGCGACAGCGATCCGTTCCCCGGCACCAAGGGTGTGACCATAATCTCAAACTCCACAACTCCCGGCCTCACCACGCCATACCTGAACAACTTTGCCGATTTTGCCATCAGCGACATCACTGAGGAAAACGGCGTGATCAAATTCAATGCCGTTAAGGAGAGTGATATCCTCTCGGTGGTAGAAGATTTCGAAAACATGGCTGTGGGCACCAGCACTTCGATGAAAAACGTCGAGGGCAACTTCTGCAAATGGTCGTTCACACGTTGCCAGGTTTCGGCACCGGCATCTGACCGATGCAACGGCACACACGCAGTGGCCATGAGCGCTCCGAGCATCCTCACCACCACATCACGCACCGGTAAAGACGTGCGGATGGTGTCGGCTAAAATATTCAATCCGGGTTCCACCACCGCCAAATTCCTCCTGGAATACTCTGTAGACAACGGCAACACATGGACAGCCGTGCCCACTTCAAGCGGCCAGGAGTATGCCGAGATTGCAGGCCCCAACACTGGTGTTGCTGCCATCTGGAACCTGCAAAACGCTTCGTCGGAAGTGCTCTACCGCCTCACACAACGCGCCGGCAGCCAAACCGCAAAAGTGTATGTTGATGATTTCACCATCTACTACACCACCGAGTTCTCGGGCGTGGCCGACATAGCAACCGACGGAGCATCGTCGCTGAAAGCCACTGGCAACAACGGCACCGTGACAGTGAGCGGAGCCGCAGACGGCACAGTGCGCCTCTATAGCGTGAGTGGCCAACTCGTCAATAGCATACAGGCCGTTGACGGCAAGGCTCAGTTTGCAGTAGGCACTCACGGTGTCTACATCGTTGAGCAGGCTGGCAAAGCAGTGAAAGTGGTTCTCTAAGAGCATCACACCGCCACCACCCCACTATACGGGCCAACGGCGGCACATCACAAAACACACAAAGGCGGGAGCCGGGCACAAGCCCACGGCTTCCGCCTTTGCCGTCGCCATGAGCGCCAAAAGCCTCGGTGCAACGGTTTTTTTGTGCCGCACTCGGTTTTTTTGTGTAAATTTGCATATTTAATGTAAAGAGAGCTACAATGGCAAAAGACATAGTGCAGACCCCAATGATGAAACAGTTTATGGCAATGAAAGCCAAGCACCCCGATGCGGTGCTGCTGTTTCGTGTGGGCGACTTCTATGAGACATATTCAGCCGACGCCATAACCGCATCGGAAATACTTGGCATCACACTCACCCGCCGGGCCAATGGCGCGGCAAAGAGCATTGAGATGGCAGGATTTCCGCACCACGCTCTCGACACCTATCTGCCCAAGCTGGTGCGTGCCGGCAAGCGAGTGGCCATCTGCGACCAGCTCGAAGACCCCAAGACCACAAAAAAGCTTGTGAAGCGCGGCATCACCGAGCTGGTGACGCCCGGCGTGGTGGTGGGAGGCAACATCCTCGACCGCAAAGAGAACAACTGGCTTGCCGCGGTGCACTTCGGCAAGAAAGACTGTGGTGTGGCTTTTCTTGACATCAGCACAGGCGAATTTCTCACGTCGGAAGGCGACACGAGCTATATCGACAAGCTGCTGTCGAATTTCGCCCCCAAGGAGGTGCTTATCGAGCGAGGGCTGCGACGCAAGTTCGACGACACATTCTCAGCCCACTACCTCACCTTCGAGCTCGACGACTGGGTGTTCGGCGACGACTCAGCTACCGAAAGGCTGCTGCGCCACTTCGAGACAAAGACCCTCAAGGGGTTCGGTGTGGCTGGAATGACAAGCGCAATTATAGCCTCGGGGGCAGTGCTGCACTACCTCGACATCACCCAGCACACGCAAATCAAGCACATCACCACACTGGCCCGCATCGAGGCCGAGCGTTTTGTGCGCCTCGACAAGTTCACCGTGCGCAACCTCGAGCTTGTGGCACCGATGGCCGACGAAGGCAAGAGCCTGCTCAGCGTGATTGACCGCACACTATCGCCAATGGGCGCACGCATGATGCACCGATGGGTGCTCTTCCCGCTCAAAGACGTGAAGCAAATCAACCGCCGCCTCGATGTGGTGGAACACTTCTTCAAGCATCCCGACACCCGCAACGAAGTAAAGACCCAGCTCGAGCTTATAGGCGACATCGAGCGACTGATATCGAAAGTGGCAGTCAACCGCATTTCGCCACGCGAACTGGTGCAGCTCAAGGCCGCTCTGCAAGCCATGGAGCCGATAAAGCATCTGTGCCTGCAAAGCGGCAACAACGTGCTGCAAAGCATTGGCGAACAGCTAAACCCGTGCAGCACCATCCGCGACCGCATTGAGAAGGAAATAAATCCCGATGCCCCCAACCAAGTGAACCGCGGCAACGTGATAAACCGAGGCGTAGACTCGCAACTCGATGACCTACGCGACATCTCGGTGTCGGGCAAAGACTACCTGATGGAACTACAGCGCCGAGAGAGCGAGGCCACCGGCATCCCAAGCCTGAAGATAGCCTACAACAACGTGTTTGGCTACTACATCGAAGTGCGCAACACCCACCGCGACAAGGTGCCGCCCGAATGGGTGCGCAAGCAGACGCTCGTCAACGCCGAGCGCTATGTGACACAGGAACTGAAGGAATATGAGGAAAAAATCCTCGGAGCCGAAGAGAAAATCATGATAATCGAGCAACGTCTGTTTACCGAATTGGTGACAGCCGTGGCCGACTACATACCGGCAATTCAACTCGACAGCGCACTCATAGCCCAGCTCGACTGTCTGTGCGCATTCACCCGGGTATCGATAGAGAACCGATACAACCGGCCAGAGCTCAACGACTCGCTCGACATCGACATCACCGACGGACGCCACCCGGTAATCGAGCGGCAGCTACCGCCGGGCGAGGTGTATGTGCCCAACAGCATCCACCTGGGCAACAACAACGAGCAGATAATGATTATCACCGGCCCCAACATGGCCGGTAAATCGGCCCTGCTGCGCCAGACAGCGCTCATCGTGCTCATGGCGCAAATAGGATGCTTCGTGCCCGCACAGGCTGCCCGCATAGGCATCGTTGACAAGATATTCACCCGCGTGGGCGCAAGCGACAACATATCGCTCGGCGAATCCACCTTCATGGTCGAAATGACCGAAGCCGCCTCCATCCTCAACAACCTGAGCCAGCGCAGCCTTGTGCTGTTCGACGAGCTGGGCCGCGGCACGAGCACCTACGACGGCATCTCAATAGCATGGTCGATTGTGGAATACATCCACGAGTCGCCCATGCGGGCAAAGACCCTCTTCGCCACACACTACCACGAGCTCAACGAGATGGAGAAATCGTTTAAGCGCATATGCAACTACAACGTGAGCGTCAAGGAAATTGACGGCAAGGTGGTGTTTGTGCGCAAACTCGTGAAAGGCGGCAGCGAACACAGTTTCGGTATCCATGTGGCGAAAATCGCCGGCATGCCCAAGTCAATCACCACACGGGCCGGCCAAGTGCTGAAGCAACTTGAGGCCAACAACCGCAACGACTCGCCCGCAGCAATAGCCGCACCCGGAGCCGAAAGCGGCATGCAGCTGTCGTTTTTCCAACTCGACGACCCCGTGCTGTGCCAAATACGCGACGAGATATTGAACACCGACATCAACAACCTCACACCAATGGAGGCTCTAAACAAACTCAACGACATCAAGGGCATCATCACCGGCCGCAAGGAGTGACGACGACGGCAAGCCGCTACACATCGCCAGATGCCACACCCTATTGACAGAACGACTTTTTTTGCAACCACACGATATGAACAGAACCGACTTCGAGATTATGGCCCCCGTGGGCTCGTGGGAATCACTCACCGCTGCATGGCAGGGAGGAGCCGATGCCATATACTTCGGCATCGAAGGGCTGAACATGCGCTCAAAGTCGAGCGTCAACTTCTCGCTCGACGACCTGCGCAGCATCACCGCATGGTGCCGCGAGCATGGCCTCAAGAGCTACCTCACGGTCAACACCATCATCTATGACTCCGACATCGAATATATGCACCAAATCGTGGATGCCGCCCGCGAGGCCCAAATCAGCGCCATCATCGCCAGCGACATGGCCACCATCATCTATGCCCGCAGCATAGGAGTGGAAGTGCACATATCCACACAAGTCAACGTGAGCAACAGCGAGGCAGTGCGCCACTATGCGCAGTGGGCCGACGTGATGGTGATGGCCCGCGAGTTAAACCTCGACCAAGTGGGCGCCATTCACGACACAATCATGCGCGACCACGTGTGCGGCCCCCACGGCAAGCCAGTGAAGATTGAGATGTTTTGCCACGGTGCCCTGTGCATGGCCGTGAGCGGAAAGTGCTACCTTAGCCTGCACGAGACCGGCGCAAGCGCCAACCGCGGAGCCTGCCGCCAGATCTGCCGCCGCAACTATCTGGTCACCGACCGCGACACCGGCGATGAGCTTGCGATAGAGAACAAATACATCATGTCGCCCAAAGACCTGAAGACTATCCACTTCATGAACAAGATGATCAAGGCCGGAGTGCGCGTGTTTAAAATAGAGGGGCGCGCCCGCGGCCCCGAATATGTGCGCACCGTGGCCGAGTGCTACAACGAGGCCATCAACAGCATCATCGACGGAACATACACCGACGAGAAGATTGCCAACTGGGACGAGCGCCTGGCCACCGTGTTCAACCGCGGATTCTGGAATGGCTACTACCTGGGACAGCGGCTGGGCGAGTGGACATCAAAATACGGGTCCAGCTCCACACGCGTCAAGATATATGCCGCCAAGGGCATACGCTACTTCACCAAACTGGGCGTGGCCGAGTTCCTAATGGAAGCCGGCGAGCTGCATGTGGGCGACGAGGTATATATCACCGGACCCACAACCGGAGCCGTGCCAATCACGATTGAGGAAATACGCGTCGACCTCAAGCCTGTGGAAAAGGCCGTGAAGGGCGAGCACTTCTCGATAAAGACCGGCGTGAAAATCAGGCCAAGCGACAAGCTGTTTCTGTGGAAAGAGAAAGAACCAACGGTCTGACAACATATAACACAACATAGCCCCCCCGCAACACCGCCCCCGACGGTGGACTGTGGCCGGGACAGAAATTAGGAATAGGACAATAACAACGCAACAATAATTATCACACACAAGTCAATGAGAAATTTACTGTTATCGGCATTATGCCTGCTCTGCGTCATAAAGGCGGCCGCGGTGCCTGCCGACCCCACTCCTGCTGTGATCACTCAACCCGACGGCACACAGCTAACCATAGTGCTACATGGCGACGAGTTCTACAGCTTCACGACCACAGCCGACGGCTATACCGTGGTGAAAGACTCCCGCGGCTACTACACCTATGCAGCCCTTGACACCGACGGCATTCTGACAGCGACACAAACCGTGGCCCGCAACGAGCAACAGCGCACACCTGCCGACCATGCCATGCTCGCCACGCTAGGCAAAGGCCTTACCGACCGCCAGGCAGTGACGGCATCACGGGCAAAACGCGCCGCCATGCAGTCGCCCGCCAAAATCACCACCATCGACTATTCGGCCTTCCGCGGCTTGGTGGTGCTCGTCAACTTCCAAGACGTGAAATTCACCCGCACCGATGTGCTCGACCACTACAACAAGATGATAAACCAGCGCAACTACACCGGCTACACCAATGAAGACGGCTCGGCCAACCGCTACGGCAACTTCACCGGCTCGGTGCGCGACTACTATTACGACAACTCGATGGGCAAATTCGACCCACAGTTCGACATAGTGGGTCCCGTCACTGTAGATTACAACAGCACCGACATGAATGGATCGAGCTCCACGGCCCGCAGCATCCTTGCATCGGCGCTGCAAAAGCTGCAGTCGAGCATCGACTTCAGCAAATATGACACCGACAACAACGGCGTGGTCGACATGGTATATTTCATTGTAGCCGGCCACGGCTCAAACGTGTCGGGCAACAACAGTGGCCTGCTATGGCCCCACAAGTGGCAGTTTCCCAATCTGTTTCTGGGCGGCAAGTGGGTTTCAAAATATGCATGCTCCACTGAGCTGTGCAGTGGCGAGAACAGCTCGATACTCGACGGCATAGGCACCATTTGCCACGAGTTCTCACACGTGCTCGGCCTCCCCGACCTCTACGACACCAACTATGCCACCGACGGGCAAAGCCACCACCCAGGCCAATGGGACGTGATGGCCAGCGGAGGCTACCTCAACAACAGCCGCACCCCTGCCGGCTACTCGGCATGGGAGCGCTACACACTTGGCTTCATGAATCCCAAGCGCATCACGAGCGAGATGAGCGTGAAACTTAATCCGCTCAACACAAGCAACGAAGCCTACATACTGCCATCGCTCGACAGCCGTGAGTATTTCATGCTCGAGAACCGCCAGTGGACCAAGTGGGACTACTACCTGCCCGGTCACGGCATGGTAGTGGCACGAGTCGACTCCACCGAATCATGGGGCTATGGCGTGAACACCAACATTGCCCACAACCACTACGAGCTGCTGAGAGCCGGCGGCGCCACATCGGGCGACAATGCCAACGACAGCTACCCCGGCACATCGGGAGTGACAATGATAAGCAATTTCACTGTGCCCAGCTTGTGCCAGTGGAATGGCACCGGCAATGAGTATTATATCGACAACATTACCGAGAACAGCTCCATTATCACGTTCAACGTGATTAAGGAAAACACACTGCAGTCATATATCGAGACCTTTGAAGACATGCCAGTCACCACCGGCACACAAACCGGTGTGCAGGGCAAGTTTGCAAAATGGGACTTCACCCGATGCCAAGTGAGCGCCCTCGACAGCACCAAGTGCGACGGCAAGCAAGGGGTGGCAATGGCTATTCCGTCGATTATGGCAACCACCACACCACTCACCATCAACGCCCACATGGCAGGCATCGACGTCTACAACACATCGTCGAGCACAGCAAAATTCTTGCTTGAATATAAAGATGAGGCCGACAGCGTGTGGGCCCGCCACAGCACCGTGGCCGAAGCACCCGGACTGCAAAAAACCACAATCAGGTGGAACCTGAAAAAGACCACCGGACGCATGCTGTTCCGCGTCACGGCGTATGCCGGCCCGAAATCAGGCAAAGTGTATGTGGACAATTTCTCGATATTCGGCAGCGAGCCTTCGGGCGTGAACGACGTGATTGCCGACGGCACACAACGCGAAAAGCTGACAGTGACACGCAACGGACTGACGGTTACCGCATCAGGCCTTGAGACAGGCAGCACAGTGACCCTATATGGCACAAGCGGCCAAAAAGTGGCCACAGCAAGTGCCGATGCCAATGGCCATGCCACCATCGAGGCCCCTTGCCACGGATTCTACGTGATGACCTGCGGAAGCCGCTCGGCAAAAATTGCACTTTAACGCAAAAACAAGCGTTTTAAGTGTTGACATTCCGCTTTTTATTCAAGCTTTTTGCCTAATTTTGCAAAACTGAAATTTCAACAAATCATTAATTAAAAATACGCATATCACATTCCACTCATTATGGACAAGATACAATTAGGAAAGCACGTCGACCTGGCCTACGAGATTTTCGTGGTGGCTGCCGACGGCACCAACTCATCGGTCTACAAGTTTACCGACGAGCGTCCCGACTCATTCATCTACGGTTTCGACCCAGGCATGATTGAGGGCTTTGCCAATGCCCTCAACGGTCTTGCCGCAGGCGACACCTTCGACTTCACACTTGAGCCCAAAGACGCTTTCGGCGAAAAAGACCCCGACATGGTGAAAGTGTTGC
Source organism: Bacteroidaceae bacterium (assembly GCA_963612465.1). Taxonomy (GTDB): domain Bacteria; phylum Bacteroidota; class Bacteroidia; order Bacteroidales; family Muribaculaceae; genus Sodaliphilus. The sequence goes on along the minus strand of CAVDUV010000001.1, from coordinate 54,409 downwards.
CCAAAGACATTTTCTGCGTCGACGGCGAGTTTGACACCGAGAAAGTGTATGAAGGCGCCATAGTGCCGATGATGACCGCCGACGGACACCGCATTGACGGCTTTGTGGACAAGGTGACCGAGACCGAGGTGACCATGAACTTCAACCACCAGCTGGCTGGAGAGCGGGTGCGCTATGCCGGCAAGGTGCTTGCCGTGCGCGACGCCACCCCCGATGAGCTCAACCCCAAGGGGTGCGGCGGCAGCTGCAACTGCGGCGACGGCGGCTGCGGTGGCGGTTGCAACAGTTGCGGCGACGGTGGTTGCAACGGATGCAACTAAAGAATATTGATTTTTAATTATAACTATAATTTGCTGGAGCTCTGCCCCCCACACAGGAGTCATAGCAACAGCAACCAACTACAAAAATGGACAAACTAAGTTATGCACTTGGCCTCAGCATGGGCCAGAACTTCATTGGCTCGGGCGTTAAGGACATCAACGTCGACGACTTTGCCGATGCCCTGCGTGCCGTCTACACCGACGGAGAGAAGAAAATGACCTACGACGAGGCGAAACAGGTGGTTACCGAATATTTCACCGAACTCGAGAAAAAGGCCACTGAAAACAACGCCAAAGCCGGCAAGGAATTTTTAGAGGCAAACGCCAAGCAAGATGGCGTGCACGTGACCGAAAGCGGCTTGCAATACCAAATCGTGAAGGAAGGTACCGGAAAGAAACCCGGTCCCAACGATGTGGTTACTGTGCACTACACCGGCCGCCTTATCGACGGCACTGTGTTCGACAGCTCGGTAGAGCGCGGCGAGCCCGCCACCTTTGCAGTGGGCCAGGTGATACCCGGATGGGTAGAAGGCCTGCAGCTCATGAGTGAAGGTGCAGCATGGCGACTGTTTATCCCCAGCGAGCTGGCTTACGGCCCTCACGGCACAGGCCCCATCGGCCCCAACAGCACCCTCATCTTCGACGTGCAGCTGCTCAAGGTGGGAAAATAACACACGCTATTAATCAAAAAACACTCAAATAAAAAAACATTAATTGAAAGATTATGAAAAAGATTTTTTCATTACTCTTAGTGGCTCTTATGATTGGCTCATTTGCAAGTTGCAACAAGAAAGCCGACAAGAGCAGCAAAGGCGCCGATTCAGTAGCAGAACTCTTTGGTGACGGCATGGGTACAAACCTCCGCTACATGATAAGCCAAGACTCTGCCAATGCAGCCAAATTCAAGTCAGAAGCATTCCTGAAAGGCCTTGAGACAATCCTCAAGTGCGACACCACCGACGCTGACAACAGCTTTATGGGCGGTGTGCAATACGGCTTCCAGATTCTGCAATCGATTCAGCAGGTTGAGAACGAGACCGGTCTGAAAATCAACCGCAGCAAGTTCTTGAGTGAATTCAAGAAAGCCTTCAAGTCGAAACAAGCCGTCACTCCCGAAGCTCTCCAGCAGAAGGGTATGGACCTGCAAAACCTGCTCACCCGCATTGCCAACGAGCAGAAAGCCAACGACCCCCAAGCCATCAAGAACGCAAAAGCCGGACAGGCCTATGTGGCTAAGCAGCTCCAACTCGACAAGGATCTGAAGAAAACTGAAAGCGGCCTCGTTTACAAGATTGTGGAACCCGGCAGCGGCGAGAACATTAAAGCCGACCAGACCGTGAACGTGATGTATACCGGCAAGCACATCGACGGCAAAGTGTTCGACGAAAGCAAGCAAGCCATTCCCATGAAGGTGAGCGAAGGCTCTCTCATCAAGGGCTTTGTGGAAGTGCTTAAGCTGATGAAACCCGGAGCCAAGGCCCACGTAATCATCCCTGCCGATCTGGCTTACGGCCCACAAGGACAACAGGAGATTGGCCCCAACGAATACCTGGTATTCGACATCGAGGCTGTGAGCGTAGTTCCTAACGCAAAATAACAACATGCCTAAGCAGGTGTGCCGCTATAGGGCACACCTAAAGCAATAAGCACACAGGGCGGCTTTCCCGATTTTGGGAAAGCCGCCCTTGCTTTTGCCTATTATGCGGCATGGCGGTAAAAGACAGAAGAGCAGGGTCGTGCCACCCTGCTCCTCTTTGGCATCACTGCAGTAGCTTTAAGGCCACATTCAGTGAGCGCCAATCACCCATTTACTATTCTACTCTGTGTTGCGTTTCTTGCCTGCGGGACGCCCTTTTTTCTTCAGGCGCGACATGGTTTGCTTTTCAATCTCATACACTCTCTGAATCTGCGTCTGCGTGAGGAATTTGCTGTATTCCTTGTAATACTTTTGCCTGATGTTGAGAATCTTTTGGCTGTGCTCAAAGCGCTGCTTGATGTTGTTCTCGACCTGAGTCTCACTTTGTGCAACACCAGCTCTTCGTGGCCGGTGTCCGCCATTCAAAGCCCAAATTTCCTTTTGGTACTGAGAATAGACAGCCACAAATTGTTTGGTCTTAGCCTCGTCAAGAGCAAGCTGGCTTGCTATGTGCAGAGCTTGCTTTTCGGCAAAGTCCTCACGCGAGAGCCGCTGCCTTTTCTGCTGGTCTTGGGCGCTTGCCTGGCCAATGCATATTGCCATGGCAGCAATTGCAATCATGATAATTTTCAGTTTCTGTTTCATAATGTCTTGATCGTTTTATGGAATTCAAATGTTATCGTCTTCTATGAATATGTCGTCGGCATATACCATTTGCAGGTAGGCTTGGTCATCGGCATTGAGTTGTGAATAGGCTTGCTGCACCTCGTTGAAATCGGTGCGGTGCTCTATGGCCGAATGCCCTGGAGCGAAAAATATTGCAACTGCTGCGGCACACGAGGCTGCTGCGGCCAGAGTGAAAGCCACAATGCGGGCGCGGCGGCGCTTGGCCTGACGGCGGTGTTGCAGCTCGGCCCGCACATTGGCCTGCATCTGCTCAAAAAATCCGGCGGGCACTGTATATGGCATCTTCTTGCCCACTGTGCTGAAATCAAAATTCTCTTTCATCTCTATAATCCTCCATAGGTTTTAATCGTGCAACTTCATGTATTCAACCACTTTGTCTTTAGCCACATGATAGTTGGCCTTGGCGGCCTTAGGGGTTGAAGCGGTTATCTCGGCAATTTGCTCATAATCCATCTCGTCGTAGTAGCGCAACGAGAATGTGATTTGCTGTTTCGACGGCAGCGACTGAATGGCTTTTTGCAGCTTCACTGCCTCGAGGTCGCTGTAATCGACCCACTCACTGGCCTGGGCTAGGGCGGCATTGCTGTCGTCGAGCGGCACAATCGGCTCTTTGCGGCGGCCTATCAGGCGCAATGCCTCGTTGGTGGCAATCTTGTAGACCCAAGCCTTGAGCGACGTTCCCTCGCGGTAGCTGCCAAAGTGATTGAAAATTCTGATAAACGTTTCCTGAGCTGCGTCTTGAGCATCGGCATGATCAACGACCAGACGACGTATGTGCCAATATAATGGCTCTCCGTATTGTGCCATAATCATCGACAAGCCTTTGTCGGGATTAAGGCGCATGGTTTGCACTATGTCGTGTTCGGTTATTGTCATATTCTATCAAAAATTTCTATTCAGCTGCCATTAGGCGCGGGGCCTTTAAGTAGCGTCCTTTGCTTCTATAACCAAATAAAACAGGAAAAGTAAAAAAAACAATTGAAAAAAAATAGGGCAAGAGCCATGCATGTGAAAAAACGAACCGTTTCGATGCATGTGGCTCTTGCCCGATTATGGTGTTGTGGTCAAGACAGTGCTCTTGACTCCATTACTTGCCAGGAGCGTGCTCGGGGGCAGGTGCTTGGCCGGGGCCAGGACCATGTCCGGGAGCCGGCTTATGGCCTGGAGCATGACCTTCGGGTCCCTTGTGGCCATCGGGCTTCTTCTCAGCCTCAGGCTGTTTGGCAGCCTCGGGAGTCTCGATGTCGAAAATCAAAGTCTCGTTGGGGCCTATCACGCCCTGACCACCGCCACGGACTCCATAAGCGAGGTCGCCGGGAATGATTGCACGCAGTTTGCATCCTGGGCGCATAAGTTGCAGAGCCTCTTTGAAGCCAGCCACAAAGTTATTGATGCCCATTTCGGAGCCCTCCTTGTTCTCGTCGAATGTGGTGCCATCGATATGAGTGCCCTTGTATTTGATTTTCACCACATCGGTAGCCTTGTAATTGTCGCCCTTGCCGGCAGCAATCACCTTATAGACCAAGCCGCTTGCAGTCTTTTTGTAGCTCTTGTCGCTTGCAAGGGTCTTGGCCACGAAGTCGGCTCCTGCCTTTTTGTTGGCAATGGCCTGAGGATCGTTTTCGCGGGCAAGTTGCTCAGTTGCGCTTAACAGCTTGGTCACGTCGTTGTTGAGCAGGCGCAGCTGTCCGTCGGTGAGCACCGTGGTATCGGTGAGGGTGCTGGCAAGCTGTGCAGCAAAAGCATCCTTGTTGAGGTCGATTTTCTGCTTATTCTTCATCTGAATCTGCTGGCGCAGAAGCTCAAGGCCAAATGCGATGCCATCGAGGAAGTCGGTGTTCGACGTGTCGGCCTTTGTCACCACTTGGAAACCTTCCAGGAATTTATCTTTCGAGGCACCTTGCTTGCGCTCGGCATACATCTTATTGATTGACGCCCCATAGATTCGGGCCAGCGAACGGCTGAGCGAGTCTTCGGCCTCCTTTACCGTGATGGTGGGAGCCGCATTCTCGGCAGTAGCTGTAGCCACGGCTTTTTTAGCAGCTTTCGGTTTTGCTGCCTGTGCATTGCCCGCGCCAATGGCGGCGATCAGGGCAACAGCTAAAATTGATTTGTTCATTTTTTTCTGAATATGTTTTCTGTTTGTAAATTGTGCCACACATTGCCCCCTGCGAGGGCAATAAGCAGCGCCATTTATTTCACCTTCCACTCGAAACCGTCTTTGGTGTCCTTGACGTCGAAGCCATAGCTTGCAAGCTCATTGCGAATCAAGTCGCTGGTGGCCCAGTCCTTGTTGGCCTTAGCCGTCTTGCGCAAGTTGAGCAGCAGGTCAACGGCCTTTTGGTAAGGCTCAAGGTTCACGCTGTCGCCACCCACCGAGTCGTCGCGCACACCCAGAATGTCGAACAGATAGGTCTGGAACACGTCTTTCAGCTCTTCGATATCGGCTTGCGAGAGTGTGACTTTGCCATCGTTGGCCTGATTGATTACCTTGCAGGCATCGAATAGCGTTGCTATCACCATCGGGGTGTTGAGGTCATCGTTCATAGCATCGGCACAACGTTCGCGATAGTTGTCGAGAGTGGCGGTAGTGGCGGCTGCCGGCTTCAGGTCAAGCAAGCGATGCCAACCGTCGATGATGCGCTCATAGGCTTTTTCGGCCGATTTCAGGGCATCGTTAGAGAAGTCAACCGTGCCGCGGTATTGAGCCTGAAGGATGAAGAAACGGATGGTCATGGCCGAGTATGGCTGGTCGAGCAGCTTATGGTCACCGGTGAAGAATTGTTCGAGGGTGATGAAGTTGCCCAGCGACTTACCCATCTTTTGGCCATTGATGGTGATCATGTTGTTGTGCATCCAATAGTGCACCATCTCATCGCCCTGGCTGGCCACGGCCTGTGCTATCTCGCACTCGTGGTGAGGGAACACCAAGTCCATGCCACCTCCGTGGATGTCGAAGTGGCTGCCCAGGTATTTGCGCCCCATTGCGGTGCACTCGCAGTGCCACCCGGGGAAACCGTCGCTCCACGGCGACGGCCAGCGCATTATGTGCTCGGGCTGAGCCTTCTTCCACAAGGCGAAATCGGCCTGGTTGTGCTTCTCGCCCACGCCGTCGAGCTGGCGGCTTGCGTCCTTCACCTCATCGAGATTGCGTCCAGAGAGCACACCATAGTGGTGGTCTTTGTTGTATTTCTCGATGTCGAAATACACGCTGCCGTTGCTCTCATAGGCGTAACCGTTTTTCAGGATTTCGCTCACGAGCTGCTCCTGCTCTATGATGTGGCCTGTGGCATGCGGCTCGATGCTTGGCGGCAACACGTTGAGTGCAGCCATTGCATCATGGTAGCGGTTGGTGTAGAACTGGGCCACTTCCATGGGCTCGAGTTGCTCAAGGCGTGCCTTCTTTGCAATTTTATCCTCACCTTCATCGGCATCGTGCTCCAGGTGGCCTACGTCGGTGATGTTGCGCACATAGCGCACCTTGTATCCAAGGTGTTTCAGGTAGCGGAACAAGACGTCGAAAGTGATTGCGGGGCGGGTATGTCCCAAGTGCGGATCGCCATACACGGTGGGGCCGCACACATACATGCCCACAAACGGCTCGTTGAGGGGCACAAATTGCTCCTTCCTGCGTGTGAGCGTGTTGTAGATGTAGAGTGGATGTTGCATAATCTCTCTATGTGAGTGTTGAAAAAAACGTAGATGATGTTCAGGGGTGGTATAATCGCGGCCAAACCCGTTGATGGGGCAATGGCTCAGCTTGGTTTAGGCTTGGCCTGTGGGGAAGCTGATAGGACCATTGTTGGCACCGGGCACACGCGGCTGGATCTCACCGAACGTCTGCTCGTATTGAACGATGTTGTTGTTGAGGGCCGCGAGCAGCTGCTTTGCGTTTTCGGGAGTCATGATCACTCGGCTTTGCACACGTGCTTTGGGAGTGTTGGGAGCGAGCAGAATCATGTCGATGAAAAAATCGTTGGGGCTGTGTGAAATCACAGCCAAGTTGGCATATTTTCCCTGCTGCTCTTCGGCAGGCACTTCGATTTGTATTTGTTGTCCTTGGTTTTGATCTTCTTTAGCCATTTTCTTTGATGTTGTTAGAATTGTTTATAAAATATTGAGTTAACTATCTGATTTTAAAATCATAATATTTCACGTTGGGTTTCACGCAATCGTTCACCCACACGCGCAGCACACGGCACGTGGCCCGGCCAGTGATATTACCTGCAAAAAACGAGCCATAGCAGTCGCGCCAGTAATATGTGGTGTCGGCACCCATCAGGTTGTGCACAAGATGACACTCCACCGTGTCGGCATTGACAGTTGCCGCATCGGCCACCAGTCCGAGCTGGCGTGTGTGGCCTGTGACTTCAACCTGGCTGCGCATGTTGATGTAGCCACCCGTGCGCCACAAGCTGCGCAACTTGAGCTCATGATTGGCACTCCACGACGCTTGTGAGCCCACACGCGCCGTATCGGTGAAAATGGACGTACAGCGGTAAGTGCCAATGGGGCGTGCCTCAGGATTACCACCCTCAAATTGCGTGGAACTGTAGCTATAGCGCAGCAACACGCGCTTGCCGGCTGACACTCCACTAGGCAGGGCGGTGAGGGCCGACTGCAGCAGCACCGTGGAAGAGTCGTTGCGGCCTATATACTCGAATTCGGCGCCCACGCTATTGCGGATGCCCAGACAGGTGACCACATCGAGGCGAAAGTCGCGGTATGTGTCGGTGTCGGGGTTATAGTCGTCGGAGCAGCCAGCAAGCAATGCGGCAGCTATGAGCGACAGTGTGGCAATGATGGTGATGCGTGTCATTAGGCGTGTGGTGTGCTTATATAGTAGCGTCGGCTTCATCGACAATGAGACCGTCGCGCATATGCAGCACGCGGTCGGTGTCGCGGGCCAGACTCTCGTCGTGGGTCACAATCACAAACGTCTGCCCCAGCTCGTCGCGCAGCTTGAAAAACAAGCTGTGAAGCTCCTGGCGGTTGGCTGTATCGAGACTGCCCGACGGCTCATCGGCAAGCACCACGCGCGGCTTATTGACCAGGGCGCGTGCCACTGCCACCCGCTGGCGCTCACCACCCGACAACTGCGCAGGCTTGTGGTCGAGGCGGTCGGCGAGTTTCATAAACTGCAACAACTCGCGGGCACGCCCATAGGCGGCATCGCGGCTTTCGCCTCCTATCAATGCCGGAATGGCCACATTTTCAAGTGTGGTGAATTCGGGCAGCAACTGGTGGAACTGGAACACGAAGCCGATGTTACGGTTGCGGAAGCGGGCAAGCTCACGGCCCTTCAGCTTCATCACGTCAACGCCGTCGTAGAGCACACTGCCCTGCTGTGGCTTGTCGAGCGTGCCTATTATCTGCAACAGTGTGGTCTTGCCGGCTCCACTTGGCCCGACTATCGACACAATCTCACCCTCGCTGATGCTCACGCTCACTCCGCGCAGCACATCGAGGTTGCCATATCGCTTGACTATGTTGGTAGCTTCAATCATTTTCCCTTTATGTGAATGTGGGGCCACAGGTGATGGCAGCTTGCGCCATATGGCCTATAGCCAACACAAAGGTATCACAAATAGCCCGCCGAGACAAATTTTTCGCCTCATATATGCTTAATCTTGCGCCTGGCACAAGTGTTGTAGATGGGCTTGCAACATAAGGGACGTCCACCCCTCACTGACGGCCGCTGCTAAAATGGCGGCCGCTGCTCACGCAGCAACCGCCATAAAAACATAAACCTTAAAACATCTTTTACATGTGTGGATTTTACACCTATTGGCTCAAATCATCTGTTGATAAAAGCAAATGCGTTATGATTGACAAAACCGCCATGTTTTATCCCTTCAAAAGAGGCTTGCGTCATCCGCAATAATGAAGCCAAGGGAAACAACCGGGCACATACAGCAAAAGGCTGCATGCTTATGCGCAAACAACCGCCTCACATGTTGCCGACTTGTGGGTAAAGTGATTGATATGTTTTGTTTTTCCCCAACCATTCATGACATTATGGTTTTCTGAAGGTTTGCGGTTTATCAAAATTTTCTCTCTCAATGATTAGTCTAACCGCAAATATAGTCTATTTTTTTAATTCACAACAACTTTGACAAACTTTTTGGTATAATATCCCTCAAAAAAAGCGGCTGCAAGAGCGTAGTGCTCTTGCAGCTGCCAGTTTCGTTGCATAAATATGTGTGCCCTTATTCCATCAAGTGTCGAGTGTGGCAAACGTTGCGTTGTCTTCAATAAACTGTCGACGCGGACCCACGTCTTCGCCCATCAGCATCGAGAACACGCGATCGGCCTCAGCGGCATCAACGATGTTGACACGCTTGAGCATACGGCCCTCGGGATCCATGGTGGTGTCCCAGAGTTGCTCCGGGTTCATCTCACCCAAACCTTTGAATCGCTGAATCTTCACGTTTTTGTCGTTGCCATAGCGGTCGAGGAAGCGGTTGAGCGACTTTTCGTCCCAGCAATATTCCTGCACCTGACCCTTCGAGGCTTTGTAGAGCGGCGGAGTGGCAATATACAAGTATCCATTCTCAATTATAGGACGCATGCGACGGAAGAAGAATGTCATGAGCAGAGTGTCGATGTGAGAGCCATCGACATCGGCATCGGTCATTATTATAATGCGATGATAGCGCAGCTTGCTCAAATTGGCTTCCTTGGGATCGTCGGGGGTGCCGATGGTCACGCCCAAAGCGCGGAAAATGTTGACCACCGAATCACTTTCATACACCTTGTGATCCATAGCCTTCTCCACATTCAGGATTTTGCCTCGCAGCGGCAATATGGCTTGGAACTCACGGTTACGGCCCTGCTTTGCCGAGCCGCCTGCCGAGTCACCCTCGACGAGAAACAGCTCGCACTTGGCTGGATCCTTGCAAGAGCAGTCGGCGAGTTTGCCAGGAAGGCCGCCGCCCGACAGCGGACTCTTGCGCTGCACCTTGAGGCGGGCGTTCTCGGCAGCATGACGGGCTGTGGCAGCGAGGATTATTTTCTCGACAATAGCCTTTGCCTCCACAGGATGCTCTTCAAGATAGTTGCCCAAAGCCTCGCGCACCGATGTGTCGACGGCACCAATTGCCTCGGTGTTGCCGAGCTTGGTCTTGGTTTGGCCCTCAAACTGCGGCTCAAGCACCTTAACCGAAACCACGGCAGTAAGGCCCTGGCGGAAGTCGTCTTGAGTGATGTCCACTTTCACCTTGTCGAGCATCTTGTTGTCGTCGGCATATTTCTTGAGAGTTGCTCCCAAGCCACGACGGAAGCCCGTGAGGTGCGTGCCACCTTCTATGGTGTTGATGTTGTTGACAAATGAATATGTGTTCTCGTTGAACGAGGTGTTGTAGGTCATAGCCACTTCCACGGGAATAGCGCCCTTGTTGTTGCTGATGTGAATCACATCTTTAATGAGCGGCTCCTTTGCCGCGTCGATGTAGCGCACAAACTCGTCGAGACCGGTCTTTGAGTAGTAGACCTCGGTGTGGTAGTTGCCCTTGTCGTCCTTTTGGCGAAGGTCGGTGAGCGTGAGGCGCACACCGGCATTGAGGTAGGCCAAATCGCGCAGACGATTGGCAAGCAACTGGAATTCATATATGGTTGTCTGGAAGATTGTGCCATCGGGGTGGAACGTGATGGTGGTTCCATGCTCATCGGTATCGCCAATCACATGCACGTCGCAAGTGGGCTTGCCGTAGGCATATTCCTGCACATAAATCTTACCTCCGCGGCGCACCTCGGCGCGCAGATAGTCGCTCAACGCATTGACGCACGACACGCCCACACCATGCAGACCGCCCGACACCTTGTAAGAACCCTTGTCGAACTTGCCGCCGGCGTGCAGCACAGTGAGCACTACCTCAAGGGCCGACTTGTGGAGCTTCTCGTGCATGTCGACGGGAATACCACGGCCGTTGTCCTTGACGCTGATGGAGTTGTCCTCGCCTATGGTTACTTCAATATTGTTGCAGAATCCTGCCAGAGCCTCGTCGATAGAGTTGTCCACGACCTCCGACACCAAGTGGTGCAAACCCTTGACGTGAGTGTCGCCAATGTACATCGACGGGCGCTTGCGCACTGCCTCAAGGCCTTCGAGCACCTGAATATTGTGCGCTGAATACTGTTTCTCTTCTTGTTGTTCTATTAAATCTTCTGCCATAAATCTGACTTTTTCTTTCCGCGGGTCAAGCCCCCAAGCAGGCCAAAAATGCCTTGCAAAAGCGGCCTTTTTAACACGCGGGCTAAAAACATACAAAAATACAATATTTTTGGCAGATATGGAATAGTTTGAGGGCTAAAATGGCATTTTTGTGGCTGCGGGCATTCTGCGAGAAGCATTTAGGACTGATTGTGTAACTATGACGCCGACACAGAAACAATGTGGAGTTGTTGCGTTTTTTCACTACTTTTGCACAACAGCAAGGCAAAGCGCCCGACCGCAACAACGATTTTTTCACACACAGCATAAACGACACTCATAGCCCTATGATCATCAACCCGCTTTTCGTCAAGCAAATGGAATCGATTCTGCCCTCCCACGAGAGCCAAGCCCTTATAGACGCAATAAGCGGCAGCGAGCCTGCCATTGCGGTACGCGTCAACAGCCGCCGAGGTGCTTCAGTACCACCCGGCGTGCAGCGCGTGCCTTGGTGCCCCACAGGCTTTTACGTTGACGGCGACAGACCTCAATTCACATTCGACGTCGACTTCCAGTCGGGGCTATACTACGTGCAAGACGCATCATCAATGTTCATATCGCACGTAATAGGGCAAATTGTAGGCGACAAGCCGGTGCGATATCTCGACCTGTGCGCCGCCCCTGGCGGAAAGACCACAGCTGCCATCGGAGCCTTGCCCGAAGGTTCGCTTGTGGTGGCCAACGAGATAGTGCCGCTGCGCGCCCGAGTGCTGCGCGACAACGTGGCACGCTGGGGCAGCGCCCATTGCCTGGTTAGCTGCAACGCCCCCAAGGCATTCTCTGGCTTAACCGGATTTTTCGACATAGTGGCCGCCGACGTCCCGTGCAGTGGCGAGGGAATGATGCGCAAAGACGCCACCGCAGCCGAGCAGTGGACACCGCAACTTGTGGAGCAATGCGCCGCACGGCAGCGCGCCATAATCGACGACGTGTGGCCGGCATTGCGGCCGGGAGGGCTGCTCATCTACAGCACCTGCACCTACAACCGCCAGGAAAACGAACTGATGGTTGACTATCTTGTGGAGCATTATGGGGCCGAATCGGTGGAGGTGCCCATCAATCCCGAGTGGGGAATTGGCGGCGGCATCGACACCACCAACCACTGCTACCGGTTCATGCCACACATCACACGCGGCGAAGGCCTTTTCATGAGTGTGGTCCGCAAACCCGGCAATGCCCCCGCTGCCACGCCCGGCAAGCCTCGCAAGGCACGAAGCAGCGAAACCGGCAAGCAGCCACAAGGCGCAGCCGATGTTTCCCGCTGGCTGAGCTCACCTGAAGCATTCTCGCTTGCCACTACCGCCGACGGCACAATAGTCGCATCGCCAGCCGACCGCCAGGCAGAACTCACCGTGCTGCGACAGACCCTCAATCTCATTCATAGCGGAACGGCACTTGGAACCATCAAAGGCCGCAAAATCACGCCAAGCCAGGAATTGGCTTTCTCGCAACACTTGGCCCAAGGGGTTTTCCCCTTGATTGAAGTCGACTATTCCACCGCCATGGCCTACTTGCGCGGCGAGGCCCTCGGGGCAATAGGTGGAGACCGCGGCTACTGCCTGCTCACCCACCGCAACGTGCCACTGGGATTTGCCAACAACCTTGGCAACAGAGCCAACAACCTGCTGCCCAAGACACTGCGCATCTTAAGCCACGCCACACCCGTCCAAGAGCCAATGGTGCTCCACCCCAAGTCCTGACCACAGACAGGCATTCCGGTGCCTTCTTTGAGTAAAACCCAACTCATTGATTTTCAACAAGCACAACGTGATGGTGTAAAAAAGTGATGAAGCATGGGCGTGCATGTTGCCTGTGCGGCTCAATTGCACTACCTTTGTAAAAACTGACGTTATCAATAATTATTTTATACATAGCATTATTATCATGAGAAGATTCCTACTCCTGATTGGCGCAATGCTCACTGTGGCATCGGCTTTTGCCGCCACTGGCGTGCGCGAAGAGTTTAAAGCCAACGTGCGCCTCAGCGCCAACAACTACCAGGCATATCCCGACAAGAATCTGCCGATGCTCACCCCTGCCCCACAAGGCTACGAGCCATTCTACATCAACCACTATGGCCGCCACGGCAGCCGGTGGCTCATAAGCAAGGGCCAATATGGTTTCCCGATAGCACAACTCGAGAAAGCCGAGAAAGCAGGCAAACTCACCGCCCGCGGCAAGCAAGTGCTCGACACACTGCGCATGGTGCGCACTGCATCAACCCTGCGCCTGGGCGAGCTTAGCGACATAGGAGCCGAACAACACCAGGGCATTGCGGCACGCATGATGCGCAACTTCCCGCAAGTGTTTAAGGGCAACGCTCCCGTCGACGCCAAATCAACAATCATAATCCGCTGCATCCTCTCGATGCAGAACGAGACCGACATCCTCAAGTCGCTCAACCCCGAACTGCGCATCACCACCGATGCCTCGGAGCACGACATGTATTACATGAACTACTCCGACTCAGTGATTAAGCCCCTGCGCAAAAGCGTTGAACACCTGTACCAGAAACTCGGCGACAAACTGATAAACACCAAGCACGTCTACAAGGTGCTGTTTACCGACCAAAAGTGGGCCAACAGCAACATCGACGGTCGCGAACTGATGATCAAGCTATTTGACGTGGCTGCCAACATGCAGAGCCACCACCAGTTTGAAAACGTGAATTTCTACAACGTGTTCTCAGACGACGACATCTACAACATTTGGCAATACAACAACGCACGCTGGTATCTGCTCTCGGGAGAGACCCCACTCACACGCTGCCGCATGGACTACAACCAGGCCAACCTGCTGCGCAACTTCATCGACGCAGCCGATAAGGGCATAGCCCTCGGACGCAACAGCGCCACACTGCGGTTTGGCCACGAATCAGTGCTGCTGCCGCTTGTGTGCCTTATGGGAATCAACGGAGCCGACTATCACACAACCGACCTTGAGACACTTGCCGACCACTGGCAGGCCTACAAGATATATCCCATGGGTGCCAACCTGCAAATGATATACTACCGCAAGCCCGGCAACAGCGACGTGCTGGTGAAAGTGCTGCTCAACGAGCATGAGGCAACCCTGCCGGTGAAGACCGATGTGGCGCCCTACTACCACTGGAGCGACGTGCGCGCCTATTTTATCGACAAACTGTCGCGACAGCCAAAACCATAAACTCCACACCCAAATGAGAAAGTCACTACTGATGGCAATGGCGGCCGTGTGCGTAATGTGCGCCCAGGCCAGCACGCCACGCGAGCAAATTGCCGAAATTCCTGGCAGAGCCGGCAGCAACCACTTTGCCTACCCATATCCCTACGAAGTGTCCTTGCCCGAGCTTACCCCCACCCCAGAGGGCTACGAGCCATTTTTCATCAACCACTATGGCCGCCACGGCAGCCGGTGGCTCACCGGCCAAGGCACCTACCAGCGGCCTGTGGACCAGCTCAAGAAAGCCAACCGCCACGGAGCCCTAACGCAAGCCGGACGGGAGCTGCTCACTGCACTGAGCACACTGGCCGACGCCTCAATCGGGCGATTGGGCGAGCTCACCGACATAGGAGCCAAGCAGCACCAGGACATCGCCGCACGCATGATGCGCAACTTCCCGCAGGTGTTTAACGGCAACGCGCACATCGACGCCAAGTCGACCATCATCATCCGCTGCATCCTCTCGATGCAAAACGAGACCATGACCATGCGCTCAATCAACCCCGAACTGCGCATCACCACCGATGCAAGCTACCACGACATGCACTATATGGGTTGGGGATTCGGAGAAGACACCTGCGCCAACGCCCTACGAAAGAGCCAACGCCGACTCACCGACAGCGTGAAGCGCGCAATGTTGCACCCCGAGCGTTTTGTGGCCTCGCTCATCACCGACAAAGACCTGTTGCGCGACAGCATCGACCAAATAGGACTGATGGCCGACGTGTTTGATGTGGCCGGGTCGATACAAGGCCATGAGGCATACAAGAACTTCGACCTGTACCGCTTCTTCACAGCCGATGAAATATACGACCTGTGGCGCAACAAAAACATCTACTGGTATGTGCAGTGGGCCAACGCTCCGCAAAACGGCAACCGCATGCCCTACATTGAGCGGGAACTGCTGCAAAACATGGTGGCCACGGCCGACAGTGCCATCACCACCCAGTGGAGAGGAGCCGCATTGCGGTTTGGCCACGAGACTTGCCTGCTGCCACTTGCCTGCCTCATGGAGCTTGACAGCGTGAACTACTCATGCACCGACCTAGCCACACTGGCCGACCACTGGCAAGACTACAACATATTCCCCAAGGCATGCAACATCCAGATGGTGTATTACCGCAAGCCCGGCAACAACGACGTGCTGGTGAAAGTGCTGCTCAACGAGCATGAGGCAACCCTGCCTGTGAAAACCGACGTGGCCCCCTACTACCACTGGAGCGACGTGCGCGCGTTTTACCTTGCCAAACTTGCACGCAAAATAGACTGGCGACCATGACAGAAACGAATTAAGCCGGCCGTCACGCCACCCTTTACCGCCACAGGCTGCCCACGCTACACACGAGAGCTGCCTGTGGCGTTTTTTGCACCTTGCTCCGGCACACATCAGCCACATAGCAATCAAGTGTGATTATCCCGGTTGTCAATACCTACAATTGGGTATTTCACAGCAATCGCAACTGCCATAATTTTGTAATTTAAGATTAAAGCCGGCACGCTCGAGCTAACACACAGCAACTATCGTATTGCAAAGAATAAAAAAACGTAACTTTACGGCCGGATATTATCAAAAATCAAAATCACCCATTACCACAACTAAAAAAAGACATTGCAACGCCTATGGTAAAGAAATCACTCATTTTAATCTGCATCCTTTTGGGCGCATCGGCCATTCAGACCAACGCCGCATCGTGGGAAGGCGCAGGCACGGCAGCAAACCCCTACAAAATTGCCACAGTTGCCGACCTCGAGGCCCTCAACGAAGGTTTGACGACTTCTAATTCCTATTACGGCAAGTATTTTCTCCAGACAGCCGACATCGACGCAACAAGCGGCGGCTCCACCTTTGCCGGCATTGGCCAAGGCAACAACACTTCGGTGACGTTTTCAGGCACATACGACGGCGGAGGCAAATCGATACACAATTTGAAAATCGACGGCGTGAGCTATGACACCAATGGCAAAGCCGACCAAAAGACCTCGAACATCACCGCCGGCCTGTTTGGCTTTATCTCGGCCAATGGCACAGTTAAAAACCTGACCATTGCCGCCGACTGCTCATTCAAGGCATTCCGCAATGTGGGCTCGATTGCAGGCAAATGCTACGGCCGCATCGAGAATTGCTACAACTATGCGCCAGTGGTGGCCATAAGCAATGCGGCAGGAGGCATCGTAGGGCAAGCGGCCGACAGCGCATCGACCATCACAGGATGCTATAACGCCGGCAAGGTGACCGTAGGGTTCAACACCGTGGGCGGCATTGCAGGCACCGCCGAAGGCCACCTCACCTATTGCCAAAACGACGGCGACGTGGTGGCTGAGTTTGTCAACATCTACAAGGCAACCGGACAGCAATATGGAGCCGGCGGAATCGCAGGCACCATAGGCCAGTATGCCACAATCTCATATAACGTCAACACCGGCAACGTGAGCGGCACTTATGTGGTGGGTGGCATCACAAGTGCCACACCCATGTATGGCTCAACACTCATGGGCAACATCAACTACGGAGCAGTGAGCTACCAGTATGCCGGATCCAACACCATAGGTTCAATCATAGGCAGCGAGAGCAACCGCGACTGCACACTTAGGTACAACTACTTCGACAAGCAAATAGGCTACTACGACGGAGTGGGCACAGCATCGCACGTGGGCGTGGACGGCCTGACCACCACACGCCTCACCGACGGGCGGTCGTTGGCCGGGCTCGACAGCACGAAATATGATTGGGCATCCGGACAGTATCCCGTGCTTGCCGCATTCAAAGACCAAGCCGCAGCCAAAGCCAATCGCGCCATCGTGGCCTATCTGAACGAAGGCGAAAACATCCAAACAATAAGCGCCCCAGCCACCCTGTGCAAAGCCGCCACATGGACATTGAGGAAAGGAACCGCATTCAGCCTGGCCGACGGCACCCTCACTGCGGCCACACACACCACACTGGCCGAGACCGACACCCTTGTAGCCACAATCGGCAACCAGACAAAAGCCCTGCTGCTGCGCTCGCTCAACTACAGCACACAGTTTGACGGCGACGGCACTGAGGCATCTCCATTCCTCATCAAGAGCGCAGCCGACATGGCCCTGCTCAGCACGCTCACAAACTCCAGCCACATCACATTTGAAGGCAATTACTTCAAGGTGGTCAACGACCTAGACTTCGACGGAATCGAATATGCACCCGTGGCCATCGACGGCAACAACTTCAAAGGCGACTTCGACGGCTGCGGCAAGCAATTCAAGAATGTGAACTTCACCATCTCGGGCACATCGGGCTACCGCGCCCTGTTTGGCAACGTGGGCCAGAAAGGCACCGTGCGCAACATCGTGCTTGCCTCAGGCACCCTGAGCAGCTACCGAGGCACAGCTGGCATAGCGGGCAAGGTGTATGGCACGGTTGACAACTGCGAGAACCATGCCGTGATAGTCAACACCAAGTCGAGCGGCAACGGCGGCATTGCCGGTATGGTGTGGAGCGGCGGCAAGGTGATCAACTGTCGCAACTACACCAACCATGAGAGCGTGCGCACTTACCTTGGCGGCATTGCCTACTATGTAGACCAAGACGGCGTGCTGGAAAACTGCTACAACTACGGAAACCTGACCACCACACTAGGCACAGCCGCAGGCATAGCAGCTTCATGCAACGGCACCGTGCGCCGTTGCGTCAACTACGGCTCGGTGACCAGTCCAAGCACGCTAGGCGGCATAGTATCCATTCTCGACGGCAACGGCCTGGTGGAAGGCTGCGTGAACTACGGCGAGCTGATTCCCGACACACTGAAGATGTCGGCCACTATCGGCGGCATTGTAGCATCTTCGCTCTACACCGAAGGGACTACCAATGTGATAAAAGACTGCTCAAACTACGGCAAAATCTCTGCCAAAGGCAACGTGGGCGGCATCGTGGGCAAGGCCCAACCCGGCATCGTGATTGACGGTTGTGCAAACTATGGCAAAATCACCGGCCTGGCATCTGACTCCTATTCAATGGGCGGCGGAATAGCCGGCAACATCGAGACACGAACCAAAAGCACCAACCGCATTAACCGGTGCTTCAATGCAGGCGACATAGATGCCGACTTCGACTATGTGGGAGGCATTGTGGGGTCGCTCAATGCCGACCTTGCCGATTGCTACAACATAGCCAACGTGAACGGCAAGAGCAACGTGGGAGGCATTGCCGGAGCCGCCACCTCAACGGCGACCATATCGGGCGTATACTCGGCAGGAACAATAAGCGGTGACAACGACGCTACCGGCAACATAGCCGGATCTTGCTCGGCAACGGTGACCGGAGCATACTTCGACAGCACCACAGGCACAAGCCACTCAGCCGATGCCGCAACAGTGAAAGGCATCGACACCAAGACCCTGTGCTCGACCACGCCCAGTGCAGCCTACATCAACACTACTGGGTCTTATCCCACGCTCTCGGTGCTGGCCGACAGCGCCTCAGCCAACTTCTTTGCAGCCACCGTGCTCACGGCCGACGGCGAAACGTATGCCAACGTGAAGTCGCCCCTCACAATCGGAACTCCAGCCAAAACCGCATGGACATCATCGGCCAACCTGACGGTTGACGGCAACACAGTGAACATCACTGCCAACGGCGAGGCATGGCTCACCAAGACGTTAGGAAACTTTGCCAAGACCTACACCCTGCACGTGACCGCAAACTCGGGCGTGGGAAGCATTGACGCCCAAAAAACAATTGCCTCTGAGACATATTACGACCTTCAAGGGCACAGACTCACGACGCCCACAGGCATTGTGGTGAAAGTGGTGCGCTACAGCGACGGCACCACATCGGCAGTAAAAGCAATTGCCGAATAACCACGACACACAAAACACATTGCCGGGAGCCTGAGAGGAAACTTTCAGGCTCCCGGTTGCATTATGCCTTTAGAGGCAGAAGCATTGCCACACGGCCCACTTAAGAGTCGCGCTGCAAGAGAGTTTTAACAAGTGAAGGGGAATGGAGGCGGCCAGCCGTCACACTGTGGCCGTTATAAACGTGGCACTGCCTTCAAAATGCAATTGGCGCACCACAGCCGGCACCAAGATGGTCTCGCCCCGACGCATCGGAGTCACATAGCCACCCGTGCTGGTAACCGAAGCCTCACCATCGATGCACATCACCACCAAGAATGCATCGTGTGGCATGCGCAAATCAAATTCATGCTCCACTATCACACGGTCAACATTAAAGAATATGCTGTTGATTAGCGAAGTCGTACCCTTGCTGCGCACATAGTTGCGCTTGCAATCGGTAGCTATCGTATAGTCGATGGCATCGGCGGCAAGATCGGTGTGCAACTGGCGAGGCTTGCCGTCCTTGTCAAGACGGTTGAAGTCATACACCCGATAGGTTATGTCGCTCGACTGCTGAATCTCGGCAAGCAGATTGCCTGCCCCGATGGCATGGATGCGGCCCGCCGGCAAGAAAAAGATGTCGCCGGGGTGTGTCTCATGGCTGGCCACGGCATCAAGGATGGTGTTGTCGGCCACCATACGGCGATACACGTCGGGGGTGATGGTGCGACGCATTCCGGCATACAGTTTGGCATCAGGGTCGCTGTCGATGATATACCACATTTCGGTCTTGCCGTTGCAGCCGTGACGCTCTCGAGCCAAGTCGTCGTTGGGATGCACCTGCACCGAGAGGTTGAGCTTAGCATCAATAATCTTCACAAGCAGGGGAAACTCGTCGCCGTGCTTGCGGTAGACGCGCTTGCCCACCAGGTCGCCGCCATACTTGCGTATGAGCTCACGCAAGTTCAAACCCCGGTCCTCGCCCTCGAGCACCACCGACTCATGGCCCCGAAGCCCCGACACCTCCCAGCTCTCGCCTATGTGGCTTTCACTAATGTGCACACCCTTGAAGGTGCCGATTTTATCGCCACCCCAAAGCACCTGTTTCAGGTTTAATCCAAACTTGAATGGTCTAAGCATGCTCATTGAAATTAGTGTAGTGTGTAAACGAGTGCTGCAAAATTACGCAATTTAATCGACACACTTTCGCGTTTGCCTAAAAATGTGGCTTCACGACAAGCAAAACGGGCATAAAAAAAAGGATGATTGTCTCCCGACAATTATCCTTAAAACTTAAAATCTAATACCATGAAAAACCGCTGCAAATTTATGCCTAAAATCATACTGTAACCAAAATTGAATGCGCCAAAATAGCTGTGGTTAAGGTTATTTAACTAACTTCGATACCCAATATAGTGGTTCACACCGCTTTGCGGCCTAGTGGCTATGGATTGGCAACCACATAGAAAACACAAAGCGGGGCGCGCACGCCTCAACGGCATTGCGCGCCCCACCCGTGTGGTAGCACAGTGTGAATTTCGCTAGTGGCACAATGGTCTGACAACCCCAACCGCCACCAGTGCGAGCATCACATTATTTGCGTTTTTTCTTTGCTTTCGATTTCGCTTTTTGGGCACTGGCGGCTTTCTTGCTCTTGGCTGTTGCCGGAATCTTGATATTGTCGCCAGCTGTGATCTTGTCGCCACTTATCTTGTTGGTCTTGCGCAACTCATCGACACTCACACCAGCCTTTTTGGCGATAGTGGTAAGGTTATCGCCCTTTTGAATTGTATAGTTCTGCGTGGGAGCTGCTTGCTGCTTGCTTTTAGCCTTGCTGCTGCGCGCATTCCTGTAGGTCGATTCCTTAGATTGCTTATTCTTCTTGGCAACTGTAGCCGAGTTTTTGCCATAGCGTGCCTTGTCCTTGCCATAGCGCGACGAAGCGTCGGCCACGTCGTCGGTCACCTTCTTGGCCTTTGCGGCGGGAGCCGTTGCCCGGGTCTCTGCTTTCGGCTGCGGGGCTACTGCCGCGGGAGCCTGCTGTTTGGGCTGGCTTTGACGGGCTTTGGGCGCTGGAACGTCATCGACGCGATACGAGCCCTTGTAAGGAGTGTTGGTGGCTGCCACCTTGTTTTCCTGTTCCACCACGCTCACAGTGGCATCACCATCAAGTGGGGCATTGGCCGAGGCCTGAGCAGTGAGCTGTGAGCCGTCGTCGCCGGCATCAGAGTGCTTGACAATTTTCAGCACCTGTCCGCGACGCAGTTTTGAGCCCGTGAATCCGTTGAGAGAGCGTATTTCGTCGGTTGAGACACCATAATAGAATGCGATTCCGGCAAGGCTCTCACCCTTCTGCACCTTGTGGTACACGGTTTTGCCCTCACTTGCCGACTGCTGAACCGACTGAGCATCGGCCACATTATAGCTTGCGCCACCAGGCTCAACCACCTCACGCTGCGCATAGAGGTCGGGGCGGTAAGAGGCGATGCTGTCTTCGGTGAGGATGAAACTATAGATTTGCTGCGACGGCAAAGCCAGTGTGTAGGGGCGCGAGTCACCGGGAATCACATCGTGGCGGTATTGCGGATTAAGCACCCTTATCTCCTCAATGGGTATGTTGAGCACTTGGGCAATTTGGTTGAAATTCACGCGACGGTTCACGCTCACGGTGTCGACCACAATCGGTTTCTTGGCAAGCGACGGACTGATGTTATGCTCCTTGAAATAGGTCATTATGTAG
Source organism: Bacteroidaceae bacterium (assembly GCA_963612465.1). Taxonomy (GTDB): domain Bacteria; phylum Bacteroidota; class Bacteroidia; order Bacteroidales; family Muribaculaceae; genus Sodaliphilus. The sequence goes on along the minus strand of CAVDUV010000001.1, from coordinate 32,798 downwards.
TTGGCGGCAATGAATGCCGGCACATAACCGCGAGTCTCGCGCGGCAGATAGTCATAGATTGCCCAAAAGTCGGGATTGCCTTCCACACCGGCACGCCTGATGGCCTTGTTCACGTTGGCCGGGCCACAGTTGTAAGCGGCAATGGCAAGCGACCAGTCGCCATAGATGTTGTGAAGCTGTTTGAAGTAGACGGCAGCCTTCTCCGACGAGCGGTAAGGGTCGCGGCGTTCGTCGACGAGCGAGTTGACCTCAAGGCCCACGCCCTTAGCAGTGGCAATCATAAACTGCCACAGGCCGCTTGCCCCCACAGGGGAAACGGCATTGGGGTTGAGAGCCGACTCAATCACCGGCACATATTTGAGCTCAAGCGGCAGCCCCTCCTTCTCAAGAGCCTGCTCGAAAATGGGCATATAATATAGGCTCATGCCCAGCATCTGCTCCACAAGGGTGCGGTTGCGCTTAATGTAGCGCTCAATGTAAGAGCGCACTATTTGGTTAAACGGGAGTTCAATCACCGAGGGGATGGCTTTCAAGCGGCGCACGTATTCAGCGTCGCTCACATTGCCCACCGAGCGTTTCTCCACGTCTTTGTCGAGTATGGCATAGTTCTGCAGATACCAGTTATTCATCATTTCGCGAGTATCGGTCTCAAAGCTTGCCGGATACACGATAGCCGTGTCGGTGATGGTTTCTTTTATCGAGAGGATTGAGTGCTTGGGAACGGGCCGTGCCATAGTGGTGGCAGCCGCCGTGAGCAGCATTGCAATCGTCAACAGAGTGTTTTTGTTTCGTAGCATATTTCTCGTCTCTCTATGTGATTTTTATCCTGATTACATTAAAAATTGATGGCGCACTGCAGTCCCACCGAGGGCAAACGGGTGATTTGCGGATCGATCACTGCAGGCTTGACCCGCATGCTCAAGTCGGGCGACACATCGAAGTGTGCCAGCGAGGCATCGACGTAGGCATCGATAATGCTGAGCAGGTACACGCCCACCATTGAGAAGATGCAAATGTCGCGGTAACGACGGTAATAGTCCTTTTTGCTTTTCAGCGCCCTTGTCAGCCAAGCCATGTCGAGGTCGCTCTCCTTGGTTGTGGGCGGATAGAAGTCCATATAGCTGTTGGTGCTGGGGTCGTTGTCGGTGGCGTCGCGATAGGCTCGGGTGTAGTCGTTGAGCATACGGTTATTCCATGCCATGCCATAGCCAAGGCCCACAAAAGCGCCCACCACTATGGGAAGTTTCCAATAGCGGCGGTTATAGATTTGACCCAGACCGGGACACAACACCGACAGCCACAGGGCACGCGTCGGGTCGGGGTTGAACGGCTTTAGCTGCCCCAGACTTGCAGCCACAGGCATCTGAGTGGGCGGAATTATCTCCACGCCCTCCACGCCTGCCAGCGAGTCGATAGAGCTGAAATGGATGGTGTCGCCAGAGACGTCGACCACACGCACCAGCTTATGGCGCGAAATCGAGTCGCTGGCGGCTTTTGAGAGGCCAGAGCCATCGTCGGGCACTACCACCGGCGTGCGCTTGTGGCGCTTGCGCTGAGGCGGAGCGGCCACCTTGGCTGCGTTGCGCTGCTGATTTGACACCGCTTGGGCAACTGCCGGCACAGGCACAACGAGGAGCAGACACAGCAATAATGCCATGCCCACCATCGACGTGTGTGTGATGCTCACTTGCCTTTTCACAAAGTTGCCTGAATAAGCCGTTGTGTGGCGTGAATATTATTTCTCGTCACTCTTTATTTTGTCAAAGATACTAATAATTCTCTCCAATTCGTCCTCGTCCTTGAAAGGGAATGTTATTTTTCCTTTACCCTTTAAGTCGCAGCTGAATCCCACTTGCACGCCGAACGACGACGACAGATGCTTGCGCAGCACCTCAAAATCGCTATTACTCAGTTTTTTAGCCTTCGATTTATCATCTTCCTGCTTAGGACTGTCGGCCTCCTGATATTGCTTTGCGAGCTGCTCGACCTGACGCACCGATAAACCTTTTTTAAGCGTTTCGTTATATAATTTTAACTGAAGCGACGGTTTGTCCACGCTAAGCAGAGCACGGGCATGCCCCATGTCCACGCGCTTGTCGCGCAAGCCAAGTTGCACCTCGGCAGGGAGCTTCAGCAGGCGCAAAAAGTTGGCAATAGTAGCTCTTTTTTTGCCAATACGCTCACTCAGACGCTCTTGCGTGAGGTGATACTGGTCAATCAGTTTGCGGAACGTGAGTGCGATTTCTATAGCATTGAGGTCTTCGCGCTGAATGTTCTCAATCAGAGCCATCTCGGTGAGCTCGGCATCATTGGCCGTGCGCACATAAGCCGGCACGGTGTCGAGCCCGGCAAGCTTGGCGGCCCGGTAACGGCGTTCACCCGAAATGATTTGATAGCTGCCCTGACCCATGCTGCGCAGGGTCAGGGGCTGGATGATGCCCAGCTCGCGGATTGACGACGCCAACTCCTCAAGAGCCGTCTCGTCGAACGACGTGCGCGGTTGGTCGGGGTTGGGTGATATTTGGTCGATGCGTATTTCGTTGATGGCCGACGAACCGCTCGTCTGTATGTTGTCCATCGAGATGAGCGTGTCGAGTCCGCGGCCCAATGCGTTGCGGTGTTGTCCTTTCATTGTATCCTTATTGTGTTTTTGGGTGTTGATAGCATGCCTCACTGCTTGTGGGGCGCACGGTTTTTACCAATGAGTTCCTTGGCCAGCTGAATGTGGCTTGTGGCGCCACGGCTCGCGGGATCGTAGAGCAACGCCGGAAGTCCGTGACTCGGAGCCTCGCTCAGGCGGATGTTGCGCGGAATCACCGTGTTGAACACCATGTCGCCAAAGTGGCTTTTAAGCTCCTCGTAAATCTGGTTGGCAAGGCGCAGGCGGGCATCATACATTGTGAGCAGGAAGCCCTCGATTTTGAGAGCCGTGTTAAGCTTCGACTTGATGATTCTGATGGTGTTGAGCAGCTTGCTGATGCCTTCCAGGGCAAAATACTCGGCCTGGACCGGGATTATCACGCTGTCGGCCGCCGTGAGAGCGTTCACGGTGATCAATCCCAGCGAAGGGCTGCAGTCAATCAGAATGTAGTCGTAATCGTCCTTGATTTCGGCGATGGCCTTGCGAAGCACATTCTCACGGTCGGGCTTGTTGATAAGCTCAAGCTCGGCACCCACCAAGTCGATGCGCGAGCCCACCAGGTCGAGGCCCTTCACGCAAGTGGCCACTTCGGCACCATGCAGAGGGTATTCGTCGACAAGGCACTCGTAGATCGACGAGGTCATCTGACGAGGATCCACACCAAGGCCCGATGTGGCATTGGCCTGCGGGTCGGCATCGAGCAGAAGCACTTTCTTCTTACTTGCCGCGAGCGATGCCGCCAGATTGATTGCAGTGGTGGTCTTGCCCACACCGCCTTTTTGATTTGCTATTGCTATTGTCTTTCCCATGTAGCTGAATTTCTATAAAGCCTTGCACGGCCCGATGCATTGACCGGCACTGTGGCACGGTCTCAAACAGCCGACCCGCAAAGCCGATGCAAAGGAATTGATTTTCGAGTTAACCAACTGCAAAAAATCAGTTAAAAATAGCATTTCTGTTGATAACTCGGCATAATTGTTAATAACTCCAGCACATCCACAACAGTGCATTGTGCCACAGCATTATGCCGCCGTGGAACTTATGGCCGCAGTCGTGTGGAACACCGCCCTATCGGTGCAGCGCACGCCAAACCTCGCCTATTGCAAGCACAGGCATCGTGCCCACAACCACTATCACCCAATCGAGGAAGTGAAGCGGCTCAAGATTGAACATGAGCCCGCCGAAGTTCACAATCAGTATCTGGCCGAGGAATATCAGAATGGCTATGAGCACAAAACCGCGACAGCCCTTCAAGCTCAATGCCGAGCGGTGTGTGGCATAAGCCCGGGCATTAAACATGTTCCAAAACTGCATCATCACAAAGATGGTGAAAAACAAGCTCGACTCATAGGAGGTGATGATGTGCATGCCTTGAGGGTCGATTTTGAATGACTTGAATAGCGACAGGATGTAGGACGACGATGTGGTCATGTCTACATTGACGCTCTTTATAAGCCAGAACACAAACACAAGCAATATGGCGAAAAAGCCGCCCACGGTGAAAATGTTGGTGGCCATCGACCGGTCGATGATAAAACTGTGCCGGTCGCGCGGCTTCTGCCGCATCACGCTGCAATCTGGCGGCAACGATGCGAGAGCCATGGCGGCAAATGTGTCCATTATGAGGTTGACCCACAGCATCTGCGTCACGTTGAGTGGTGCGTCAATTCCCATTATCGAACCGGCAAGCACCACTATGCATGCTGCCACGTTGACGGTCATTTGAAACAAGATGAAGCGCTGGATGTTCTTGTAGAGCGACCGTCCCCACATCACAGCCCGGCCTATGCTCGAGAACGAGTTGTCAACAATAGTTATGTCGCTCGCCTCCTTGGCCACCGAGGTGCCGTCGCCCATCGAAAGGCCCACGTGGGCAGCCTTGAGGGCGGGGGCATCGTTGGTGCCGTCGCCCGTCACAGCCACCACCTGGCCGCAACGCTGGAGCGACTCCACAAGGCGCCGCTTGTCCATGGGGCGTGCTCGCGCTATAATCTTTATCTTGCCCACACGCTCATCAAGCTGCGCGTCGGTGAGTGCCGCAAACTCAGTACCGGTAATAATGCCGTCGGCACCATCGGCATCGGTCCACAAGCCTATTTGCCTGCCTATCTCGGTAGCGGTTCCCGGGGTGTCGCCAGTGACAATCTTCACTGCTATTCCGGCATCAAAACACTCCTTCACCGCCGCCGGAACATCGGGGCGCACCGGGTCGCTAATTGCAACTATGCCAAGGAATGTGAGATTTGACGCCACTATTGCACCATTGGCCACCGGTTCCTCGCCATCGTCGAGCACACGGTAGGCAAAACCGAGTGTACGCATTGCTTGATGCTGGTATTGCAGCAATTGCCGGTCGATTTCGGCACGCGGCACGTTGCCGCACGTCTGGCTGCACATGGGGTAAATTATCTCGGTCGCGCCTTTCACATAGAGCACCCTGCGGCCCGAGACCCCGCTGCGCACCACGGTAGCCATATACTTGCGGTCGGTGTTGAACGGCACTTCCTCAATCACCTGGGCGGCCATTCTAAGGTCGCGGTAATTTATGTCCTGATCGTTGAGCCAAAGGAGCAAAGCGCCCTCAGTGGGGTTACCGATGGCCTGTGGATGCTTATGGTCGGAAAGATTGAGCTGGGCGGTGGAATTGACAGCAAGACCCTCGGCCATGTATCGGCTGATGTCGTCGGAGCCCAGATTCTGGTCGTCGCCGAGCGCATAGAAGTTGGTGTGGCTCACCCTCATCTGGTTTTTGGTGAGCGTGCCCGTCTTGTCGGTGCATATCACGGTGGTGGCCCCCATGGTCTCACAAGCGTGAAGCTTGCGCACCAGGTTGTTGGTCTTGAGCATGCGCCGCATGCTGTAGGCCAAACTTAGCGTCACAGCCATGGGAAGGCCCTCAGGCACAGCCACAACCACTAGCGTAACCGCCATCATCACCGTCTGCAAGAAAAAGGCCAGCAAGTCGAGCCAATTCAGCGGATCGGCGTGGCCGGTGGCAAAATAGTAAACCATGCGGCCAAGCACCACGAGCGCCGCCACCACATAGCTGGCTCGGGAAATGAACCGGCTTAGGCCGTCGAGCTGCGCGTTGAGCGGCGTGCGCACGCTGTCATCGATTTGGGCGGCCTCATACACCTTGCCGTTTTCGGTGGCATCGCCAACGGCATCGACACAGCACACTCCGTGACCTTCCATCACTTTGGTACCACGCAGCACACGGTTCGACGGGAATGTGGCATCGGCATCAAAATCGGCCTCAACTGTGGTTTTGGAGCAGATGGGCTCGCCCGTGAGCGACGACTCGTCGACTTGCAGCGAAGTGGATTCGATAAGGGTGGCATCGGCGGGAATCTCCTCTCCGGTGTTAAGCATCACCACATCGCCCACCACCACATCTTTTTTAGGCACTCGTTGCACATTACCGTCGCGCACCACCTCTACCAGCTCCTCATCGTTCACCTGGTTGAGCAGGGCAAACTCCTTATCGGCCTTCCACTCAAAGACAAATGCCAAGACGGTGGCAAGCAAGATGGCCACGAAAATGCCCACGGGCTCAAAAAACACATGAAGCCCCTGGTCGAGACCAAAGTACTCATATAGAGAAATACCCACCGAGAGGACTCCTGCCACAAGCAGAATCACAATGAGCGGGTCCTTGAATTTCAACGCAAGTTTCATCCACCATGGCTCACGCACCGGCGGCGTGAGCACGTTGGAACCATACTTTTCACGGCTCGCAGCCACCTGCTGGGCTGTGAGTCCTGTAATTTTACGAGTTGTCATGCTTTCAGTAATGAATCAATCGATAATTTAAGCTATGCGGGAACTGCCCCGATAACTCACTTGTATGCCACAATAATCATGCCAAAGTTAAGCAATATTGAAACACGCACAAAATCACAATTAAGGATTATGCACGGGGGGGGCGGGGATATAGTCCCCATCACCGGTTGATATGTACAGGCGGCACACCAACCCGTTAACTTTGCGCGACACATTCACCCGACACACATTTTTTTATCCAAACATACCAATGAAATATTTCACCCTTAATGAACTCACGCGATCGGCCACTGCCGAGGCCCGCGGGATAGACAACACGCCACCAGCAGCAGCCGTAACCGCACTCGAAACCCTTGTAACCAAAGTGCTTGACCCACTGCGCGAAGCTTGGGGCGCGCCTATCAGAATCACAAGCGGCTACCGGTCAGTAGCGCTCAACAAGGCCGTGGGAGGAGCGGCACACAGCCAGCACACGCTGGGTGAAGCAGCAGACATCAACCTGGGCTCAGCTCAACAAAACGCCCAGTTGTGGGCACTGCTGCGCTCACTTGCCCTCCCAGTTGACCAAGCCATCAACGAACATGACTTCAAGTGGATTCACATTTCATGCGGCCCACGCAACCGCCGCAGCTATTTTGCCATCAGATGATGAGCCACACACAAAAGACACACATCACACCATGAAAGATTATTCAGCACACAATCAAGCGAGCCAGACCGACACCGACGTGCTCGCCGCCGCTTACCGCGCATGGGAAGCGTGCGGACCACTGCGCACGGCAAGGCTCAGATGCAAGCGGTTTGTATATGGCGACCAATGGGGCGACCCCACTGTGGACAACACAGGCAACCAAGTCACCGAATGGGACCGATATTGCATGCAGGGGTGCACCCCTATCACCAACAACCTGATACGCCAACTGGTGCGCACCGTGGTGGGACGATTCAGGTCACAACTCAGCAACGACAGCAACAGCGACAACGCCCTACTCAAGCAAGTGGACGATGCCAACTGCCTCGACGAACTCGACAGCCGGGCTCTCGAGGAATTCCTGATTTCGGGATGCTGCGTGCAGCGCGTCGACATAGAACACAACCTATGCAGCCACACGGCACGCATCGACAACGTGAACATCAACAGGTTTTTCGTAAACGCATACACCGACCCCCTGGGCCGCGACTGCGAGATAGCAGGGCAGCTGCACGACATGAGCCTGGCTGCGCTGATGCGCCGCACTGCAGGCCACTCACGCCGCAAGGCCGCATGGATAAGAGGCATCTACCAAAACTGCACCGACGAGCACCTGGCCGGATTCACGGCAAGCATAGGCGCCGATTCGGCAAGCGGCACAAGCTTCTGGCATGCCGCCGACAGCGGCAAATGCCGCGCCATCGAAGTATGGACCCTTGAGAGCCGGGAAGTGCTGGTGTGCCACAACCGCCGCACGGCCGAAGTGACCCTACGCCCCACCAGCGACGCAAGAAAATTGCGGTCAGAGCCCGACACATCGGTTCGCTGGGACGTGGCTGCCGTGTGGCACTGCCGGTGGTTCTCACCCATGGGCGACTTGCTGGCAAGCTATGACTCACCATTTGCCCACGGCTCACACCCGTATGTTATAAAAATGTATCCACTCACCGACGGCGAGGTGCACTCGCTGGTAGAAGACGTGATTGACCAGCAAAAGCAAGTGAACCGTCTCATCACACTTGTGGATCAGGTGATGGCAGCATCGGCCAAAGGCGTGCTGCTATTCCCCGACATAGCACTGCCCGAGGGGTTCTCATGGCGTGACATACGCATGATTTGGCGCAACAGCAACGGCATTCTGCCCTACTCGCCAAACGAGTGCAACGCCAAACCCGAGCAGATGATTGCCAACAACACCGACATAGGCGCGCTGCAGATGGCACAACTGCAGATGAAACTGCTTGAGGAGATTTCGGGCGTGAGCGGTGCCCTGCAAGGCAAGAGCGGACAAAGCGGCAACTCAGCCACCCTATACCAAAGCGAAGCCCAAAACTCAGTTGCCGCCCTGGCCGACATTTTCGACACTTTCGGCACTTTCCGCCGCCAGCGCAACAAAAAAGTGGCCGGACTTTAACCCACAGCCACATTCACCGCAACCAGCACCCCATCAAACTTATACATACCCAAAACGGCAGTTCGCTTAGTATTTGACCGTGTTGGCTTAAAAAAATTTGCAATTAGATTTTTAATTACATATCTTTGCTATCGATTAAAACACAATTTTTAATGGTAAATCTGTTTTAGGCTTGTTTATTTTTACACGTTAATTTTAAATCAGACAGTAATAAACCCATGAACACAGATTAACGAGAGACAGTTTTTGAAGTTTCTGCCTCTCGTTACTTTTTTATCTAGTCCGCAATAGGGGGGATATCAGGTATTCTCAATCTCAGCCGAACATTGCAGCCACCCGCTGCACGGCCTCGGTGAACCGCCGCACCTCGTCGAGTGTGTTGTATACGGCAAACGAGGCGCGCACCATGCCCGTGACACCAAAGCGGGTCATGAGCGGCTCGGCACAATGGTGACCTGTGCGCACGGCAAAGCCGAGCTTGTCGAGCAGTGTGCCGATGTCGTAGCTGCTGATATTGCCCACATTGAACGACACCACCGCACCCTTTGCCGGCGAAGTGCCATAGATGCGCAAACCATCAACCTTCAGAAGGCCTTCAGTGGCGGCCTCAAGCAGACTGTGCTCGTGAGCCTCAATGTTGGCTATGCCCAACGATTCGATATAGTCGACAGCTGCCGAGAACGCAGCTATGCCCACAAAGTCGGGAGTGCCAGCCTCAAACTTGAATGGCAATGCTGCAAAAGTGGTGCGTGCCCACGACACATTGCCTATCATCTCGCCACCACCCTGATATGGTGACAGCGTGTTGAGCCAGTGCTTTTTGCCATAGAGCACGCCCACGCCTGTGGGTCCATACATCTTGTGGCTCGACAAGGCATAGAAATCGCAGTCAAGATCCCTGACGTCTACCTTCAGATGCGGAGCGGCCTGTGCTCCATCGACAAGCACCGGCACCCCGTGGCGGTGAGCCGTGGCAATCATCTGCTTAACCGGGTTGATTGTGCCCAGCACATTCGACACATGTGATATGGCCACGAAACGAGTGTTCTCGGTAAACAAGTCGTCATAAGCATCAAGGTCGAGCTCACCCGCGTCGGTCACCGGGACTACACGCAGACGCACACGCTTGTGGCGACCAACCAACTGCCAAGGCACAATGTTGCTGTGATGCTCCATGCCGGTCACAATTATCTCGTCGCCATTGCAGAGCATGTCGCCAAAGGTGGCCGCCACCAGATTGATGGCCTCGGTGGTGCCTCGGGTAAACACGATTTCCTCGGCCGACTCAGCATTCACAAAAGCCCGCGCACGCTCACGCGCATGCTCCACCCTGTCGGTGGCCTCCTGCGACAGCGTGTGCACACCACGGTGCACATTGGCCTTGTGGTTGAAATACATGTCGGTTATCGCATCCACCACACATTGCGGAGTTTGCGAAGTGGCGGCATTGTCAAGATACACCAGCTTGTTGCCCTCAATCTCACGGTTTAGGATGGGGTATTGCTTCCTTATCTGTTCTATGTCTAATTGCATAAGTCGATTATCTGGGTTGGAGTTGTGTTTTCTGTTTTGCCTGTTGCCAATCACTTGTGGCACGTAGCCGCACATTCACCGTTCTGACACGATGTGGCCAGCGAGCCGTCGAAGCGCTTCTCTACCAAGTGGCGCAAGCGGTCGCGCAGCGACTCGAGTCGCACGGCATCAACCACATCGGCCACAAAAGCCTGCATGAGCAAGCGTCGCGCAACCGACTCGCTGATGCCGCGGGTGCGCATATAGAACAAGGCCTCCTGGTCGAGTTGCCCCACGGTGGCACCATGCGAGCATTTCACGTCGTCGGTATATATCTCGAGTTGTGGCTTGGTATACATTTTGGCTTGCGGCGAGGCGCAAATGTTGCGGTTGCCCTGATAGGCATCGGTGCGCGGGCAGCCGGACTTGACCAGAATCTTGCCCGAGAACGCGCCCACGGCCTGGTCGTTGAGCACATATTTAAACATCTCGTTGCTGCGGCATCGCGGAGCATTGTGGCTGATGAGCGTGTGGCTGTCGACGTGCTGCCGGCCACTGGCTATGGTCATGCCCAGCAAATGCGACTCGCAGTGCTCGCCATTGACCTCGAAGCGATAGTTGTTGCGGGTGGTGCCGTTGAGCAAGGTTATGCCGTCGACGAGGACATTGCTCCCCTCGGCCTGACTCACAAACACCGACGAGATGCGGCTTGTGCGCTCCGAGCTCTCCTCAAGGTCGTAATAGTCGACCGTGGCACCCTCTTGAGCCACTATCTCCACCACCTGCAGGCTTAGGTAGTCCTCAGACGCATTCTGCGTGTGGTCGCAGGCAAGCACGCGCACGCGCGAATTGCGGCCAGCCACCACGAGCACCCGGCGCACACCCATTGTGGGCGCCGATGCGTTAAACACATTCACCAGCTGGATGGGGCGCTCGGCCTCCACGCCATCGGGCACATAGACCAACAAGCCGTCTTGGGCGAGCAGCGTGTTGAGGGCCACAGTGGCATCGTCGAGATTGGCAAGCGTTCCATAGTAGCGTGAGAGCAGGTCGGGGTGGTTGACGGCAGCCTCGGCCATCGACTCCACCACCACACCGTTGCCAGGCTGGCGGCGCGCCGTGGCGCTACGGGCAAACACATCGTTGTAGAAGAAATACAGGCACGTGCTCATATTGGGCACATCGCAGCTGAAGGGCTGGCTTGCGCCGGCGGCAAACGGGATTCGGTTCACGTTGACACCATAGTCGGGGGCAAGCAGTCGCTCCAGGTCGGTAGCCTCATAGTCATCATCGCCCTTGCGTGGCAACACGGCACCTTCAAGAGCCTGACGAGCCATCGGGCGCAGCGCATTGAGTGCGGCAGGCGCATGGCTTTCGATTGCCGCTTGGTGCTGGTCGTAGAGGTCGATATATTGTTGTAATGCAGTAGTCATAAATCAAGTGTGAGTGGGATTTCTAAAAACGGTTATCGAGCATGGCTTTACTCGGCTTGAGTGCCGTCGACCTGCTCCTTAATCCAATCATAGCCCCTCACCTCAAGTTCCTTGGCCAACTCAGGGCCGCTCGACAGCACTATGCGCCCCTTGTAGAGCACATGCACAAAGTCGGGCTTTATATAATCGAGCAACCGCTCGTAGTGTGTGATCACGATTGTGGCATTTTGGTCTGTTTTCAGTTTGTTCACGCCACCTGCAACCACGCGTAGTGCATCAATGTCGAGACCGCTGTCGGTCTCGTCGAGGATCGACAGCCTGGGCTCAAGCATGGCCATCTGGAAAATCTCGTTGCGCTTTTTCTCGCCGCCCGAGAAGCCCTCATTGACGGCGCGCGAGGCGAGCTTGTTGTCCAGCTCCACAATTGCCCTTTTCTCGCGCATGAGCTTCAAAAACTCGCTCGCGCTGAGCGGTTCTTGCCCGTTGTATTTGCGTTTCTCGTTGATGGCTGCGCGCATGAAGTTGACCATCGACACCCCGGGGATTTCCACAGGATACTGGAAACTGAGGAACAAGCCTTCGTGGGCGCGGTCTTCGGGCGACATGGCAAGCAGGTCTTTGCCATAGAACGTGGCCGACCCACCAGTGACGGTATACGCCGGATTGCCAGTGAGCACCGAAGAGAGCGTGCTCTTACCCGACCCGTTGGGCCCCATGATGGCATGCACCTCACCGGGCTTTACGGTGAGATTCACACCCTTCAGAATTTCCTTTCCCTCGATTGAGGCGTGCAAATCATTTACTACTAACATATTGTGGTTGAGTATATCTTTTTTGTGTGAGTTGAATTCTTTTTTTTCATTTAGTCTGTGTTGGCAGCTCATCGGCGGCAGGTCTACCCCACACTGCCCTCGAGCGACACCGAGAGCAACTTCTGAGCCTCGACCGCAAATTCCATAGGCAGCTTCGACATCACCTCCTTGGCATATCCGTTGACTATAAGCCCCACGGCATCTTCAGTGCTGATGCCGCGCTGGTTGCAATAGAATATCTGTTCTTCGTTGATCTTGCTTGTGGTGGCCTCATGCTCCACCACGCTCGAGTCGTTGCCCACCTCAATCACAGGAAATGTGTGGGCCCCGCTGGTGGATGTGAGCAGGAGCGAGTCGCACTGGGTGTAGTTGCGGCAGCCGGTGGCAGCCGGAGCCACCTTCACCATACCGCGGTAACTGTTTTGGCTGTGTCCGGCCGAAATGCCCTTCGACACTATGGTGCTGCGGCTGTTCTTACCCAGATGTATCATCTTGGTGCCGGTGTCGGCCTCTTGGTAGTTGCGGGTGAGGGCCACCGAATAAAACTCGCCCACCGAATTGTTGCCCTTAAGCACGCAGCTCGGATATTTCCAAGTGATTGCCGAGCCGGTCTCGACCTGAGTCCACGACAGCTTGCTATAGTCACCGCGGCACAGACCACGCTTGGTCACAAGGTTGTAGATGCCGCCACGGCCGTTCTTGTCGCCAGGATACCAGTTCTGCACAGTGCTGTATTTCACCTCGGCACGGTCTTCGACCACGATTTCCACGATTGCAGCATGCAACTGGTTCTCATCGCGCATAGGGGCCGTGCAACCCTCAAGATACGACACATAGCTGTCGTCGTCGGCCACAATCAGTGTGCGCTCAAACTGTCCTGTCTGCGCGGCATTGATTCTAAAGTAGCTCGACAGCTCCATAGGGCAACGCACACCCTTGGGAATATAGACGAATGAGCCATCGCTGAACACTGCCGAATTCAGGGCGGCAAAGAAGTTGTCGGTATACGGCACCACCGAGCCCAGATAGCGGCGCACCAAGTCGGGGTAATCCTTCACTGCCTCGCTTATTGAGCAGAAAATCACCCCGAGCTCAGCCAGACGCTCACGGTAGCTTGTGTGCACGCTCACGCTGTCCATAATGGCATCTACGGCCATGCCGCTGAGCCTCATGCGCTCCTCAAGCGGAATGCCCAGCTTGTCGAACGTCTTCTTGAGTTCCGGGTCAATTTCCTTGCTGCCGGCCTCCTGCTTGCGCGGAGCGGCATAGTAACTTATGGCCTGAAAGTCGATGGGCGGCAAGTTGACGTGACCCCACGTGGGCATCTTAAGCGTGGTCCAGTGGCGGAACGCCTTCAGGCGGAACTCAAGCAGCCATTCGGGCTCACCCTTGAGGCGCGAGATGGTGCGCACCACATCCTCGTTAAGTCCCTTGGGAATGACGTGAGTGTCGATGCTGGTCACGAATCCATACTTGTATTCCTCGCCGGCGGCATCGGTTATGATTCGCTTTTCTTCCTCTTCTTTCCTTTTGTTGTTTCCTTTGTTTTGGCTCATATCTCTATATTTCACCGGCAGGATGCTAATATGCAAGCCCGCCACGGTGGAGTGTTAAGTTTTGCTTGGCAGGACTGGCGGCACGGCAAGCCTGCGCGGGCAACAACCATGACATTACACAATGATGCCACAACTGCACAGCGCCACTTGCGCTCGAAACAGCGGTGACGTGCTGCCCATTTCTTCAAGAATGCAAAATTACAAAAAAAGCTCCATATAGAGGTGTTAAATTCAGGCTTTTGGGCACAATGGCGATATTGCCCCGGCTAATTGGAGCAAAAACAAAAAAGCCCGCCACTGTAATGCAACACCGCAATCTATCACCGTGGCTATGAAAACGCTTGTTTACACACAAGGGGGGCAGGCCACACCGGAATCTACTACCCGGCACGGCCACACGGTCGTCTCATTCGGCATTTGCTTAATAATCCACGCGGTCGGCATTTGCCTTCCACAGCTTAAACGGCCCTGCCGATTCAGCTGACAGGAGCGTGGCAGTGGGCAAATGACGCGAAACGTAGGGCAAATCAAGTTCGTTGTAGATAAAGGCGTCGTCGAAACCGGCATCGGCCGCATCGTCCTTAGTGGCGGCAAAATAAAGATGTGAGATACGGGCCCAGTAAATAGCGCCGAGGCACATGGGACATGGCTCACATGATGCATAGATGTCGCAACCCGTGAGGTTGAAATCGGCCACTTTCTCGGCCGCCGCGCGAATGGCCTGCACTTCGGCATGTGCCGTGGGATCGTTGTTTGCCGTCACGCGGTTCACGCCTTCGGCCAAAATCTCGCCATCGCGTGCGATGACAGCGCCAAACGGTCCGCCACCACAGCGCACATTTTCTTCTGCAAGCTCAATGGCGCGTTTCATAAGTTGTTCGTGAGTCATAGTTGTATGTTTGTTTATAGTTTCCTTAATATATAGTCGTTCACTTTAGGCTTGATGGCGTTGCCGATGTCGGCAACGCCCCTATACCGACACAAATATAGGACTTTTCGCACAAGCCATCACCAAAACCAGGAAAGAAAAAGCAACTGATACAATTTTATTTCCACAAAACAGGGCAATCTCTAGTCCCTTCCCTAAACACCACAGAACCGCGCAATTAGCATTCTTTAACACACATGTCGGGCAAGTTTTTTCTTTTTCGGCATTTAATAGGCAGACAAACGGGAAACAAAGGTGTGCGCGCAACCTTTGTATTCTAACAAGTCTGTCAACAGAGAACGATAATCTACAACAAACAAAAAAGCAAACAACAAAGATGGAAATTAAAAGTGTTTTTAAGACAATGGCAATGACTGTGGCTTGCCTCAGTGCAATAGTATTCGCTTCTTGCAGCAACGACGATGACAACAAGAGCATGAAATTCAGCTCATCGGCAGTGGAAGTAGGTGTGGATTCCACTCAAACCGTCAGCGTGCTTAACTGCACAACCCCTCTGACCGTAACATCGAGCGACAGCAAAACAGCCACAGTGACCGCCGACAGCACAACCCTCAAAATCAAAGGCGTGAAGGCCGGTACAGCCACCATCTCGGTAACCGACGCAAGCAAGCAGACTGGCAGCCTCATTGTGAAAGTGGTGGATATGCTGGCATTTGACAATGCTTCGGTTTCGGCCGCAGCCGGTGAAGAGAAAACCGTAACCGTGAAATCGGGCACTGCCCCCTACACCGTTGCCGTAGCAGATGCATCAATTGCAACCGCCACTGTGACCGATGCCACCATCACAGTGAAATGCGTGAAGGCCGGCACCACAACCATCACAGTGACCGACAGCAAAAAAGTGACCGGCACCATCAAAGTAACCGTCAGCAAGTAACGCCCCACCCGAAAAGAATCACACTTCAGTAGTTGATGTTTTTAAACAGGAACAGAGACAAGGAAGAAAAAGAGATTATTCTTGTCAAGCAAGGTGATGTTTCGGCCATGAAAAGCCTGTATGTGCAGCATATAGGTTATCTCACAGCCGTCTGTTCCCGCTATGTCGTCAATGATGACGACGTGAAAGATGTGCTTCAAGACAGCTTTGTAAAGGTGTTCACTTCCATCAACAAGTTTGAGTATCGGGGCAAGGGGTCGGTAAGGGCTTGGCTCACAAGGGTCGTTGTAAACGAGTCGCTTGCGTTTCTAAAGCAACAACGGCACATGGAAATGGCTTACCCCGAACAGGAATTGCCCAACTTGCCAGAGGAAGAAAGCACCGATATAACAGACGTTCCACCAGAGGCAATACAGAAGATGGTGCAAAAGCTTCCCGCAGGCTATCGCACCGTCTTCTGTCTTTTTGTTTTCGAGCATAAAAGCCACAAGGAGATTGCATCGCTCCTCGACATCAAGGCCGACACGTCGGCCTCTCAACTGCACAAAGCAAAAGACCTGCTGGCACGCATGATTAATGATTATAAAATGAGGAACTATGAATAATCATAAATGGACTGAAGACATCGACCGCAAGATGAACGATTTCGAGATGTCGCCTCCCGATGGACTTTGGGAGTGCATCGAAAAAAGTCTTGTCAAATCGGTGGGATACAAAAAGCCCACGTTGCCGATTGATGGCCGGCTGCAAATGACCAGCAGCCGCATGCCACATTTTGCCTTACGCATCAACGCCCACAAGGCTATCAGGTGGTCGGCCGCAGCCGTGCTTGCGGGAGTTGTTATTTCAGGAATCGGCCTGTTGTGGACCAACAGCCCACTCACAACCGACGTTGCACGCCAGGAAACCGCTGCACTTGCCCATGGCAATTCCTCAGCCAATGGTGAAAGTGACGGCAATGCTGCCAGGCCAAACAACTTTATGGCCCTAGCCGACAAGCCCGCCCGGCAAGCCCACATCCAGTCATTGCAAGCCGGCATTCAGGCCCAAAGCATTGATTCCACAGCCAACACAAGCGACGAAACAGCAACCGCTCCAGCCAGCCAAGCGAATGCAGCCAAGGCAGATTCAGCCACGATGAGCCGCACAAAAAATCCACGACAGGGACATGAGGGCAACACCCACGTGCCGTCAGGCTGGGCCAGCTGGCCACTCATTGCAGAATCGCGTCATGAGCCTCACCATCGCTTCTCGGCATCAGTCATCGCATCTAATTTCCTCAATTCGTCCAACGTCCAAAGCGGATATGGCGAATTGGTGGTCGGCACCATTTGGAACGACGATTCCAATTATGGGACTGAAGAAGCACCCGAAGAGAACAGCGCCGTTGGAGATATAATCATAGGCAACCACAACAGGGACGTGTACACAAAAAAGAAGCATCGCCAGCCCATTAAGGTGGGACTATCGGTAAATTATCACCTCACCGACCGCCTTTCAATAGGATCAGGGTTGTGCTACAGCCACCTATCGTCTGAACTGTTTTCGGGAACGGATGATTACAACTACACCACCAAGCAATCCTTGCAATACATAGGCATCCCCCTCAACATAAGCTACACAGTGTTTCGGGGCAAGCGGTGGAATGTATACGGCACGGGCGGCGGCATGGTTGAAAAATGCGTAAAGGGCAGTTCCACCACCGACTATATCGTGAAGGGGATGACGGAAAGCACACAGCACGATGATGTGACTGAGCGCCGTCTGCAATATTCAGTCAATGCGGCCGTAGGCCTGCAAGTAATGGCTACAGAAAACGTCGGGGTGTATTTGGAGCCGGGGCTCAGCTACCATTTCAACAACCATAGCACTGTCACCAACATCTATAAGGACACACCATTCAATTTCAACCTTGGAATTGGCGTGAGATACTCATTTTAAAGAAAAAATATCAATAATTCGAGAAACAGAGAAACATGAAATTAAAGACTTTTGCATTTGCAGCGCTGGCATGCCTCGCTATAGGCCTGCCGTCATGCCGAACGACAGACACAGCCATAAGTTACGAAGAAGCGCACAATTACTTCGCGCGCAACGACGTGGCCGATTTTTCGCCCCGCCTAATCCAGTCGAGCGAGGAACTAAGCCGTTATTTCGGTCCGGCCGCAACCATGGGCGACAACGGGATGCCCACTAACATCGACTTTTCCAAGCACAATGTTGTTGCCATTATTGATGCAGCAACCAACCGAAACACCGAAATCAAGGTTTCTTCAATAAAGAAGCAAGGGAAAGCCGTCACAGTAAAATACAGGCTTATGCCCACTGGAGAACCGATGTCATATTCAATGATTCCTTTCCTCTTATTACAAATCGACAAAAAACACGGAAACAACGTTATGTTTATAAAAGAGTAATGTGCGTCATTAATATTGTGACTCTCAATGTGATGGATTTCACATCGTTTTGTCCAAGCAGAGAATGCATTTAGGGATAAAACAAGACTATGTACAATCGCGTGAATCGGCAGCTTGTGAAAGTTGTCGGTTCTTTTTTTGTGGCTGGAGGGGGCATATAATGAAAAAAGGCTGAAAACCGATTGAGGTTTCCAACCTTTTTGGTGCCCAGGACCGGACTCGAACCGACACGACCGTGAAGTCACTAGTACCTGAAACTAGCGCGTCTACCAATTCCGCCACCTAGGCATTCAGGATTTGTTTGCGGTTGCAAAGGTAAGCATTTTTTTTCAATCGCAAACCTTTTGACCGTTTTTTTTCAAAAAATCAAGCTATCATGCGGCAGAAAAGCCACACGGCACTGTTGCGACATTGCAACGCCCGCCACCCCACAACCGGGAAAGGCTTAATTGCCGCGCATAAATTCCTCCACATCGGCCGGATGGTAAGGAATGCGGTCCTTGCCGATGAACCGGCAGCCGTCGGCAGTGATCAGCACGTCGTCCTCGATGCGTATGCCGCCAAAGTCCTTGTAAGTCTCAAGCAGGTCGAAGTTGATGAATTCCTTGCAATGGCCACTCTTGCGCCAATCGTCGATTAGTGCGGGAATGAAGTAGATGCCCGGCTCGTCGGTCACCACGAATCCCTCTTGCAGGCGACGGCCCAGGCGCAGACAATTGGTGCCGAATTGCGTGGATGGCTGAATCTCGTCGTCGAAGCCAACGTAACGCTGGCCCAGACCCTCCATGTCGTGCACGTCCATTCCCATCATGTGCCCTAACCCGTGGGGAAGGAACATGGCATGGGCTCCTGCCTGCACAGCCTCGTCGATATCTCCCTTCATAAGGCCCAAGTCCTTGAGGCGGCTGGCCATCAGGCGACACACGGCCATGTGCACATCATACCACTTTATGCCTGGCTTGGCCACCTCGAGCACATAGTCGTGGCAAGCCTCAACTATGCTGTAGATGTCGAGTTGGCGCTGCGTGAAGCGTCCACTCACAGGATAGGTGCGTGTGTTGTCGCTGCAATATCCGCTCACGGTTTCGGCCCCGGCGTCGCACAAAGCCAATCGGCCGGCCTCGAGCGGGGCGAGCGACGGATTGCCGTGCATGATTTCGCCGTGCTGCGAGAATATGGTGGCGAAACTCACCTGCGAGCCAAGCGAGTGAGCCACACCGTCGACCTGTCCGCCCACATACTTCTCGGTCACGCCTGGTTTGGTGAGGCGCATAGCTGTGGTGTGCATCTTGTAGCCAATCACGGCTGCACGCTCAAGCTCTTCGATTTCCTGCGGCTCCTTTACCGAACGCATTTTCACCACAGCCATTATGAGGTCCATCGACGCAAGTGTGGTCTGCTGGCGCGGATGTATGCCCAGCAGGTCGTAAATCTGGATTTTGTTGTCGTGGCGGTATGGAGGCAAGAAGTGAATGCGGCGGGTGTTTTTGGCCTCACTCACGATTTTCTCAAGGGCAGAAATAGGGGCACTGTGAGCCACGCCACTCTGCGCCGCCATGTCGGCCACACTGTCGACAGCCCCATACCACACGATGTCGTCGATAGATATGTCATCGCCAAGAAGGGTCTCGGTGTCGTTGTCAACATCAATCACACCCACCAGCCCGTCGCGTTCGAGGCCAAAGTAGTAGCGGAATGTGGAGTCTTGACGAAATGGATAATATGAGTTGCTTGGATAGTTGCACGGCGACTCGTTGTTGCCGAACAGCAGAATCACGCCGCTCTTGACGAGCTTCTTAAGCTCGGCACGGCGGCCCACATAAGTTTCTTTGCTAAACATAACTATATCGTTTTTATCGGTGTTTCTACCTTTAGTAGTGTAAAATTAATGCAATTTATCCAATTTTGCCACAACAAGCAGCCCATATTGCTTAAGACGATGCGCAGTGCCGGTTTGCAACAAGGGCGAAACCTGGCCGCACGGCCGATTTCGCCCTTGATTATCATAGTTTTACCTATACACAAATTTCGGCAAGATAGTGTGGGGTGTGGTCACTGAACCACGTAGTCATATTCACCGTCGAATTTGGTGACGATGCCCACACCGCCCGATGCCCGCGATGTGAGGAAGCGACCGCGCACCACAGTGAGATTGTTGCGTTTCAGCGGCACATCAATCGACGGAGTGCTGGAAAGGAGCTTGCCATCGATGTCGTAGACATATACAGCCACAGCCACACTCGACTCGGTGCCGTTGACAAGCACATAGTCAAATCCCATTTGCGACTCCGATTCTGAAATCGACGTCAGGCGGCTGGTGAATGAGATTCCCGTCCACGAGTCGTTGGGTTTGTTGGACCACACGTTGAATGAGCACGGCAAGAAGCCAGTGTAGCGGAACACCACGCGGAAGTCGGCAAGGTTTATCTTCTTGATGGCATCGAGCAGTTCTTGGCGCGAGAGGGGCGCCGACGACTGGCTGGCTCGGCGCTGCACCACCATCGTCAGGAATTTTTCCAAGTCGGTGCTTATGAACTTATACTTGGCGAGAGGACGCTCCATGACCACTGTTGCCGACGGGGTTGAGCCATCGCTGTTAAGCGTGGTTGTCACCGCCGCGTCTTCCTCGCCGCGGAAGGCATCGCGGAAGTCGTTGTTGCCGGCATAGTCGTCAGCGCTTGAATACACCACTTCCTTGAAATTGGCCACGCGGTAATAGAGGTCGGCCATCGAGGCGTGAGCCACATAGTCGGTCCACACCAGGAACTTGTAGGTTCCGGGGGCAAGACGCAGCACCATCGAGTGGTCGAGGTTGGTGATGTCTGATTTTGTCTCGGTGATTACGGTGTCGGGGGTTGAGGCTGTTGAGCCGTCGGCCGCTACCTTGTAGGCTTGCACGCTGTAGCGCACATCATAGCTCGCCGGAACGGCCATCGACTGGAATGCGCCTGAGTTTTGGGTATTGTAGTCTATTTCTTTATGGAATCCCATTTCGAGGGTTTTCGAGAAGTCGAGGTTGAGCACAAAAGGCACCTTACCTGGCTCGTCCGACCCGTTGTGTGGAAACTCGTGCACATCGCACGAGCCAGCCACCAGCAAGGCGAGCATTCCGAAAACCGATAATATGCAATTATATAGGTGTTTCATCATTTGTGTCGGTTCAGGTTAAATTTATATGCTATTGACAGAGCCACGCGGTCGAGGCCATAGAACGTGCGGCGACGCTCACCCGCGAGCTGTCCGTTCCGCTCATTGTGGAATATGTCGTAGTGCAGGCGGTACACACCGGCACCCACAGATGTCTCGAAGAACCAGTGGCCGCTATGGCCGAGCGGTGTGCGCAGCCCAAGGCCCAAGCCGCCGCCTAATGCCGGCGTGCGCCCATCGTGGTCTTGATAGCGCCACTCGCCACACTTTGCATAGTTATAGTAGGCAAGGCCCAAATGGGCGTCAACCCACACACGGGTCTTCTTGCCGCCGTTGAGCCAAAGCCTTATTTCGGGCATTATGGCAAGCGTGCGGAATTTACGCGTCAGCTTAAAGTAGTTGAGGGCCGAATAGTAAACCGACAATGCCGCCGACCAGCGCGGACTGAATTCCCACTCCACTCCGGCATTGGAGATGAGCATTGCCCACCCCACGGCATTGGTCTTCACATAGATGGCAGGGTTCCACTCATCGGCCTCAACAGGGGCCGGCTCAGGTGTTGGCTCAGGAACCGGCACAGGCACTATCGAAGGCACAGGCAATGGTTCCGACTTGAGCGTGTCGGGCTTTGACGCACGCACGGGAATCACTTGCGTGGCAGGCTTGCGCTCTACCACCATCAGTGCTCCGGCCCTGCGCATCAGCGGGAAGAAGCGCTGCTTGAGCTCTTGCCACGTGCGGCCGCCGTCGATAGCCTGCAAGGCAGGCACACGCCGGTCGATAGTGCCGCCGCGTCCGGCATAGGCTGTGAGCGAAGAGTCGGAGTCGATGATCCTCACCACCTCATTGCGGTTTGCCATGTCGGAATTGGCCACAAGGTTGCTCAAGTGCCCCCAGCTGATATAGTCGTCTTTTAGCGTCACTATGCTGTCGGGAATGACAATATACTGCCTGAACAGGTCGCGCATGGCAGTGATTCGCTGACGCGACAACTGATAGTTGCGCGAGTATGATCCTTCGGGCGATGCAACGCCGTAGAAGGTGATGTGTCTCAAGGTGCGCAGGCTGTCGTCTTTCACAGCCTGTAAGGTCGATGCGATGTTGGCAATAGCGCGCGCATTATCGCGATAGGCGGGGTTAATGCGGGAGCTGTCGGGACGGAACGACACCATATGCTGGCTAGCCTCAAGGGTTTGCGCACCGAGGCTTATGGACGCCGCGCCCAAAATCATCGTAATTATGGCTGATATCCGTTTCAACGTGTTGTTTGTTTTTAAGAGTCCGTTTAATATGCTTTCAAAATTCACCATCGAAAAAATTTCGGCTTTGTCTCAGTCTTGTTTTTGGCACCGATCATTGGTCAAATGCAGGGTCGTGAAGCCACACATTGTGTAGCCTATGGGATGTTTTCATCAAGCGTGGACTTTAGCCTTTCTCATCAGTTGGGGCTGGCCATGGCTTTTTGCTTGTTGCCAGATAGATATCCGGCTAACGTAGTGGTAGGTTCGTGGTTAAGCAGCCTCCGTTTTCAAGTGTTTTTTAAAAGTTCCTATTTTTATCCTTCTACAAATAGTAGTTCCCAAAGATATGCAATTAGTTTGTTACGAGCAATAAAATTATCCATCTTTTTGTGTTTTTTAACTTTTTCGCCGACGTTTTTTGAAGCGTGAGCCCGCTACCAATTACCATAATGGCGAGGCTGTTAAAAAAATGCCGGACACTGCAAAACAGTGTCCGGCATTAACCGACGTAGCCCATAGCAGAATCGAACTGCTCTTTCAAGAATGAAAATCTTGCGTCCTAACCGATAGACGAATGGGCCATCATCAACGGCTTTCGCCTGGCGACTGGCATCGCACTGCGCATAGCCGTTATATTCTCATTTATATGGCTTTTTCAGAGAAACTCTGAGGATATGGCGGCCACATGGTGGCAGCCTGTTTCCACTTGCTTATTAAGCGAGCTTGTTGACCAACTTGGCAAGTTTCGACTTCAGGTTAGAAGCCTTGTTCTTGCTGATGATGTTCTTGCGGCCGAGCTTGTCGAGCATAGCCGATACCTTCTTGTACTCCTCGGCAGCTGCTGCCTTATCGGTCATCTTGCGGAGGTTGCGCACTGCGTTGCGCATTGTCTTTGCATAATAGCGGTTACGCAGATTTCTTGCCTGCGATTGGCGGATTCTCTTAATAGCTGATTTATGGTTTGCCATATCTTCTTGATTGTTATTTTTAATTTTCAGTAGCCCATAGCAGAATCGAACTGCTCTTTCAAGAATGAAAATCTTGCGTCCTAACCGATAGACGAATGGGCCAAAAAAGCGTGGTGCTTGAAAAGCGACTGCAAATATAGAAAGGATTTTTCATTCCACAAAATTTAAAGCAGTGAAAACGTGATTTATAGGAGCAAAAAGGTGTTTTAGCCATGTTTTTTTGAGAAAAACTTAGTAATTTAGCTCATATTTTTCACATCCATACTCATGCGCGACAAACTCAACGGAGTGGTACTGGGCACCATAAAGTGCAACGAGCGGACCAATATAGTGCGGATCTACACCGACCGCCGTGGCCTGATGGCTTTTGTGGCGCCACAAAGCACCACAGCCGCGGCACGCATGCGCAACGCCATGCTGATGCCGCTGTCGCTTGTGGAGTTTGAGGCATCGGGGCGGCCCGGCAACGAGCTGCACCGGTTTCACGACATGCGCCGCACACGCCCGCTTGCCGGCATCTACGGCGACCCGGTGAAGGTGACGGTTGCAATGTTTGTGGCCGAAGTGCTCACCCACACCATCCAAGAGCGCGAACAGAACCAGATTCTTTACGACTACATAAGCACATCGGTGCAACTGCTCGATGCCATGGAGCGCGGTGTGGCCAACTTCCACATCTGCTTCCTATATGGCCTTGGGCGCATAATGGGCATTGAGCCCGACACCCACACCTACCACACGGGTTACTGGTTCGACATCGAGGGCGGCACGTTTGCCCCGTCGCCCACATCAGGCGGCCGATGGGTGCCGCCCCAAACGGCCGCAGCCGTAAATTCATTGAGCCGCATGACTTGGGCCAACCTGCATCTGTTCCGATTCAACCACACCGAGCGCGCCGCATTGCTCAATGCTATAATCGAATACTATCGCATGCACCACGCCTCGCTGGGCACGCTGCGGTCGCTCGACGTGCTCAAGCAGGTGTTTGAATAGGCCGTAGTTCCACACACATTATATAATATATGTGAGTTTAGCCCCGCGAAAAAGCTCGCTGAAACGCATAATACGGAAAAAATTCTTTAATCAACCCCGTTTTGCTTTTTCTTTAGAATATATTTTTCTATATTTGCGATGTGCAATCTGCCATAAGCGGCAACCCGGCAATGCGCCTAACGGGGATAACCGGAGCCACCACACACAGGCACAAACATTTAGACTATATACAAAACACATCATATAAATATGAAATCAATAGAAATTCCCATCAACAATCTTGAGGCCATTGGCGAAGCCGCCCATAAATTCATGTCGGAAATGGGCGACTACACGGTTTATGCCTTCTACGGACAGATGGGTGCCGGCAAGACCACATTCATCAATGCCCTATGCAAGGAGTTGGGCGTGGAAACCGACACCACCAACTCGCCATCGTTTGCCATCATCAACGAATACCGCAGCGACACCACAGCCGAGCTCATCTACCACTTCGACTGCTACCGGCTCGAAAACGAGGCCGAAGCCGAAGACTTAGGCGCCGAAGACTATTTCGACAGCGGCTCACTGTGCCTGATTGAATGGCCGGAGCGCATCGACGCACTGCTGCCCGACGACACCGTAAGGGTAGACATCACGGTCAACGACGACGACAGCCGCACGCTGCGCATGACATTCCCGGAGTAACTACCAGGCGGACACAGGAGAAACATGGCACGATACATTTTGCTGCACGAAACAGCATCGACCAACACCTACCTCAAGCGCATGGCCCAAATCCTGCCAAGCGGCACGGTGGTCTACACCCACAACCAGACTGCGGGACGCGGGCAAAAGGGCAACAGTTGGGAATCGGAACCGGGCAAGAACCTCACGTACTCAATGCTCATCAAGCGCCCGGCCGTGGCCGTGACAAGCCAATTCCGAATCAGCGAGGCAGTGTCGCTCGCCATTGTTCAGGAGCTCGAATCGCGCTACGGCCAAGGATTTGCCGTCAAGTGGCCCAACGACATATACTGGCACGACCGCAAAATCTGCGGCATCCTCATCGAGCTCAGCCTCGATGCCAGCGGCATTGAGTGGGTGGTGGCCGGGATAGGCCTCAACGTGAATCAGGATCGGTTTGTGAGCGACGCGCCCAATCCGGTGTCGGTAAAGCAAATCACAGGACAAGAGACCAACCTTGAGCAGCTGCTGCACGCCACCTGCGAGCGCATTGAGCGCCTATGCAGTTTCGACGGCATGACCGAGGCCGACTTTATTGCCACCCACAAGCGCTACCTCGACGCGCTGTACCGCCACGACGGCATGCCGCACACCTTTGCGTTGCCCGACGGGCACCGCCTGCAGGCCCGCATAGCCGATGTGGAACCCGACGGCATGCTGGTTCTGCGGCACGAGGCCGATGGCTCGCTCAACCGATACGCATTCAAGCAGGTGAGCCATGTGATTAACGAGACTGTGCTTTGACTCACTCCCATGCCACAAGCGCAACCACGCGCAACAGACAATATTTCAAGCAACGATAAAAACAAAGACACATAAGACATGAAGATTGCCGTATACTGCTCATCACAAGCGGGGCTGCCCCAGCCCTATGAGGATGTGGCACGCGCCACAGGCAAGTGGATTGGCGAAAATGGCCACACACTTGTGTATGGCGGAGTGAACGCCGGACTGATGCACACCGTGGCCCAAGCCACACACGATGCCGGAGGCCACGTGACGGGAGTAATCCCCGAGCGGTTTGCACACAGGGCCGACCCTGTGGTCGACACCGTGATAGCCACAACCGACCTGAGCGACAGAAAAATGAAAATGATGGATTTGGCCGACGTGTTTGTGGTGCTGCCCGGAGGCATAGGCACCATCGACGAGTGGATAAGCACGCTGTCGCAAATCATTGTCAACGGCGACAGCGACAAGCGCGGCATTGTGGCCGTCAACATCGACCACATTTTCGACTTCCAGCTGGCCGAGCTTAAGGTAATGAGCCAGTCGGTACTGGCCCGCGGCAAGCGCATCGACATGACCGCCGAGGTCTTCACCCCCTCCCAATTGACAAGATTTTTAACCAAATATCAAGAATCATATGAAAAGTAAGATTTACACACTCACCGGCGACAACGGCACCACATCGCTGGTAGGCGGAAAGCGCGTCAGCAAAGACGACATTCGCGTTGAGGCCTATGGCACAATCGACGAATTGAATGCGGTTTTAGGTCTAATGTGCCACAGCTCAAAACTTGACCACCCCGGAACACTCAAGTTTTTCCGCAAGATTCAGAACAAGCTTTTCAACATCGGCTCCTATCTGGCCACCGACCCAGCCGACGGGCGATTCAGCAACACCGAGTGGATTACCGAAGCCGACGTGAAAGAGCTTGAATCAAAAATCGACGAGCTCGACAACGAGCTGCCTCCCCTCAAGGGATTCGTTCTGCCCGGCGGAAGCCGTCTTTCGGCACAGAGCGGAGTATGCCGCACCATCACCCGCCGAGCCGAGCGCCGCATCATCACATTGTCGAAATCAAGCAAGATTGACCCTATCGTAATCAAGTATGTGAACAGGCTGAGCGACTATTTCTTCGTTTTTGCAAGATTTAACAATATCCACAATCAATTTGAAGAAATTTATTGGGACAAAAATTGCGAATAGGGAATTTAGTGCCTACTTTTGCGCAAAATTTTAGTACTTACATTCAAAGGAGGAATTAACTATGTATTGGACTCTTGAATTAGCAAGCAAACTTGAGGACGCACCGTGGCCCGCCACCAAAGACGAGCTCATTGACTATGCTATGCGCAGCGGCGCGCCCATGGAAGTGATCGAGAACCTGCAAGAAATAGAAGATGAGGGCGAGACCTATGAATCGATAGAAGACATCTGGCCCGACTACCCGACCAATGATGAGGATTTCTTCTTCAACGAAGACGAATATTAGCGCAAAGCAAAACGAATAACAATCGCGGCCGTGCCCGGGCAACACCCAGCACGGCCGCGATTATTTATTTAGAGCCGCACACAGCGGCCTACTGCTTACAGATATTTTTCGCCGAAAGTGGATTTCACCTCGTTGACGTAGGTGCGCAACTTCTGCTCGTCGCTCTTGGGCACGATAAGCAAAGCGTCGTCAACATCGGCCACGATATAATCATCGAGACCCGATGCCACCACCAGCTTGTCGCCCTTAACCGCAATCACATTGTTATGGCTATTAAAGAGCAGAGCCTTGCAGTTTTGCGTAACATTGCCGTCGGCGTTCTTCGGCGAATTGTCATACAGCGACCCCCATGTGCCGAGGTCGCTCCACCCGAAGTCCACCTGTTCCACATACACGTTGGGAGCCTTCTCCATAATGGCAAAATCGATTGAGATATTGGGGCACGAAGCATAATTCTCATCGATGTAGGTTTGCTCTGCCGGCATGCCAAACACCCCTGCGGCATTGTCAAACGTCTGCGCAATCTCGGGGGCATAATCATGGAAAGCCTTGATTATCGAATCGGCGCTCCAGAAAAACATACCCGAATTCCAAAAGAACTCTCCACTCTCAACAAACACCTTGGCAAGCTCCACGTCGGGCTTTTCGGTAAAAGTCTTCACCTTGGCAAAGCCATCGCCTGCCGCCTCGCCAAGCTGTATGTAGCCATAGCCGGTCTCGGGGCGGTTTGGTTTCACGCCAAAAGTGAGCAATGCATCGTGGCTGTCAAGAAAACTGAAAGCGCTCAATGCGCAGCGACGAAACTCGTCTTGCTTGAGTATAAGGTGGTCGCTGGGGCACACCATTATCTTGGCTGCCGGGTTGAGGGCCTTGATGTGATAGGCGGCCCAGGCGTTGCAGGGAGCTGTGTTGCGCCGGGCGGGCTCAAGCAGAATCTGCTCAGGCTTGAGCTGTGGCAGCTGCTCCATGATGAGGCCGGCATACTGCTCGTTGGTGAGCATTATTATGTTTTCGGCAGGCACTATGCCTTCCAGGCGGTCAACAGCCATCTGAAGCAGACTGCGGCCTGTGCCTAAAAAGTCGATAAACTGTTTTGGCTTATTAGAGCGGCTGTAGGGCCAAAAGCGGCTGCCCACACCACCGCACATGATCACGCAATAACGGTTATTTTCCATTCTATTTGATTTAAATTGTGCATTTCTTTATGTGTTGCAAGAGCCATCACCCGCCATGCGGGCATGAGCTTCAGTTGTTTTGACCGATTCACACTCTTGCAGTTTAAATCCTTTTGGCACAAATTTAATGAAAAAAAACGAGACTGCCCACAAGGGCACTGGACTATAGTCCAAGAGAAGCGCAGAAGCGCGACACACAGCACCGAGCGGCACCCGCTTTTTGCACACAAGTCGGCCAAGCCAAAGCCTTATAGAGCGAAAAACCGACCGTTTGGGCCAAGTAATGCCTAAAAATATTGCGGTTTTGCTTTCTAATTAGGCAAATTAGGGTTATCTTTGCAAGTCAAAACGTTTAAGAACATTTAATATTTAGTTATTCAAGATATTATGGCTAAAAAAGAAAATCAGAGTGCCCGCACTTCGCTTGAGGAATTCAACGAGTCACTGTCGTCGCTGGAGCAGAAAGTAGAAGGAAACAAAAAAATCATCTACTATGCAGGTGGCGCAATCGTGGCAGTAGCCCTGCTCGTGATTGGTTACATCTACTTGATTCACAACCCCAACCTTGAAAGTGCCAAGGAAGACATTTCCAAGGCCGACATGGAATATTTCATGGGTCAAGACTCTCTCGCCCTTAAAGACTACGAGAAAGTGGCCAGCGAATACAGCAACAAGCCGGCTAACCGTGCCAACCTCAACGCAGCCATTATCCTCTACAAAAAAGGCAAATATGAGGAAGCAGTGAAGTATTTAAATGACTTTGACGCCAATGGTGCCATTGTGGGCCCCGCATCGCAATCGCTGCTCGGCGACTGCTACGTCAACCTCAAACAATATGACAAGGCCGTCAACGCTTTCGACAAAGCAATCGACCTGGCTGGCAACAACGTGAACTATGCTCCCTTGTTCATGCTCAAGAAAGCCACAGTGCTCCGCGAGCAAAAGAAATATGCCGACGAGGCCGGCATCTACAAAACCATCAAGGAAAAATATCCGCAGTTCACCCAAGCTTATGGCGTGAACATCGACAAATATATTGAGCGCGCCAGCGCACAAGCAGGCAAGTAAGAAAACAACCCATTGGCCCCAACAAGTGGCCAATATCGCCATAAAAGCGGCGGCATCCACATTGCGTAGGATGCCGCCGCTTTAACGTCAAGACTTTGGCGCGAGTTTTTTCACAGTCTAATGCGCCCCATTACACTTTGACAACAACGAAGCCACAGACTGATTTTGAATGAAATCAGATTGCTTTCAAGGTGAAATTTTCAACAAGAATACATAATATTGCACCTTATTGATGTTTTTTTTCAAAAAAATAGTTGTCAATTAGGTTTTTTTTGTAATTTAGCACAGAAACTTTTAAAAAACATCCTATTCACCAACTATTTAATCTTTAAAAGACTATGACAAGACGTTTTTTATCTCTTATCGTCATTGGCCTGCTTGCATCAGCACAGGCATTTGCACAAATGCATTTTAGCGCAAGTCTAAACAACAACCACCTTTGGAGAGGAGCAGAAGTGAGCGACGGTCTCGTGCTTGAGGCCGATGCATCGGTTACATTTGCCAACGGCCACTTGAACGTGGGCCTTTGGGGCGGAACCAACACCTCGGGCAACTACAAGGAGTTTGACTACCATGCATCGTTCACAGCCAAGGGCTTCACCCTTGCCGTGTGGGATATCTTCAATTTCTCGCCCGGCGCCAGCTATGACAACCAAGACTTCTTCAACTACGACGCCCACACCACCGGACGCTTCCTGGATGTGACAGCAAGCTACAACTTTGCAACCGTTTCACCCAAGGTGCCCCTCACCCTGTCGTGGTCTACCGTAGTGTTCGGCCGTGACCGCGTGAAGTATCTCTCCAACCCCGGCACAACCGACGACCACAACATCTACTCTACTTGGATTTATGGAGAGTACCGAGTATGGCAAAACAAGGACTGGGCAGTAGACGCAGGTCTGGGCGTTAACTTCGCCCTCAACAACGCAAGCGGCACTCACAAGAACTTCTTCGGCGACCACTATGGCATCAACACCGTGAACCTGAAGGTGACCCGCCAAGTGCGCCTGGGCAAATGGCATTTCCCGGTATATGCCAATGCACTGTTTAACCCACAGGCACGCAAGGGATATTACCAGATTGGCGCAACTCTGCTGTCGTTCTAATCACAGCGTCGCACTTACGCTTTAACGAAGGCGAGAAACCGCTCCGGCGGTTTCCCGCCTTCGGTTTTTCTCGGCTCGTCACATCGGCTAGCGACACACGTCGCGCACGAACCAAGTGTCCGAGCTCCCGCCAATTAAGTTTATTTAACTATTCAGATTCCTTCTTTAATTGTCTTGAGAATGATTATTGTGGTAGTTTTTTCTACTTTTGTGAAATTATAATAAGTTCTATTGATATTGAGAGTTTGACATTGCCGCAAGATGTGCGTTTGAATTATCACGGAGTTTTTGCCTAAAGGCCTTCTTTGTTATCATTTACAACACAAAACATTAGCAGCCACCCAACAGCCCGCAACCGGGCCCAAGTCCACCCTCGCGCGAAAGGACTACAACAGCCACCACAACACAGCATCACACATGCAGAGTTCTACTTTTTTTGAATTACAATCGCAATTTTGCCTGGTCTTCATCGTGGCAACGGTGGTTTTCGGCGCAACCAGGTTGCTGCTGCGCACAAAATTCACCATCTACGACGACCGACGGTTCCCCACAAACACGCACATATCCCTGTTCTTGATGGGCTCGGTGCTTTTACTGCCGTTTGTGGCGTGGCCTGCCGATGAAGGCGTGTGGAACTATGTGCGCATCTACAACATCACATACTATCCTATGGGGTTTATTATGGGGTTTGTGATATTAAACAGTCACAACCCCAAAGGGCAATGGACAAGAGCGGCACTGCTGGCCGTAGCCTCGTCGGCATGCATAGTGGCTGCATCCCTTGTGACACTGCTCACCGGACACAGCCGGCTACTCATTGACTCATGGCCCGCAATTGCAACAGCAACCGGGACTGTAGGCGCGATCCAGACAGCCGCCGTGGTCACCCTCACGTGGCAGATGAAAAAGGCCATCGACAGCTACAATGTGGCCGTTTATTCCAATCACGACGATTTCTACTACAAGCACACCCAAGTGGTGATATTCTACCCCACAATGTGGATGCTGATAATGTGGGTAATGTTTTTCACCGGTTGCCGCTGGGTAATGATCGTAAGCGCTTTGCCCCTCATTGCATCTAATATCACAATCATGACTAAACTAATGCTGCGCCCCGACAGGCTCACATTGAAAAGCGTGACTCCCGACAGCTCCACAAAAGACAAGTGTGCAGCCGAAACAACCGACAATGAGTCCGACAGCGAAAGCGGAGCCGGCAGCTACGGCGAGGCCAAAGCCGAAGTGATTAGAGTGATTGGAAAGCGATACACCGAATCGAGCCTGACAAGAGCCGAAGTGCTCGCCGACATCTCGTATGGCAAAAAGACCGAGGCCGGGCGGTTCATTACACAGATTGGTTTCTACGACCTGGTGAACATGTTTCGCCTGCGGCATGCCGAACTCTACCGCCAAACCTACCCCAACGCAACACAAGATGCCGTGGCCGAAGCCTCAGGCTTCACCTCGCGGTTTGCTCTGCGCCGCGCTCAGAAGCGCAACATCGACACCAGCTCGAGCCTACTACACGGTTTCAACCCACCCATCGTGATGTGATCAGCACACCGCTTTTGCCGAAAATCCACGCTCAAACGCACATCAACACACCGCAAACGCACAACTATGGCACTCGTGCGCACAAACACACGCCACAACGCACACCACGTTTTTGGCGCGAACGTTATCTT
The DNA here is from genome assembly GCA_963612465.1 of Bacteroidaceae bacterium. Taxonomy (GTDB): domain Bacteria; phylum Bacteroidota; class Bacteroidia; order Bacteroidales; family Muribaculaceae; genus Sodaliphilus. The sequence continues at coordinate 385 of CAVDUV010000001.1, read as the reverse complement.
TGTGGCCTAACAACTTAAATGCAATGATTTTTTAAACCACTTGTCGATTTCAGCATATTGCAGCATGGCAAGTGCATTTTGACTTTCAAACCTGACAAAACAATTAGATTTCACACATCTTGTTTTTTTTATAAAGGTCTGATACCACCTTGATTCAAATGCGCTGAAAACACATGCACACATCAATAATAAGAGATACCTAAAAACACAAAAGTCATAGGGCGGCAAGCTTTCACACAACCACACCGCCCTATGACTATCCTGATATGGGCTGCCATGCACCGACACCTCATTACATTATGCATATAAAAAAGTAAATCCCGGACTCAGCGTCCAGGATTGCTTAACTAATTAACCTTCTAATACCATTAACATAAACCTTAAA